>NZ_JAGQDD010000001.1:0-830633 GCF_018069845.1 Ideonella alba
CCCAGCTACTACGCCGACGCCACGCGGGCGCGCGAGCTGCTGGGCTGGCAGGCCACGCGCAGCCTCGAGCAGATGTGTGCCGACGCCTGGCGCTGGCAGAGCGGCAACCCGGACGGCTACGCGGCAGCCTGGGACAATCGCCAGCCCACGTGACCGACCGTGCATCCACCATGAGCCCCAGCCGGACGTCCCCACCGCGCACCCGCCGCCCCACGATGACCGACGTCGCCAAGGCGGCGGGCGTCTCGCAATCGACGGTGTCCATGGTGCTGAACAACGCCAGCGGGGCCCGCCTGTCGGCGGACACGCGCGCCCGCGTGCTGCAGGAGGCCATGGCCCTGGGCTACCGCCTGCCGCACCGCGACCCGTCGCTGCCCAACGCGCTGGCCAAGCAGCAGGCGGTGATCGGCTACCTGGTCGACGAGATCTCGACCAGCCCGCACCCGGTGGTGAGCCTGGATGGCGCCCGGGACGCCGCCTGGGAGCAGGGCTGCGTGCTGCAGGTGGCCGTCACCCGCAGCAACCCCGAGCAGGAAAACGCCACCATCGCCGCGATGCTGAACCAGCCCGGTCTGGTCGGGGTGGTGTACTCGACGATCTTCACGCGCCCCGTCGAGGTGCCCGAGGCCCTGCTGGCCCGGCCGCTGGTGCTGCTGAACTGCCACGATGACCGGCGGCGTCTGCCGGCCGTGGTGCCCAGCGAAGTCGCCGGCGGCCACGCGGCCACCGAGTACCTGATCGCGCAGGGGCACACCCGGATCGCCTTTATCAATGGCGAGCCCTGGATGGAGGCCGCCCAGGACCGGTTGAAGGGCTACCGCCGTGCGCTGGCCACGGCCGACCTGCCCTTTGATCCGCAGCTGCTGCGCGAAGGCGACTGGATGTCGGGCAGCGGCTACGAGCAGGCCCTGGCGCTGATGGCGCTGCCGCGCCCGCCCAGCGCCATCTTCTGCGCCAACGACCTGATGGCGCTGGGTGCACTGGAGGCGCTCAAGCACCTGGGCCTGCGCGTGCCGGCCGATGTCTCGGTGATCGGCTATGACGACCAGGAGATCTCGCGCCACACCCACCCGCCGCTCACGACCCTGGTGCTGCCCAACGAGGAGATGGGCCGCACCGCGGTGGAGCTGCTGTTGTCGCTGGCGGCGGGCGAGCGCCTGCCGCGCGCGCTGACCAAGATCGCCGGGCCGGTGGTGGTGCGCGAGTCGGTGGCCGGGCCCGCCCGGACGGCGGGCTGAGTTCGGCGGGCTGACCGGCGGCGCGCCCAGGTGCGGCGCGGGCCCCGGTCGCTCAGCTCAGCGAGCCCACCGAGATGATCGGCCCGGTGGGCGCGCCCGAGGGCGAGCCGCCTTCCGGCTCGACGCTGACCGCGAAGGCGGCGGTGTTCTGCAGCAGGCTGTCGCGCAGCAGACGTGTCGAGCGGTCGCTGGCCACCAGGCCCAGCGAGCGCGGGGCACCCTGGGCGGGCACCGCCCACAGCTCCAGCGCGCGACCGGCGTCCACGCTCAGCGTGTCCAGCGGACGCAGCACCAGGCCGCGGCCATCGGCGCTGACACTGGCGACGAACCGGGCCTGGGACAGCTGGGCCGACGTGACACTGGCGTTGGCATTGGGCATCAGCACCACCAGCACCGGCGCGGTGGGCGGCGGCGGCACCGCCAGTGCCACCGCCAAGGCCAGTGCGGCCGTGCTGGCCAGGCCGGCGGCCACCCGCCAGGGCAGCAGCCGCTGCCACCAGGGCGCGGGCGCGGCGGCGGTGGGCGATGGCCCGAACAGCCGCGCCTCGATCGCCTGCCACACGCGTGCCGACGGTGTCACCGGCGCGATGCTGCCGGCCAGCGGCAGCAGCGTCTCCTGCCAGGCGGCCACCGCGCGGCGCAGCGTCGGGTGGGCCGGCAGCAGCGCATCGAAGCGGCGTCGTGCGGCGCCGCGCAGCGTGCCCAGCACGTACTCGCAGGCCAGGCGATCGGCCAGACGGGGGCGGGAGTAGTCCATCTCAGGCTCCCGTCGGCTCGATCGCGCCGCTGCGTTCCAGGCAGCTGCGCAGGGCCTGCAGGCCGCGTCGCAGCCAGCTCTTGACGGTGCCCAGCGGCTGGCCCAGGTGCTGGGCCAGCTCGGGGTGGGTCAGGCCGTCGTAGAAGGCCAGCGCCAGGCTCTGCTGCTGTTCGGCACGCAGGCCGCCCAGGCAGCCGCGCACCGCGCCGTCCTCCAGCGCACGCGCCAGCAGGTCCTGCGGGCCGGGGTGGTCGCTGGGCAGGGTGTCGAGCAGATCGTCGGGGTCGTCGTCCAGGCCCCGCGTGCTGACCCACACCGGCTCGGCCTGCCGGCGACGCAGGCTGTCGATCGCGCGGTGGCGGGCGATGGCGGTCATCCAGGTCAGGGGCTGGGCGCGCTGGCCGTCGAAGCTGGCCGCCGCGCCCCAGATCTTGACGAAGACCTCCTGCAGCAGGTCTTCCGCCTGCGCACGGTCGCGGTTGATGCGCAGGATCACACCCAGCAACCGGCCGCCGACCGCGTCGTACAGGTGGCGAAAGGCCGCGCGGTCGCCCAGGGCGACGCGCGACAGCCACAGGGCCAGCTGCGCCTGCGCGGGCGAGGCGGGATCGGAAAGCTCAGCCATGGCGGGTCACCCGTGCAGCAACAGATTGGGCGGATTCTAGGAACGGCATGGGGGCTCCAGGCGGTGGGTGGGTCGGGTCCAGGGTCTCTACGCAGCGGCAGCCGCCGCAGATGCACCCGTCACGCGCCCGCGTACGCAGCAGCCCGGCGGCTGGATGCAGTGCCCCAGGGCCCGGCAGGGAGATGCCCGTGCCCGCATCCGCGCCCCTGACCGGCTCGTACAGACCGCAGACCCGGCCAGGCCGCCGGGTCCCACCCATCACCGATTGAGGAGCCACCATGATCCCTTCCACCCTGCGCCTGGCGCCCCTGGTTGCCGCCGCCCTGTGCGCCCTGAGCGTGCCGGCCGGCGCATCCAGCCACCGCGAAGCACCCTTCATCACCACCGCGCCCAAGGTCGACGGCACCGACTTCTACCTGTTCACCAGCTACGAGCCGGGCCGCTCGGACTTCGTCACGCTGATCGCCAACTACCAGCCGCTGCAGGACGCCTACGGCGGCCCGAACTACTTCTCGATGGATCCGAACGCGCTGTACGAGATCCACATCGACAACAACGGCGATGCCCAGGAAGACCTGAGCTTCCAGTTCCGCTTCAGCAACCAGCTGGCCGGCGGCAAGGGCATCGCCTTGCCGGTGGGCTCGAAGAGCGTGCCCATCCCCCTGGTGCAGGCCGGCCCGGTGGCCAACGTGGCGGACGCCAACCTGAACGTGGCGCAGACCTTCACCGTCACGCTGATGCAGGGGGACCGCCGCAAGGGCACGGCCTGGACGGTCACCAACGCCGACACCGGCGCCAGCGTCTTCGACAAGCCGGTCGACAACATCGGCACCAAGACGATTGCCGACTACCCGGCCTACGCGGCCAAGCACCTCTACAACATCAACCTGCCGGGCTGCGCCACCCCGGGACGGATGTTCGTCGGCCAACGCGCCGAAGGCTTCGCGGTCAACCTGGGCGTGGTCTTCGACCTGGTGCATGCGCCGGCCGCCGTCATCACCGACCCGGCCTACCTGGGCGCCGTACCCAACCCGATCGCCAGCAGCAACGTCACCACGCTGGCGCTGGAGATTCCCAAGGCCTGCCTGACCCGCCCGGGTGAGCCGGTGATCGGTGGCTGGACCACCGCCAGCCTGCGCCAGAGCCGCCTGCTCGAGGCCGATCCCAAGAGCGGCCTGCAGCGCACCGAGCGCGTGCAGGGCGACTGGGTGCAGGTGTCGCGCCTGGGCATGCCCCTGGTCAACGAGGTGGTCATCGGCCTGCCCGACAAGAACCGCTTCAACGCCTCGGCGCCCGCCGCCGACGGCCAGTTCGCCACCTACGTGACCCACCCGACCCTGCCCAAGCTGCTGAAGATCGCGCTGGGCCTGCCCGGCATCGCGCCCAAGAACTACCCGCGCACCGACCTGAGCACCACCTTCCTGACCGGCATCGCGGGCGTCAACCGGCCGGCGAATGTGGTGCCGTCTGAAATGCTGCGCCTGAACACCGCGATCCCGCCGGTGCCCTTCGCGCAGCAGAACCGCCTGGGCATCGTCGGCAACCTGCTGGCCGGCGGCAACGACCTGGCCGGCTACCCCAACGGCCGCCGGCCCAAGGACGATGTGGTCGACATCTCGCTGGTGGCGATGATGGGCGGTCTGTGCATGGCCAATGGCACGACCGACGCACTGGGCTTCGGCGCCAAGTGCAAGCCGTCGGCGGTGCCGCTGGGCGCCACCTCGTTCAAGCTGCATGACGCGGTGGACCAGGCGGTCACGCCCTTCCTGCCGGGCTTCCCGTACCTGAACACGCCCACGCCCGGCGCGATGTGATCGGCCGCTGACGCCGCTGGCCGCCCGACGCGGCGGCCAGCGCGTCCCCGTGCGGCCGGGGCGCGATGCCACGGCCGCTCTCCCTGTCCTGACCCCCACCCACCATGTCCGGACCTCTGTCACACCGCCTGATGGGCGCCGCGCTGGGCGTGCTGGCGGCGCTGTTCACCCCTGCCGCGCCGGCCGCGCCCAGAACCCCCGGCGACGACGCCGAGCTGCTGCAGCAACTGCCCACCCGGCTGGGCGACGCGCCGCCGCAGCGCGCACGCCTGCAGGCCCCGCGCGCCGACCCCACCCGGCTGCCGCTGGCGCTGGCACTGGCCCGCGAGGCCCTGGAGCGCGCCCGCACCCGCGGCGACCCCAGCGAGCTGGGCCCCGCCCAGGCCGCGCTGGCGCCCTGGTGGGGGCTGGCCGCGCCGCCCCCGCCGGTGCGCCTGCTGCGGGCCACACTGCGCCAGAACCAGCACGACTTCAGCGCCGCGCTGGCGGATCTGGATGCGCTGGCCGACGCGCCCGCGGGCGCCACGCCACCGGTGCCGCTGGCCGTGCGTGCCCAGGCCGAGTGGACCCGCGCCACGCTGCACCAGGTGCTGGGGAACTGGGCGCAGGCGCGCACCGGCTGCGAGCGCCTGGCCGCCGGGGTTGACCAGGCCCTGGGCCCCGCCACGGCCTGGACCGGCCAGGTCTGCCTGGCCGAACTCGACAGCCTGCAGGGGCGCGATCCGCAGGCTGCCCAGCGCACCCTGGCGTCGATCGCGCGGCGCGCGGCGGGCAGCGGGCTGGACACCGCCTGGCTGGCACTGGTGCGCGCCGAGCTGGCCGCCCGCCTGGGTTCGGCCGAGGCCGGCCCATTGTTCCGCGAGGCCACCGCCGGCTCGCCCGGCGTCTACGCCCTGGCGGCCCATGCCGACTGGCTGCTGGACCAGCGCCGCGAGCGCGAGGTGCTGCGCCTGCTGGCTGACCGCGCTGAGGCCGATGCGCTGCTGCTGCGCCTGGCGCTGGCGCAGCAGCGGCTGGGCGACCCCGCCGCGGCGGCCAGCATCGCGCAGCTCCAGGCCCGCTTCGATGCGGCCCGGCTGCGCCAGGACAACAGCCACGCCCGCGAGCTGTCGCGCTTCGAGCTGGAACTGCGCGGCCGCGCTTCAGTGGCGCTGGAACTGGCGCTGGGCCAGTGGCAGCTGCAGAAGGAGCCCGCCGACGCGCTGGCCGTGCTGCGCGCCGCGCAGGCGGCCGGCCGCCCCGAGGCCGCGGCCCCGGTGCGCGCCTGGGCGCGCACCCAGGGGTTTGTCGATCGGCGCTGGCCGAGCGAGCGGCCGCGCCCGGGGGTGGGCTCATGAGCGCGCTGGGCCGACCGCTGCGCCGGCTGGCGCTGGCCCTGTGGCTGGTGGCCTGTTCGGGGGTGGCGATGGCGCATGCGCCCAGCACCGCCTACCTGACACTCACGGTGGTGGGCGAGCAGGTGCAGCAACGCCTGGACGTGTCACTGCGCGACCTGGACCGCGAACTGGCGCTGGACGCCGACGACGATGGTCGCATCACCTGGGGTGAGCTGCGCCAGCGCCAGGCCGACCTCGACGCCTGGCTGCGGCCGGCGCTCGGCCTGGGCACGCCCGCCGGCGGCGACTGTGCGGCCGGCCCGCTCGCCCCGGTGCAGGTGGACGAGCATGCCGACGGCACCCATGCCGTGCTGCGGCGCGACTGGCAGTGCCCCGCGGCGGCCGCTGCGCTGGTGCTGCAGTACCGCCTGTTCGCCCACAGCGACCCGGCGCACCGCGCCATCCTGCGCTGGGTAGGTGACCCGCCGGCCTCGGGCGCCGAGCCCATGCCGCTGGCCCCCGGCGATCAGCGGACCTGGACCCGGGCCGGTCAGTCGGCGGCGGGCGCGCCCGCCACGGCCGGCTGGGCGGCCTACATCGGCGAGGGCATCCACCACATCCTGATCGGCGCCGACCATCTGCTGTTCCTGTGGGTGCTGCTGCTGCCCGCGGTGCTGCGGGGCGGCGCGGCGGGCACAGCGGCGCCGCACTGGCGCCCGGTGCTGCTGGATGTGGCGCGCACCGTCAGCGCCTTCACCGTGGCGCATTCGGTGACGCTGGCGGTGGCGATGCTGGGGGTGTTCAGCCCACCGACGCGCTGGGTCGAGTCGCTGATCGCGGCCAGCGTGGCGCTGACGGCGATCGACAACCTGCGGCCCTTCCTGCCGTCGCCGCGCTGGAAGATCAGCGCGCTGTTCGGCCTGGTGCACGGCTTCGGCTTTGCCGGCGCGCTGAGCGACCTCGGGCTGGACCGGGCCGACCTGGCGCGCACCCTGGCGGGCTTCAACCTGGGTGTGGAGCTGGGCCAGCTGGGCGTGGTGGCGCTGTGGCTGCCGCTGGCCTGGTGGGGACACCGGCAGCCGGGCTACCGGCGCTGGGTGCTGGGCGGCGGCTCGGCGCTGGCCGGCGTGGTGGCCATGCTCTGGTGCACCGAGCGGCTGTTCGACCTGCAGCTGCTGGCCTGAGGGTCTGGGCAGGCCAGCGGCGTGGCCGATACTGCGGCCATGCCCGACACCCACACCCTGCTGCTCTTCATCGGGGCCGGCTGGCTGCTGAACCTGACGCCCGGCCCCGACGTGCTGTGCATCGTCAGCCATGCGCTGCGCGGCGGCCGTCGGGTCGGCGTGGCGGCAGCCCTGGGCGTGGTGGCCGGCTGCTTCGTCCATGTGCTGGGCGCGGCGCTGGGCCTGGGCGTGCTGCTGGCCGGCTCGGCACTGGCCTTCGGGGTGTTGAAGTGGGTGGGCGCGGCCTACCTGTTCTGGATGGGCGCCCGGGCGCTGCTGCAGCGCGGCGGCCAGCCGACGCCACTGGCCGCCTCCACCGCATCGACCGACCTGAGCGGCGCCTTCCGCCGCGGCTTCGCCACCAACGTGCTCAACCCCAAGGTGGTGATCTTCTTCCTGGCCTTCCTGCCGCAGTTCATCGCACCCGATGCCGCCCACAAGACGGCGGTGTTCCTGGCGCTGGGCGTGGTCTTCAACCTGGGCAGCCTGCCGGTGAACCTGGGCTGGGCCTGGGCCGCGGCCTGGATGGCGGGTCACCCCGCGGTGCAGCGCCGCCTGCACTGGCTGGACCGCGTGGCCGGCCTGCTCTTCATCGGCTTCGGTGTGAAGCTGCTGATGAGCGAGCGCACCGGCTGATCGGTCAGCGCGCCGGCACCTCGCGCGGCACGCGCACGAACAGCGTGGCCACCGCCGCGCACAGCAGCAGCGCACCGCCCAGCATCACCACCTGGCGCGGATCGCCGCCCAGCCAGCTGCGGTAGATGAAGGGCAGGGTGGCGCTCTGGATCAGCATGGGGATCACGATCATCATGTTGAAGATCCCCATGTAGACCCCGGTGCGCTGCGGCGGGATGCTGCTGGCCAGCATCACGTACGGATTGCCCATGATGCTGCCCCAGGCCAGGCCCACGCCGATCATCGGCAGGAAGATCATCCAGCGGTCGTGCAGGCCCGGCAGCATCAGCATGCCCACACCGCCGGCGGCCAGGCAGAAGGCGTGCACCTTGCCGGCGCCCAGGCGGCGCGTGAAGGGCACCATCGCAAAGGCCGCCACGCAGGCGATCAGGTTGTAGAACGCACCGGCCTGGCCGTAGGCCAGCGAGGCCTCGCGGAAGGCCGCGCTGTTGGGGTCGGTGGTGTCGAAGACCGAGCGCGCCACCGCGTGGATCACGTACTGCCAGTAGCAGACCATCGCGTACCACTGGAACAGCTTCATCACCGCCAGCTGGCGCATCGCGGTGGGCATCTCGCGGATCGCGTCCCAGATCTCGCGCAGCGTGGCGCCCAGGCCGGTCTTGAGCGCGGCGATCTCGGCGCGCTGCGCCTCGCTCAGCGGCAGCTCGGGCACGCGGCGGATGCTGTACCAGATGGTGGCAAACGACAGCACCGCGCCGATCAGGAAGGACACCCGGGTGATCACCGGGATGCCGTTGGCGTCCAGCGCGTCGCGGTTCATGCCCAGCCAGACCAGGATCGAGGGTGACAGGTAGCTCAGCGTCTGCGCCAGCCCGGTGAAGGCGCTCTGGGTGAGGAAGCCCTGGGCGTGCTGCGAGGGATCGAGCCGGTCGCTGACATAGGCGCGGTAGGGCTCCATCGTGATGTTGTTGGCCGCGTCCAGGATCCACAGCAGCGCCGCCGCCATCCACAGCGCCGAGCTGTAGGGCATGGCGAACAGGCTGAGCGAGCACAGGATGGCGCCGATCAGGAAGTAGGGCGTGCGCCGGCCGCGCGGCGACAGCGTGCGGTCGCTCATCGCACCGACGATGGGCTGCACCAGCAGGCCGGTGACCGGCCCGGCCAGGTACAGCAGCGGCAGCGCCGACTCGTCGGCCCCCAGGATGCCGTAGATCGGGCTCATGTTGCCCTGCTGCAGGCCGAAGCTGAACTGCAGGCCCAGGAAGCCCACGTTCATCTGGACGATCTGGCGGGGCGAGAGGATGGGCTTGGCGGCGCTCATGGTGACGGTGGCGTCGGGCGGCATGCGGCCCCCGAGTGTCGATGCGATACCGCGATCGTCGCGGGCATCGCAATCGATTGCAATGCCGGTTTTCCCGGACAAGCCGTCAAGGGGCCCGCAGCGGCTCGGGCCGCGCCCGGCGCCTGCCTGGCGCGGGGCGGCGGTCGGCGTGGTCAGCGGCTGCTGTCGCGCAACACCAGCTCGGTCAGCAACTGGCGCGAGGCCGGGCGCGCGCCGTCCAGCTGCTCCAGCAGTGCCGCCACCAGTTGCTCGCCGGCCGCCTCGATCGGCTGGCGCACCGTGGTCAGGCTGGGGTGGTAGTGGGCGGCCAGCGCGATGTCGTCGTAGCCGCCCACCCGCAGTTGCTGCGGCACCCGCCGACCCAGGCGCTGCAGCGCGCCGATCGCGGTCATCGCCATCAGGTCGGAGGCACAGAACAGGGCGTCGAAGTCGGTGCCGTCGGCCAGCAGCGTCTCGACCGCGTGCTCGATCGCCGCGGTCTCGAAGGGCACCTGGCGGGTCAGCGCCGGGTCGGCCTGCAGGCGCGCCTCGGCCAGCGCCTGCAGGTAGCCGCGGTGGCGCTGGCCGATTTCCTCCAGCGCGGTGTCGCCCATGAAGGCAATGCGCCGGGCGCCGCGCTCGATCAGGTGCCGCGTCATCTGCTGGCCGCCGGCCACGTTGTCGCTGCCCACCGTGGCATAGGCCTGGCCGGGCAGTTGCGCACCCCACACCACCAGCGGCACGCCGCGCACCGCCAGTTCATTGAGCTGCTCGTGGTGGTGCCACTGGCCGACCAGCACGATGCCGGCCGCCCGCCCGGCCTCGTAACTCTGGGCCGCCAGGTCCAGGCGGTTGACGTCGACGCGCGAGACCAGCATCTCGTAGCCGCGGTCGGTCAGCGCATCGGCCAGGCTGCCGATCAGGCTCAGGAAGAACGGGTCCGACAGGTGCTGGCGGGTCGCCGGGTCGTAGGGCACGACCACCGCGATCGTGCGGTTCTGCTTCAGGCGCAGGTTCTGCGCGCCGACGTTGATCGTGTAGTTCAGCGAACGCGCCAGCTCGGCCACGCGCAGGCGGGTGGCCTCGTTGACCAGGCTGCTGCCGGCCAGCGCGCGCGAGACGGTGGACACCGACACCCCGGCCAGGCGGGCGATGTCGGCCATTTGCAGGCGGGAGGCCTTGCCGGCGGTGGGCGGCGTGGCAGGCGAAGGCGGTGCGGACTTGGTGCGCGGCATGGATGACGGCGAGGACAAGGCTCCCCGCGTCATGGGCGGAAAGCGCTGTCCCGGATGGTAATCGCAGCCGTGGCGCCGCAGTAACCGGGTTTCCTGCGCCGACTCACTTGGCCGTCGGCATCACGAACTCGGCGCCCTTGGCAATGCTGGCGGGCCAGCGCTGCATGATCGACTTCTGCTTGGTGTAGAAGCGCACGCCCTCTTCGCCGTAGGCGTGCATGTCGCCGAACAGGCTCTTCTTCCAGCCGCCGAAGCCATGCCAGGCCATCGGCACCGGGATCGGCACGTTGATGCCCACCATGCCGGCCTGCACGCGGCGGCCGAATTCGCGCGCGATGTGGCCGTCGCTGGTGAAGCAGGCCACGCCGTTGCCGTAGACGTGCTCGTTGACCAGCTGCAGCGCCTCGGCAAAGTCCTTCACCCGCACGCAGGCCAGCACCGGGCCGAAGATCTCCTCCTGGTAGATGCGCATCTGCGGCGTGACGTGGTCGAACAGCGTACCGCCGGTCCAGAAGCCGGTTTCATGGCCGGGCACGGTGAGACCGCGGCCATCGACCACCAGCTGCGCGCCTTCCTCCACGCCCAGCGCCACATAGCCCTCGATGCGGTCGCGCGCCTCGCGGGTGACGATCGGGCCCATCTCGGCGGCCAGCTCCAGGCCGTTCATCACCTTCAGTGCGCGGGCGCGCTCGGCCAGCTTCGGGACGATCCTGTCGGCCACGTCGCCCACCAGCACCGCCACACTGATCGCCATGCAGCGCTCGCCGGCCGAGCCGTAGGCGGCGCCGATCAGCGCGTCCACCGCCTGCTCGACATCGGCGTCGGGCATCACCACCATGTGGTTCTTGGCGCCGCCCAGGGCCTGCACGCGCTTGCCGTTCTTCGCGCCAGTCTCGTAGATGTACTGGGCGATGGGGGTGGAGCCGACGAAGCTGACGGCCTTCACCTCGGGGTGGTTCAGCAGCGCATCCACGGCCAGCTTGTCGCCCTGCACCACGTTGAACACGCCATCGGGCAGGCCCGCCTGCTTGAGCAGCTCGGCGATGAACAGGCTGGGGCTGGGGTCGCGCTCGCTGGGCTTGAGCACGAAGCTGTTGCCGCAGGCCAGGGCCACCGGGAACATCCACATCGGGACCATGCAGGGGAAGTTGAACGGCGTGATGCCGGCCACCACGCCCAGCGGCTGGCGCAGCGTCCAGTTGTCGATGCCGGTGCCCACCTGGTCGGTGAAGTCGCTCTTGAGCAGCTGCGGCGCGCCGCAGGCGAACTCGACGATCTCGATGCCGCGGGTGACTTCGCCCTGCGCGTCGGTGAAGACCTTGCCGTGCTCGGCGGTGATCATCGCCGCCAGCGTGTCCTTGTGCTGGTTCAGCAGGCCCAGGAAGGCGTTCAGGATGCGGGCGCGGCGCAGCGGCGGGGTCTCGGCCCACGCGGGGAAGGCGGCGGCGGCGGCGGCCACCGCGGCGTGCACATCGGCCTCGGCGGCCAGACGCACATGGCGCGCCACCTCGCCGGTGGCCGGGTTGTAGACCGCTTGGCGGCGCTCACCGCTGCCATTCACGGCCTGGCCGGCGATGAAGTGGCCGATGTCGGCGCGGGCGGTGTAGGACACGGGGGCGAGGGCCATGGGAGTCTCCGTCGGGCAGGCTGTGCGATGCGCGCCAGTCTAGGCAGCCGTGGCCTTGCGCAGAAGACCGGCACGCTGGATTTATTGTTCGCATTGGTGAACAATCACAGTCACTGCAGACGAACCAATGACCAGCACCGACAACGCCCCTCGCCACCCACCCTGGGCCCACCTGCATGCGCTGACCGTGCTGGGCGAGGCCGGCAGCTTCACCGCTGCCGCGCAGCGCCTGGGCTGGTCCAAGGCCTTGATGAGCCAGCGCGTGGCCGAGCTGGAGGCCCAGGCCGGCGTGCCGCTGGTGCGCCGCACCACCCGCAGCGTGCGCCTGACCGAGGCGGGCCAGCAGCTGGTGGACCGCAGCCGCGGCGCCTTCGCCGAGATCGACGCCGCGCTGGCCAGCGTGCGCGACCTGGCCGGCGCGCCGCGCGGCCTGCTGCGCGTCACCGCACCGGTGGCCCTGGCCCGCCAGCAGCTGCTGCCGCGCCTGCCCGACTTCCTGCGCCGCTACCCCGAGCTGCGGCTGGAGCTGGACCTGGCCGACCGCCTGGCCTCGCTGGCGCAGGAGGGCTTTGATCTGGCGATCCGCCACACCCACGCGCCGCCCGACACCCATGTGGCCTGGCCGCTGTGCGAGACCCGCTCGGTGCTGGTGGCCAGCCCGGCCTACCTGCGCGCGCGCGGCACGCCCGCGCACCCGCTGGACCTGAGCGCGCATGACTGCCTGTACTACCCACGCCCGGGCGCCACGCCGGTCTGGCAGCTCGAAGCGCGCCAGGGCGGCGCGCGCCACCGCGTGGCGGTGCGCGGGCCGCTGGCCGCCAACAACTCCGAGGCGCTGCGCGAGGCGGCGCTGGGCGACCTGGGCATCGCGCTGTTGCCCGATTTCAGTGCGCAGGCGGCGCTGCAGAGCGGCCAGCTGCTGCCGGTGCTGCCCGCCTGGCGGCCCGTGGGCGCCTTCGCCGAGCGGCTGTGGGCCATCCGGCCGCACAGCGCCCAGGTGCCACGCGGCGTGCAGGTGCTGGTGGCCTGGTTGCGCGAGGCGCTGGCCCACGGCTTCGGCCCGGCGGCCCTGTCCCCGTCCGGGGCGCCGCGGGCAAAAAAAACGACCTGACCCTTGCGGGCCAGGTCGGCAAGTCCTCCAGGAGGACGTCGTTGGGACTGGTGCGCGTGCACTGAAGCAGCGCCTGCGAACCAATGTAGCAGCCCTGTCGTGGTGCCAATTCCCCAAGATAAGGGACATGTGTCGCCGTTACCACGGCGTTGCGCGCTTGTGCCGGATCTGAAAGTCCGCCCACCGACGGTCGCCGCGGCGACAATCCCGCCATGTCCTCTCCCTCTGCCGACCCGCGCCTGCCCCTGACCGACGCCGACATGGCCGAACTGGAGCGCCGCCTGGACGAGCTGCCCGCCACGCTGGAGCCGCTGGACCTGGGCATGTCCGATGGCTACCTGGTCGGCGTGCTGCTGCAGCCGCAGCCGGTGGCCGAGGCCGACTGGCTGCGCTATGTCTTCGACACCGACGGCCGGCCGGTGCCGCCCGGCGTGGCCACCGAGCCGATCGCTGCGCTGCTGCGCCGCCGTCATGCCGAACTGAACCGCGCGATCCACCACCGCCAGTGGTTTGACCCCTGGGTGTTCGAGCTCGACGACGAGGCCGACCCGCTGGAGACCGTGCTGCCCTGGGTGGCCGGCTTCGCCACCGCGCTGACGCACTTCCCGGCGCTGACCCGCATCGATTCGCCTGAGCTGCTCGAGCCGCTGGCCGTGCTCTACCGCAGCTTCGACCCCGAAGACCTGGAGGACGCCGACGACCTGCTGGCGCTGGTCGACGAGCTGGAGCCGCCGGCCGACCTGGCCGATGCGGTGGAAGCGCTGGTCAGCTCCAGCCTGCTGATCGCTGATGTCAGTCGGCCGCAGCAGGGGCAGAGCGCCTCGCGCGCCGGTGCGCGCACGCCGCGGCGGCCGGGCGGGTCTGGTGGCAAGCCCCGCTCGGGCCCACCGCGGGGCCGGCGCTGATCAGCCGCTGATCAGCCGAACACGCGCGCTGCGTGCAGGCCCAGCCCCTGGGCCACGCTGGCCAGCCGGTCGCCACGCACGCAGCGGGCGCTCCCATACGGTGCCGCGATGCGGGTGCTGAGCGGCGCCAGGCCGGTGGAGCCGCCGGTCAGGTAGACCGCCTCGATCGCCGCCGGCGCCACGCCGGCGCGGCGCACCGTCTCCAGCCCGGCCTGCACGATGCGCTCGAGGTCGGTTTCCAGCGCGTCCAGCGCCTGCGCCTCGTCCAGATGGCTGGCCAGACCGGGCTCCACCGCGTCCAGGTCGATCGGCGCCGCCTGCCCCTCGGCCACCGCGATCTTGGCCGCTTCGGCCGCCGCCATCAGGCCGTGTCCCAGGCGCTGGTCGATGATGGCCATCAGCCGCGCATGCAGGCCCCAGTCGGCGTAGAAGGTCTTCATGCGGCGCAGCTCCATCACCCGCTGCGGCAGGTAGACGGTGTTGATCAGGTGCCAGGTGGCCAGGTCGAAGTAGACCTTGCTGGGCACCTCGCGCTCCACCGGCTTGGGGCCGCGCGCCTTGTAGCCGGCCAGCGGCAGGATGGCGGCCAGCTCCACGTGGCGGTCGAAGTCGGTGCCGGCCACGTGCACGCCGTGGCTGGCCAGGATGTCGTCGGCGCGCTCGGTGCGGCCGCGCCGCGCCGGCCCCACCCGCACCACCGAGAAGTCCGAGGTGCCGCCGCCGATGTCGGCCACCAGCACCAGCTGCTCATGGTCCACCGTGGCCTCGTAGTCCAGTGCGGCGGCAATCGGCTCGTACTGGAAGGCCACCTCGTCGAAGCCCACGCTGCGCGCGGCGGCCTCCAGCGCGGCCTGGGCCTGCGCATCGCGCTCGGCGTCGTCGTCGACGAAGTAGACCGGCCGGCCCAGCACCGCGCGGTGCAGCGGTGCGCCCACCTGCGCCTCGGCCAGCGACTTCAGGTGGCGCAGGTAGCCGCCGATCACGTCGGCATAGCGCACCGCGCGGCCGGCGCCCACGTCGGTGGCCTGGTCCATCAGCGCCGAGCCCAGCACGCTCTTCATCGAGCGCATCAGCCGGCCTTCCTGGCCCTCCACATAGGCGGCCAGCGCGGCGCGGCCGAACAGGCGGCGCGGCTCCTCGTGGGCGGCCAGGCCTTCCAGCGCGTAGAACACCGCAGTCGGCATGGTCGGCTGGCCGTCTTCCACCGGCACCAGGCCCATGCGGCCGCCCGCACCGGGCACGGCGATGGCCGAGTTGGAGGTGCCGAAGTCGATCGCGCAGAAGGAATGCGTCATGCCGCGCCCGTCAGGAAAGGGGCGCGGATTGTGTCACGCCAGGCGCCGCCGTTTCCTCCAACGGAAGAGGCCCCAGTAAGATCTGCGCCTACCACTCATCGCCCCTCCGGTCCCACGCAAGACAGCGTTTTCACAGGTGCGACTGGAGGCGATTTCGGTGTGGGCGCCTCGGCGCAGAAATAGGCACGCGCCGTTCTGACGTGCACCAGCAGTCCAGGTAGGACCATGAACGACGACATCCGGCAGAAGAGGCTGATCTATCACCTGACCAGCCTTGAGAACTTGCCGTCCATCCTGACTAGTGGGCTCTTGCCTCGGGCACAGTTGAATGGCTTCGTGGACGTTGCCGATCACGAGATCCTTGAGGATCGGAAGCGCCTGCAGTTGGAGAAGTGCGTGCCGTTCCATTTCTTCGCGAAGAATCCGTTTGACGGGCGTGTGCAACGGGATCACCCGGACAAGCAATTCGCACTGATTGCGGTTCGACGGGAGGTCGCACGCCTGAATGGTTGGAAGATCATTCCCCGACACCCGCTCGCTGGCGATGGCATTCAGCTCTTGGACTATGACGGAGGGATGGAAGCGATCGACTGGGAAACCATGAACCGGCGTGACTACAGCGACCACGAAAGCAAGTGCGTGTGCATGGCCGAGTGCGTCGCACCGGGGCCGGTGTCACCTACGCTGTTTCAATCCATCACCGTGAAAGACGAGAAGGCAAGGGCGGTTGTAAGGGGGTACTTGGCCGCCACCACCTTGCAGCTCTACGTTGACGCTAACGCGGCGATGTTCAAGAAGTGACCTATACGAACCTCAACCCCAACAAGGCCTTGGTCTGGCGCATCCTGCACCGGACCAATCTGCCCTGGGTGTTGGCCAACGGCTTGCATTGCGGCACCAGCACCGTGCGCTCGCCAGATTGGGTCAGCATCGGCAACGCCGAGCTGATCGACAAGCGCGCCAGGCACCCGGTGCCGGTGGCGCCGGGCGGGGTGCTGAACGACTACGTGCCGTTCTACTTCACGCCCTTCTCGGTGATGCTGCGCAACATCCACACCGGGTGGGGCGGCATCCAGCAGGTGCCGAATCAGGACATCGTGATCCTGGTGTCCAGCCTGCACCGGGTGCAGGCGCTGGACCTGCCCTTCCTTTTCACCGACCGGCACGCCTACAGTGGCCTGGCTCGCTACTTCAATGACCTTGCGCGGCTGGACCAGATCGACTGGGGGCTGCTGCAGCGCCGCGATTTCAAGCGCGACCCCGAGGACCCCGGCAAGCTGGAGCGCTACCAGGCCGAGGCCCTGGTGCACCGCCAGGTGCCTCTGCAGGCGCTGCTGGGCCTGGTGTGTTTCACCGATGGCGTCAAGGCGGGCCTAGAGCGCACAATCGCGGACCTGGGCCTGGCGCTGCCCGTGCACACCCGGCCGGGCTGGTACTTCACATGATCCGCTACACCCAAGGCAACCTGCTTGATTCCGGCGCCGACGCGCTGGTGAACACCGTCAACACCGTGGGTGTGATGGGCAAGGGGATCGCCTTGATGTTCAAGGAGCGGTTTGCCACCAACTTTGCGCTCTACGCTGCGGCCTGCAAGGCCAGGCAGGTGAAGGTGGGCCAGATGTTCGTCACCGAAACCGGCGAGCTGAGCCGCCCGCGTTGGGTGATCAACTTCCCCACCAAAGACCACTGGAAGGCACCTTCGCGCCTGGAATGGGTGGAGGCCGGCCTGCAAGACCTCAAGCGCGTGCTGCAGGAGCGGCAGATCCAATCGGTGGCCATTCCGCCGCTGGGCGCCGGCAATGGCGGCCTGGACTGGCCCACAGTGAAGTCCCGCATCGACGCCGCGCTACGCGACGTGGAGGGCGTGGACATCGTCGTCTACGAGCCCATCGACAAGTACCAGAACGTGGCCAAGCGGGCGGGGGTACACAAACTAACGCCGGCCCGCGCGCTGATCTGCGAGGCCGTGCGCCGCTACGGAGTGCTGGGCATGGAGTGCAGCCTGCTGGAGGTGCAGAAACTGGCCTGGTTCCTGGAGCGCGTGTTGGTGCAGCGCCAACTGACTAACCCGCTGAACTTGGGTTTCGTGGCCCATCGCTATGGACCGTTCTCGCCGATCAAGCTGAACAAGCTGCTCGACGGACTGGACGGCAGCTACCTGCACTGCGAAAAGCGCATCGCCGACTCCGGCAAGGACGAGGTGCTGTGGTTCGATGACAGCCGCAAGGAACTGGTGCAGGCCTTCCTGGCCAGCGAGGCCAAGGACGTGGCCCCGGTGCTGGACGCTACGGCCGAGTTGATCGACGGCTTCGAGTCCCCCTTCGGCATGGAACTGCTGGCCTCGGTGGATTGGCTGCTGAGCCGTGAGCAGGTGCCCCCTACCGTGCCGGCCCTGCTGGACGGCCTGGCCCAGTGGCCCGCCGAGCAGGCGCAAGGGGCTGGGCAACGCAAGAGCCGACTGTTTGATGCCCGCGTGGTGGGCATTGCGTTGGCGCGGCTGCAGGACAGTGCGTTGTACGGCGGGGCTTGACCCCGCCGATGGCTCGCGTTCAGGCGGCGGCGGTGACCGGCGCGCGGCGGCCGGTCTCGACCGGGCCGCAGAAGCCGAAGTCCAGCTGCGGCTGGCGGCCGGCGATCAGCTCGGCCAGCGCGCGGCCCGAGCCGGCGCCATGCGTCCAGCCCAGCGTGCCGTGGCCGGTGTTGAGCCACAGGTTGCCCCACTTGGGCGCGCGGCCGATGTAGGGGATGTTGGTGGGCGTGCTGGGGCGCAGGCCGGCCCAGAAGTTGGTCTCGCTGGTGTCGGCCACGCCGGGGAACAGCTCCTCGTAGCGGGTGACCAGGGCCTGGCAGCGCACGCGGGCGGTGTGGCCATCGAGGCTGGTGTCGTAGCCCGAGAGCTCGGCGGTGCCGGCGATACGGATGGTGTCGCCCAGGCGCGAGATCGCCAGCTTGCGGGTGTCGTCCATCAGGCTGACCACGCTGGCCTCCTGCGGGCGCTTGAGCTTGAGCGTGGCCGAGTAGCCCTTGGCCGGGTAGATGTCCAGGCTCACACCCAGGCGGCGCAGCAGCGGCGCGCTGTACGAGCCCATGGCCACCACCACCTGCTCGCCGTCGATCGTGCGGGCCAGGCCGCTGGCGCGCTCGGCCACGCGCACGCCGCTGACCTGGCCGGCGGCGGTCTCGAAGCCCAGCACGTCATGGCCCCACAGGAACTGCACGCCGCGCTCGGCGCAGCGGCGCGCCAGTTCCTGCGTGAAGACGCGGGCGTCGCCCGATTCGTCGCTGGCGGTGAAGGTGCCGCCGTGGATGTTCGGGCCAAAGGTGGCCAGCGACGGCTCGACCTTGAGCACTTCCTCGCGGGTCAGGATCTTGCGGTCCACGCCGTGGCGGCGCATCAGCTCGGCGGCGGCGAAGCCGGCCTCGGCGTCGGCGGCCGACGAGAAGAAGTGCAGGATGCCGCGCTCCAGGCGCTGGTAGGCGATGCCGGTCTCGGCCACCAGGGACTTCAGCGACTCATGGCTGTAGGCGCCCAGCGCCACCAGCTGCTGCACATTGCGGGCGAAGGCCGCGTCGGTGCACTGGGTCAGGAACTTCAGGCCCCAGCGCCACTGGTGCGGGTCCAGCCGGGGGCGGAACAGCAGCGGCGAGTCCTCGCGCAGCAGCCACTTGGCCACCTTCAGCGGCGCGCCGGCATTGGCCCAGGGCTCGCAGAAGCTGACCGAGATCTGGGCGCCGTTGGCGAAGCTGGTTTCCAGCGCGGCGTCGTCCTGCCGATCCACCACGGTGACGCGGTGGCCCTGGCGGGACAGGTACCAGGCGGTGCTGATGCCGATGATGCCGGCACCGAGGACGATCACATGCTGGTTCGACTGCGACTTCATGGCGCTCACCTCGTGGGGGGTTGTGGACCTCCGCGACGGGGAGCGCGGGGCAGTGAGCGCATTCTCGGCAGCCGGGCCTAGTTCATGAAGGGAAATTCGCCAAAATCAATATTCATTAGGGCGACTAATAGTTCTCCGGGGGCCGTGCCTCGGGCTTGATTTCGACCGTCGCCGGCCGAAGTCAAGGCAAAGAGCCCACCTCGCCGGAGACACCCATGTCCGCTCCCACCCGCCCCAGCCTGTGGAACCGCCTGTTCGCGCGCAGCAGCGCGCCGCGCACCGAGGACGACGAGGACGCCGCCGGCCTGGGCACGGCCTTCGGTCTGGACTATGTGCTGGACGAGGTGAAGGTGCCGATGCCCTGGCAGGTGGCCGACGAGGCGGCCAGGCCGCCGCCCGTCTGATCAGCGCACCAGCAGGACCGGCGTCTTGCAGTGGGCCATCACCTTGGTGGCCACCGAACCCATGACCAGGTTGCCCAGCGAGCCGTGGCCGTGGGAGCCCATCACCAGCAGGTCGAAGTCGCCCTTGGCGGCGGTGGCGGCGATCACCTCGGCCGCCGGGCCCACCTTCGAGACATAGCTGGCCTCGATGCCCTGGCGCTTGAAGAAGGCGCGGATCGGCTTGAAGACCTTCTCGGCTTCATCGTCGTAGTAGCCCTTCAGCAGGGCCTTGTCCAGCACGGCCGAGGCGCGCGGCGGCACCGCGTTGACGGCATTGACGACGCTGAAGCTGTTGCCGCGCACCAGCCACTCGTCGTGGGCGGCCAGGTAGGCCAGCATGCGCTTGGTGAAGGAACTGCCATCGACGGCGACGAGGATCTTCATGGGGGGTACTCCGCGGTGGAATCGATGAGTTCAGTGTCGCACGCAGCCGCGGTGGCGGGCATGCGCAATCACCACAGGCTGAGCCGCGTCAGACCTCGATCAGGCGCAGCGCATCCCAGCCCTCGTCCTCGCCCTTGGACACCAGGCCGCGCGCCTGGCAGACCACCCGTGCCGGCGCCCGGCCGGGCCGCGGCAGCGCGTAGGCGTGGCGGCAGTGCACATGGCCGTGCAGCCACAGGTCGGCGCGGGTGACCAGGTCCTCGTCGTCGTTGCAGAAGCTGGCTGTACCCGGCTGGCGGCCGTAGCGCGGGTCGGCGCTGCGCAGGCTGGGCGCGAAGTGGGTGATGACCAGGGTTGCGTCCCAGCGGTCCTGGGCCGGCTCGGCCAGCGCGGCCTCCAGCCAGTGGCGGCAGACCCGGGCCTCGGCGCGCACCGCGGCGGCATCGAAGACCTGGCCGGCACGGGTGCTGCGCTGCACGCGCGCGAAGTACTCGCCGGCGCGCATCGCCCGCTCGCGCTGCGCGGCGCCGAAGACGTCGAAGTCGCTCCAGCGCGTGGTGCCCAGCACGCGGATGCGCCGCCCGTCGGCGCCGGTCAGCAGCACCGATTCCCGCTCCAGCAGCCGGATGCCCAGGCCGGCCAGGTGCGCGCGCAGCGCCGGCAGCGCCTCGTCCATGTCGCGCCCGTCGTACTCATGGTTGCCGGCCACCATCAGCACCGGCACCGGCCAGCTGGCAAAGCGTGCCAGACCCTGCCAGGAGCTGTCGATGTCGCCCGCCAGCACCAGCAGTTCGGCGCCGGGCGCGGGCTGCGGCTCACAGGGCTCGGTTTCCAGGTGCAGATCGGACAGCAGTTGCAGGCGCATCGCCAGATCATCGCAGAGCCCAAAGCGCGGCTCGCTTATGCGCGGCGCGAGCAAGCAATCGCGAAGGCCTTCGTTGTCCGGGGGCGGTGCGGCGCCGATCATTCCCTCACTCCACCCCTAAAACGAGGCCCCCGTCATGAGCATGACTGCACATCACCTTGAATTGCCGTTCACCGGGCAGGCGCTGCGCCAGGCCGTCGAGGCCCGTGACATTCCCCGGCTGCACGCCATGGCCGCCCAGCTGCGGGTGGCCGGCTACCGCGGCGACACCCAGACCCTCGTCAGCGAGCTGCTCAGCAACGGCTGCGCCTGGATCACCGACGCCTTCGACCAGCGCGTGCCGCTGCAGGTGCGCGTGCCGCCGGCCCTGCCGCGTCAGCAGGTCGACGAGCGGGTCGCGTTCCGCATCGCCGACTGACCGCCGTCTGCCGCTCCCCTCTTTCACCACTGCCTGAAGCACACACCATGAGCATCCTCGCTGTCAACGCACGCAACCAGTTCCGCGGCAAGGTCCGCGAAATCATCGAAGGCCCGGTCGTCTCCGAAGTCGACGTGGAAACCCCGTCCGGCCTGGTCGTCACCTCGGTCATCACCACCCGCTCGGTGCATGAGCTGGGCCTGCAGGTCGGGCGCGACGTCGTGGCGCTGGTCAAGTCCACCGAGGTCTCGATCGCCACCTTGTGACGCGCCCGCACCGGCGCGCCTCCGGACAACGCCTGTCAGAAAACGCATAAGCGACTGCGTTTTCATTCGTTCCCTGGATGCGCGCCGTTCCCGACACTGCGTTGGCCGTACCCCACCTTGTGTCAGGAACACCATGAATCGCTTCTCCCTTCGCCTGGGCGCCATCGGCGCCACACTGCTGCTGAGCCTGGCCGGCGCCGCGCACGCCAAGGACATCACGCTGCTCAATGTCTCCTACGACCCGACGCGGGAGCTCTACCAGGACTTCAACAAGGCCTTCGCCGCCCAGTGGAAGGCCAAGACCGGCGACACCGTCACCATCAAGCAGTCGCATGGCGGCTCGGGCAAGCAGGCCCGCTCGGTGATCGACGGCCTGGAGGCCGACGTCGTCACGCTGGCGCTGGCCTACGACATCGACGAGCTGGCCGACAAGGCCAAGCTGATCCCCGCCGACTGGCAGAAGCGCCTGGCGCACAACAGCAGCCCCTACACCTCGACCATCGTCTTCCTGGTGCGCAAGGGCAACCCCAAGGGCATCAAGGACTGGGGCGACCTGGTCAAGCCCGGCGTGTCGGTGATCACGCCCAATCCCAAGACCTCGGGCGGCGCCCGCTGGAACTACCTGGCCGCCTGGGGCTATGCGCTGAAGCAACCGGGCGGCAATGAAGCCAAGGCCCGGGACTTCGTCACCGCCCTGTTCAAGAACGTGCCGGTGCTCGACAGCGGCGCCCGCGGCTCGACCACCACCTTCGTCGAGCGCGGCATCGGCGACGTCTTCATCTCGTGGGAGAACGAGGCCTTCCTGGCGGTCAAGGAACTGGGCCCGGACAAGTTCGAGATCGTCGTGCCCTCGCTGAGCATCCTGGCCGAGCCGCCGGTGACGGTGGTCGACAAGGTGGTCGACAAGCGCGGCACCCGCGAGGTGGCCAAGGCCTACCTGGACTACCTCTACACGCCTGACGGCCAGCGCATCGCCGGCGAGAACTACTACCGACCGACCGACCCCAAGGTCGCCGAGAAGTTCGCCAAGCAGTTCCCGAAGATCAACCTCTTCACGATCGACGAGGTCTTCGGCGGCTGGGCCAAGGCGCAGAAGACCCACTTCGCCGACGGTGGCGTGTTCGACACGATCTACCTGAAGAAGTGAGTCCCGCGGACACCCCGTGCGCCCGACGCGCACCGGGGTGTCCTGCATCGAACGCATAAGCAAGCGCGTTTTGCTTCGTTCTCCGGCGCAGGCGTCCTGCCTAGCATCGGTTCCCGCATAACCCACTGCGGTCCTCGCATGAGGACCGACCCTGCCGTGCTGCTGTCCCGCACCCTGCTCAAGCGCCACACCGTGCTGCCCGGTTTCGACCTGGCGCTGGGCTTCGCGCTGCTCTACCTCGGTCTGATCGTGCTGCTGCCCTTGTCAGCGGTGTTCCTGAAGACCTTCACCCTCAGCTGGGCCAGCTTCTGGGACACGGTCAGCTCGCCGCGCGTGGTGGCCTCGTACCAGCTGACCTTCGGCGCCTCGCTGGCGGCGGCGCTGATCAATGCGGTCTTCGGACTGCTGGTGGCCTGGGTGCTGGTGCGCTACCACTTTCCGTTCAAGCGCGTGGTCGACGCGCTGGTGGATCTGCCCTTCGCGCTGCCCACCGCGGTGGCCGGCATCGCGCTGACCGCGCTGTATGCCGAGAACGGCTGGATCGGCAGCTGGCTGCCCTTCAAGGTGGCGTTCACGCCCACGGGTGTCTTCGTGGCGCTGACCTTCATCGGCCTGCCCTTCGTGGTGCGCACGGTGCAGCCGGTGCTGGAGGACCTGCAGAAGGAGCTGGAAGAAGCCGCCGCCACCTTGGGCGCCAGCCGCGGCCAGACCTTCCGCCTGGTGATCCTGCCCACGCTGACGCCGGCGCTGCTGACCGGCTTCGCGCTGGCCTTTGCCCGGGCGCTGGGCGAGTACGGCTCGGTGATCTTCATCGCCGGCAACATGCCGATGGTCAGCGAGATCACACCGCTGCTGATCATCACCAAGCTCGAGCAGTACGACTACGCCGGCGCCACCGCGATCGCGGTGGTGATGCTGACGATTGCCTTCGTGCTGCTGCTGGGCATCAACATGATCCAGGCCTGGGCCCGCCAGCGCCAGGGACGCTGACATGAACTCCACTGTCCTTGCCTCACCTGGCGTGGCCGCTCCGCGCAGCCCGCTGTCGGCCACCTCGGAGCCCGCCTGGGTTCGTGTCACGCTGATCGGCGTGGCGCTGGCCTTCCTGTCCTTCTTCCTGTTCGTGCCGCTGTTCGCGGTCTTCCACGAGGCGCTGAAGAAGGGTTGGGAGGTCTATCTGGCGGCGATCGTCGAGCCTGATGCGCTGTCGGCGGTCAAGCTCACGCTGATCGCCGCCGGCATCTCGGTGCCGCTGAACCTGGTCTTCGGCATCGCCGCGGCCTGGGCCATCGCCAAGTTCGAGTTCCGCGGCAAGAACCTGCTGCTTACACTGATCGACCTGCCCTTCTCGGTCAGCCCGGTGATCGCCGGCCTGATCTATGTGCTGGTCTTCGGCCTGCAGGGCTGGCTGGGCGAGTGGCTGCGCGACCACGACCTGAAGGTGATCTTCGCGGTGCCCGGCATCGTGCTGGCCACGGTCTTCGTGACCTTTCCGTTCATCGCCCGTGAGCTGATTCCGCTGATGCAGGCCCAGGGCCAGGAGCAGGAAGAGGCCGCGCGCGTGCTGGGCGCCAGCGGCTGGCAGATCTTCTGGCGCGTCACGCTGCCGAATGTGAAGTGGGCGCTGCTGTATGGCGTGATCCTGTGCAACGCGCGGGCGATGGGCGAGTTCGGCGCGGTCAGCGTGGTCTCGGGCCACATCCGTGGCCAGACCAACACCATGCCGCTGCACATCGAGATCCTCTACAACGAGTACCAGTTCGCTGCAGCCTTCGCCGTGGCCTCGCTGCTGGCCGGCCTCGCCCTGGTCACCCTGGTCCTGAAATACATCGTCGAACAACGGGTCAAGCAGGTCAAGCACGCCGCCCGCGCAGATCAAGAGAGCGAATAAGCCATGTCCATCGAAGTCAAGAACCTGGTCAAGCACTACGGCCCGCTGGCGGTGTGCAACCACCTGAACCTGACCATTCCCTCGGGTGAGCTGGTCGCGCTGCTGGGCCCGTCGGGCTCGGGCAAGACCACGCTGCTGCGCATGATCGCCGGCCTGGAGCAGCCCGACAGCGGCCAGGTGCTGTTCCACGGCGAGGACGCGACGTTTTCGGATGTGCGCGAGCGCCATGTGGGCTTCGTCTTCCAGCACTACGCGCTGTTCGGCCACATGACGATCTTCGAGAACATCGCCTTCGGCCTGCGCGTGCGCCCCAAGGCCACGCGGCCCAGCGACGGCGCGATCCGCGCCAAGGTCAGCGAGCTGCTGAAGCTGGTGCAGCTCGACTGGCTGGCCGACCGCTACCCGCACCAGCTCTCCGGCGGCCAGCGCCAGCGTGTGGCCCTGGCGCGTGCGCTGGCGGTGGAGCCCAAGGTGCTGCTGCTCGACGAGCCCTTCGGCGCGCTGGATGCCAAGGTGCGCAAGGAGCTGCGCCGCTGGCTGCGCCGCCTGCACGACGAGGTGCATGTGACCAGTGTCTTCGTCACCCACGACCAGGAGGAGGCGATGGAAGTGGCCGACCGCATCGTGGTGATGAACGAGGGCCGCATCGAGCAGGTCGGCAGCCCCGACGAGGTCTACGACCACCCCGCCACGCCCTTCGTGCTGAAGTTTCTGGGCGACGTCAACCTGTTCCACGGCCGCGCCCAGGACGACGTCAGCTACGTGCGCCCGCACGAGCTGGACATCGTGCCGGCGGCCGATGACGGCACCTGGTCGGTGACCTTCTCGCAGGCGCTGACCGTGGGCCCGAACACGCGTGTCGAGTTCCTGCGCGACGACGGTGCCTATGTGGACGTGGAGCTGCCGCGCGAGCGCTGGCACGCGCTGCGCCAGCAGCACGGGCTGCAGGATGGCAGCCGCGTGTTCCTCAAGCCGCGGCGCGTGACGCGCTTCGGCGCGGTGCCGGTGGATCCGGCGGCCGCGATCTGAGCGCGACGGCCGCCTCGCCGCGGCCGGCCGGGACATGCGCTCCCCGCATGTCCTGCCTCGCTTTGCTTCGTTCCCGTACCGCCTGGCGCCACGCAGAATTTCTGCCCAGTACCTGACGCCAGCGGAGGGCGACCCGTGAACTTCCAGCAACTGCGCTCGACCCGCGAAGCGGCCCGCCGTGGCTTCAACCTCACCGAGGTGGCCTCGGTCCTGCACACCTCACAGCCGGGCGTCAGCCGACAGATCCGCGAGCTGGAGGCCGAGTTCGGCGTGCCCCTGTTCACCCGCTCGGGCAAGCGCCTGACCGGCATGACCGACGCCGGGCTGCGCATGCTGCCGATCATCGAGCGCATGCTGGACAACGCGGACAGCCTGCGCCGCGCCGGCCTGGACTTCACACGAGAACTCTCCGGGCGGCTGGCGATCGCGGCCACCCACTCCCAAGCGCGCTACGCCCTGCCGCATGCGGTCTACGACTTCCGGCTCGGACACCCCGCGGTGCAGCTGGAGCTGCACCAGGGGTCGCCGCAGCAGGTGGCAGCGCTGCTCCTGGAAGGGGTGGCCGACATCGGCATCGCGACCGAGGGCCTGGCCGACTACCCAGGCCTGGTGACCCTGCCCTGCTACCAGTGGACGCATGTGGTCCTGGTGCCCCACGGCCACCCGCTGGCCGATGGCCAGCCGCTGACCCTGCAGCGTCTGGTGGCCTTCCCGCTGATCAGCTACGAGACCGGCTTCACCGGACGGTCGAACATCGATCGGGCCTTCCAACGTGAAGGCCTGGCGCCCCACTGGTCGGTCGAGGCCATGGACGCCGACGTCATCAAGACCTATGTCGAGCTGGGGCTGGGCGTGGGCATCATCGCCGCGATCGCCCACCAGCCCGAGCGCGACCTGGGGCTGGTGGCGCTGGATGCCCGCCATCTGTTCCCGGCCAACCTCACCCGCCTGGCTGTGCGCCGCGGCGAGGTGCTGCGCGACATCGCCTATGAGTTCATCCGCGCCTTTGCCTCGCCGCTGACGCGCGAGGTGGTCGACGAAGCGCTGGAAGGCCCGCGGCCGGCGATGTCGCGCACCCACCGGCCGCCGCTGCCGGCGCGCGTGCGCGCCTGAGCGGTCCTCGCTGGCTTTCGACAACACCTGCGAGGCCATCGACCGCGTCATCGCCGTCGAGCGGCGGCTGGCGGGCCAGCGCCGCTGAGCCTGTGGGCGCCGTTCATCGGCCTGCGCACGCCGCTGGTCGCCGCCGGTGACGAGGTGTGACGCTTGTCATACCGCGTGTCGACCGGGCGCTTCTAGAGTGCACCCGCTCCCTTGGCAAACCCGCTGAAAGGCGGGGACGCAAAGCCTCCGGTCTTCGCGCGGCCCCACCGGGCCGCGACAGATAGCGGGGTTGCCCTTCGCGCCCGGTTCCCGGGCCGGTGGTCACGCGTTCCTTCCGTGTTTGGCGGCGCCTGTTGTGCAACCCCGGGCCGCAGACGGCCCACCCACGAAGGACGCCCACCATGAAGTTCGCTCTCTCGCTGATTCCCCTGCTGCTTGCCGCTGGCCTGGCGCACGCCGCCGAGCCGGCCCCTGGCACCGAGATCAATGCGCTGATGCGCGTGATGAAGAAGGACGGCAGCACGCTGATCGCGCAGGCGCCGGTCAGCCGCAACCTGTCGTTCATCCCGGTGATCCGGCTGAACGCTGCCGACGCGCTGGTGGCCGCCAATGGCCGCTGCGCCTTCAACGTCAAGCTCGACGAGGTCAGCGGCCATGCACTGTCGGGCAGCGTGGACCGCCTTTACAGCAACGACACGCTGATCGCCCAGCCCGGCGGCATCCATGCCGAGGCCGGCCAGCTCACCACCGTCTGGACGCAGCCCTACTTCTTCGCCGGTCGCAATAACCTGCGCGTGGTGCTGGACGCCGACGGCGCCACCCCGGTCACCGGCTGGGTGCGGGTGGAGGTGGCGGGGACCTGCGCGGCCATGCCGGTGGCGGTCTGGGTCAAGCCCGGCAGCGGCGACTGGAACGCGCTGTACAACGCCTTTGGCTACAGCAACTACGGCACCAGGCAGCTCAAGGGCAAGGGCCTGGGCTTCTATGACGAGCTGGCCTCGATCAACGCCGCGCTGACGGCCGCGGTGAAGGCCGGCCGCATCGAGCGGCCGGCCTGGGAAGCACTGATGAACCGCTGGAACGCGCTGCTGGCCAACCCCGACTTCGTCGCCGCGATGAAGGCCATCGTGCCCAGCAAGGGCGGGATCTGAGCGGCGGCGCGCTCAGCGTGGCGCGCCGTAGCGCACGCCCTTGAGGCTGGTCGTGTTGGCGCCCGGCACGTCGGTGGTCAGCGAGACGCGTGCGCTGTCCAGCATGCGGAGTGTGTTCTCGGCGCAGAAGGTGTTGGACCCCAGGAAGCGGCTCGCATCGACAAAGCCTCTGATTTCAACGCCCAGGGACAGCGTATCGCCCACGGCCATCGTCTTCGTCAGGGACATGCGGTAGGTCCCGTTGAACGGCGCGACCGGGTTCCAGAGGGTGAACGGACCCGACAAGTTGAGGTAGGCGCGGAAGAAGGGCACGGAGTTGCAGCCGTTGCCCTCGCGCGGCATGTCGATCGCGAAGTCGACGTTGGCGGTGTAGGTCACTGGCGTGCCTGCTGGCAGATCGCCGGCCTTGACCTCGATCTCGTCCTTGAAGTAGACGATGCTTTCGGCGCTCGCCGCAGAGACACGGCAGCCCGGCGCGATCTCGGCGGCCACCGCCTTGAGGCTCATTCGCGGCAGGTGTCCCAGCGCGATGCCTCCCGACACCAGGGCCTGGCTGCCGCTGGGCGCCAGCGCGGCGAGCTGGACCTTCTTCCGTTCGCCCTTGACGGGATTGAAGTCGAAGTCCTCGGGCTGGGTGTCGGCGACCCCGTCGCAGCCAAAGGTCTGGGCGGTGCCGTATCGGTAAGTGGTGGGGGTGGCCTGCGCGGGCGCAGACAGGGCCATGAGGCAGGCCGCGGCCGAAGCGGCGGCCAGCAGGCGCAGACAAGAACGATGGGACATGCGTGAACTCCTGGTCAGGTGCTGCTGCCTACCGTGATCCAGCGTGATCCGGTGGGCAAGGAGCGCTGACAGGCTATCCAGCGATCTCGCTGGGCGCATCCTCAGATCGGTGGAGCTGCGGCCGGGCGGTCATAGCCTTGTCATCGTGGTCGGCCACGATCAGCGGCTGCGCCGCGGTTCCTGCAGTCGGCTGCGCGCGAGCGCCAGGCACTCCAGCGCGCCGACGGCCATGGCCAGCAACCACCAGGCCAGGCTGGTACGAGGGGCGGCGCGGAGATGGGTGAGATCGTGCATGCGCCGAGTCTGGCGACAGGAGATGACGGATTGATGGCAGGCCGCAGCGGCGCCTCGGTGCTCGACGAGATCGACGGCCTGGCCGCCCAGTGCCCGCCCGGGATGCAGGTGCAGACGCTGTGCGAGATCGATGCGCGAGGCCGGCGCTGTGCCGTGATGAGCTTCGGCGCCGGCCCCACCGACCCGGCTTTGCCGGCCTTCGGCGTGTTCGGCGGCGTGCATGGCCTGGAGCGCATTGGCGTGGAGGTGGTGCTGGCCTTCCTGCGTGCTGTGCTGGCGCGCTGGGCCTGGGACGTGTCGCTGCACGACCTGCTGGGCCGGGTGCGGCTGGTGGTGGTGCCGCTGGTCAACCCGGGCGGCCTGTTGCGTGGCACGCGCGCCAACCCGGCGGGCGTGGACCTGATGCGCAACGCCCCGGTGGACTGCCGCCACGGCGCGCCCTGGGGCGTGGGCGGCCAGCGTGTGAGCGCCCGCCTGCCCTGGTACCGCGGTCCGGCCGGCGCGGCGATGCAGCCCGAGGCGCAGGCGCTGTGCGGTGTCGTCGAGCGCGAACTGCTGGGGCGGCCGCTGGCGATCAGCATCGACTGCCACTCGGGCTTCGGGCTGGAAGACCGGCTGTGGTTTCCGCACGCCCACACGCCCACGCCGATCGAGCACCTGCCTGAGCTGCACGCGCTGTCGCAGGTGCTGGACGGCGCGCTGCCGCACCACCGCTACCGCGTTGAGCCGCAGAGCCTGCAGTACCTGGCGCACGGCGACCTGTGGGACCACCTGTACCTGCGCGCGCAGCAGCATCCCGGCACGGCCCTGTTGCCGCTGACGCTGGAAATGGGCTCCTGGCTGTGGGTCAAGAAGAACCCGCGCCAGGCCTTCAGCCGCCACGGCATCTTCAACCCGCTGATCGCCCACCGCCAGCAGCGCGTGCTGCGCCGCCACCTGGCGCTGCTGGACCACCTGATGCGCGCCGCCGCCAGCCAGCACCGCTGGCGGCCCCAGCCGCTGCTGCGCGAGGCCGCCCGCGAGGCGGCGCTGCGTCACTGGTACGGGGCGCGTCGATGAATGCCACGCCGAGCACCTGGGTGCTGCTGCGCGGCTTGACGCGCGAGGCCGCGCACTGGGGCGATTTCGTGCCGGCCCTGCAGGCCGCGCTGCCGCAGGCGCGCCTGCTGTGTGTGGACCTGCCGGGCGCCGGCACCGCGCACCGGCAGGCCTGCCCGCCCACGATCCCGGCGATCGCTGCGCACTGCCGCGCCGCCGCCCAGGCCGCCGGCGCGACCGGGCCGCTGGGCCTGCTCGGCCTGTCGATGGGCGGCATGGTGGCCGCCGACTGGCTGCTGCGCCACCCGAGCGAGGTGCAGACGGCGGTGCTGGTCAACAGCAGCGTGGCGGGCCTGAGCCCGCTGCACCACCGCCTGCGCCCGGGCCACTGGCCGCGGCTGCCGGCGCTGGCCCTGGGTTGGGGCAGCGCGGCCGCTGAAGCGCAGGTGCTGGGCTTGAGCAGCCGCCGCCGCCCGCTGCCGCCCGACTGGCTGGCCCACTGGACCGCGATCCAGCGCCAGCGGCCGGTCGGCCGCGGCAACGCGCTGCGCCAGTTGTGGGCGGCGGCGCGCTACCGCCTGCCGCCCGGCCGACCGGCGATGCCGGTGCTGGTGCTGCGCAGCCTGGGCGATGCGATGGTCGCGCCCGCCTGCTCGGCCGCGCTGGCGCGGCATTGGGACTGCCCACTGTGGGAGCACCCCCGCGCCGGCCACGACCTGGCGCTGGATGATCCGCAGTGGCTGGCGCAGGCGGTGGCGCGCTGGACGGCCGGTGCCTGATCAGGCCAGGATGAAGCGCCGCAGGGTGGCGAAGGCGGCATCGGGTTCGTCGCGCCAGGCGCCATGGCCCGAGCCGTCGAACACCGCCAGCTCGCCCAGCCCGGGTGGTAGCGCGGCGGCGATGTCCTGGCTGTCGGCCAGCGGGCACACCGGGTCCTGCGCGCCGGCCATCACCAGCACCGGGCACTGCGCGCGCGCCAGGCCGGGCAGCAGGTCCATGGTCTGCTGCTCGCCTCCGGCCGAGGCGAACAGGATGGCCTCGTTGAAGACGATGCGGCGCGTCGCCTCGTCGCTGCGCGCCGGTGTGGTGTTGTACAGCGGCAGGCAGACCTGGCGGTAGGGCGCCCAGGTCGCCTCGGTCGGCTGGCGCCAGAAGGCCTCGGCCACCGCGCGCGCTGCCGCACCGCCCAGGCGCTCGAACATCGCCAGCTTGCGCGCCAGCCCCAGGTGCGGCGAGGTGCTGGAGAGGATCACCTTGGCCGCATGCCCGGGGTGGCGCGCGATGTAGCGCTGCGCCACGAAGCCACCAAAGCTCTGACCCAGCACGATCGGCCGCGTGATGCCCAGCGCGTCGCTCAGCCGCACCACATCGTCGGCGAAGGTGTCCAGCGTCCACTCGTCGGCCGGCCGGCGGTCGCTGCGGCCATGGCCGCGGTGGTCGAAGTAGACGATCTGCGCCACGTCGGCCAGGCGCGAGAAGGCCGGTTTGAAGCCGCTGTGGTCGTAGCCGGGGCCGCCGTGCAGCAGGATCAGCGTGGGCCGCTCGCGCATCGCCGGGCCGTCGGGCACGAGGCCCGGGCCTTCGATGTCGACGAACAGGCGCACGCCCGGGGCGATCTCGATGCGCATCGTCAGGGCCGTTCAGCGGCTCAGAAGCGCCAGGCGCCTTCGGCGGCGATGGCCGACAGCGGCAGCCGGTCGTTGGGCTCCTCGCGGGCCTGCAGGCCCTCGGGCAGGGCTTCCTTCGGACCTTGCTTGCCAATGGCCACCACCGCGTGCACCTGGACATCGTCGGGCAGGTCCAGCGCGGTCTTCAGCGCGGCGGCGTCGAAGCCGCCCATGCCGTGCGTGACGTAGCCCATCAGATGGGCCTGCAGCGCCAGGCTCATCCAGGCGGCGCCGGCATCAAACGCGTGCCAGGGGTTGGGCTTGGCCTCGGTGGCGCCGGGCGCCACCGAGCTCTTCTTCGAGGCCACCACCAGCAGCACCGACGCCTTGTGCGCCCAGCCCTGGTTGAAGGGCACCAGCCCCGCCAGGATGCCGGCGAAGCTGCCGCTGCCGGCGTGTCCGTAGAGGAAGCGCCAGGGCTGGATGTTGGACGCCGACGGCGACCAGCGGGCGGCTTCCAGCAGGGTGTCGAGGTCGGCCTGCGGCATGGCTTCGCCGGTGAAGGAGCGCGGCGACCAGCGGGTGGTGAAGAGTTCGGCGACGGGGTGGGCGGCTTGGCGGGGCATCGGGGTGGGGGGGGTGGGTGGGTGGAAGGATGGCGGGATTGTGGCGGCGTTGCCGCGAGGCTGCTCATGCGGGGATGTTGCTTGGCAGGCGGCCGCTGGCGGCCCTATCCTGTGCGCCCCTGACCGCTCCAACAACACCCCGAGGAGAACTGAGCATGACCTGGCGCTTCGAGACCGTGTCCGTCCACGGCGGCTACTCGCCCGACCCCACCACCAAGGCGGTGGCCGTGCCGATCTACCAGACCGTGGCCTACGCCTTCGACAGCGCGCAACACGGCGCCGACCTGTTCGACCTGAAGGTGCCGGGGAACATCTACACCCGGATCATGAACCCGACCACCGATGTGCTGGAGCAGCGCATCGCGGCGCTGGAAGGCGGCATCGCGGCGCTGGCGCTGGCCTCGGGCCAGGCGGCCGTGACCTACGCCATCCAGACCATCACCGAGGCTGGCGACAACATCGTCGCCTCCAGCGCGCTGTACGGCGGCACCTACAACCTGCTGGCCCACACGCTGCCGCAGTTCGGCGTGCAGACCCGCTTTGCCGACTACCGTGACCCGGCCAGCTTCGAGGCGCTGATCGACGCCCGGACCAAGGCGGTCTTCGTCGAGTCGCTGGGCAACCCGCAGGGCAACATCACCGACATCGGCCGCATCGCCGAGATCGCCCACCGCCATGGCGTGCCGCTGATCGTCGACAACACCGTTCCCAGCCCCTACCTGTGCCGGCCCTTCGAGCACGGCGCCGACATCGTGGTGCACTCGCTGACCAAGTACTGCGGCGGCCATGGCAACAGCCTGGGTGGCGCGATCGTCGACTCGGGCAAGTTTCCCTGGGCGCAGCACAAGGAGCGCTTCCCGCGCCTGAACACGCCGGACGTCAGCTACCACGGCGTGGTCTACACCGAGGCCCTGGGCCCGGCCGCCTACATCGGTCGCGCCCGCGTGGTGCCGCTGCGCAACACCGGCGCCGCGCTGTCGCCGTTCAATGCCTTCCTGATCCTGCAGGGCCTGGAGACGCTGGCGCTGCGCATGGACCGCATCAGCGCCAACGCGCTGGCGGTGGCGAAGTTCCTGCAAGGCCACGCCAAGGTCGACTGGGTCAACTACGCCGGCCTGCCGGACCATGCCGACCACGCCCTGGTGCAGAAGTACCTGAGCGGCCAGGCCTCGGGCCTGCTGACCTTCGGGCTGAAGGGCCCGGCCGGCGGCGGTCGCGAGCGCGGTGCCCGCTTCCTGGATGCGCTGCAGCTGTTCACCCGCCTGGTCAACATCGGCGATGCCAAGTCGCTGGCCACCCACCCGGCCAGCACCACGCACCGCCAGCTCGGGCCGGAGGAACTGGCCAAGGCCGGCGTCAGCGAGGACACGGTGCGGCTGTCGATCGGCATCGAGCACATCGACGACCTGCTCGCCGACCTGAACGACGCGCTGGCCGCGGTCTGACGCGGCGGGAGTGGACGGCCATGATCTTCCGCCAGCTCTTCGAGCCCCTGTCCAGCACCTACACCTACCTGCTGGGCTGCGAGCAGACCGGGCAGGCGCTGCTGATCGACCCGGTGGTCAACGCCATGGACCGCGACCTGGCGCTGCTGCAGCAGCTGGGTCTGCGGCTGGCGTGGACCGTCGAGACCCACATCCACGCCGACCACATCTCCGCCGGGCGCCACCTGCGTGAGCAGGTGGGCTCGCGCATCGCGGTGGCAGCCATGGACGCGCTGCCCTGCGCCGACCTGGGGCTGCAGGATGGGGTGCCGCTGGCCCTGGGCGAGGTGACGCTGCTGCCGATCCACACCCCCGGCCACACCGCGCACCACCTGGCCTTTGAATGCGCCGGGCGCTTGTTCACCGGCGATGCGCTGCTGATCGAGGGCTGCGGGCGCACCGATTTCCAGGGCGGCAGCGCTTCGGCGCTGTACCGCAGCATCCACGAGCGCCTGTTCACCCGGCCCGACGAGACCCTGGTCTACCCCGGCCACGACTACCAGGGCCGCCAGGTTTCGTCGATCGGCCAGGAGAAGGCGCGCAACCCGCGCCTGGGCCAGGGCCGCAGCCAGGCCGACTTCGAGGCGCTGATGGCCACGCTGAACCTGCCCTACCCGAAGTTCATCGACCACGCGGTGCCCGGCAACCGCGACTGCGGCCGTTGTCCGGACGACCTGCCTACCCAGCTGCAGGCCTATTGCGGACGCATGACCGAGAGCCCGCAGGGCTGAGCGCCATCGGCGGCGGGCATGGACAGGCCCGGGCGATCGCCTCATAATGTGCATGTTGCACATTTATTGGAGATCTGCGATGTCCGTTCTTTCCAGCCCCTGGCTGCGGCGGCTGCCCCTGGCTGCCCTGCTGGCCGCCCCGCTGCTGGCCTCGGCCGGCATCCAGATCGGTGCCAGCGGCAAGACCTTTGCCTCCGACGCCTGGGCCTGCGCGCTGCACCCCACGCGCGGCTATGCACCGCGGGTCGAGGCGGGCCTGTACCAGCCGGCGCCCACCGCCAACGCCAAGGTGCTGCTCAACGGCCAGCGCGTGGCGACGGTGGATGCGATCACCCCGTCGGCGCCGGTGTGGCTGGCCAACGGCCTGAACAGCGTGGGCGTGAAGCTCAGCAAGAAGGCCAACGACACCTTCGGCTTTGACGCCGCGCTGACCTGGCCGAACCAACCCAACGCCTGCATCCCGGACACCCGTGCCAACACGGTGGCGGGGGACCTGGAGACCGCGGTGTCGGGCAAGTCTTCGGCGGTCGTGCCGCTGGGCTGCGCCTTCAACCCGGCCACCGGCCGCAACCAGGCCTTCGTCAACCTGTTCGACAACGGCACCTGGCTGCTCAATGTGTCGGTCAACGGCGTGCCGCTGACCCAGCTCAACGGCACCACCCGGCGCAGCGTGCCGGTCTACCTGGCCACCGGGCTGAACGTGATCACCGCGGCCAACGGCACGCTGTCGGTGGACGCCTACGTGCGCGACGTGCCCGCGGGCCAGTGCCCCTGAGGCTCACAGCGGCGCCGGCGTCGCGCCAGCGGGCGCGGCCTGCGCCTGCTCCACCACCTCGCGCGTCAGGTGCGGCGCGAAGACGGTGATGAAGTCGTAGGCGTAGCGGCGCAGCAGGCTGCCGCGGCGCACCCCCACCATGGTGGTGTTGATCGCGAACAGCTGGCGCGCATCGATCGCCCGCAGGTGGGCGTCGCGCTGCTCGTCGAAGGCGATCGCGGCGATGATGCCCACGCCCAGGCCCAGCTCGACATAGGTCTTGATGACGTCGGCGTCCATCGCGCTGAGCACCACCTGCGGCTTCAGGCCGGCGCGGGTGAAGGCGTCGTCGATGCTGCCGCGGCCGGTGTAGCCGGCCTCGTAGGTGATCACCGGGTAGGCGGCCAGGCGCTCCAGCGTCAGCGGCGCGTCCAGCAGCGGGTGGCCGGGCGGCACCACCACCGAGTGGCTCCAGCGGTAGCAGGGCAGGGCGGCCAGCTCGGGCGCCTCGGCCAGGTAGTGCGAGGCGATGCCGATGTCGGCCACGCCCGACAGCAGCATCTGCGCCACCTGGGCCGGCGAGCCCTGGTGCATCTGCAACTGCACCTGCGGGTGGGTGGCGCGGAAATCGTGCACCGCCGAGGGCAGCGCGAAGCGCGCCTGCGAGTGGGTGGCGGCAATGCTCAGCACGCCGGCGTCGCCCAGGCGGAAGTCGTCACCGGCGCGCTGCAGGTTCTCGGCGTCCAGCAGCAGCTTCTCCACCCAGGGCAGCACCCGCTCGCCGGCGGCGGTCAGGCCGGTCAGGCGCTTGCCGGCGCGCACGAAGATCTCCACGCCCAGCTCGTCCTCGAGCTCGCGGATCTGCCGGCTCACGCCGGGCTGCGAGGTGTGCAGCGCCGCGGCCACGTCGGTCAGGTTGAAGGCCCGGCGCACGGCCTCGCGCACGGAGCGCAGTTGTTGGAAATTCATGCGACAGCGCGGAACAGACGGCCCGGGTTCATCGAAAACCGCATTATCAAAAGCCCTGCCGCGGTCCCCAACAACGAATTCAGCCTATCGCTATGCCGTGCGCGAATATCGACCCGCCGGACCCGGCCTGCGTGTTCTAGGTGATGCCAGGCCGCGGGCGCTCATCTAGCATGCCCGGCCTGCCGGGCTGCTGGGCCCGGGGCAAGGGAGTCCCATGACATGCCAACCGAATCGACGCCGCCCCGGCCTGCGGGCCCTGCTGCTGCTGGCCGCCGCCTGGAGCGCGCTGGCTGACGCCCGCCCGCCCGCGGCGCCGGTGCGCGATGTCGTCGACACCTACCACGGCGTGGCGGTGCACGACCCCTACCGCGACCTGGAAGACCTGAAGAACCCCGCCACCCAGGCCTGGATGGCGGCCCAGGGTGCCTGGGCCAGCCAGACCCTGGCCGCGATCGACGGCCGCGACGCCCTGGCCGCGCGCATCGCCGAGCTGACCCAGAGCGGCGGCGACGCCATCGGCGAGATGGTGCGCGTGCGCGGCGGCCGGGTCTTCTACCTGAAGCGCCCCGAGGGCAGCAGCCAGTTCAAGCTGATGGTGCGCGACGGCCTGGGCGGCGCCGAGCGCGTGCTGGTCGACCCCGAGGCCATCGCCCGCCGCCACGGCGGCGTGCCGCACGCGATCAACTACATGATGCCGTCCTGGGACGGCCAGCGCGTGGCCTACGGCCTGTCAGCCGCCGGCTCCGAGGATGCCTGGCTGCACGTGATCGAGACCGCCACCGCCCGCGAGCGCATCCGCCCGGTGCCGCGGGTGCAGGAGGCGCTGGTCCACTGGACCCCCGACAGCCGCGCGCTGACCTACAACCAGCTGCGCCGCCTGCCGCCCTCGGCCGACCCCACCGAGTTCTACCTCGACTCCATGGTCTACCTGCAGCGCCTGGGCCAGGCCCGGCCGCAGCCGATCTTCGGTCGCCTGCTGCGCCACGACCTGGGCATCGACCGGCTCGATGTGGCCGGGGTGCAGTTCCAGGCTGGCAGCCGCTTCATGGTGGCCCGCACCACCGACACCACGGTGCCCGAGGGCCGCATCTTCGTCGCCCCGCTGTCCGACCTGGGCCGCCCGCGCGCCCGCTGGCGCGCCCTGGTCACCGCCGCCGACCAGGTGACCGACCTGGCGCTGGACGGCGACCAGCTCTACCTGCGCAGCCGCCAGGGCGCCCCCAACGGCCGCTGGCTGGTGCTGGACCTGGCCCGCGGCGACACCCTCGCCGAGGCCCGCACGGCGGTGGCCGAACCCGCCCAGGGCGTGCTGCAGCGCCTGCTGCCGCGCCCCGACGGCCTGGTCGTCACGGTCAGCCAGGGCTTCACCCAACAGCTGATGCGCGTGGGCCCCGACGGCCGCGTGGGCGCGCCGCTGACCCCCGGCCTGAGCGGCTACCACGAGGCCGTGGCTGACCTGGGCCGCGCGCCCGACATCTGGCTGCGCACCAGTGAATGGACCGCGCCGCCGCGCATCCTGCGCACCCAGGCCGACGGCCCGCCGCTGGACACCGGCCTGCAGCCGGTGCGCCTGCCCAAGGGTGCGCCGGCGCTGGTGGCCCGCGAGGTGCTGGTGCCCAGCCATGACGGCGTGCCCGTGCCGCTGGCCATCGTCCACCGCGCCGGCCTGGCGATGGACGGCCAGCGCCCCACGCTGCTGGAAGGCTACGCCTCCTACGGCAGCTCGATCGAAGCGCACTACAGCCGGCGCGCCCTGGCCTGGCTGGAGAAGGGCGGCGTGCTGGCCTTCGTCAACGCGCGCGGCAGCGGCGCCTTCGGCGATGCCTGGCACCGCGCCGGCTTCAAGACCACCAAGGCCAACACCTGGAAGGACGGCATCGCCGCGGCGAAGTACCTGATCGCTCAGGGCATCACCCGGCCCGCCAAGCTGGCGGTGAACGGCGGCAGCGCCGGCGGCATCTTCGTCGGCCGCGCCAGCACCGAGGCGCCCGAGCTTTTCGCCGCCGCCGTCTACGAGGTGGGCAGCCTGGACACGGTGCGCGCCGAGTTCACCGCCAACGGCATCACCAACATCTCCGAGTTCGGCACCGTCAAGGACCCGGCCGAGTTCAAGGCCCTGCTGGAGATGAGCACTTACCACCAGATCCGGGACGGCGTGGCCTACCCCGCGGTGCTGCTGATCCACGGCATGAACGACCCGCGCGTGGAGGTGTGGAACAGCAGCAAGACCGCCGCCCGCCTGCAGGCCGCCAACCCGAACGGCAAGCCGGTGCTGCTGCGCCTGGACGCCCAGGCCGGCCACGGCATCGGCAGCACCGCCAACCAGTTCGACCAGCAGGTGGCCGACATGTTCAGCTTCCTGTGGTGGCAGATGGGCGAGGTCACCGGCCCGACGCTGCGCTGAGCCCAAGGAGAGTTCATGAAGTGGATGCGCGCCCGCCTGAACGGCCAGGAGCTGTTCGGCACGCTGGACGGTGATGCCCTGCTGGTGTTTGAGGGCGAGCTGTTCGGCGAGCCCCGCCCCACCGGCCAGCGCCTGCCACTGGCGGATCTGCAGTGGCTCACGCCCTGCCGGCCCGGCAAGATGCTGGCGCTGTGGAACAACTTCCGCGCCGCGGCCGAGAAGAACGGCTGGGCGGTGCCCGCCGAGCCGCTGTACTTCGTCAAGACGCCCAACAGCTATGCGGCGCATGGCCAGGCGATCGCCGCGCCGCCACCCGAGGTGGGGCGCGTGGCCTATGAGGGCGAGCTGGCGGTGGTGATCGGCCGCCAGGCGCGCGGCATCACGGCTGAGCAGGCGCGTGACCACATCTTCGGCTACGCCTGCGCCAACGACCTGACGGCGATCGAGCTGCTGAACCGCGACCCGGCCTTCCCGCAGTGGACGCGGGCCAAGGGCTTTGACGGCTTCGGGGTGTTCGGGCCGGTGATCGAGACCGACTTTGACGCCGCCACCGCGTCGGTGCGCACGACCGTGGGCGGCCGCGAGCGGCAGAACTACCCGCTGGCCGACATGATCTTCCCGCCGCACGAACTGGTGGCGCGGCTGTCGCAGGACATGACGCTGGAGCCCGGCGACGTGATCCTGTGCGGCACCTCACTGGGCGTGCTGCCGATGAAGCCGGGCACCGAGGTGGCGGTCGAGATCGACGGCATCGGCCGCCTGGTCAACACCTTTGGCTGATCAGCCCAGCGGCTCCATCTGCAGCCGCCCGCGCTGCGCCGCCAGGCTCTGCGCCAGCAGCCGGGTGGCGGCGTAGATCGCGTCGATCGTGGGCGTGGGCGTGCCGGTGATGCGGCCCAGCTCCACCACCGAGCCCACCAGCGCCTCCAGCTCCAGCGCGCGGCCCTGCTCCACGTCCTGCAGCATCGAGGTCTTGTGCGCGCCCACCGCCTCGGCCCCGGCGATGCGCTGCTCCAGCGAGATCTTGAAGCGCACGCCCAGCGCCTCTGCCACGGTCTGCGCCTCGCGCATCATCGCCGCGGCCAGCGCGCGCGTGGGCTCGAAGCGGCAGATCTGCTCCAGCGTGGCGTGGGTCAGCGCCGAGATCGGGTTGAAGCTCAGGTTGCCCCACAGCTTGATCCACAGCTCCGAGCGGATGTCGCGGCTGACCGGCGCCTTGAAGCCGGCGCGCATCAGCGCCTGCGACAGCGCCTCGATGCGCGGCGTGCGCTCGCCATCGAGCTCGCCCAGCGTGAAGCGGTTGCCCTCGATCACCCGCACCACGCCGGGCTCGACCAGTTCGCTCGCGGGGTAGACCACGCTGCCGATGATGCGCTCGCGCTCGATGTGCGCATCGATCAGGCCGCCGGGGTCGACGCTCTCCAGCTGCCGGCCCTCGAAGGCGCCACCCAGCTTGTGGAAGTACCACCAGGGGATGCCGTTGATCATCGTGACCACCACGGTCTGCGGGCCGAACAGCGCGCGCAGATCGGGCAGCACATCGCGCACCTGGTGGGCCTTGAGCGTCAGCAGCACCGCGTCCTGCGGGCCGGCCTCGGCCATGGTCTGCACCGCCTTCGCGGTGGGCGCGTGTTCCTCGCGGCCGTCCTCCAGGATCAGCCGGAAGCCGCGCGCGCGGATCGCTTCGAGGTTGCGGTTGCGCGCGATGAAGGTGACGTCCTCGCCGGCGATCGCCAGCTTCGCACCCAGGTAGCCGCCGATCGCACCGGCGCCAACAACAGCGATCTTCATCTCGGGAACCTCATGCCGCGGGCCGGTATTCTCGCCGCCGCAGCGTCTGCCGCGCGAAGCTCAGCAGCGGCCACACCAGCATCGCCAGCGCCAGCGCGACGATCGAGCCCACCAGGCCGTTCGACCAGAAGATGCTCAGGCTGCCCTGCGACAGCAGCATCGCCTGGCGGAAGCTCGCCTCGGCCATGTCGCCCAGCACCAGCGCCAGCACCAGCGGCGCCAGCGGGTACTTCAGCTTCTTGAAGAAGTAGCCCAGCACGCCGAAGACCAGCATCAGCACCACGTCGAACATCGAGCTGTGCACGGTGTAGGCGCCGATCGCGCAGATCACGATGATCACCGGCGCGATCACCGAGAACGGGATGCGCAGCAGCGCGGCCCACCAGGGCACCGTGGTCAGCACCACCAGCAGGCCCACCAGGTTGCCCAGGTACATGCTGGCGATCAGGCCCCAGACGAAGTCCTTCTGCTCGACGAACAGCATCGGCCCGGGCTGCAGGCCCCAGATCAGCAGGCCGCCCAGCAGCACCGCGGCGGTGGGCGAGCCGGGGATGCCCAGCGTCAGCATCGGCAGCAGCGCCGAGGTGCCGGCGGCGTGCGCGGCGGTCTCGGGCGCGACCACGCCCTCGATCGCGCCCTTGCCGAACTGCTGCGGGTTCTTCGAGAAGCGCTGCGCCACCCCATAGCCCATGAACGAGGCCGGCGTGGCGCCGCCGGGCGTGATGCCCATCCAGCAGCCGATCGCGGTGGAGCGCAGGAAGACCTTCCAGTGCTTGGCGATCTCGGCCCAGGTCTGCAGCACCACCTTGGGGCTGATGCGCGCGCTCTTGCCCTTGAAGGCCAGGCCTTCTTCCATGGTCAGCAGGATCTCGCCGATGCCGAACAGGCCGATCACCGCGATCAGGAAGTCAAAGCCCTTGAGCAGCTCGGGCACGCCGAAGGTCATGCGCAGCTGGCCGGTCACCGTGTCCATGCCCACCGCGGCCAGCGCGAAGCCCAGCATCATCGCGGCGATGGTCTTCATCGGGGGCTCCTTGCTCATCCCCACGAAGCTGCAGAAGGTGAGCAGCTGCACCGCGAAGAACTCGGCCGGCCCGAACTTCAGCGCGAACTTGGCCAGCCAGGGCGCCAGGAAGGTGATCAGCAGCACCGCAAAGAAGGCACCCACGAAGGACGAGGTGAAGGCGGCGGTGAGCGCCTGCGCGGCGCGGCCCTGCTGGGCCATCGGGAAGCCATCGAAGGTGGTGGCCACCGACCAGGGCTCGCCCGGGATGTTGAACAGGATCGAGGTGATCGCCCCGCCGAACAGTGCACCCCAGTAGATGCAGCTGAGCATGATGATCGCCGAGGTCGGGTTCATGCTGAAGGTCAGCGGCAGCAGGATCGCCACGCCGTTGGCGCCGCCCAGCCCGGGCAGCACGCCGATCAGCACGCCCAGCAGGATGCCCACCAGCATGTACAGCAGGTTGGGCCCGGTCATGGCGACCGCGAAGCCGCCCATCAGGTTGCCGAAGTCTTCCATCGCGGCGTGCCTCAGAGACCGAGCGCGGCCTCGAGCGGGCCCTTGGGCAGCAGCACGAGGAACCAGCGCTCGAAGAGCAGGAAGAAGGCGATCGGCACGCCGGCCGCCACCGCCACCGTCAGCAGCCAGCCGTAGCTGCCGTGCCGCTTCATGAAGTAGGCGATCAGCGCGAACGAGGCCACGTAGATGCCCAGCACCGCCACCAGCGCCACGTACAGCACCATCGGCACCAGCACCGCCAGCACCTGGCCCAGCTCGGTGCGGCTGGCGAAGACGGGCTTCAGCGGGCTGCGGCCCATCAGCCCGCGCGCCATGGTCCAGGCGCTGGCGCCCATCAGCAGCAGGCCCACGTAGAACGGGAAGTAACCCGATCGTGGGCCGTCATCGGCCCAGCCGATGCCCACGCGCAGGCTGTCAGCCACCACCAGTGCGCCCACCGCCAGCAGGAGCGCGGCAATGCCGACCTCCGGCCCGCGGACGCCGACGACGCGTTCGTCGTCGGACTCCGTTGCGTCCGTCATCATGTCTCCTCGGCCCGGCCTGCGGCCAGGCGCCTCGGGGTCGATCGGGGGCGATCGGGGGGTATCAGCTGCGGGTCACTGGGCCAGGAAGCCCGCTTCCTTCATCAGCACGCGGTGCATCTGTTCGTTCTGGCCCAGCCAGTCGAAGAAGGCCTGGCCGCTGAGCGCGGTCTGGCGGAAGGCGCCCTTGTTCATGAACTCCTTCCACTCCGGCAGCGCGCGCACCTTGGCGAACAGGTCCAGGTAGTACTTGGTCTGGTCGGGCGTGACGCCCGGCGGCATGAAGATGCCGCGCAGCATCAGGTACTCCACCGGGATGCCGGCCGACGCGCAGGGCGGCAGATCGGCCCAGGACTGGGTGGCGGTGACCTTGTCGGTGTAGGGCAGCTTGTCCTTGTCGAACACGCACAGCGCGCGCAGCTTGCCGGCGCGCCAGTGCGACTCGGCCTCGATCGGGTTGTTCACCGTGGAATCGATGTGCTTGCCCACCAGCTGCACCGCCACGTCGCCGCCGCCCTTGAAGGGCACGTAGGTCATTTTCTTGCCGGCGGCCTTCTCCATCATCACGGTGATGATCTGGTCTTCCTGCTTCGAGCCGGTGCCGCCCATCTTGAACTGGTTGGGCGTGCCGGCCTTGATGGCGTCGAAGTAGGCCTTGGCGGTCTTGAAGGGCGCCTCCTCGTTGACCCACAGCACGAACTGGTCCAGGGCCAGCATCTGCACCGGCGTCAGGTCGCGCCAGTTGAAGGGCACGCCGGTGGCCAGCGGGGTGGTGAAGAGGTTGGACAGCGTGATGACGATCTTGTGCGGGTTGCCCTTGTCGTTCTTGACGTCCAGGAAGCCCTCGGCGCCCGCGCCGCCCGACTTGTTGACCACCACGATCGGCTGCTTGGCCAGGTTGTTCTTGGCCACCACGCCCTGGATGAAGCGCGCCATCTGGTCGGCGCCGCCCCCGGTGCCGGCGGGCACCACGAACTCGATCGGCTTGCTCGGCTCCCAGGCGGAGGCCGCCAGGCTGGCACAGGCACCGGCCAGCGCCACAGCGCTGCACAGCCATCGCTTCAGGGTCGGTCGCGTCGTCATGATGGAACCTTTCTCAAGTGGGAGAACGAATCCGGGGAAGGCGGTGTCAGCCCAGGCCGAGCTTGGCGGCCAGGCCGATGCGCTGCAGCTTGCCGGTGGCGCCCTTGGGGATCTCCGGCATGAACAGCACCTTCTTGGGCACCTTGAAGTCGGCGGCGCGCGCGGCCACGAAGGCCTGCAGATCGCGCTCGGTGGCTTCGTGGCCCTCGCGCAGCACCACCACCGCGGCGACTTCCTCGCCCAGCTTGGCGTGCGGCATGCCAAAGCACACCACCTGCGCCACCGCGGGGTGGTCCATCAGGATCTCGTCCACCTCGCGCGGGCTGATCTTCTCGCCGCCGCGGTTGATGATCTCCTTGAGGCGGCCGGTGATCGAGACATAGCCGTCGGCGTCCATCACGCCCTGGTCGCCGGTGCGGAACCAGCCGTTCACGAAGGCCTCGGCATTGGCCGTGGGGTTGCTCTCGTAGCCGGCGGTCACGTTGGGGCCGCGGATGACGATCTCGCCGGTCTGGCCGGCGGCCAGCAGCGTGCCGTCCTCGGCCATGATCGCCACCTCGGGGCCGCCCGACGGGCCCACCGTGCCGGGCTTGCGCACCGCCGGCGGCAGCGGGTTGGAGCACATCTGGTGCGTGGCCTCGGTCATGCCGTAGGCCTCGATCAGCGGCGCCTTGAACACGTCCTCGAGTTCGCGGATCACCTGCGGCGGAATCGACGACGACGACGAGCGCAGGAAGCGCAGCGGATGCCGCGCGATGACGTCGGCGTTCTTCGACGCGCGGCCCAGGATGGCCTGGTGCATCGTGGGCACGGCGGTGTACCAGGTGGGCTTGGCCTCATCCATCCAGCCGAAGAACTTCAGCGCATTGAAGCCCGGCGTGCAGAACACCTGCGAGCCCGCCGACAGCGGCGCCAGCACGCCGGCGATCAGGCCGTGGATGTGGAACAGCGGCATGATGTTCAGCCCGCAGTCCTGAGCGCTGAACTGCAGCGTGCGCGCGATGTGCACGGCCGACGCCGCCAGGTTGCCCTGCGACAGCGGCACGATCTTCGGCCGCGAGGTGGTGCCCGAGGTGTGCAGCACCATCGAGATGTCCTCGGGCTGGGCATAGCCGCCGTTGGCGGTGGCGGTGGCGGCGTGCGCCTCGCGCGGCGACAGTGTGAACAGGCCGGCGGGCTCGGCCGCGTCACTGACCAGGTCCAGCACCGGAACGCCCAGCTTCAGGGCCACGTCCACCGCCGGCGACGTGCTGCCGCGCGCCACGATCAGCGCCTTGGCGTTCAGGTCGGACAGGTAGAACTCGAACTCGTCGGCGCGGTAGGCCGGGTTCAGCGGCGCGCTGGCCACGCCGCTGGCGCAGGCGATGAAGCAGGTGGCCATCTCCGGGCCGTTGTCCAGCACGATGGCCACGCGGTCATTGCGGCCCAGGCCGAGTGCGTTCAGACGCGCCAGCGTGGCATCGATCAGACGGCGCAGGCCGCCATGGTCCAGCGCCGGGCGCCCCGGCGCAGACACCGCGGTGGCAGTTTCGGCGCCTTGCGCCAGCAGGTCCTTCAGCGTGCGGGACATGAGACTCCTCGAATCGCGACAAGCCACCCCTCGCCGGCAAGGGGCGCCGGCCACAAAAACAAATCAGGGGTGCGGGGGGGATGCCGGCAGCCCTGCCCGGCTGATGGCCGGACCGATAGGCGGGTCCTGATGCAGACCCAGACCGCAGGCGAATTCTTTATAAGGGGAACAGGGGGGTGTGACAAATCAGGGTCTCTACCCGGAGTGTGGCGAGCCCCCCAAAGAACCGAGGGCCACCGTGTGGTGGCCCTGGATCCGGTGGGGTGACCAGAACTCAGCGTCTGGCGCAGCTGTAGCTGCTGGCCTGCTGGACATCGCCGCCCCGGTAGCGCGGGAAGGTCGGGTAGCTGCACATCGGTCGCTCCTGGCCGAGGAGGTCCAGCAGGTTGCGCATCGTCGGGCGCTTCGGTGCCACGCCGCGTTCCACCCAGTCCTCCAGCAGGTCCAGCGAGCGCCAGGCCAGCGTGTAGCGGCCCTCGCCATGGCCGAATCCGGCCACCGGGTAGAAGCGCAGGAACTGGTCCACCGCGTCCGAACCCAGCGCCTCGCGCAGCCGTTGGACATAGCGCACGCTGACGCTGAAGGGCACGATGGTGTCGGACGTGCCGTGGGCCAGCAGGATCTTGCCGCCGCGCTGGATGAACTCGCCCAGCTCGACCGAGGTGGCGTCGTGCAGCGCCGACACGGTCTGCACGCGGGCCTGCCAGGGCCCGGCGGTGACGGGGTCGAAGTCGAATGGCGAGTAGGCAGGGTCGCGCGTGATGAAGTGCTTCAGGTAGCCGCTGTGCATCGAGGCCACGTAGCCGTTGAGGCCCAGCACCGGCGGGTCCAGCAGCTCGGGCCAGGTGCCGATGTCCACCGGCCCGGCAAAGTTGGCGCCGTACAGGATGCCGTAGGGCGGCGCGGAGTCCAGGCCGTTGGCCAGCCGGAAGGCCAGTGGGTGTGTGTCCGACAGGGTGCGCACCGTGGCCAGCTGGGCGTCGGTGAGGCAGCTGTCGCCCCAGTCGATGTTCGACCAGCAGCGCAGCACCTGCGGGTCGAAGCGGCAGGCGCGGACGTTGTTGATCAGACCGTCAGCCAGGCCGTCCAGCGCGTCACAGGCGGCGATGACATGCTGGTTCAGGGTCTCCAGCTTGCCCCAGCTGGTGAAGCCGCCCGGCCCGTACAGCGACTGGGCGAAGGCGTTGGCGCGCATCATCATGCCGACGAATTCCAGCGCCGGGTAATGGGCGATGATGCCCTGGTAGTCGCGTGGGTAGCGCTGCGCCACCGACAGCGCCTCGCGCCCGCCGGTCGAGCCACCGGCAAAGTAGGTGAGCGAGGGCAGCCGGCCATAGCGCCGCAGCAGCAGCGCCTGCGCCGTGTCGTGCACCTTCTTCAGCGCCTCGCCGGTGAAGTTGCGCAGCGCCTCGTCGTTGCGGGCGAACGAGGCGTCGGGGTCGCTGCCGCTGTGGCCGCCGTCGCTGCCATAGGTGGCGTAGCCGCGCTGCAGCGGCGTGCTGCTGCCGGGCCAGGCGTGCGGCACGTTGCCGGTGGCGCTGACCACGCTGCCATCGAAGCCGCCACCGCCGAAGTGCAGCGCCTTGCCATTCCAGTGGGCGGGCAGGTTGAGCTGGAATCGGATCGGTGGCGCGGCCGGATCGACCGGAGCGATCTCGCCGGCCAGCTCGCAATGGTCGGGCGACTGGCCCAGCGGGCCCACCGCGCGTGCGCTGCGCACCACGGCCCCCGAGGTGGGCAGGCCGATCTGGTCGGCCGGCACGCGGGCATTGGCCAGGCCGGCGCAGACGTCGGCTGCGTGGGCGGGCAGCGTCGCCAGCCACAGGCTGCCCAGCAGGGTGCGCAGCAGCCGGGAACAGGACAGGAGCAGTTTCATCGCAGGGTCTCCTCAACAGCGGGGCGGCCGGATCCGCCGTGGCGGTCCGGGTCTTGTTCGCAGCGCTTGGATTTCACGGATGCGCTGCGCTGGCTTCCAGCTTAGATTCGGGGGCCTGGACGCCGAGTCGTCGCGATGACACTGGAGGCGCCGCATGGACCGTACTTTCCCTGAAGCTGCCACCCCTCACGACCCGCTGGAGGCCTTCCTGCGCTCGGCGGGCTGGTCGCGCGCGCTGACCAGCGAGCAGCTGTCGGTGGTACTGGCGCACACCGAGCAACGCCGCTGCGACAGCGGGCAGTGGGTGCTGCGCGCCGGCGAGGTGGTCGAGCACTGGTGCGGCGTGGTCGAGGGCTTCGCGAAGATGTCGGTGGCCTCGGCCGACGGCAAGGTGTCGACGCTGACCGGCGTCTGCGCCGGGGCCTGGTTCGGCGAGGGCTCGCTGATGAAGCACGAGGCCCGGCGCTACGACGTCTATGCGCTGCGTCCGCTGCGGCTGGCACTGGTGCCGCGCGCCATCTTCGAGTGGTTGCGCCACACCAGCATTCCCTTCAACCACTGCCTGCAGGATCTGCTGAACGCGCGCCTGGCCCACTTCATCGGCACGCTCTCGGACGACCGCCTGCTCGACACCGATGCGCGCGTTGCGCGGGCGCTGGCCGGGCTGTACGACGAAGACCTGTATCCGGGCACCGGCAGCCACCTGGACATCGACCAGCGCGAGGTGGGCCTGCTGGCCAATGTGTCGCGCCAGCGGGCCCATGTGGCGCTGCACCGGTTGCAGGCGCAGGGCGTGCTCAGTCTGGCGCGCCGCGGGCTGACGGTGCTGGATCTGTGTGCGCTGCGCCGGGCGGCCACCGCGCCTGGCTGAGCCGCGGGCCCCGCCCGAACGCGATGAAAAAAGGCCACCCTCGGGTGGCCTTGGTCGCGGGTGCGGCGGGGCTTACTTGGCCAGCGCCGCTTCCATCTTCTGCTTGGTGGCGGTCAGCTCGGCCGGCAGGTGGTAGGCCAGGGTCTTGAACAGCTCGTCGTGCAGCTTCAGCTCGGCCTGCCAGGCGGTGGGGTCGGCGTCGATGATGCTGTCGAACTGGGCCTTGCTGAAGTCCAAGCCGGTCCAGTCCAGGTCCTCGTAGCGCGGGCTGATGCCGAAGAAGTGGCCTTCGCCCTGGGCCTGGCCTTCGATGCGGCCGATCATCCACTTCAGCACGCGGGCGTTGTCGCCGTAGCCGGGCCAGACGAACTTGCCGTCGGCGCCCTTGCGGAACCAGTTGACGCAGAAGATCTTGGGCAGGTTCGAGCCCTGGCCCTGCAGCTTGTGCTCCATGTCCAGCCAGTGCTGGAAGTAGTCGCTCATGTTGTAGCCGCAGAAGGGCAGCATGGCGAACGGGTCGCGGCGCACCACGCCCTGCGCACCGAAGGCGGCGGCGGTGGTCTCGGAGCCCATGGTGGCGGCCATGTAGACGCCTTCCATCCAGTTGCGCGCCTCGGTCACCAGCGGCACGGTGGTGCTGCGGCGGCCGCCGAAGATGAAGGCGTCGATGGCCACGCCCTTGGCGTCGTCCCAGGCCGGGTCGAGCGCGGGGTTGTTGGTGGCGGCCACGGTGAAGCGGGCGTTCGGATGGGCGGCCTTGGCGCCGGTTTCCTTGGCGATCTGCGGCGTCCAGTCCTTGCCCTGCCAGTCGATGGCGTGGGCCGGCGGCTCGCCGTCCATGCCTTCCCACCAGACATCGCCGTCGTCGGTGAGGGCGACGTTGGTGAAGATGACGTCCTGCTTCAGCGAATCCATGCAGTTCGGGTTCGTCTTGAAGTTGGTGCCCGGGGCGACGCCGAAGTAGCCGGCTTCCGGGTTGATGGCGTAGAGCTTGCCGTCGGCGCCCGGCTTGATCCAGGCGATGTCGTCACCGATGGTGGTGACCTTCCAGCCGCCCAGCGCGGCCGGCGGGATCAGCATGGCGAAGTTGGTCTTGCCGCAGGCGCTGGGGAAGGCGGCGGCGACGTGGTACTTTTTGCCGGCCGGGTTGGTCACGCCCAGGATCAGCATGTGCTCGGCCAGCCAGCCCTGCTGGCGGCCCATGGTGCTGGCGATGCGCAGCGCGAAGCACTTCTTGCCCAGCAGCGCGTTGCCGCCATAGCCCGAGCCGTAGGACCAGATCTCCTGGGTCTCGGGGTAATGGACGATGTACTTGACGGTGGGGTTGCAGGGCCAGGCGGTGGTGTCCTTGGCGCCCTCGGCCAGCGGGGCGCCGACGGTGTGCACGCAGGGGACGAAGTCGCCGTCGGTGCCCAGCAGGTCGACCACGGCGCGACCCATGCGGGTCATCAGCTTCATGTTCACGGCCACGTAGGCCGAGTCGGACAGCTCGACGCCGATGTGGGCGATCGGCGAGCCCAGCGGGCCCATGCTGAAGGGGATCACGTACAGCGTGCGGCCGGCCATGCAGCCCTTGAACAGCGCCTTGTCACCGGTCTGCAGCAGCGCGCGCATCTCGGCCGGGTCCATCCAGTTGTTGGTGGGGCCGGCGTCTTCCTTCTTCTGCGAGCAGATGTAGGTGCGGTCTTCGACGCGCGCCACGTCGGACGGGTCGGTCACGGCCAGGTAGGAGCCGGGGCGCTTGGGCAGCTTCTTGAAGGTGCCGGCGTCCACCAGCTGCTGGCACAGGCGGTCGTATTCTTCCTGGGTGCCGTCGCACCAGTAGACATCGGCGGCTTCGGTCAGCGCGGCGATCTGGCCCACCCATTCGATCAGGCGGGCGTTCTTCACATAGGCCGGCGCTTTGGCGCGCAGCTCGGGCGTCAGGGGACGGTTCATCGGGGGCTCCAAGGTTGCAAAGACAAAAAAGGCATTGGGCGAACCCCCTGGCAGCGCAACCCCTGGCACAGCCGTCTGGACGCTCGCCCAATGCCCGGTCCGCGTGTCGGGACCGACCTCGTCGCGGGTACCGATGGGTTACATCGGGGCCGCGGCCACGCACCCCGCGCCACCGGGGATGACCGGGGCCGAGCGCCTCCGATCGAGTGTAACGATCCGGTAATTCCGACGGAATGGGAAACTATGCGCATCCTGCATAAGTAGATGCGAAGCTGGCAAGACGCCGGCTGTGGCGCCGCCGGGTGTGCACTCTGCACTCCCTCGATCGTGGGCGGCCCAGGCCGGCGCGGTGGCCCTGGATCTCAGGGTTCTGCCGGAGGTGCTGCCGGCAGCTGACGCGCCTACACTGCGGCCTAGAGCGCTTGGCGCTCCTTTTTTGACGCGATTGATTTATCGGTAAATTTACGCCGACCCGGGCCAACGAACCGGTGCGGCCCCTGCCCGAGACCCCGCCATGAAATTCACCGACGGCCAGTGGCTGCTGCAGCCCGGCCTGAGCGCCCACTACGCCTGCGAGGCCTACCGCATCGACGTGCAGGCTGCCCGCATCGTGGTGCTGGCCACCACCCGAGCGATCAAGCACCGCGGCGACACGCTGCAGGGCCCGGTGCTGAGCCTGACGCTCAGCTCGCCGCTGGAGGGCGTGATCCGCGTGGCGGTGGCGCACTTCGCCGAGGGTGAGCCGCCTCGGCTGCATGTGCCGATGCCCGGCGCCACCGCCCCGGCCGTGCGCATCGAGGAGGACGAGCGCTGCGTGCGTCTGCACTCGGGCACGGCCTCGGTCGAGCTGCGCAAGGGCGAGGGCTGGCAGCTCACCTTCCGCGATGGCGACAGGCTGCTCACCCGCAGCGACTGGCGCAGCCTGGGCTACCTGCAGTGGGGCGAGCGCGGCAGCTTCATGCACGAGCAGCTGACGCTGTCGGTGGGCGAGACGGTCTACGGCCTGGGCGAGCGCTTCACGCCCTTCGTGAAGAACGGCCAGGTGGTGGAGAACACCAACAAGGACGGCGGCACCGCCTGCGAGCAGGCCTACAAGAGCGTGCCCTTCTACCTCAGCAGCCGCGGCTACGGGGTGCTGGTGGATGAGGCCGGTCCGGTGTCCTTCGAGGTCGCCTCGGAAAAGACCACCCGCGTGCAGTTCAGCCGCGCCGGCGAGAGTCTGGCCTACTGCGTGATCGCCGGCCCCACGCCCAAGGCCGCGGTGCAGCGCCTGACCGCGCTGACCGGCCGCGCGCCGCTGCCGCCGGCCTGGAGCTTCGGGCTGTGGATGACCACCTCGTTCACCACCCAGTACGACGAGGCCACCGCCACCCACTTCATCGACGAGATGGCGCGCCGCGAGCTGCCGCTGGCGGTGTTCCACTTCGACTGCTTCTGGATGCGCGAGTTCGAGTGGGTGAACTTCCAGTGGGACCCGCGCGGCTTTCCCGACCCCGAAGGCATGCTGGCCCGGCTGCATGCCAAGGGGCTGAAGATCAGCCTCTGGATCAACCCCTACGTGGCGCAGAAGTCGCCGCTGTTCGACGAGGGCGTGCGCGGCGGCTTCTTCCTGAAGCGGCCAGACGGCCGCACCTGGCAGACCGACCTGTGGCAGCCCGGCATGGCCATCGTCGACTTCACCCACCCGGGCGCGGTGCGCTGGTACCAGGACCACCTGCGCCGGCTGCTGGCCCAGGGCGTGGACTGCTTCAAGACCGACTTCGGCGAGCGCATCCCCAGCGAGGGCGTGGTCTACCACGACGGCTCGGACCCGGTGGAGATGCACAACCTCTACGCGCTGAAGTACAACGAGGTGGTGTTCGATCTGCTGCGCGAGGAGAAGGGCGAGGACGCCGTGGTCTTCGCCCGCAGCACCTACGCCAGCGGCCAGCGCTTCCCGGTGCACTGGGGCGGTGACTGCTGGAGCACCTTCGAGTCGATGGCCGAGAGCCTGCGCGGCGGCCTGTCGCTGACCAGTTGCGGCTTTGCCTACTGGAGCCACGACATCGGCGGCTTCGAGGGCCACCCGCCGCCGGCCGTCTACAAGCGCTGGATCCAGTTCGGCCTGCTGTCCTCGCACAGCCGCCTGCATGGCAGCAGCAGCTACCGGGTGCCCTGGCTGGTCGACGAGGAAAGCTGCGACGTGCTGCGCCGCTTCACCCGCCTGAAGCACCGGCTGATGCCCTACCTCTATGCCCAGGCGATCGCCGCCAGCGCCACCGGCGTGCCGATGATGCGCTCGATGCTGCTGGAGCACCCCGACGACCCGGCCTGCGCCGCGCTGGACCGCCAGTACCACCTGGGCGACGCGCTGCTGGTGGCGCCGGTGTTCACCGAGAGCGGCGAGGTCGAGGTCTACCTGCCCGACACCGGCCGCGGCGACTGGACCGATCTGCTCAGCGGCCAGCGCCGCCCCGGCGGCCGCTGGGTGCGCGAGGTGCACGACTTCATGAGCCTGCCGCTGTACGTGGCCCCGGGCAGCGTGCTGCCCTTCAGCGACGAGGACAGCCGCCCCGACCACGACTACGCCCGCGGTCTGGTGCTGCGCGTGTTCGCGCTGGCCGACGGCGCCAGCGCGCCCTTCGAGGTGCCGTCGGTCGACGGCCGCATTGCTGTGCGCGGGCGGGTGCACCGCCAGGGCATGCGCTACACCGCCACCGTGGAGCAGGGCGCGCTGTACGACTGGGGCCTGGAGGTCGACGGCCTGTCCAGCCCGCGCCACGCCGGTGCGGGCCAGATCACATGGTCCGCCGCCTGAGCGCCTCGCGTGCCATGAGCGCCATGGGCGGCATGGGCGCTCTGGCCGGTCTGCTGCTCGCGGCCTCGGCCTGCGCGGTCGAGCCGGCGTGCCCGCCCGGCGCGCTGGGCACCGCCCGCGTCCTCACGCTGCCCCGCGCCGCGGCCGCCTATGGCACGCTGCAGCACGACCCGCTGCCGCTGGCCGAGGGCGAGCTGGTGCTGAGCTTCGACGACGGCCCCGAGCCCGGCGCCACCGAGGCGGTGCTGGCCGCGCTGGCCGCGCAGTGCGTGCGCGCCAGCTTCCTGGTTACCGGCCAGCAGCTCGAACGCGCCCCGGCACTGGCCCGTCGCCTGCGCGACGAGGGCCACTCGGTGGGCCTGCACAGCCACGCCCACCAGCCGCCGGACACGCTCTCGCCCGCCCAGCAGCTGGCCGACCTGCGGCGCGCCCAGGCGCTGTTCGAGCAGGTCTATGGCCAGCCCGCGCGCTTCTGGCGCTACCCCTTCCTGGCCGAGACCGACACGCTGCGCGCCGCGCTGGCCGCCGAGCGCATCACCGTGCTGTCGGCCGACCTGGGCATCGAGGACTGGGTGCCGGCCGGATCGACCGAGGCCCTGGCCGCGCGCCTGACACAGGCGCTGGCCACGCAGCGCCGCGGCATCGTGCTGCTGCACGACGCCCAGCGGCAGACGGCCCAGGCGCTGCCGGCCCTGTTGGCGCTGCTGCAGCGCCAGGGTTTTCGCATCGTCCACCTGCGCTGGCAGGACGCGCCGTGACGCCGCGGATTCGTGCCACAACCGGCCTGCTGGCCGCCTGCCTGATGGCAGGCCAGGCAGCGGCGGCCCCCGTGCTGCCCGAGGCCATCGCCATCAATCAGGTGGGCTTCACCCCGCTGGCCACCAAGCAGGCGTTGCTGCCGGCCACCGTGCGCGGGCCGGTCGAGGTGATCGACCTGGACAGCGGACGGCGCGTGCTGAGCCGCTGGCCCGGGCCGGCGCGCCACTGGGCGCCGGCGGGCCAGGCGGTGCGGCTGGTCGACCTCTCGGCGTTGCGGCAACCGGGCCGCTACCGGCTGCGCGCGGCGGGCGTGGCTGACTCGCCCAGCTGGCGCGTCGACCCCCAGGCCTACGTCGCGCTCAACGCCGCGGCGATCCGGGCCTTCACCTTCAACCGTGCCTCGATCGCCCTGACCCCCGAGGTCGCCGGCCGCTGGGCGCGCGCCGCCGGCCACCCCGACACCGAGGTGCTGGTGCACGCCTCGGCCGCCGGCCCGGGCCGGCCCGAGGGCAGCCGGGTCAGCAGCCCGGGCGGCTGGTACGACGCCGGCGACTACAACAAGTACGTCGTCAACTCGGCCATCAGCGTGGCCACGCTGCTGCTGGCGCAGGCGCATTTCCCGGCCTTCTTCGCCACCCAGCGGGTGGGGCTGCCCGACAGCACACCCGGCCAGCCCGACCTGGTGCAGGAGCTGCGCTGGAACCTGGACTGGATGCTCAGCATGCAGGACCCGACCGACGGCGGCGTGTACCACAAGCTCAGCAACGCCGGCTTCGACGGCGTGGTGATGCCGGCCGAGGCCACCGCGCCGCGCTACTTGGTGGCCAAGAGCAGCGCCGCGGCGCTGGACCTGGCCGCCACCGCGGCGCTGGCTGCGCGGGTGCTGGGCGCGCAGCGCCTGCTGCGCGAGGGCGAGGGCGCCCGGCTGCGCCTGGCCGCCGAGCGCGCCTGGACCTGGGCACAGTCCCACCCGCGCCAGGGCTTTCGCCAGCCCGAGGGCATCCACACCGGCGGCTACGGTGACGAGCAACTGGACGATGAGCAGGCCTGGGCCGCCGCCGAGCTGTTCGCGCTGACCGGCGAGGCGCGCTACCGCGCCGCGCTGGACCTGCCGCGCCTGGGCATCGAGGTGCCCGGCTGGAACCAGGTCAGCGCGCTGGCCTGGCTGGCGCTGGCCGATGCGCGCACACGCCTGCCCGCGCCGCAGCGCGCGCTGCCGGCGCAGCGCCTGCGCGGCCTGGCCGACACGCTGGCCGCCCGCTGGCGCGACTCGGCCGCCGGCGTGAGCCTTCAGGTCACGGACTTCGGATGGGGCAGCAATGGCGGCGCGCTGAACCAGGCGCTGGTGCTGCTGCAGTCGGCGCGCCAGGGCGGGCCACGCGCCCACCTCGATGCCGCCCAGGCCCTGCTCGACCATGTGCTGGGCCGCAACCTGCTGGGCCACAGCCAGGTCACCGGCTTTGGCAGCCGCTCGCCGCAGCACCCGCACCACCGGCCGTCGATGGCTGACGGCATCGACGCGCCGGTGCCGGGCTTCGTCGTCGGCGGCCCCAATGCCGGCCGCGACGACGCGGCCCACTGTCCCGTGCCCTACGCCCGCACCGAGCCGGCGCTGGCCTGGCTGGACCATGACTGCAGCTACGCCAGCAACGAGGTGGCGATCAACTGGAATGCACCGCTGGTGTATGTCACGGCGGCCCTGCAGGTGCTGGGCGGGAGGTCGCGATGAGTGCGCCGCGCCGCCCGCTGCTGGCCTGGGTGCCCACGCTGTACCTGGCGATGGGCCTGCCCAATGTGATGGTGGGCGTGGTGGCGGCCATCGTCTACAAGAACCTGGGCGTCGACAACGAAACCATCGCGCTGGCCACCTCGCAGCTCTACCTGCCCTGGGTGCTCAAGCCGCTGTGGGCACCGCTGCTGGAGGCCTGGCGCAGCAAGCGCTGGTGGGTGATCTCGATGGAGTTCACGATGGCCGGCCTGCTGGGCCTGGTGGCGCTGAGCCTGCCGCTGGAGGGCTTCTTCCGGCTGTCCTTGTGGCTGTTCTGGATGATCGGCTTTGCCTCGGCCACGCAGGACACGGTGGCCGATGGCGTCTTCATGGGCACCGCCACGCCGCGCGAGCAGGCGCGCTACGCCGGCCTGCAGGGCATGTGCTGGAACCTGGGCGCGGTGCTGGGCTCGGGCCTGCTGGTGTCGCTGACCGGCTGGCTGCACGAGGCCCACGGCCTGCCCTGGGTGCAGTGCTGGATGCTGGTGATGGGCCTGGCCGGCACGCTGATGGCGCTGGCCGGGGTCTGGCACTGGCGCGTGTTGCCTGCGGGTGCGCTGGCGCCGCTGCAGGCGCGTGGCGCGGCCGATGCCTGGCGCGCGGTGCGCGAGGCCTGGGCCAGCTTCTTCGCCAAGCCGGCGATCTGGCCGATGCTGACGGTGGTCTTCTTCTACCGCTTCGGCGAGGGCTTCATCGAGAAGTTCGGCCCGCTGTTCCTGCTGGACGCGCGCAGCGCCGGCGGCCTGGGCCTGGACAACGCCGCGCTGGGGACCCTGGCGGGCACGATCGGCACGCTGGCCTTCATCGCCGGAGCCTTTGCCGGCGGCGCGGTGGTGGCCCGCTTCACGCTGCGGCGCAGCTTCCTGTGGCTGGCGCTGGCGCTGAACCTGCCGCACCTGACCTACTTCTGGCTCAGCCAGGCGATGCCCACCGAGATGGTGAGCATCGGCGCGCTGGTGGCGCTGGAGAAGTTCGGCTTCGGCATGGGCTCGGTGGGCCACATGCTCTACATGATGCAGCAGGTCTCGCCCGGGCCGTTTCGCATGGCCCACTACGCCATGGCCACCGGCGTGATGGCGATGACCAAGTGGGCCACCGGCACCGCCAGCGCGGCGCTGTGGGCCGCCTGCGGCCACGCCTATCCGCTGTTCTTCGGTGCCGTGCTGCTGCTGTCGGTGCCGCCGATCTGGCTGGCCTGGCGCGCCCCGTTCCCCCATGCCACCGAACCCGACGAGGCCGACCGATGACCCCACTGCTGGGCCGCGCGCTCCATGCCCTGCTGGCCCTGTTCGCGCTGGGCTCCACCAGTACGCTGGCTGCTGGCGCCGCCCCCGCCCAGCGCGTGCTCACCCTGGATGTGGCGCGCGCCGGTGCGCCGCTGGACCGCTTCTTCGACCTGGCCGTGGGCGCCGACTTCCCCGGCACCACCGGCCGGCCCGAGGCGCTGGCGCAGCTGAAGACCGCGGTGGACGAGCTGGGCTTTCGCTCGCTGCGCCTGCACGCCATCTTCCACGACGTGCTGGGCACGGTGAAGAAGGACGGCGAGCGACTGGTGTTCGACTTCAGCGGCATCGACCGCTTCTACGACGCGCTGCTGGCACGCGGCATCCAGCCCTATGTGGAGCTGGGCTTCACGCCGCAGGCGCTGGCCACCTCGGGGCTGAAGATCTTCCACTGGCAGGGCCTGACCTCGCACCCCGAGCCCGAGGGCTGGAAGCAGCTGGTCGAGGCCTTCGCGCGCCACCTGATCCAGCGCTATGGCGCCGAGCAGGTGCGCCAGTGGCACTTCGAGGTCTGGAACGAGCCCAACCTGGACGGCTTCTGGGAGCGTGCCGACCAGGCCGCCTACTTCCGCCTGTATGCCGACACCGCGCGCGTGCTCAAGCGCGTCGACCCGGGCCTGCGCGTGGGCGGGCCGGGCACCGCCGGCGCCGACTGGGTCGTGCCCTTCCTGGCCTTCGTCTGGGCCGAGGGCGTGGCGGTGGACTTCGTCAGCACCCACACCTACGGCGTCGACGGCGGCTTCCTCGACGAATACGGCCAGGACGACAACCGCCTCTCGCGCTCGCCCGACAGCATCGTCGGCGATGTGCGGCGGGTGCGTGCGCAGATCGACGCCTCGGCCTTCCCCGGCCTGCCGCTGCACATCACCGAGTGGAGCACCAGCTACAACCCGCGCGACCCGGTGCACGACCACTACATCGGCGCCGCCTATGTGCTGGAGAAGCTGCGCGCGGTGCGCGGCCTGGCGCAGGCGATGAGCTACTGGACCTACAGCGACCTCTTCGAGGAAGCCGGCCCGCCCCCCGCCACCTTCCATGGCGGCTTCGGCCTGATGACCCGCGAAGGCCTGCGCAAACCCGCCTGGTTCGCCTACCGCTACCTGCATGCGCTGCGCGGCCGCGAACTGCCGGCCGACGATGGCGCCACCTGGGCCGCGGTGGACGGCCGGCGACTCGCCGCCGTGGTCTGGGACTGGCGCCTGCCCGAACAGACCGACAGCAACCGCCCGCACTTCACCCGCCTGCACCCGGCGGTGCGCGCCGCCCCGGTGGCGCTGCGCGTCGAGGGCCTGGCGCCCGGCCGCTACCGCCTGCGGCTGCAGCGCACCGGCTTCGATGCCAACGACGCGCACAGCGCCTGGATCCGCCTGGGCAAGCCGGCCCAGCCCAGTGCGGCGCAGTTGCAGCGGCTGCGCGCGCTGACCACCGACCGGCCCGAGCGCGACCTCACCGTGCGCGTGGGCGCCGATGGCCGGCTGCGCTGGCGCTGGCCGATGCGCAGCCACGACGTGGTGCTGCTGACGCTGGAGCCGCTGCGTTGACGAGCCCTCAGCGCAGGCAACGCAGTCGATGCAGGGTGCGGCTGTGCCAGGTCTGGCCCGGACGCAGCACGGTGGACGGAAAGTCCGGCCGGTTCGGCGCATCGGCCGGATGCTGGGTTTCCAGGCACAGCGCGTCGCCCGCACGCAGCAGGTCGCCATGGGTGCCGGCCAGGCGGCCGTCCAGCCAGTTCGCGCTGTAGACCTGCAGGCCAGGCTCGGTGGTCTCGACCTCCAGCACGCGGCCGCTGACAGGGTCCTCCAGCCGCGCGGCCAGCGCCAGACCCGGCGCGCTGCGGTCCACCCACAGGTAGTGGTCCAGGCCGCGGCCGTGCTGCAGTTGCGGGTGCACCGTGCGCAGCCGTGGGCCCAGTACCGCGCCGCCCCGGAAGTCCAGCGGCGTGCCATCGACCGGCGCGCTGTGCTGCGGGATGCCCTCGGCGTCGATCGGCAGGTAGCGGCCGGCCACCAGCGTGAGCCGGTGGCCGTCCACCGCACCGCAGCCGGCGAGGTTCCAGTAGGCGTGCTGGGTCAGGTTGAGCACCGTCGGCCGGTCGGTGTGCGCGCTGTAGTCGACGATCCAGCAGTCGTCGGGCGTCAGCGTGTAGCGCACCTCGACCGACAGCCGGCCCGGAAAGCCCTGGTCGCCGTCCGGACTGTCCAGGCGCAGCACCACCGCCACCGCGCCGTCGGGCGACCGGGGCCCGGGCGCCACCTGCCAGAAGCGCGCACCAAAGCCCTGCGCGCCGCCATGCAGGCAGTGGCGGGTACCGCCGCTGTCCAGGTCGACGCGGCGGCCGTCCAGCATGAAGCGGCTGTCGGCAATCCGGTTGGCATAGCGGCCCACCAGGCTGCCGAAAGTGGGGTTGTGGCGCAACTGATCGTCGGGCGAGGCCAGCGCCAGCACGATGTTGTCGAAGTGACCGTGGCGGTCGGGCATGCGCAGCGCCACCACCGTGCCGCCCAGGTCCAGCAGCGTCAGCTGCAGCTGGCCCCCGGCGTCCAGCGTCCAGGCGGTGACCGGGCGTCCATCGGCCAGCCGCGCCCAGGGGGCGCTGCGCACGCCAGGCACCGTAGCGGCCGGGTTCATCCGGGGAAATCCCGCTTCACTGACATCGTCCTTGTTCATAAAGTTCGTTCGTCGAACAAATTAGATCGCAGCATCGCAGGTCCGCGTCCTGCCGTCGATCCAGGAGACTCCCGATGATCACCCCCCGACGCCACCTTCTCCGCGGCCTGGGTGCCGCCAGCCTGCTGGCGGGCCTGGGCCTGCGGGCACGGGCCCAGGACAAGGGCCTGGTGGGCATCTCCATGCCCACCAAGAGCGCCGCACGCTGGATCGCCGACGGCGAGCACATGCTCAAGGTCTTCAAGACCAAGGGCTACCGCGCCGACCTGCAGTTCGCCGACGACGACATCCCCAACCAGCTGGCGCAGATCGAGAACCTGGTCACCAAGGGCGCGCGCGTGCTGGTGATCGCACCGATCGACGGCAGCACGCTGGGCAACGTGCTGCGCAAGGCCGCCGAGCGCCAGATCAAGGTCATCGCCTACGACCGGCTGATCCGCGGCACGCCGCACGTCGATGCCTATGCCACCTTCGACAACTTCCAGGTCGGCGTGATGCAGGGCCAGTCGATCATCGACCGGCTGGGCGTGGCGCAGGGCAAGGGGCCATTCAACATCGAGCTCTTCGGTGGCTCGCCCGACGACAACAACGCCCAGGTCTTCTACGACGGCGCGATGAGTGTGCTCAAGCCACTCATCGACAGCGGTCGCCTGGTGGTGCGCAGCCGCCAGATGGGCATGGACAAGGTGGGCACGCTGCGCTGGGACGCCAGCGTGGCGCAGGCGCGCATGGACAACCTGCTGTCGGCGCACTACGGCAAGGAGCGCCTGCATGCGGTGCTCAGCCCCTACGACGGCCTGTCGATCGGCGTGCTCTCGTCGCTCAAGGGGGTGGGCTACTGCACGCCGCGCCAGCCCTGCCCGGTGGTCACCGGCCAGGATGCCGAGCTGCCCTCGGTGAAGTCCATCATCCGCGGCGAGCAGGCCTCCACGGTGTTCAAGGACACGCGCGAGCTGGCGCGGGTGGCGGCCGAACTGGCCGATGCGCTGCTGGCCGGCAAGGCGCCCGAGTTCAACGACCGCAAGACCTACCACAACGGGGTCAAGGTGGTGCCGGCGCAGCTGCTCAAGCCGGTGGCGGTGGACGCCGGCAACTGGCAGCAGGTGCTGGTCGCCAGCGGCTACTACCAGGCGGGCCAGCTGCGCTGATGGACGCACCCCTGCTGGAGATGCGCGGCATCGCCAAGCGCTTCAACGGCGTGCCGGCGCTGCGCGGCGTGGACCTGCGCGTGGCGCGCGGCGAGATCCATGCGCTGGTGGGCGAGAACGGCGCCGGCAAGTCGACGCTGATGAAGGTGCTCTGCGGCGTCTACCCGCATCCATCCTATGAGGGCGAGATCCGCGTCGAGGGCCGGGCCTGCCGCTTTGCCGGCATCGCCGACAGCGAGCGCCTGGGCATCGTCATCATCCACCAGGAGCTGGCGCTGGTGCCGACGCTGTCGATCACCGAGAACCTGTTCCTGGGCCACGAGCCGGCGCGCCACGGCTGGGTCGACACGGTGGCGGCGCACGCGCGGGCCCGTGCGCTGCTGGCCCGCGTGGGCCTGGATGCCGACCCGGACACCCAGGTGGGCCGGCTGGGCGTGGGGCAGCAGCAGCTGGTCGAGATCGCCAAGGCGCTGGGCAAGCAGGTGCGCCTGCTGGTGCTGGACGAGCCCACCGCCAGCCTCAACGAGCGCGACAGCCAGGCCCTGCTGGCGCTGCTGCTGCAGCTGCAGACCGAGGGCGTGGCCAGCATCCTGATCTCGCACAAGCTGGGCGAGGTGCGGCGCGTGGCGCAGCGCATGACGGTGCTGCGTGACGGCGCCAGCGTGGCCGGCTTCGAGACCCTGCCCGACGAGGACGCCATCATCCAGGCCATGGTCGGCCGCCCGCTGGACGGCCGCTACCCGCAGCGCCGCACGATGCCCGGCGATCCGCTGTTCGAGCTGCGCGACTGGTGCGTCGAGCACCCCCAGCGCCGCGGCCACCTGGCCATCCGGCAGGCCAGCCTGACGGTGCGCCGCGGCGAGATCGTCGGTCTGGCCGGGCTGATGGGCGCCGGCCGCACCGAGCTGGCGATGAGCGTGTTCGGCCGCTCCTGGGGTCGCTGGCGCGGTGGCCAGGCGCTGGTGGGCGGCCAGCCGGCGGACCTCTCCAGCGTGCCGCGCGCGATCGCTGCGGGCATCGCCTACGTCACCGAGGACCGCAAGGGCCTGGGCCTGGTGCTGGGCGACAGCGTGGCGCGCAGCACCAGCCTGGCCCATCTGCGCGGCGTGGCGCGCCGCGGCCTGGTCGACGAGCCGCGCGAGCACGCGGTGGCGCAGGATTTCCGCCGCCGCCTGGCGATCCGCTGCCGCGACCTGGCGCAGCCGGTGGGCCAGCTCTCGGGCGGCAACCAACAGAAGGTGGTGCTGGCCAAGTGGCTGTTCACCGGGCCGCGGCTGCTGATCCTGGACGAGCCCACGCGCGGCATCGACGTGGGCGCCAAGCAGGAGATCTACGCGCTGATCGCCAGCCTGGCCGAACAGGGCTGCGGCGTGCTGCTGATCTCCTCCGAGATGCCCGAGCTGCTGGGCCTGTGCGAGCGGCTGTACGTGATGAACGAAGGCGCGATCGTCGCCGAGATGCCGGCCGCCCAGGCCAGCCAGGAAGCCATCCTGCGCGCCATCGTCGGCGCGCCACTGCACTGACATGAACACCACCTCCATGGCGCCCGCCGCGCCCCCCGCCCCGGCCCTGCTGGCGCGCCTGCGCGAACACGGCCTGGTGCTGGCCCTGGTGGCCATCACCGGCCTGTTCCAGTGGCTCACCGACGGCACGCTGCTGCAGCCGCTGAACCTGACCAACCTGGTGCTGCAGAACAGCTTCATCGTGGTGATGGCGCTGGGCATGCTGCTGGTCATCGTGGCCGGCCACATCGACCTGTCGGTGGGTTCGGTGTGCGGCTTCACCGGCGCGCTGGCGGCGGTGCTGATGGTGCAGCACGACTGGCCGGTGCTGCCGGCGGTGGCGGCCTGCCTGGCCGCCGGCGCGCTGATCGGCGCGCTGCAGGGCTGGTTCGTGGCCTACCTGGCGATCCCGTCCTTCATCGTCACGCTGGGGGGCATGCTGGTCTTCAAGGGCCTGGCGCTGGCGCTGCTGCAGGGCCAGTCGCTGGGGCCGTTCCCGGACGGCTTCCAGGCGCTGTCCACCGGCTTCCTGCCCGACCTGGGGGCGGACGACGAGGCCCCGCATGCGAGCACACTGGGGCTGGCCGTGCTGCTGGCCGTGGCGGCGGTGCTGCTGCCCTGGCGCCGTCGCGCGCAGCGCCTGCGCCATGGCATGGCGGTCGAGCCGCTGGCCACGCTGCTGCCGCGCCAGGCCGGGCTGCTGGCGGCGGTGCTGGGCGGGGGCTGGCTGATGGCCTCGTACAAGGGCGCCCCGCTGGTGCTGCTGCTCTTGCTGGTGCTGGTGGCGGTGTACGAGCTGCTGGCCTCGCGCAGCGTGCTCGGGCGCCAGCTCTATGCGCTGGGTGGCAACGCCAAGGCGGCGCGGCTGTCGGGCATCCGCACCGAGCGCCTGGCCTTTGCCGCCTTCGTCAACATGGGCGTGCTGGCGGCGCTGGCCGGCCTGGTGTTCGCGGCGCGGCTCAACAGCGCCACGCCCAAGGCGGGTCTGGGCTTCGAGCTGGATGTGATCGCCGCCTGCTTCATTGGCGGGGCCTCGGCCTCGGGGGGCGTGGGGCGCATCGGCGGTGCGGTGATCGGCGCTTTCGTGATGGGCGTGATGAACAACGGCATGTCGATCCTGGGCATCGGCATCGACTACCAGCAGGTCATCAAGGGCGTGGTGCTGCTGGCCGCGGTCTGTGTGGATGCCCGCAACCGGCACGGCGCATGAATCCCATCGACAGCATCGTCATCGCCGGGGGCGGCGCCGCCGGCTGGATGGCCGCCGCCGCGCTGGCCACGGCGCGGCCAGGCCGGCCGCTGACGCTGGTGGAGTCGCCGGAGATCGGCATCATCGGTGTGGGCGAGGCCAGCTTCCCGTCGATCCGCGCCTTCAACCGCCTGCTGGGCATCGACGAGGTCGACTTCCTGCGCGCCACCGGCGGCACCTTCAAGCTGGGCATCCGCTTCGACGACTGGCTGCAGCCCGGCCACCACTACTTCCACACCTTCGGTGACCTGGGCACGCTCGACGGGCCGATGGCGCTGTGGGCGCAGTACCTGCGCTTGCGCCATCGCCTGCCCGTCGGCCTGGCGCTGACCGACCTCAGCCTGCCCGGCGCGATGGCGCGCGGCGGCCAGTTCCTGCCGCCGCAGCCCGGCGCCGGCCTGGCCGGCCGCTACGATCACGCCTACCACTTTGATGCGCAGCGCTATGCCAGCTACCTGCAGGCGCTGGCGATCTCGCGCGGCGTGCAGCATGTGCAGGGCCGCATCGCCGGGGTGCAGCAAGCCGCCGACGGCCAGGTGCAGGCCCTGCGACTGGACGATGGCCGTGCGCTGCACGCCAGCCTGTTCATCGACTGCACCGGCTTTGCCTCGCGCCTGCTGGGCCAGGCGATGGCCGTGCCCTTCCTGGACCAGAGCCACCTGCTGCCGGTGGACCGCGCCTGGGCGGTGCCCGCAGCGCGCAATGATGGTCCGCTGACGCCCTACACCACCGCCACGGCCATGGAGGCCGGCTGGACCTGGCGCATCCCGCTGCAGGAGCGCACCGGCCACGGCCATGTGTTCAGCAGCCGCCACATCGACGAGCAGCGTGCGCTGGCGCAGCTGCTGGCGCGGCTGGACGGCCCGCCGCTGGCCGAGCCGCGCCTGCTGCGCTTCACCACCGGCTACCGCGAGCGGCTGTGGGAGCGCAACGTGGTGGCGATCGGCCTGGCCGGCGGCTTCCTCGAGCCGCTGGAGTCCACCGCGATCTTCCTGGTGCAGTCGGGCATCGGCCACCTGGTGTCGCTGCTCGACCACCCGCAGCGCGAGCCGGCGCGTGCCGGCTACAACACCCTGATGCGGCGCCAGTACGAGCGCATCCGCGACTTCATCGTGCTGCACTACCGCCTGAGCCGCCGCCGCGACAGCCGGCTGTGGCAGGAGATGGCCGCGATGGACCTGCCCGACACCCTGGCCCACAAGATCGACGCCTGGCGAGCCGCCGGCGTGCTGGCGGTCTACGACCAGGAGGGCTTCGACGCCAACAGCTGGCTGGCCATCCACGCCGGCATGGAGCACTGGCCGCAGCGCGCGCTGCCCTGGCCGGCCGAGGTGCCCGAGGACATCGCCGCCGAGCTGCTGCTGCAGCGCCGGCACGAGGTCGAGGCGCTGCTGGCGCGCATGCCGATGCACGAGGCGCTGCTGGCACAGGCCATGGCTCACAAGTCGTCGCAGGGCCGCCCCAAGACGACTTGACCCCCTCGGGGGGCGGGCTGGGCGCAGCCCGGGCCTGGGGGCGCTGGCAAGCTGTCGCAGGGCCGCCCCAGGACGACTTGATCCCCTCGGGGGGGGGCGGGCTGGGCGCAGCCCGGCCCTGGGGGCGCTCAGAGTGCGCGGTAGCGCAGCCTCCGGAACCGCAGCTCGCCCTCGCCCGCACTGAACAGCGCCAGACGCAGGCTGGTGAAGCCGCCGAAGACGTTGTGGTGCAGGCCCGAGACCTCCATCTGCCAGGGCAGCTGCTGCCACTGCCGACCGTCCGCGGACGTGAACCAGGTCAGCACGTTGTCGCGGTTGAGCAGGCGCAGGTGCAGGCGCGGCGTGGTCAGCGGCTGGCGCATCCAGCGCTGTTCCTGGCCGTAGCCGTAGGTCAACAGCTCGCCGCCGCCCAGGCCGATGCCGGCATGGCCGCGCTCGTCGTAGAACAGCGCCAGCCCGCCGTGGGCGGCGCCGTGGGCCTCGACCTCGACCGTGACCTCGTAGCGTCGGTCACCCACTATGCAGCACAGCGGCGAGCAGTCGGCCAGCGCCTGGCCCTTGCCGCGCAGGCGCAGCTCGCCGCCGCCCACCTGCACGCGCCGCGCCAGCTCACCCGGTGCGGCACCGTGCAGGCTCCACGGCAGGCCCAGCGTCGGGCGCTCGAAATCGTCCGACAGCGCCAGGCCGGTGGGCCCGGCCTGGCCGCCGCGCGGCGCCGGCAGCGGCCGCGACAGCGTGTCGCCGCGGGCGCGCAGCCAGCCGTCGCGCGTCCACTGCACCGGCTCCAGCAGGGCCTGGCGGCCCAGGGTGCGAAAGCCGTTTTCGTAGCCGTGGTAGACCATCCACCAGTCGCCCGCCGGGCCTTCGACCAGGCTGGCGTGGCCGCGCGACCACCAGGGCTCATCGGCGCTGCGGGTGCGCACGATCGGGTTGTGCGGGCAGTGCTCCCAGGGCCCGTGCACCGAGCGTGAGCGCGACAGCGTGACCATGTGGCTGGTCGGCGGCCCGGCCGTGCCGCCCACCGCCGAGACCAGGTAGAACCAGCCGCCGCGGCGCAGCAGCTTGGGGCCCTCGGGGGCGAACATCTCGACCACCCAGTCCTCGGGGTAGCGCCAGGCTTCCCAGGCGCCCTCCTGCAGCGGGCCGTCGGTGCGCAGGCCGTCATCGCTCAGCCGCACGCGCCGCCCGCCATTGAGGAACAGGTAGCGCCGGCCGTCCTCGCCCACCACATGGCCGGGGTCGATGCAGCCGGGCAGGCCCAGGTCGATGGGTGCGCTCCAGGGGCCGCGGATGTCGTCGGCCCAGACCACGTAGACCGCGGTGCCCTGCGCCTGCAGCACCGGGATGTAGAGGAAGTAGCGGCCCTGGTGGCGCACCAGGTCCATCGCCCACACGGTGCCCGGCGGCTCGGGCAGGGCGGCGGTGATCGGCACCCAGTTGAGCAGATCGCGCGAATGCCAGATCACCGCCCCCGGCGTGGCCGCGAAGGACGAGAAGCTCATGTAGTAGTCGGCGCCGTCCTTCAGCACCGTCGGGTCGGCGTGGTCCCCGGGCACGATCGGGTTGAGGTAGCGGCCGTCGCCCAGGTCGGCGCAGCGCTGGCCTTCTGGTCCGCGCCCGCGTGCCGTGGTGGCGCCGGCCGGCAGCGCCGTCCCACCCAGCGCGGCGGCCAGCGCCTCACGTCGGGTCAGGGCCATGCTCAGACCGCGCCGCGGCGCGCCTCCAGCAGGCCGCGGGTGCGCCCGGCGCCGGCCTCGTCGATCGGGAAGCGGGCGATCAGCACCAACGCGATCAGCAGGCCCAGCGCCGGGATGCCGCTGAGCAGCAGGCGGATCAGGGTGATCGCCTCCTCGCTCTGCACCGGCAGCTTGGCGTCAAAGCCGGTGAACTGCAGGATCCAGCCCGAGGCGCCATTGCCCAGGCCGATGCCCACCTTGCTGATCCAGGACTGGCAGGCGGCGAACGAGCCCTCGCGGCGCTGGCCGGTTTCCAGCTCGTCATGGTCGATCACGTCGGCCAGCGTGGAGCCGTACAGCGTCCAGAAGCCGGCGCCGGTGAAGGCCACGAAGCCGCAGGCCAGCAGCTGCAGCCACGGGTAGCGCGGGTCGTAGAGCCACCAGTCGCCGATGAAGGCGCACACCGCCAGCGCCAGCACCGCCATCAGCCCGAGGCGCTTGCCGTAGCGCCGCGCCAGCATGCCGAAGAAGGGGATGCCGGCGAAGCCGAAGGCCATGCCGGCCAGGCCCATGGCCGAGTTCCAGCGCGTGCCCAGCGCCACGTCGCCGCCGCAGACGTAGTACAGCGTGGTGTAGTAGCCCAGCAGGCCGACCATCGCGGTGGCGATGCCGTAGGCCAGCATCATGCCCAGCAGCGAGCGGAAGGGCTTGTTCTGCAGCGTGCGGTACAGCGTGTCGCGCAGCGGCACCTTGGCCTGGCGCACCACCACGCTCTCGTAGTAGCGCTCGCGCACCAGCAGGAAGATCGCCACCGACATGCCCACCATCACCGCACCCAGGATGCTGCAGTAGACCTGCGCGCCCAGCAGGATGTCGGGCTTGCCGTTGGCGTCGTTGAAGATCGACAGCGTGGTGAACTGGGCCGCCACGAACATCGTCAGCTCGGGCACCTTCTGGATCGCGTTCTTCACCTGCATGACGCTGGTGCGCTCGTGGTAGTCGGGCGTCATCTCGGTGCCCAGGCTGGTCCAGGGCATGTTGAAGCAGCTCATCACCGGCACGTAGACCAGCGTGGAGGCCAGCATGAAGATGAAGTACTGGGTGTCGGTCCAGCCGCGGCCCACCGCGAACATCAGCGGCAGGCCGATGCCCGCCAGCACGCCACCCACCAGGATGAAGGGGCGGCGCCGGCCATGGCGGGTGCGGGTGTTGTCCGACAGCCAGCCGAACACCGCGTCCGAGGCGGCGTCGATGAAGATCTTGATCATCAGCGCCGTCGAGATCAGCCCCGGCGCCATGCCCAGGAAGACGTTGAAGACGTGGAAGGCCAGCGACTGGTAGAGCCAGTGGCCCCACAGGTCGACGAAGGCGCCCAGGCCGTAGCCCACCTTCTGGGGCATCGGAACGCGGTCGGCGGGGGCGGTGGTGCTCATCAGCGGTCTCTCGGGCAGGCCGGCGGCACCGCCGGCGCGGGGTCAGGGAATGGCCAGCGGCCCCGGTCGCACCGGGGCCAGGCTGGGTTGCAGGACGGTCTCGGTGGGCAGCACCTGCGAGGCGATCGGCTGCGGCGGCGCCAGGCCCAGCTTGGCGTCCACGGCGGCGAGCAGCAGGCGCACCGCCAGGTGGCCCATCTCGCGCAGCGGCTGGTGCACCGTGGCCAGGCGGGCCGAGCGGGCCAGCAAGGTGTCATCGAATCCCACCACCGACAGGTCGCGCGGCACCTGCAGGCCGCGCGCGCCCAGCACCTCGAAGCAGCCCAGCGCGACGGCGTCGCTGACGGCGAAGATGGCGTGCGGCACCTCGTCGCCGCGGTGGGCATCGAACCAGTCGGCGAGCTGGCGCCGGCTGGCCTCGGCACTGAAGCCGCCGCGCACCAGCAGGTCCTCGTCCAGCGGCACGCCGGCCTCGGCGTGGGCGCGGCGCCAGCCGGCGACACGCCGGTTGGCGCCGATCGAGTCGGCCGGGCCGGCCAGGTGCAGGATGCGGCGGTGACCCAGGGCCAGCATCTGCCGCACCATCTCGAAGGCGCCGCGCTCTTCGTCGGACTCGATGTTGGGCACCCCCGGCAGCGCATGGTTGGCGTGTACCGAGACCACCGGCGTGTGCTCGGGCAGGGCCTGGGCGTCATCCGGGCCCAGCAGCGGCGCCAGCAGGATCAGGCCGTCGATGCGGCCATCGCAGATCGAGGCCATGCGCCGCGCCACCTCGGGCCAGGTGTCGAAGGCGAAGACGGTGGTGTTCTGGCCCGCCGCCGCCGCGGCCTCGATGACGCCGTTGAACACTTCCAGGAAGTACTGGTTCAGCTCGTTGCCCGACAGCGTGGTGGCCAGACCCAGCGTGTTCATGCGCCGCTCGGCCAGGCCGCGCGCGGTGGCGTTGGGTCGGTAGCGCAGTTGCTCGGCGGCCTCCAGGATGCGCTGGCGCGTCTCGTCGGAGATGCGCGAGGAGGTCTTGGCGCCATTGAGCACCGCCGACGCCGCCATCGCCGACACGCCGGCGGCGCGTCCCACGTCAGCCAGGGTGGCGGCGTGGCGGGCGCGGGTGCTGCGTTTGGCGGTGGGCTGCGTCATGGCGATGGTCTCAGAGGATGCGTCGGTGTCGGATCACCTCGGCGTACCAGCGCGCCGAGAGCTTGGGCGTGCGCACCTGGGTCTCAAAGTCGCAATGGACGATGCCGAAGCGCCGCGCGTAGCCGTCCTCCCACTCGAAGTTGTCGATGAAGGACCACAGGAAGTAGCCGTCGATCGGCACCCCATCGGCCAGCGCGCGGTGCACCTCGCGGAGGTGGTTGCGCACGTAGTCACGCCGGTGCAGGTCGATCACCTCGCCACCCTCCACCGGCTCCGCATCGTAGCCGCAGCCGTTCTCGGTGATCAGGATCGAGCGGTGGCCATACAGCTCGCGGCACATGCGCGGCGCCCAGTAGATGGCCTGTGGCACCAGGTTCAGCCAGGGGCTGTCGGCGCGCGGGTAGTTCGCCGGCAGCGACAGGGCCTCGGGCCGGCCATCGGCGCCGGCACGCACATAGGTGGCGGTGTAGATGTTCAGGCCCAGGTGGTCGGTGGGCAGGCTGATCAGGTCGAAGTCGCCCGGCTCGACATGCGGTGCCGCGTCGCCGACGCGGGCCAGGTACTCGGCCGAGTAGCCGCCGCCATGGATGGCCCCCAGGATGTGGGCGTTCTTCTGGACGAACCAGGCGGTGGCGGCGGCGATGTCGGCGGGGGTCTCGGTCACCGGCACCGCCACGTCGCAGTTGTCGGTCAGGCCGACCTGGGCGTCGTCGCTGCCGTGCAGGCGCACCGCGCGCACCGCCAGGCCATGGGCCAGCAGCGCGTGGTGGATGGTCTGGTTGACCACCTGCTCGGGCTCGCGCCGGCCCGGCGCCTTGCTGCCCACGCCGTAGGCCAGCCAGGTGAAGCAGCGGATCTCGTTGAGCGTGATCCAGTGCCGCACCCAGGGCGACAGCGCCTTGACCACGGTGTCGGCGTAGTGGGCGAAGGCCTCGACGGTGCTGCGCACGGTCCAGCCGCCCTCGTCCTCCAGCGCCTGCGGCAGGTCCCAGTGGAACAGCGTGACCCAGGGGGTGATGCCGTGGCGGTGCAGGCTGGCCAGCAGGCGGCGGTAGAAGTCCAGGCCGGCTGGGTTGGGCTCACCGCGGCCCTGCGGGAAGATGCGCGGCCAGGCGATCGACAGCCGGTAGTGGCGGATGCCCATCGAGGCCATCAGCGCGAAGTCCTCGTCGAAGCGGTGGTAGTGGTCGCAGGCGGTGTCCAGCGTGTCGCCGTTGTGCACCGAGCCCGGCACGCGGGCGAAGCGGTCCCAGATCGACTCGCCCTTGCCGTCGGTGAAGGCGGCGCCCTCGATCTGCGCCGAGGCGGCGGCGACACCGAAGACGAAATGGTCGGGGAAGGGGCTGGCGTAGGTCAGGGGGCTCATGGGCAGGATGCGTCCAGGGGGGCGGCCGCCAGCAGGCGGTCCAGGGTGGGATCGATCGCGTCGGCGAGCCGGTGGTAGCCGGCCTCGCTGAGATGCAGCTGGTCCGGCAGCAGCGCGGGGTCCAGCCAGTCGGCGGCGTCGGTCAGCGCTGCGCCGACGTCGAGGAAGTGCACCCGCTGGCCGTCGGCCAGTGCGCGCAGCCGGGTGTTGACCGCCTCGTTGAGCTGGCGCAGCGGCGCCTCCGGCGCGTGCTCGCGCGGCAGCAGGGCCAGCAGCAGCACGCGGCTGGCGGGCAGGCGACGCTGCAGCTCATCGAGCAGGCGCCAGACGCCGGCTGCGGTGCGCGCCGGCGGCGCCTGCAGGTCGCCGCTGTCGTTGGTGCCGATCAGCAGCACCAGCAGCCGCGGCGCCAGGTTGTCTAGTGCGCCATGCTGCAGCCGCCACAGCAGGTGCTCGGTGCGGTCGCCCCAGCAGCCCATGGCCAGCGCCGGCCGCGCGGCGTAGCGGGCCTGCCAGACCGGCTGGCCCACATCGTCCCAGCCGTGGGTGATCGAGTCGCCCAGGAAGACCAGCTGCGGTGCCTGGCCGGCCGCCCGCATGGCCTGGGCCTGCGCGCGCAGCGCGGCATGGCGCGCGGTCCACCAGGGCAGCGCCTCGGGCTTGTCCAGCGGCACCGGGGCCGGCAGCTCGGCCAGCTCGGGCGGGGGTGGCGGCAGGCTCATCGCAGGGGGCCGGCGGACAGCAGCCGCTGCAGCGTGGGGGCCATGCCGTCGGCCCAGCGGCGGTAGCCGTCCTCGCTGAGGTGCAGCAGGTCGGGGAAGATGGCGGTGGACAGGCGGCCATCGGGCTCGGCCAGCACCGGCTGCAGGTCCAGGAAGCTGATCCGCTCGCCATCGGCGAAGCCGGCCAGGTGCTGGTTGAGGCGGTCGTTGAGGCGGCGCAGCCGGGTGCCGGGCTCGGCGTCGCGCGGGAACACCGCCAGCAGCAGCACCCGCGCGGCGGGCTGGCGGGCGCGGATCTCGTCCAGCAGGCGGCGCACACCGGCCGCCGTGGTGGCCGGATCCTCCTGGCGGTCGCCGGTGTTGTTGGTGCCGATCATCAGCACCACCACGCGGGCCTGGAAACCGTCGATCTCGCCGTGCTGCAGCCGCCACAGCACGTTCTCGGTCTTGTCGCCGCCATAGCCCAGGTCCAGCGCGTCAAGCGGTGCATAGCGCTCGTCCCAGATGCGGCGGCCGGCATCCTCCCAGCCGTGGGTGATCGAGTCGCCGATGAAGACCAGCTGCGGCGGGCGGCCGGCAGCCACCGCCTCGCGCACCGCCTGCAGCTTCTTCTCGTGGCGCGGCATCCACCAGTCCATCGCCCAGACCTGGTCCAGCGTGACCGGCGTGACCGATTCGCTGCGGTAGTCGGGGCAGCCGGTGCTGGGGCGGCCCTGGCGCACCAGGCGCACGCGCGCCACCTGCACCGTGCCGCTGCCGCTGCTGTCGAGGAAGAAGGGCTGGGCGATCGCGCGGAAGTCGGCACCGTCGCGCACGAAACAGCGCAGCGGCAGCGCCAGCTGCTGCCAGCCCTGGCCCTGGGCCGCGCGCGAGGCGCGCAGCAGGTTGACCTTGCGCACGCAATCGGGGCCGCAGGCCATGCCCACGTGCAGGCCGGCGCGGGCCATGTCGTCGCTGCGCCAGTCCAGTTCCAGCGTGGCGTCGTCCAGCGCGCCACGCAGGTCCAGCGGCTGCGTCAGGTGCAGGCGCAGCGCGGCATACCAGGCCTCGCGCCACTGCAGCGTGAGGCTGCCGTCGGCCTCGCGGCGGGCGCGCACGTCGCTGGCGGGCACGCGCGGCTGGGCCGGCTTGGGCACCACCACGGTGTCGCCGACCAGCGGCGTGGCGGCCTCCATGTCGGCCACCTCCCAGCGGGCACCGGGCATCAGCTCGGTCACGTCGCCGGTCGGCGCGCGGCCGGCGGGCAGGCTGCTGCAGGCGCTCAGGCCGACCAGCGCGGCCAGGCAGATCAGGGGGTGCAGTGGGCTCATGGTGCGGTGCTGAACTGTTCAGGCGAGAGGGTACGGCGCTCGCCGGCGGCCAGCCGCAGCTGCAGCCGGCGCTCGCCCCAGCGCAGCTGCACCGGGCCGGCACGTTCGGCCTGCAGCGTCACCGACTGCAGCTGGCCGCCCCGCCAGGCCAGGTCCACGCCCAGCGCGCCGCGGGCGCGCAGGCCGCGCACCCGGCCGTCGGGCCAGGCTGGCGGCAGGGCGGGCAGCAGCGTGATCTCGTCCTCGTGCGACTGCAGCAGCATCTCGCAGAAGGCCGCCACCGCGCCGAAGTTGCCGTCGATCTGGAACGGCGGGTGGGCGTCGAGCAGGTTGTCGTAGGTGCCGCCGGCGTTGTTGGCTTCGCTGAAGCGACCGGCCTGCTCGGCGGCGCGGGCGCCGGGCGTGGCCAGCAGGCCGCGCAGCATGCGGTGGGCGCGCGCGCCGTCGTGCAGGCGGGCCCAGAAGGCCATCTTCCAGGCCATCGACCAGCCGGTGCCGGCGTCGCCGCGCGCCTGCAGCGAGGTGCGCGCCGCTGCGGCCAGCGCGGGCGTGCGGGTGGGCGAGATCTGCCAGCCCGGGTACACGGCGAACAGGTGCGAGACATGGCGGTGGGTGTCCTGCGGCGTGTCCAGCACCGGGTCATCCTTCTCGTCCAGCCACTCCAGCAGCTGCCCCCAGCGCCCGATGCGCGGGCCGGCCAGGCGATCGCGCGTCTCGCGCAGGCGGCGTGCGAAGGCGGTGTCCTGGCGCAGCAGCCCGGCGGCGCGGGCGGTGGCGTCGAACAGCGCCCAGAGGATCTGCTGGTCGTAGCTGACGCCGTCTTCCTGCGGCCCGTGCTCGGGCGACCAGCCCATGGGGGCCACCAGGCGGCCGTCGGGCAGGGTCTTCAGGTGGTCCAGCCAGAACAGGCAGACCTCCTTCATCAGCGGGTAGGCGCGCTGTCGCAGGAAGGCCCGGTCCTGACCGAAGGCAAAGTGCTCCCAGAAGTGCAGCGCGTACCAGGCATTGCCGGTCTTGTTCCAGAGGTAGCCCATGGCGCCGAACGGGCTGGTCTCGGTGCGCACCGTCCAGCCGCGCACCGGCTGGCCGTCGGCGCGCAGGAAACTTTCCTCGACGGTGCGAAAACGCTCGCCCCAGGGCGTGATGCCGGGGCGTTGCAGGCCCGGATGGGCCCGCGCGTCGGCGGCGCGCTCGCGCACCGCGCGGCGGTACATCGGGCGCTGGGCCTCGATGAAGCGCAGCAGTGGCTCCTGCAGCGCCAGCAGGTGGGCCGGCCCGGCCAGCCAGTAGTTCATCTGCAGGTTGATGTTGCTGTGGTAATCGCTGTTCCACGGCGGCGTGAGGCTGTGGTTCCACAGGCCCTGCAGATTGGCCGGCAGCGCATCGCGCGAGCTGGCGGTGAGCAGGTAGCGGCCGTACTGCAGGTACAGCGCCTCCAGCTCGGGATCGGCGCCGTCGGCGGTGTGGGCGCGCAGGCGCTGGTCGGTGGGCAGGGCGCGGCGCGCGGCGTCGGTGGGCCCCAGGTCGATCTCGACGCGGCCCATCAGCGCGGCGATGTCGCGCCGGTGCGCCGAGCGCAGTGCCGGCAGGCCCTGGCGCAGCGCCGCGGCCACGCGCGCGGCCACCGCCGGCGCCGGGTCGCGGCCGCTGTCAAAGCGGCGTGCCGCATCGGCCACGTAGCTGGTGCCGGCCGCCAGCACCAGCGTCAGGGCGTCGCAGCCCTCGAAGACCAGGCTGTCGCCGTCGACGCGCAGGTGCCCGCCCTGGGCCTGCACCGCCACCCGGCTGGCGTAGCGCAGGCGGTTGCGGCTGGGGGTGTCGCCGCTCTGGCCGCCGGCCTCGGGCGGCAGCACCCAGCCGGCCAGGCTGCCGTCGGCGCGCAGCACGCCGGCCTCGGCGCGCAGGCGCGCACCATGGCGGTCGCCCAGGCGGATGCGGCCGCTGTGGCGGCCCGGGGTGTCGGCCTGCAGGTGCAGCACGATGACGCCGGCCGGGTGGCTGGCGAAGGCCTCGCGCGTGAAGCGCACGCCGTGTTGCGTGTACTGCACCCGGTGGGTGGCGTCGCTCAGGTCCAGCGAGCGCTCGTAGTCCTGCACTGGCGCGTCGCCGCCGTCCAGCTCGACCCACAGGTCGCCAAAGGGCTGGTAGGCGCCCATCTGGCGGTCGTCGCCGCTCCACAGCGTGATCTCGTTGAACTGCAGGCGCTCGCGCGCGGGCTGGCCGAACAGCATCGCGCCGACGCGGCCGTTGCCAATGGGGAGGGCCTGGCGCTCCCAGCCGTCGGCGGTCTCGGGCGCGGGCGCGGTGTAGCGCAGGCGCAGCTCGGCCGCGCCGGCACCCAGCGCCCACAGCAGCCCCAGCAGCGCCAGCAGGGCCTTCATCCGGCCCCTCCGGTGCGCGGCCGGCCCATGACTACGCCGCGGCCGTGCGGCGCCAGGTAGACCGTGCCGTGCTGCAGCGGGTCACCCTCGATCGACAGCAGGCGGCCGTAGCGGTGCTGCGGGTCGTCGATGCGCAGCCAGCTGCGGCCCTCGTCGTCGGAGCGGAACAGGCCCTCGGCGCCGTCGCCGCGCAGCTGGCCCCACAGGAACAGCGCTGGCTCGCGACGGCCCGGTGCGGGCGCACCGGTGGTGATGCACCACGCCGCCTGCACCGTGGGCAGCGGGCGCGGGCGGCCCTCGCCGCCCAGGAACCACAGGCCGTCGGGCAGCGCCAGCCACAGGGCGCGCGGCGCGGCCGGCGAACAATGCAGCTGGGCGGATTGCCAGTCGGCCAGCACCGGCAGGCCGGTGATGATGGGCGTGAAGCGGGCGCCACCATCGGTGCTGCCCAGCACCTGGCCCCGATCCGGGTCGAAAGCGTAGAAGACGCCCTCGACGCTGCGCTCGGCCACCGGCGCGCCGCGCGCCGGCCAGCCCTCGCAGGGCGCCCAGCGGCGGCCGCGGTCGGCGCTGGTCACCGCGCCGCGGCCCGCCAGCGCGCAGAGCCAGAAGCCGCCGCGCGCCGACACCGCCAGCTCGCCGGCCAGCGGGCGCTGGCCACCCTGCGGTGCGAAGGGCGCGGTGGGAAACGGGCGCCAGCTGGCGCCGCCGTCGGCGCTCCAGTAGCCCCCGGTGGCGGCCTGGTCGGCGGTGCGCACGACGATGGCCGGGGTCTGCCAGGCGGCATCGACAGCGCGGTTGGTCTCGCGGCAGGGTTGGAACAGGCCGGCCGACGGCGCGCGCGCGGTGTCCTCCCAGGCGCCGCCGCCAACATCACCCATCGCGGCCAGCAGCGTGGCGCCGCCGGACGGACTGCGCAGGCCCAGCACCGCGGTCTCCTCCAGGCCATCGACCTCGAAGCGCCAGTCGATGCGCGGCGCGCGCAACTGGTCGGTCATCCACAGACCATAGCCGGTGCCATAGACGGCGCGGTCGCCCTGGAAGGGGTCGATCTTCAGGTCGGCGATCCAGTGACCCAAGCGGTCGCCATGGCGCCGGTAGTCGGCCAGCCAGGGGTGGCGGCTGTCGTCGTGGCGCGAGCGCGGGCCCAGCGGTTGCCAGTGGACACCGTCGTCGTCGCTGACGAAGAGCTCGTCGCCCTCGGCCCAGCGCTCGATCGTGGCCACCACCAGGCGGCCAGGACGCTGGCGGTCGACGTCCAGGCCGGACCAGCCGAAGCGGCCGGCAGGCCGCGGGCTGATCTCGCTCCAGCGGCCGGCGCTGTCGCGCTTCCAGACGCTGCCGCCGTCGAGCTCGCCCGGGTTGGCCAGCGTGGCGCCGCGCGGCCGCGCGAAGCTGACGTAGAGCGTGCCCTGCGGCCCCAGCACGGCGCGCTGCGGCACCTGGCCGGGCGCCACGGGCTCGCGCTCGAAATGATCGCCGCCGTCGCTCGACACCCACAGCCCCGGTTGGTCGTGGCAGCCCACCCACAGGCGGCGGCAGGGCTGGCCGGCGCCGCCGCTGGTCGGGTCCAGCAGCACCAGCGTGGGCTGCTGGCCGGGACAGCCCGCCACGCGGCTGAAGCGTCGGCCGTGGTCGTCGCTGCGGTGCAGACCATCGCGGGTGCTGCCCAGCCACAGGCGCTCACCGCGCCAGGGATCGACCTGCAGCCGCTCGCCGCTGCCGCGGCCGGGCTCGTTGCCGCCCAGGCCGATGCCCAGTTCATGCACCTGCCAGCGCGCACCGCGGTCGTGGGAGGCGAGCAGCGCGCCGGTGCGCGACCAGCGGCCGGTGTAGAGCCCGCAGGCGGCGTACAGCCGGTCCGGGTCGGCGGGGTCGACGGCGATGGACAGTACGCCCATCAGGTCGGCGTCGGCGCGGCCCAGGTGGTCCAGCAGGGGCAGCCAGCGGCCGGCCGACGGGTCGTGGCGGTACAGGCCGCCGATGTCGGTGCGGGCGTACAGCAGACCGCGCTCGCGCGGGTGGAAGACAAAGCCGTCGACGAAGCCGCCCCCGCCAAAGGGCAGGCTGCGCCAGTCGTAGGCCGCAGCGGCTGGCGCCTGGGTGCGGCCGATCAGGGGCGTGGCCAGGCAGGCCGCGACGCCTTGTCGCAGCAGGTCTCGGCGGCGGGTCATCAGTGCGGTCCCTTGTCTGGCAGGCGTGCCATGCGCACGCGCAGCACCACCGGCGTGGCCGGCAGGTTCAGGCCGTAGTCGACCTGGTCGCCATTCCAGCGGCGCTCGCTCACCCAGCGGCCCTGCGCGTCGAATCGGCCCTGCTCGGCCGACAGCAGCACGGCGCGCTCGGCCGGTTGGGTCGGCTCGATGCGCACGCGGGTGCGCTGACCCACCAGGATGAACTCGTCATCACCGATCTGCGCCACGGCCGCGCCGCCGGTGCGCGCGCCCGCCCAGGGCGGCGGCGGGGCGCCCGGAAACCAGGCCTTCTCGCCGAACATCCACTCGCCGAAGGCCAGGCGCAGCTGCCAGCCCTGGAGCGTCAGACGGCGCTCCTGGCCGTCGTCGGGCTCACTGGCGCCGGCGGTGCGGCCCTCCAGCGCCCAGCGCGCCCAGGACCGCTGCATCGGCGCGAAGGCCGCATACACCTGGGCAAAGGGCTGGACCATGCTGCGGTCGGTGGCCATGGCGCCCAGCGGCGCATTGCTGTAGTTGAAATAGTCGATGCCGAAGGGCACCACACCCAGGCTGCCGCGGCCCAGGATGGCCCACAGGTAGCGCGCATAGGCCGGGGCGTTGCTGATCTCGGGAATGAACAGCGGGTTGTCGCGGCGCTGGAACTGGCCCAGCGTGGCCTCCACCTTGGGCGTTTCGGCGTGGTAGAGGTCGGCGCCCACCACGTCGATGTGCGGGGCGGCGGCCTTGTAGATGGCGATCACCTCGGGCGTCGGGCCGCCGGCGGCGAAGTTGTTCTTCCAGGGCTGGGGCGGCTGCTCCAGCGGGTCGCGCAGCGCGGCGTTCACGTACATCGGCAGATCGTGCTCGCGGCGCCCCGAGGCCGCGACGGTGTCGATGTAGCGGGCGATGGCCCAGGCGTGGAAGTACTCGTCGGCGTAGTCGCCGTAGACCTCGCGCCAGGTGCCGCTGGCGGGCCGGCCGGGCAGGGCCGGCTGGCGCGCCAGCACGGCGCTGGGCACCGGCTGGGCGAAGGCGGCCTCGGCCTGGGGACCGTGGTCGCGCGCCAGCCCGTGGGTGCCGACCTCGTTCTCGACCTGCACCATGATCACGGTGTGCCGTTGGCCGTCCACCTTCTTCAGGTGGGCCATCAGCGCCGTGAAGGCGCGGCGGTCGCGGTCAAGCGTGGCCTCGCCGAAGGGCGACAGGCAGTAGCTGGCCTGGCCCTGGGCATCGACCATCGGCGGGAAGCGCTTCGGGTCCAGCTTCACCCAGGCCGGCGTGTACTGCGCGCTGGTGTTCTTCCAGGTGCCGAACCACAGCAGCACCACCCGCAGCCCGCGCTGGCGCGCCTGCGCCAGCAGGGTGTCGACGAAGCGGAAGTCGAAGCGGCCCTCGACCGGCTCCACCTGCTCCCAGGCCACCGGCACCGACACGGTGTTGGCGCCCAGATCCTTCACGGCCGGCCACACCTGCGACAGGGCCGCGGGGTAGTTGCTGCTGTTGTGGACCTGGGCGCCCAGCATCAGGTAGGGCTGGTCATCCACCACCAGGGCCGCGCGACCGTCCCGGTGCACCAGGTGCGGCGGCGAACCCGCCGCCGCGCTGGTGACCAGGGCGGCCAGCGCCGTGGCCCGGAGCATGCGCAGTGCAGACATGGCGCAATGGTGCCCTGGATCAGAACGTGTAGCGCGCCGTGACCGTGTAACGCGGGCCGGTGTAGAACAGGCCGCGCGTCATGTAGCCGATGTGCTGCTGCATCAGCTGGCGCTGGCGCGCCGAGGTCAGGTTCTGCGCCTCCAGGCCCAGGGTCAGCTGGTCGTTGAGCAGCTTGTAGAACACGCCGCCGTCGACCTGGCCATAGGCGTCCGCCCACACCGGCAGGCCCCAGGCCACGTTGCGCTGGCCGACCGTCGGGCTGTTCGGGTTGGTGTCGGTGCCGTCGCCACCCTGCGTGCCATTGACGTTGACCGCCTGCAGGTACTTGCCGCGCCAGCTGTAGGCCAGGCGCGCCGACAGCGGCCCCTGGTCATACATCAGCGCCAGCGAGAAGGCGTTGCGCGAGAGGTTCTGCAGCGGCAGGTCGCCGAAGCTGCGGCCGTCGGTGTCGCAGCCGTTGAGGTTCAGGTTGAAGTTGGTGGCCGAGTTGCCGCCGCTGCAGTAGGCGGCGTTGACCGGGTTGTAGAGCTTGGTCTTGCTGTCGACGTAGGTGTAGTTGGCCTGCACGCCGAAGCCCGACATCCAGCCCGGCAGGCTGTCGAAGTAGGTCTGGAAGGCCAGCTCGAAGCCGCGCGCATAGCCCTTGGCGCCGTTGACCGGGCTGGTGACGACGAAGGTCTGCGGGTTGCCGCTGGTGTCCGGGATCTGGAAGGCGGTGGACTGCCGGATGATGACGTCCTTGAGCTCCTTGTCGAACAGCGCCACGGTGAACGAGCCGGCCTTGCTGAAGTACCACTCGGCGGTCAGGTCGGCCTGGGTGGACCTGATCGGCTTGAGCATCGGGTTGCCCAGCGCCTCGCCGGTCTGCGTGACCGAGGTCACGACGGTGCCGTTGCGCTGCACGTCCTGGCTCAGCTTGGTGTAGGCCTGCATGTCGGTGAAGTCGGGGCGCGACATCGCCTTGGCCAGCGCGAAGCGGAACTGCAGATCACTGCCCGCCTTCATGCGCAGGTTCAGGCTGGGCAGGACGTTGGTGTAGGTGTTCTCGAAGTCCACCGGCTTGTTGTAGGCGGCGATCACCGGCACCGTCACGCCGCTGTCGGTGGGCGAGTTCTTGCTGCCGTCGAAGGCGACGTAGCCGTGCGCGGTGACCTTGGTGTTGACCAGACGCACACCGATGTTGCCGTCGACCGGGTACTTCCAGTCGTCGAAGCCGAAGCGCAGCTGCGCGTAGGCCGCCTGCGAGCGCTCCTGCAGCACGTTGGTGCCCGGGCTGTTGGCGTCCTCGGAGATCGACTCCGGCGAGAAGACGAAGGGCCAGCCGTCGCAGGTGGGGTTGTTGGCGCCGAGCTGCTTCCTGCAGTGGTCGCGGGTGTAGCCGTAGAGGGTCTGGTAGCTGGCCGGGAAGCCCTGGGCCAGCGAGGAGTTCGGGAAGATCACGGCCGGCGGCGCGGAAACGCTGCCGCCGAAGAAGTTGCCGAACTGCTGCAGGTGGGTGTTGCCCGGGTAGTCGCTCAGGTAGGCCGGGCCGCCAGCGGTCCAGGGCTGGGTCAGGGCCTGCCAGTGGTAGTTGCTGGGGTTGCGGTAGGACAGGGCCTCGCGGTCGTTCAGGCGGATGCCGAAGCGCAGGTCCTGCAGCACGGGGTCGTCGAAGGTGTACTTGGCGTCCGCGCGGCCGGCCTTCTCGGTGGCCTTGCTGCGGTCCAGGTGCTCCATCGTGAAGGCCCAGTAGTAGTTCTTCGGGTCGGCCAGGTGGGCGCGGTCGGCGGCGTCGAAGATCAGCGTCGGCGTGGCGCCGCGCAGGTCCAGCGTCTCCTTGGGCATGCCCACGCCGGTGGCGACGGTGGAGTCGAAGCCGTCGGTGCGGGCGCGGATGTACTGCAGGTCGGTGCTGAAGCTCCAGCGGTCGCTGGCCTTCCACTTGGCCTTCCAGGCGAACTCCTCGGTTTTGGAGTCGCGGGTGGCGAAGCGGGTGTCGTTGTTGAAGTTGAACAGGCCGCCGTTGTCGGTGGTGGTCAGCGTGCCATAGACCAGCGCGCCCTTGTCGTTGAACTGGCCGTTGGTGACGGTGACCGAGTAGGGGTTCTGCTGGGCGAAGATCGCCTGCTCGTCCCACTGCATGTGGTACTTCGACTGGAAGTAGGTCAGCGCGGTCTCGAAGTCGTTCTTCTTCCACTGCAGCGCACCGTACAGGCCGTCACGCTGACGCTCGAACTCCAGCGTGCGCCACTGTGCGCCCTTGGGGATCCAGACCGTCGTCGCCGGGTCCTGGCCGGCATAGGCGTCGGTGCGCGGGTAGTAGGGCTCGACCTGGAAGAAGTCGGAGCGGGTGCGGCTCTCGGAATGCGCCAGGTTCAGCAGCGCGCCGAACTGGCCGAGGTCGGTGTCCCAGCGGTTGCTCAGCAGCAGCGAACCCGAGGGCGACTGCTTGCTGTTGAGCTTGTTGTAGGTGTTCTCCAGCGACACCGCGCCCTTGAAGCCCTTGAAGTCCAGCGGCAGTGCGGTGCGCAGGTTGACCAGACCGCCGACGGCGCCCTCGATCTGTTCGGCCGAGGGGTTCTTGTAGACGTCCACGCCGGCCATCAGCTCGGGCGGCACGTCCTCGAAGTTCAGCGCGCGGCCGCCGTTGGCCGAGAAGGAGTCGCGGCCGTTGAGCTCGGAGCGCACCCAGGACAGGCCGCGGATCGAGACGCCCGAGCCCTCGACCGAGTAGTGCTCGGGATCGCCCTTGGCCATCGTGCGGTCCATGGTGACGCCCACCACGCGCTGCAGCACCTCGGTGATCGAGCGGTCGGGCAGCTTGCCGATGTCGTCGGCGACGATCGAGTCGACGATCTCGTCGGACTCCTGCTTGATCTTCTGCGCGCTTTGCAGGGCGGCGCGCTGGCCCGTGACGACGATCGCGGTGGCGGCACTGGCGGCGGGGGCCGGGGCAGGCGCCTGCTGGGCGCTGGCCAGGCCGGTCCACATCAGGGCCACCTGGGCGGCCGCGAGCGAGAGCGCCGTGCGCTGGGGTTTCTTCATGGCTTGTCTCCGGTTGCTGTGTCGAGAGGGTGGGGCGGTGCGGCTGTCTCGCCGCTCGGTGAAAGTCGGCTCAGGGTTCGCAGAAGCGATTGACGAGGTTCTCCAGGTATTCCTGGCGGCCCGACACCGGCGCGGTGTCGGTGTTGTGTTGCAGCACCGCGTCGGCCAGGTCGGCCAGCGTCAGCTGTCCGCCCAGAATGGCCTGGCCACGTGCGCTGTCCCAGCCGGCGTAGCGCTGCGCCAGCGCGGCCTGCAGGCGCCCGTCGGTGATCATCTTCTCGGCCACCAGCAGCGCGCGCGCGCAGGCGTCCATGCCGCCGATGTGGCCGTGGAACAGATCGGCCGCGTCGATCGACTGGCGGCGCACCTTGGCGTCGAAGTTCAGGCCGCCAGTGCCCAGGCCGCCGGCCTGCAGGATGTGGTAGAGCGCCAGCGCCAGCTCGGGCACGTTGTTGGGGAACTGGTCGGTGTCCCAGCCCAGCTGGGGGTCACCGCGGTTCATGTCGATGCTGCCCAGGATGCCCAGCGCGGCGGCGGTGGCGATCTCGTGCTCGAAGCTGTGACCCGAGAGCGTGGCGTGGTTGGCCTCGATGTTGACCTTGATCTCCTTGTCCAGGCCGTGGCGGGCCAGGAAGCCGTAGACCGTGGCGGTGTCGAAGTCGTACTGGTGCTTGGACGGCTCGCGCGGCTTGGGCTCGATCAGCAGCGTGCCGGTGAAGCCGATGCGGTGCTTGTACTCGACCACAAGGTGCAGGAAGCGGGCGAACTGGTCGAGCTCCTGGCCGACGCGGGTGTTGAGCAGGGTCTCGTAGCCTTCGCGGCCGCCCCACAGCACATAGTTCTCGCCGCCCAGGCGCAGCGTGGCGTCCAGGGCGTCGCGCACCTGCAGCGCGGCCAGCTCGAAGATGCGCGGATCGGGGTTGGTGGCGGCCCCCGACATGAAGCGGCGGTGGCTGAACAGATTGGCCGTGCCCCACAGCAGCTTCATGCCGGTGCGCTGCTGGTGCTCGCCCAGCACATCGACCATGCGCAGGAAGTTCTCGTGGCTCTCGCGCGGGGTGGCGCCTTCCGGGGCGACATCGCGGTCATGGAAGCAGTAGTAGGGCGCGCCCAGGCGCTCGAAGAAGTCGAAGGCGGCCTGCGCCTTGCGTTCGGCCAGCACCATCGGCGCCGCGCCCTCGAACCAGGGGCGCTCGAAGGTGCCGCCGCCGAAGGGGTCCAGGCCGGTCCAGCAGAAGCTGTGCCAGTAGCAGACGGCAAAGCGCAGGTGATCGGCCATGCGCCGACCCAGCACCAGGCGGTCGGCGTCGTAGTGGCGGAAGGACAGCGGGTCCTCGCTGGCCGCTCCGGCAAAGCGGATGGGCGGGATGTCCTGGAAGTAGCTGCTCATGGGTGGCTTCAGTGGGCTTTAGCGTTAAATCAGCGGCTTGAAAAGAGGCTCAGGCGGTCATCGCGAGCGCCTGCCGCGGTGTCGTGGACGGTGCGCGCAGGCGCTGGTACAGGCTCTGGAAGCGGGCGCGCCGCTCGGCCAGGCGCGCGGCGGCGCCGGGCGTGGGGTGGAAACGGGCCGTCACGGCCAGGGGGGTGCAGACGCGGGCCGGGTCGGCGCCGGCGGCCAGCCAGCCCAGGCGGGCGGCGCCCAGCGCGGCGCCGGTCTCGGCGCCGTCGAGCTGACGCAGCTCCAGCCCCAGCACATCGGCCAGCAGCTGGGCCCACAGCGCGCTGCGGGCGCCGCCGCCCACCAGCGCCAGCGGGCCGACCTCGGTGCCGGCGGCGCGCAGCGCGTCGAGCGCATCGGCCAGACCGAAGGCCACGCCTTCGAGCACTGCGTAGCCGCCGTGCGCGCGGGTGCTGGCGTGGGTCAGGCCGTGCAGCACGCCGGGCGCGAAGGGATCGTTGTGGGGCGTGCGCTCACCGGCCAGGTAGGGCAGGAACAGCGGCGCCTCGGTGCGCTGGGCGGGACTGAGCCGGGCCACCTCGTCGAGCAGCGTGGTCTCGTGACCGGCGCCGCTGAAGGACGTGAACCAGCGCAGGCAGCTGGCCGCCGACAGCATCACGCCCATCTGGTGCCAGCGCTGCGGCAGCGCATGGCAGAAGGCGTGCACGGCGCTGGCCGGGTTGGGGCGGTAGCGGTCGTTGACGACGAACAGCACGCCCGACGTGCCCAGCGACAGGAAGCCCTGCCCCGGCTCGGTGGCGCCGATGCCGATGGCGCTGGCGGCGTTGTCGCCGGCTCCGCCGGCGATCACCACGCCCGCCGGCAGGCCCCAGGCGGCGGCCAGCGCCGGCCGCAGCGTGGCCGACGGCGCGCCGCTGTCGACCAGGCGCGGCATCTGGGCGCGGCTCAGGCCACACGCGGCCAGCAGTTCGTCGGACCAGTCGCGCCGGGCCACGTCCAGCCACAGCGTGCCGGCGGCATCAGAGGCCTCGCTGACCTTGTCGCCCGACAGGCACCAGCGCAGATAGTCCTTGGGCAGCAGCACGCTGCGGACGCGCGCAAACAAGGCCGGCTCGTGGCGCTTCACCCACAGCAGCTTGGGCGCGGTGAAGCCCGGCATCGCCAGGTTGCCGGCGATGGCATGCAGGTTGGGCACGCGGGACGACAGCTCGGCACACTCCGCGTGGCTGCGGCCGTCGTTCCAGAGGATGGCCGGACGCAGCACCATGTCGTCACCGTCCAGCAGCACGGCGCCGTGCATCTGGCCGGACAGGCCGATGGCGCGCACCGCGGCAAAGGCCTGCGGATGGGCCGCGCGCAGCTCGGCCACCGCCAGCTGGGTGGCGTTCCACCAGTCCTGCGGCAGCTGTTCGGACCACAGCGGCTGCGGCTGCGACAGCGACAGCGGTGCCCCCGCCTGGCCGATCACGCTGCCCTGCGCATCCAGCAGCAGCAGCTTGACCTCGGAGGTGCCCAGGTCGATGCCCAGCGAGCAGCCCTCGGCCGGGTGCAGCGGTGCGCCCGCGCTCATGCGGCGTCCTTCAGCGCGGGCATGGTCAGCGGCCGGGTCAGGCGGTAGCGCGCCAGCGCCGCCGCACCGATGGCCACCGCGTCGGCGCCATGGCGGCTGATGCGCAGCGCCGGCGGGGCCAGACCGGCGGCGGCGGCGTGCTCGGTCAGCGTGCGCAGCGCGGGCTGCAGGAAGGGATCGCCCAGGCTGACCAGCGCGCCGCCCAGCACGATGCAGCCGGGGTCGTAGGCCGCAGCCAGGTTCTGCAGCAGCACGCCCAGGTAGGCGCCTGACCTGGCGACCGCGCGCAGCGTGCCGCGCTCGCCCGCCTGCACCCGCGCCGCCAGCACCGACAGGTGGCGCTGCTCGTCGTCGTCGGACTGCGGGCCCAGCATCGCGCGCAGGCCGATCAGCGCTTCGGCACAGCCACGGCGACCACAGCTGCAGGGGGGGCCGTTGAGCTGCAGCACGATGTGGCCGACCTCGCCGGCAAAGCCGCGGTGCCCGGTGAGCAGGCGCTCGCCCACCACGACCCCGGCGCCAACGCCCTCGTTGAGGCTGACATAGAGCAGCGGATCGGCCACCTCGTGGCGATTGAACTCGAGCTCGCCCAGCGCCGCGACATCGGCCTCGTTCTGCACGAACAGCGGCACGCCATCCAGCGCGGTGCCGGCCAGGCGTTCGCCGAGCAGGGCGCCGACGGGCACATCGCGCCAGCCCAGGTTGGGGGCGAAATGCAGGTGGCCGCTGGCCTCGTCGACACCGCCGGGCAGCCCGATGCCGATGCCGATGATGTGCTGGCGCGGCGTGTCGATGCGCTGCGCCAGCTTCAGCATCGTCTGGGACAGCTGGCCCAGGCAGGCTTTGGCACCACGGCCGGGCGTCATGGGCACCGAGGCCGACTGCTGCACCTCGCCGGTCAGCGACGTCAGCACCAGGCGCAGCGACTCGATGCCGACCTCCACGCCCAGCAGCAGCTTGCGCTCGGGGTCGACGAACAGCGGCGTCGGGCGCCGGCCCAGCTCGCCGGTGGCCACCACCTCGCGCTCGACCAGCCAGCCCTCGTCCAGCAGCTCGCGCGCCAGGGTGCTGACCGTGGACTTGGTCAGGCCGACGGCCGCCGCCAGCTCCACCCGGGACAAACCCGGATGGGTGCAGAGGTGGCGCACCAGGGACATGCGGTTGATGCCCTTGAGCAGTTGCTGGTGGCCGGCGGCGTGGGTGAGATCGGCGAGCAAGACAGGAGGCCGGTAGGACGATGGCAGAATCGTGGGGCGACTATAGTTCGATCGTCGAACGAATCAATCCAGGGGAAATACCAAGCCACCACCAGGCGCCTTCGGGCCCATGATGGCGCCCCGTCACACCCCCTGCGCGCCCCATGCACGACCCCCAGGCCCTGCGCAAGATCGTCATCCTCGGCGGCGGCACCGCCGGCTGGATGGCGGCGCTGCCGCTGGCGCAGCGCCTGCGGCGCGGCGGTGCGGCGCCGGTGATCGAGCTGGTGGAGTCGGCCGAGATCGGCACCATCGGCGTCGGCGAGGCCACGCTGCCGCCGATCCGCTTCTTCAATGCCAGCCTGGGCCTGGACAACGCCGAGTTCATTCGCCGCACGCAGGCCAGCTTCAAGCTGGGCATCGAGTTCGCGGACTGGGGCAAGGTGGGTGAGTCCTTCTTCCACGGCTTTGGCGACCATGGCCCGCCGATCGACACCCGCTCGTCCTACGCCTACTGGCTGCGCCTGCGCCACGAAGGCGCGATCGGTGCGCTGGCCGACTGGTCGGTGCCCACCGAGATGGCGCGCCAGGGCCGCTTCACGCCGCCGCTGGAGGGGCCGCCCAGCGCCGCCAATGCCTACGCCTACGCCTTTCATTTCGATGCCGGCCTGTACGCCGCCTACCTGCGCGAGCACGCGCTGGCCGCCGGCGTGGTGCGCACGGAGGGCCAGGTGGTCGAGGTCGAGCGCCGGCCTGGCGACGGCTTCGTCAGCGCCCTGCGCCTGGCCGATGGCCGGCGTGTCGAGGGAGACCTGTTCATCGACTGCTCGGGCTTTCGCGCGCTGCTGATCGAGGGCGTGATGCAGGCCGGCTTCGAGGACTGGAGCCACTGGCTGCCCTGCGACCGCGCGCTGGCCGTGCCCAGCGGCCGCATGGCGCAACTGCCGCCCTTCACCCGCAGCGCCGCCACCCCGGCCGGCTGGACCTGGCGCATCCCCCTGCAGCACCGCACCGGCAACGGCCATGTCTACTGCAGCCGCTTCATGGACGACGACGAGGCCGCGCGCCTGCTGCTGGCCGGCCTGCCGACGCCGGCCACCGATGTGCCGCGGCCGATCCGCTTCACCGCTGGCCGGCGGCGCCGGTGCTGGGTGGGCAATGTGGTGGCGGTGGGCCTGTCCTCGGGCTTCCTCGAACCCTTGGAGTCGACCAGCATCCAGCTGATCCTGGACGCGGTGGGCCGGCTGCTGATGCTGCTGCCCGACCGCAGCTTCGAGCCACACCTGGCGGCCGAGTTCAACCGGCTGATGGCGCGCCAGTACGAATCCATCCGCGACTTCATCATCCTGCACTACACGCTGAGCCGGCGCGATGACCAACCGTTCTGGCGCGAACTGCGCACGATGCCGCTGCCCGACACGCTGGCGCACCAGATCGCGCTGTTCCGCGACAGCGGCCGCGTGGCGGTGCTCGACCCGGACGGTTTTGCCGAGCCCTCGTGGGTGGCGATCATGAACGGCATGGGCGTGCTGCCGCGGCGCCACGACCCGCTCACGCACGGCATCGACGCGGCAGCGCTGCGCGGCCACTTCGCGCGGCTGCGCGAGGCCATTGTCGGCACGGTGCGGACAATGCCCAGCCATGACGCCTTTCTGGCCGCGCTGGCCGCCTGACAGCCTGAGACCATGATTCCTGCGCTCAACGGCTTTCGCTCCACCACCGGCATCGCAGTGGCGCGAGCCCGTCCGGCGCCGCGGCCGCGGCCGCCGCAGCCGGCCCGCTTCCGCCCGGCCGAGCGCGCACTGCTGCTGGCGCAGCCAGGCATCGGTCGGCGCACGCTGGCCGTGCTGGAGGCGGCTGGCGTCGGCTCGCTGTTGGAGCTGCTGCTGCTGGAGCCGGCGGAGATTGCCGGGCTGGCGCTGACCCGGCCGGCACCGCTGCTGCAGTTCCTGGATGGCTGCCGCTCGGCCGAACTGGTGGTTCAGTCGCTGGTAGCCACCCGCACGCAGTCGCGTCCTGCCGCCTTGGCGGCATAGAGGGCCGCGTCAGCGGCGGCCAGGCCGTCGGCGGCGCTGGCATGGTCGGCCAGATCGGCCAGGCCGACACTCACCGTCACCCGCAGGCCCGAGGCCAGGACGCCCCAGTCCTCGGCGGCCACCTGGGCGCGCAGGCGCTCGGCCACCTGGCGCGCGGCCGGCAGGTCCAGCGCGGGCCAGGCCAGCACGAACTCCTCGCCGCCGAAGCGGGCGCACAGGTCGGCGTCGCGCGCGCCGGCCTGCAGCAGTTGCGCCAGGCGGCGCAGCACCGCATCGCCCACCAGGTGCGAGTGCCGGTCGTTGATCTGCTTGAAGTGGTCGATGTCCAGCAGTGCCAGCGGCAGCGGCCGGCCCCGCTCGCGCGCCTGGGCATGCCAGGGTGCCAGGCGCTGGTCCAGGTAGCGGCGGTTGCCCAGGCCGGTGAGGGCGTCCGCCAGGGCCTCGCGGCGGGCGCGCTCCAGTTCCACCCGCAGCGCCAGCGCGGCGGCCTTGCGCTGCGCCAGGTCGACCGCGCATTCCTCGCGCAGCGCATGGAAGCGCTTGTGGTGCTGCAAGGCTTCACGCCAGTGAGCGCCGGCTTCCTCGATCGCGCAGGCCTGTTCGTGCAGGGCCGCGGCGCGCGCCTTGGCCCCCAGGGCGGCGCAGGCCGCCAGGCCGTCGTCGATGGCGCGCCGCGCGGCCGCCAGATCCCCCGCGGCGGCGTGCAGCCGCGCCAGCCAGCCGGCGGCATGCGGCAGGCTGCTGCGGTCGGGCCAAGCCGCGGCGATGCGCGCCTGGCGCGCGAACACCGCCAGGGCCTCGTCGCGCCGGTCGCGCAGGACCAGCGACGCGCCCAGCGCCACCAGCAGGTGCGGCAGCGTCAGCTCCTGGTCATGGGCGCAGGCCAGCGCATCGGCCTCGGCGGCCAGCCGGTCCAGCTCGGCCCAGGCCGCGGCGGCGGTGTCGGGGTGCAGGGTCCGCGCCGCCTCGCCGCGGGCCAGCACACGGCCGGCCAGGTTGGTCAGCGCGATCAGGCGCAGGTCCACGCAGCCGCTGCGGCGGGCGCTGTCCAGGGCCTGGCGCTGGTAGGTTTCAGCGGCCTCGGCCTGACCCAGGTCGGCGTGCACCAGGCCCAGCAGGTTGAACAGGTGCAGCTGCAGGCGCGGCTCGGCGGGCGACTGGCGGTGCACCGCCTTCAGCTCGGCCAGGGCCTCGTCCAGATCGCCCAGCGCCCAGCAGATGCGGGCCCAGGCCAGGCCGGCGTGGGCGGTGGCGGTGGCGTCGCCGGCCAGATCGGCCGCAGCGCGCGCCTCGCTGGCCAGGCGCGAAGCCTGGGTCAGGTCATTGCGCCGGTAGTGGCCATGCGAGGCGATGGCCAGCGCCTGCGCCTGCAGGTGGGTGGGCAGGCCGGGGTGTTGCAGCAAGGCCTGCAGGCAGGCGTCGGTGGCGGCGTGCTCGGTGCGGTCCACGCTGTCCTGCAGCGCGCGCAGCAGGTCGGCGGGTGCGGCGGGGAGCGCGATCATGCAAGCGATTGTCGCGGGTCGGCCCCCGCTGGGCGAGCGCTGCCGCGGCCCTGGCGCTCAGTCGCCCAAGCCCCAGTGCTGGGCCAGCGGCACCCCGTCCAGGCCGGGCGGCAGCAGGTAGTCGGCCACGACCCAGGCGCTGCGCTCGCTCTGGGCCGCCTCGCTCAGCAGGTCATCGACCAGGCGGCAGGAGCGCGCATCCAGCGCCGCCCAAGGCTGGTCGAGCAGCACCAGATCAGCGCCACTGGCCGCGGCGCCCAGCAGCCCCAGCTTGCGGCGGCTGCCGCGCGAGAGCATGTACAGCGGCTTGGGCAGGTGCTCGTCCAGGCCCAGCGCCTGGGCCAGCTCGGCGGCCACGCTCGCGTCCCAGCCGGGGTGGGCGGCGCGGCGCGCGGCCAGCCAGTCGGTGGCCACCACGGCGTCGTCGGCGGGGTCGTCGGTGGGGGCGTACCAGACCGGGCCGTGCTGCCGCTCGATCCGGCCCTGCGCCGGTGCCACCTCACCGGCCAGCAGGCGCAGCAGCAGCGTCTTGCCGCGGCCTTCGCCGCCGGTGATGGCCGACAGCCCCGGGCACAGCTCGGCCGTCAGGCCCTGCAGCGGGCCCAGGCAACAGTCCACCAGGCGCAGCCGTGTCGTCATGGCTGCGATTGTGGCCTGCTCAACGCGTGGCCAGCCGGCCCACCGCCGCCAGCACCGCCTCGTCCTGCGGGCGGGGGTCGCGGCTGCCGCGCTGCGGGCCCTCGTAGTAGACAGCCACCACGCGCGGCGCGCGGCCGCCCGGGGGCCAGACGATGCCGACATCGTTGAGGCGGTCGGGCAGGCCGTCGTCCAGGCCGGTGCCGGTCTTGTGGCCGAGGGTCCAGCCGCTGGGCAGTCCGGCGCGCAGGCGGCGTGGGCCGGTGCGCGTGGCGCGCATCCAGCCCAGCAGGCGATCGCGGCTGCTGGCGCTGAGCAGGTCGCCCCTCAGCAGTCGCGTCAGGTTGGCGGCGATGGCGGCCGGCGAGGTGCTGTCCTGCACCTCGCCGGCGCGAACCTGGTTCATCGCCGGCTCGATGCGGTCCAGGCGCGTGACGCTGTCGCCCTGCCGGCGCAACCAGTCGGTCAGCGCGGCGGGCCCGCCCAGGTGGCGCAGCAGCAGGTTGGCGGCCAGGTTGTCGCTGTGGCACTGGGCGGCTTCGGCCAGTGCCGACAGCGTCATGCCGGCGCGGGCATCCTGGGCGGCGGTGACGGGGCTGTTCGGCACGGCGTCGGCCGCCTGCCAGCGCAGGCGGTCGTCGAGCCGCCAGCGCCCGGCGTCGGCTTCGGCCAGCACGGCGGCCGCCAGCCACAGCTTGAAGGTGGAGCACAGCGCGAAGCGCTCGTCGGCGCGGTGCGCCAGGCCCGGGCCACCGCCCAGGTCCTGGATCACCGCGCCCAGGCGGCCGCCGTGGCGGCGCTCCAGGGCGGCCAGGGTGTCGGGGGCGGCCTGCGCGCTGCCCAGGCCCAGGCTGCCCAGGCCGGCCAGGGCCTGTTGCAGCAGGCGGCGACGGGATCTGTCCATAGCTTTCCTCATCAATGGGTGGTGGTGCGGCGGTATTCTTGGGCTCCTGTCATCCCTTGCCCAACGACATGTGCTGGGCACTGGCATGAGGAAATCTCATGGCGCTGACCCATCTGTCACTGAACCACCTGCATGCCTTCGCGGCCGCCTCGCGGCACCTGAACTTCACCCGCGCGGCCGACGAGCTGTGCGTGACCCAGGCCGCGGTGAGCCACCAGATCAAGGCGCTGGAGGCGCAGATCGGCCAGCGCCTGTTCCTGCGCACCGCGCGCGGCCTGCAACTCAGCGACGAGGGCGCGCGCCTGGCGCCGCTGGTCCAGCAGGCCTTTGCGCTGCTGGACAAGGCGGTGCAACTGCTGGACGAACGTGCCCCGCCCCAGCGCCTGACGGTGGCGGTGGTGGGCACCTACGCCCAGGGCTGGCTGCTGGAGCGGCTGCCGCAGTTCCAGGCCGAACACCCGCACATCGAGCTGAGGCTGCAGACGCACAACAACAAGCTGGACCTGGCCACCGAAACCATCGACGCGGCGATCCGCTTTGGCGACGGCGCCTGGCGCAGCACCCACGCCGTGCCACTGCAGGCCGCGCCGCTCACCCCCCTGTGCGCGCCGGCGCTGGCCGCCACGCTGGCGCGCCCCGCCGACCTGCGCCGCTGCACGCTGCTGCGCAGCTACCGCACCGAGGACTGGCCCGCCTGGTCACGCGCCGCCGGCCTGGAGCCGCTGGCCGCCCGCGGCCCGCAGTTCGACTCGTCGGTGCTGATGGTGCAGGCGGCGCTGCTGGGCAGCGGCGTGGCGCTGGCCCCGGCGGCCATGTTCCGGCGCGAGCTGGCCGAGGGGCGGCTGGTGCAGCCCTTCGGGGTGGCGGTGGACGTGGGGCGCTACTGGCTGACGCGGCCGCTTGGGCGGGCGCCTTCGGCGGCGCTGCGGGCGTTTGAAGCCTGGCTGCAGGCCGAAGAGGCCTGCGACGGCGCTCAGCCGCCCGCGCTGAGCTGATCCACCGCCAGCTTCGCCAGCGCGCTCCAGCGATCGTCGGCCCACTGCTCGCAGTAGCGCTGGAACTGGCGCCGGGTGGATTGCACCGGGAACGGATCGGAGCCGGCCGAGGCGATGATCGCCTGGCAGGCCTCGGTGATCGTGTTCTGGGCCTGGCCCTGGCGGAACTGCCGACCGGCATACACGCTGCCCAGCATGGTCAGCTCGGCCACCGTGCCCCAGGCCCAGGCCAGGTCCTTGCCCTTGGCGCTCAGTTGCTCGAGGCGGGCCAGTTGCGTTGTGAGCTCCCAGCGCAGCTTGCCGGCCGAGACCAGGGCCGCCAGCGCGGCCTTGTCACCGCGCGCGGCGATCACGCCCATCGACAGGTACTGGGTGCTGACCCAGTGGTTGTGCGGCTCCTCGTGCGAGGCCTCCAGGTAAAGGTCTCGGGCGCGCCGGTAGGCCTCCTGAGCACGCGGGTCAGGGGCGGCGGTGTCTGCATCCTTCTGCGCAGTCTCGGCATCGGCCACGCGTTGGTAGGCAATCCCCAGGCGCTTTTCGCTGGCGGCCGTCATGCCCAGCCATTCGGCCCGCAGGGCACGGCGCGCGCGCTCGCTGCTGAAGCTGGCATCAACCCGGTCAGCGGCCGCTGTCTGGCGGCGCAGCATCTCGCGGATGTCCTCGGCCAGCGGTGCGATGCGCGCGCGCAGCTCGGCGCCGGTGGTGCCCTGGGCCAGCATCTCGTCGATCATCGAGAAGCGGGCCTCCAGCAGCGCGCGCGTCTGGCGCTCGCGGAAGTCGGCCACCTGGCGGTCCAGGTCGAAGGGAATGGTGGCATAGGCCACCAGGCTGGCCCAGTCGAAGGTGTCGGGCACCTCGGCGGCCAGGCGGCGCCGCACCTCCAGCAGCACGCGGCGCGGGTCGTGTCCGACCAGCACGCCGGCATACAGCGACTCGGCCAGCAGCACCGACGCGTCCATCCACAGCGGGAACTGCGAGGCCACCACCCAGGGCACGCCGGCCTCGTGCAGCTCGTGAGCCAGGCTGCCACCGGGCATCAGCACCGAATCGACCGCGCCCGAGTCGCAGGTGGCCAGGCTGACCAGGGTGGGCATGCAGTTGTCGTCGGCGTCGATGCCACCGCGCAGCGCGCCCACCAGCTGGGCTGCGTCCACCGTGGCCAGTGTCAGCGGTTCGCCGTCTCGGCACAGGGCCATGCCGTAGCGGTCGCCACCGGCCATCTGGATCGGCAGGCCATGGGCCAGGATGTGGACATGGGTGAAGGACTGGCTGCGGCAGGCCTCGGTGAGCGAGCGCAGGCTGGCATTGGGCAGCACGTGCAGCAGCTCGCCCACCTTGAGCAGGCGTTCCTTCTTGTTCTTCTCGGGGTCGGTCTCGGTGCTGCGCCGCACCAGCGGCTCGATCGCCCGGCGCAGCGCATTGAGGTGTTCCTGGGCCGGCACCGGTGCCAGACCGCCGGGCGACGCAAAGGCGAACAGCACCTTGGGCGGGCGGTTCCAGCGCACGGCAGCGCGCTGCGCGCGGCGCACCTCGCGCGTGACCACCATGGGCGAGTGCAGCAGCATCGGCTTGTTGCCGCCGGGGAAATGGTCGGGGGCCACCACCGCCTCGAAGGGCAGCATCGACAGCTCCAGCGCCGACAGCGCCAGCTGCACATGCAGCAGCGGCTCCTCGTCGCGCGTCATCGCCGCGTACAGCGAGGGCACCGTGCCCAGCACCTGTCCCAGCGGCTCGCCCAGGTCGCGCAGCACCGCCTCGCGCTCCATTGCCGGCATCGTCCTGTCGGCCTGGCGCAGGCGTCCCAGGCGCGACAGCAGCTGCCGGTGCTCGAACGGGAAGTACAGCGTCTGCGGCGGCGCGTTGCCGCTGAGCGCCAGGTAGGGCGTGATCGGCGACATCAGCTGGTTGTGCGCCGGGCCCTGGCGCAGCAGCTCGAGCTTGAAGGGGTGCACGCGGGTGGCCGCATGGCGTGAAGCGGCGCAGCGGCTGTCGGCCTTGTCCTGGCTCATGCGAGGGCCCTCGTGTAGCGCTTCAGCGCCTTGCCTTGCTGGCGGCCATCGCCGTTGATCTGCACCAACTGGCCGACCACCTGTTTCCCGTCTTCATCGACCGAGACCTCGATCGCGGTGGTCATGTCCATGACCAGCTTCTCGGCGCCGAAGCTCGCTTGATCCAGATCGCTCATCGCCCCCTTCTCCAGCACCTCCCAGACCGCGCGGAACGAGGCCTCGCTGCGCAGCATGGCCTCGGTGAAACGCATCAACCGGATCCAGGTGCCGCTGTTGAAGTACATGCGCCCGGCGCCCAGGTCGATGGCCCGCGCCAGGTGGGTGTGGCCGGTGATGATGATGTCCACGTCGGCGCCCACGGCCTTGAGCACATCGGTGCAGGTGGTGTCGCGGTCGGTGATGTCAAAGGTCTTGTCGCCCTTGAGCCAATCCAGCAGCGCGCGGCGCAGCGCCTCGGGCCGGTCGATGCCGCGGATCCAGCCGGTCAGGCGGTCCCAGACCAGGCCGGCGGTGCCCAGCTGGCCTGTCGGGACGCCCGTGGGCGCGGCGGTGGCGTACTGGTCCTCAGCGGCGGACAGCATGTCCTGGGCGGTGTCGCGCGCCGGCGCCTGGCGCAGGTTCGGGCCCAGCAACTGCTCCAGCGTCTGGCTGGCGGGTGCGGCGGCTGGCGCATCGCCGGCCGACAGACGCCTGGGCGCCTGGTACTCGCCCGCGGTCTTCACGCCGACGATGCCCAGCAGATCGCCCAGCTGGTTCATCTTCTCGGGCGCCATCACCAGCAGCGTGCCCACCGCGGCCTGGGTCTCGGGCTTGAGCAGGTCGATCCACGGGTACTGCTTCTTCACGCTGTTCATCACCTCCTTGACCATGCGCGTGCCGGCGTTGGGCGTCCACTCGGCGGGCTCCATGCGCTGGCCGGCGTTGAGCCGGCGGCCGGCGCGGGCCAGGTCTTCGTAGCGGTTGAAGTTCCAGGCATCGACCTCGTTGCCGTGGGTGCAGTAGACGCGCGCGCCGCCCACCAGGCAGGTCCAGCCGCCGCCGGTGGTGGAGAACTCCACCCGCGAGCGCGCCGCCAGGTCGTCGCCCGCCAGCACCTGCAGCAGGTAGCGCTGCACCGGTGGCAGCGCCACCTCGATGTCGTGGTTGCCGATCACCACCACCAGGTGGCGCCCTTCGGTCTTGACGAAGGCCGCCAGCGCCTGCCAGATGCCGCCGAACGAGGGCCCTTCGACGATGCGCTGCAGCGTGGGCAGCGCGTCGTTGATCGCCACATAGCCCTCGATGTCCTCGGCCAGCGTGTCGACCACGTCGCCGTTGAGCACCAGGGCCAGGCGCTGACCGGTGCGCTCGGTGCGCAGGCGGTCGACAAAGCCGGCCAGGCGCGCGGTCTCCTTCAGGATCTGGAAGCCGGGCTTGCCGCCCATGTGGATGTCGGAGATGACGTGGATGGCGTCGAAGCGGGCGATCGGGTCGTTGGTCATGCGGTGTCTCCCTGGGCGCAGTCGCGGCAGCGGCCGATCTTCGCCCAGTGCGCAGGCCTGTCAAGAGCCGGACTGGGGAGAAGGCGTCCCGCAGTTGAGGCACCATCGCGCCATGTCCGCCGAACCCCTGCCCCCCACGCCGACGACCGACTTCATCGCGGTGATCGATGACGCGCTGGACCCGGCCTTCTGCCGCGCCCTGATCGAGCGCTTCGAGGCCAGCCCGCACCGCCACCCGGGGCGCACCGGCGCCGGGGTGGACACGGCCAAGAAGATCTCCACCGACCTGCACCTGGGCGAGCACGCCGACTGGCAGGCACCGCTGCAGGCGCTGCTGCAGACCGTGCGGCGCCATCTGCGCGATTACCTGCGCCAGCACCACTTCGCGCTGATCGCCCCGGTCACGCTGACCGTGCGCCACCCCGCCACCGGCCAGCCGGTGGCGCTGGGCCACGACAACTTCGACGAGGTGGGCGCGCCGATCGCCGGCGAGCTGATGGGCGCGGTGTTCCGCATCGGCGGCGTGCAGCTGCAGAAGTACGACGCCGGCCTGGGCAACTACAACTACTGGCACTGCGAGGTCTACCCCGAGCCCGGCCACGAGGCGGTGCACCGCACGCTGCTGTGGATGGTCTACCTGAACGATGTGGCCGAGGGCGGCGAGACCGACTTCTACTACCAGCGCCGCTCGGTGCAGCCGCGGGCCGGGCGCATGGTGATCGCACCGGCCTACTTCACCCACACCCACCGCGGGCGCACACCGGTCTCGGGCGACAAGTACATCGTCACCAGCTGGCTGCTGATGGCGCGGCCGGAGCAGCTGTACGGCGCCTGAAACGGTCAGCGCAGGAACGCGTCCCAGGCGGTCTTGGCGATCAGCGCGCCCACCACCACGATGAACACGCCGCGCACGAAGCCGGCGCCATGCTTCAGCGCCAGCCGCGTGCCCAGCAGGCTGCCGGCGATGTTGGCCACCGCCAGCACCGCGGCCACGTGCCACCAGACATGGCCGGTCCAGCCGAACAGCGCCAGCGCGGCCAGGTTGGTGGCCACGTTCAGCAGCTTGGCGGCGGCTGAGGCGTGCAGGAAGTCGTAGCCCAGCAGCCGCACGAAGGCAAAGACCAGGAAGCTGCCGGTGCCGGGGCCGAAGAAGCCGTCGTACAGGCCGATCGTGGCGCCGATCGTGCCGCCCAGCAGCGCCTCGCGCTGCGGCGTGTGCAGCGGTGCGTGGGCGCGGCCCAGTTCCTTCTTCGCCAGTGTGTACAGCAGGATCGCGCCCAGCACGAAGGGCAGGGCCTTGCGCAGGCCCGAGCCGTCGATCTGCGTCAGCAGCCAGGCGCCCGCCAAGCTGCCGGCGAAGGCCAGCGCGGTGGCGGGCAGCAGCGTGCGCCAGTTCATCGTCACGCGGCGGGCGTACTGCTGCGCTGCCCAGGCCGTGCCCCAGACCGCTGCGCCCTTGTTGGTGCCGGACAGCGTGGCTGGCGCCGCCGCGGGGTAGGCGGCGAACAGCGCGGGCAGCAGCACCAGGCCGCCACCGCCGACGATGGCATCGACGAAACCGGCCAGCAGCGAGGCGGCGGCGGAGAACAACAACTCAAGCATGGCGGGCGGACAGGGCAGACAGGCGACCGGGAGGGCACTGGCGCAGCAAAGCAAACCGACGCCAGCGGTCACTGGCGCGGCAAAGCAAAAGGGCGCCAGTGGTAACTGGCGCCCTTTGGCATTTTTGCTCAACAACGTGGCAAGTTCAGCGGTCAGGTTCCGGATAGGGCCCCCGCTGGGCTCGATGCATTCTGGTTATCGGCCCGGTTTGTCTCCTCGGACCCCCTCACGCAGCCTGTCTCCTGGGAGACAGGGCAGAGAGTGCACGCACTGTAATGGGGCCCCGGGATGGTGCGAATCCGGGCAAACCCCCCGTTAGGAGACACTCACTGTGGCCCGGCCCGCAGCCACTCGGCGGCCCGTTCGGCGATCATCAGCGTGGGCGAATTGGTGTTGCCGCTGGTGATGCGCGGCATCACGCTGGCGTCGGCCACCCGCAGCCCGGCCACGCCGCGCACCCGCAGCCGGCTGTCCACCACCGCGGCGGGGTCGTCGTCGCGGCCCATCGCGCAGGTGCCCACCGGGTGGAAGATGGTGGTGCCGATGTCGCCGGCCAGGCGGGCCAGGTCGGCGTCGCTCTGGTACTGCACGCCGGGCTTCCATTCCTCGGGGCGGTACTTCTGCAGCGCCGGCTGGGCGGCAATGCGGCGGGTCAGCCGCAGCGAATCGGCGGCCACCTGGCGGTCCTCGGGCGTGCTCAGGTAGTTGGCCAGGATGGAGGGCGCAGCCTCGGCCTCGGGGCTGGTGATGTCGATGCGCCCGCGCGACGTGGGATTCAGGTTGCAGACGCTGGCGGTGAAGGCATTGAAGCGGTGCAGTGGCTCGCCAAACGCGTCCAGCGACAGCGGCTGCACGTGGTACTCCACGTTCGGCCAGGCGTGTTCGGGCGAGGAGCGGGTGAAGGCGCCCAGCTGCGAGGGCGCCATGCTCATCGGGCCGCTGCGGCGCAGCAGGTATTCCAGGCCGATCTTGGCCTTGCCCCAGGGCGTGGCGGCCAGGGTGTTGAGGGTGGTCACGCCCTGCACCTTGAAGACCGCGCGGATCTGCAGGTGGTCCTGCAGGTTGCCGCCCACGCCGGGCAGGTCTTGCTGGACCGGGATGCCCAGGCGCTGCAACAGCGGCGCCGGGCCGATGCCGCTGCGCTGCAGGATGGCCGGCGTGCCCACCGCGCCAGCGGCCATCACCACCTCGCCGCGGCAGTGGGCGATCACTGGCTCGCCGCCGTTGACCGGCCGGCACTCCACCCCGGCCGCGCGCAGCGCGCCGTCGGCGCCGCGTTCCAGCAGCAGGCGCTGCACGGTGGCGCCGGTCCACAGCTGCAGATTGGGCCGGCCGATCACCGGGCGCAGAAAGGCCTTGCTGGCGTTCCAGCGCAGGCCCGAACGCTGGTTGACCTCGAAGTAGCCCACGCCTTCGTTGCTGCCGCGGTTGAAGTCGTCGGTGGCGGGGATGCCGGCCTGCTGCGCGGCGGCGGCAAAGGCATCCAGGATCTCCCAGGACAGGCGCTGCTTCTCCACCCGCCACTCGCCGCCGGCGCGCGCGCCGGTGGGGTCGAAGCCGGGCGCGGCGTGCAGCGCGTTGGCGCCCTTCCAGTGGTCCTCGTGCTTCAGGAAGTAGGGCAGGCAGTGTTCCCAGCGCCAGTTGGCGTCGCCGCAGTCCAGCGCCCAGGCGTCGTAGTCGCGGCTCTGGCCGCGCATGTAGATCATGCCGTTGATGCTGGAGCAGCCGCCCAGCACCTTGCCGCGCGGGTAGCGCAGGCGCCGGCCGTTGAGGCCCGGGTCGGCGTCGGTCTGGTAGAGCCAGTCGGTGCGCGGGTTGCCGATGCAGTACAGGTAACCCACCGGGATGTGGATCCAGGCGTAGTCGTCGTGACCGCCGGCCTCGATCAGCAGCACGCGGCGCTTCGGGTCGGCCGACAGCCGGTTGGCCAGCAGGCAGCCGGCGGTGCCGGCGCCAATCACGATGTGGTCGTAGGTGGGGATGTCGGTGCTCATCTCGCCTGCGACTGTAGACGCAGCGGCGGGCGCCGGGCCCGCCGGCAAACCCGATCAGGCGCTCGGGGCCTCCGGACGCGCCAGGGCGAACCAGTCGATGCGCCGCGTCAGCCACATCACCGCAGCCAGCACGGCCAGCGCCGCCACCGAGCCGATGGCCAGCGCGGTCTGCTCGCGCATCAGCAGCCAGTACAGCAGGCCCAGCGTGAAGGCCCCCGCGCCGCCAAACACCAGGCCACCGCGCCAGCCGCCCAGCACCGTGCTGACATAGCCCGACATCACGCCCAGGCAGGCCAGGCCCGAGGCGGCGTAGGCCCAGCCGAAGGGCAGGTGCTCGGACAGGCTCAGCAGCAGCAGGAAGAAGGTGGCCAGCGCCAGACCCACCAGCGCGTACTGAACCGGGTGCACCGGCCGCCGCTGGCGCGACAGCAGCTCGCACAGGCCCAGACCGGTGAAGGCCAGTGCCACGAAGAGCAGGCCGTAGCGCACCGCGCGGTCGCTCATCACATACGGGTTGACCGGGTCGATCAGCGACACCGCGAGCGTCTCCAGGCAGCCGCGGCTGGCGTCGCCATCAGCACCGCAGACCGGCGCGTCCTTGAGCAGCGCCGCGGTGGCCCCCGAGGCCAGCTGGCTGACGCGCCAGGTGGCCTCGAAGCCGCTGTCGCGCACCGTGCGCTGCACCGGCAGGAACTGGCCGCCGAAGGAGGGATGCGGCCAGTCGGCGTTCAGCGTCCACTGCACATCGGCTGCGGCCGGCACCAGGGCCAGATCGCTGCTGCCCACCAGCTCCAGCTCGGCGTCCAGCTGCAGCGCCTCGCCGGGCTTCGGGGCGGCCAGCGTGGCCTGCAGGCCCTGGGTGTAAGCCGGGTGGCCGGTGCCGCCGCTGACCGTCAGCGCCTGCCCGCCCGCCTGCAGCGTGGCGCGCCGCACGCCGCGCACATCGTGCAGCGCGATCCACACCCGCGGGGCTTCGCACTGCACCTGGCCGTCGGCATGCAGCGCGGCGGGCGCGGCCGGCAAGCCCTGCGGCCAGCGGGCCTGCAGCGTCCAGCGCGACAGGTAGGCGTTGACCTTGTAGAGGCCGCGGTAGCGTGGCTCCATCGCCAGCTGGGTGCTGGCCACCAGCTGCTCGGCGGGCCAGCGCTGCACGATCAGGCGTGATTCGGCCACGCTCGTGCGCTCGCGCCCTTCGCCGCGCAGCGCCTCCCAGCGCTCGGTGCACTGGCGCTCGAGCATCGGGCCGATCAGGTGCTGGTTGGCGGCTGAGGCCTGCTGCACGCTGCGCACCGCCTCGGCCTGTCGGGCCGAGCGCTCGCTGACCAGGCCTTCGATGCTCGACAGCAGCAGCGCCAGCGCGCAGAACACCGCCAGCACCCAGGCCAGGGTGGACGACAGGATCTTCTTCATGGGGAACGCCTCTCGCTTGTGGGGACAGGCGTCCAGCATCGGCGCCCTGCGTGAGGCGACGATGGGCTGTGTGAAGTCAGTGTGAAGCCGCCGGCAGGCGCAGGCGCACGCGCAGCCCGGGCGAGGCCGCCTCGGCCTGCCACTGGCCGCCGTGCAGCGCCACCACCTGGGCCACGATCGCCAGGCCCAGGCCGCTGCCCTTGCGGCCATCCACCGGGTTGGGCGTCGAGAAGAAGCGCTGGCCCAGCTGCGGCAGCGCGAAGTCGGGCACGCCCGGTCCCTCGTCGCGCAGCGACCAGGCCAGGGTGTCGCCGTCGCGGTGGGCGTCCAGCGTCAGCACGCTGCCCTCGGGCGCGTGTTGCAGCGCATTGAGCAGCAGGTTGGACAGCGCCAGCTCCAGCGCGGGGGCGTCGCCGCGCAGTGGCAGCGGCTCACGGCGCTGCCACACCAGGTGCAGGCGGCGCTGCGCCAGCGCCGGCGCCAGGCGCTGGGTCACCTGCTCGCTCAGGGCGGTCAGGTCCACCGGCTCGGTGCGAGCGGGCGCCTCCAGGCCCTGCAGCGTGGACAGCATCAGCAGGCGGTCGACCAGGTCCTGCTGGCGGCGCACCTGGTCCTCGATCTGGCCGGCGAAGTGCTGGCGGTCGGCCGCCGGCAGATCGTCGCGCAGCAGCTCGGCGGCGCCGCGGATGGCGGCCATCGGCGCCTTGAGCTCGTGGGTCAGCGCGCGCACGTCGTTCTCCAGCCGGGCGCGGCCGGCCAGGCGCTGGCGCATCGCGTCCATCGCACCGGCCAGTTCGCCCAGCTCGCCCGGCAGCGCGGGTGGGCGCAGGCGGGCGCCAGCGTCGTCGGCGGGGTCGCCCACGTGGCGGGCGTAGTCGCGCAGCTGGCGCACCGAGCGCACGGTCCAGAAGGTGACCGCCAGGCCCACCAGCGCCGACACGCCGATCAGCAGCGTACCGGCCTGCAGAATCTTGCGCTCGGCGCGATCGATGAAGGGCTGCACCGTGGCATTGGGCTTGGCCACGGTGAGCACGCCCAGCAGACGGCCGTCGCGCTGCACCGGTGCGGCCACATGCATCACGGTGCTGAGCTCATCGTCGGGGCTGTCGCGGGTGGTGCGCGCGCCGTATTCGCCTTTCAGCGTGCGGGCCACGTCGCGCCAGCGCGAGTAGTCGGCCCCCACCATCGACGGCGTGCCCGAGTCGAACACCACCCGGCCCTGCGCATCGGTCACATAGATGCGGAAATCCAGGCTGCGCTTGTGCAGGCCCCAGATCTGCGCCTGCACCGGGCGCCGGGCGTAGTCGTGCACCGAGCGGGCGAAGGCGCTGTCGCGCAGGTCGCCGCCGGGCGGCATGGCGGCCAGGTCGTCGGCCGCGGCCTCGGCCAGCAGGTTGGCGCTGTCGACCAGCACGTCCTCCATGACCTCGCGCACGCTGGGCTTGACCTCGACCAGGAAGACCCGCATGACCAGCAGGCTCGCCAGCCCGGTGATCAGCAGGAAGGCGAACAGCAGGCGCAGGCCCAGCCTCATCGGCCGCCTTCGTCCGCGGCCGGGCCGCGCGGCCACTCCAGCGCGTAGCCCATGCCGCGGTGGGTGACGATCGGGTCCAGATCGGCGCGGCAGGCGCGCAGCTTGGCACGCAGGGTCTTGATGTGGGTGTCGACGGTGCGGTCGTTGGCCTCGCTGGCCTGTCCCCAGACCTCGGCCAGCAACGCCTCGCGTGAACGGATGCGGCCCGGCGCCTGCAGCAGCGCGGCCATCAGGCCGTACTCCAGGCGGGTCAGCGGCAGCGGCTCGCCGCCGAACAGCACGCGCTGGGCGGGGCGGTCGAGCACCAGACCGGCGGGCGCCGCTGCCACCCCTCGGCTGCGGCGAAGCAGCGCGCGCAGGCGGGCCACCAGCTCGCGCGGGCTGAAGGGCTTGGTCAGGTAGTCGTCGGCGCCGGTCTCCAGCGCCACCACGCGGTCGATCTCCTCGGCGCGGGCGGTCAGCATCATCACCGGCAGCGCGCCCAGCCGGGCATCGCTGCGCCAGCGCTGGCACAGCGCCAGGCCGCTGCCGTCGGGCAGGCCGACATCCAGCACCGCGGCGTCGGGCGGGTGGCGGCGCGCGGCCTCGTCGGCGGCGCGGCACAGCAGGTGGTGTTCCACCGCGAAGCCCTCGCGCCGCAGCGCGAAGACTACGGTGTCGGCGATCGCCGGGTCGTCCTCGAGCAGCAGGATGCGCGGCAGATCCATCAGTTCGGCACGTGCGCCGCCAGGATCGGGAACAGCTTGACCAGGCCGTCGGCCAGCAGCTCCACCGCCATCGCGGCCAGGATCAGGCCCATCAGCCGGGTCATCACGTTGATGCCGGTGGAACCCAGCACCTTGGCGATGCGGCCCGAGGCCGAGAAGACGATGAAGGTGGCCAGGCCGATCACCACGCCGTAGCCCACCAGCACCGCGTGCTCCCAGAAGGTGCGGGTCTTCTCGGCGTAGATGACCATGGTGGAGATGGTGGCCGGGCCGGTGAGCAGCGGCACGGTCAGCGGCACCACGGCGATCGAGGCGCCGGCGTCGGCCTTGGCCTGGCCCTCATCCACGTCGTCCTTGCGCCCTTCCGCCGGCTGGGCGTTGAGCATGTGGATCGACGAGACCAGCAGCAGCAGCCCGCCGCCCACCTGGAACGAGGCGATCGAGATGCCGAAGAACTCGATGATCTTCAGCCCGGCCAGGCCGCTGATGGCGATCACCGCGAAGGCGGTGGTGGCGCTGACCTGGATGGTGCGGCGGCGCTGGGTGCGGTCCATCGCCTGGGTGAAGTGGATGAAGAAGGGCACCACGCCGATCGGGTTGACGATCGCCAGCAGCGCGATCAGCGGCTTGAGCAGGTCCATGGCGCGATTGTGGCCGCGCCGGGCGGCGTGCCCTCAGGGGCTTTCACGCAAGGCGCGCAGCGCCCGCAGGGCCGCCGCGGCGCGCGGGCCGTACCAGCTGAGCCATTCGCCATCGACCAGGCGCACACGCGCCTGCGGGCACAGCGCCTGGACCTCGGCCACGTGGTGCGCGTCGAAGCGGTAGGGCTCGCTGGGCAGCAGCACGTGGCGCACCGAGGCGAGCCAGGGCTCGGTGCCGGTCATCACCGGGTAGCGCGCGGCGCCGCTGGGGCCGCCGAGCTGGTCGGGCAGCGTCTGCCAGCCGACGCGGGCGAGCAGGCGCGAGATGTAGGTGTCGCGCGACACCGTCATCCAGGGCTCGCGCCAGATCGGCACCCAGACCGGCTCGGGCGGGTGGCGGCCGGGGGGCGTGGCGTCCAGCTCGGCCTGCAGCGCCAGGCTCAGCTGCGCGGCGGCGGCGTGCACGCCGGGCTGGTCGCCAAAGACCTGGGCGAACTGGGCGTACAGGGCCAGGTTGTCCTCGGGCGCGCAGGGGTGGGTGACCACGACCTCGGGGACGAAGGCGCGCAGCGCCTGCACGGTCTCCAGGCGGTTCTCGTCCACATTCACCAGCACGTGGGTGGGCCGCAGGGCCCGCAGGCGCTCCAGACGCACATCCTTGGTGCCTCCGACCTTGGGCACTTCGGCCAGGTCGGTGGGGTGGATGCAGAAGCCGGTGCGGGCCACCAGCGCCTGGCGCAGGCCCAGCGCGCAGACCAGCTCGGTCAGGCTGGGCACGAGGCTGGCGATGCGGGGGCGCGACATCCCCCTATTCTCGTGGGCCAAAACGCAACACTCCGAGACAAACGTGCTTTACGTCACGCGCCGATCTGTGCTCATAATGCCCGCGCAGGCCGCGGACTCCCGCGGACACTGCTGTCTGCTGTGTCTGGACGCGGCACCTTCGCTTGATGGTTCACGCTGGGTTGAAGCTCCACATGGTCTTGTGCGTTAGTTGAGGAGCTTCCCCCATGGGAAACAAGCTTTACGTTGGCAACCTGGCCTACAGCGTGCGTGATGACGCGCTGCAACAAGCCTTTGCCGCCTTTGGTTCGGTGACCTCTGCGAAGGTCATGATGGACCGCGAAACCGGCCGCTCCAAGGGCTTTGGTTTCGTTGAAATGGGCTCGGATGCCGAAGCCCAGGCCGCGATCAACGGCATGAACGGTCAGCCGCTGGAAGGCCGCTCGATCGTCGTCAACGAAGCCCGTCCCCGTGAAGAGCGTCCGGGCGGCTTCCGCAGCGGCGGCGGCGGTGGCGGCTACGGTGGTGGCGGCGGCGGCGGTGGCTACGGCGGTGGTGGCGGCGGCGGTGGCCGCAGCCCCTACGGTGGTGGCGGCGGCGGCGGTCGCAGCCCCTACGGCGGTGGCGGCGGCGGCGGTGGCCGTGGCGGCTACGGCGGTGGTGGCGGCGGCGGTGGCCGTGGCGGCTACGGCGGTGGCCGTGGCGGCGACGGCGGCTACGGCTACTGATCGACGGCGGGGCACGCGCCCCGCACCCCCTGATGAAGGCACGGCAACCGCCGTGCCTTTGTCGTTTCAGGGCCCGATCGCGCCACGGGCGCCGTGTCGGCTGCCTGTGCACTGCGCCGCCCGGGGCACCGCCCGAGCGGAGGCGTTCAAGGCACGCGCCGCTTCTTGCGCCCGCGCCCGGCCAGCAGGCGGTCGAACAGCGGGTTGGGCAGCAGCCGCAGCAGCTTGGCGACCACGCCCATCTGCCACGGAATGACACGGTAGCTGTCACCGGCGGCGATCGCCTGGAAGGCGCGCTCGGCAAACACCTCGGGCGCCATCAGGAAGGGCATCGGGTAGGTGTTGCCGGCGGTCAGCGGCGTGGCGATGTAGCCCGGCACCAGCGTCACCACCCGCACACCGCTGCCGCGGCACTCGCCGCGCAGGCTCTCGCAGTAGGCGACCACGCCGGCCTTGCTGGCGCAGTAGGCGCCGTGGCCCGGCAGACCGCGGATCGCGGCCACGCTGGCGACGCCCACCAGCGTGCCCTGGCCGGCCGCGCGCATCGGGGCCAGGAAGGGGTGGAAGGTGGCGGCCAGGCCCAGGTTGTTGGTGGCCAGGGTCTCGCGCATCACGTCCAGGTCGGCGCGCTCGGCGGTGTCCATGCCCACGCTGATGCCGGCATTGGCGATCACCACCGCGGGCAGGCCCTGGCTGGCCAGACAGCGCTGGCCGGCGCCGACGATGCTGTCCACGTCCTGCACATCGGCCGCATAGGCCTGCCAGCGCTCGGCGGGCAGGCCCGCGGCCGACGCCCAGGCGGCGATCGCCTCGGTGCGCCGGGCCACCAGGGCCAGGCGCCAGCCGGCGGCGGCGTAGCGCGCCGCCAGGGCCTGGCCGATGCCGCTGGAGGCACCGGTGATGAAGACCAGCGGGGCCGTCGTGCTCATCGACGGGCACCCTTGTCCGGCGTCAGCGTCGCCCGCAGCCGGCCCTGCAGTTCCAGCGTGCGGCGGGTCTCGTCAAAGACCAGTGCGGCGGCGGTGAACTCGCTGTGGCCCTGGCGCACCTTCACCGGCTGATCGGTGCGCAACTGGCGCTCGGGCACCAGCACCAGCAGCTGCTGGCCCTCGAACCACAGCGGCACCTCGTCGCCGGCCTGCGAGCGCACCTGCACATCGCCGGCCAGGCGCACCCGGTTGCCGTCGCCGTCGACCACGGCCTGGCGCGCCGTGGCCTCGGTCTGGCGGCCGTCGGTGCCGGTCAGCCACAGGCGCACCGCGTCGATCTCGTGCTGGTCGGTGTCGGGGTAGTGGCGCAGCTTGTCGCCCTCCAGCCGCACGGTGGGCCGGCCCTCGGCGTCGTAGCGCTGCAGATGGAAGCGCTCGAGCTGGTAATCGGCCAGGTGCCGCACGGCGCCCGGCGCGGTGGTGCTGTCGGGGCGCGGCGTGCTGCGCACCAGCCACCAGCTGAGCAGGGCCGCCAGCACCATCAGCGCCAGCGGCAGGTAGTTGAGCAGGGCCTGGCGCAGGCGTTCGGTCCAGGGCAGCTGCACCGGCCGGGCCGCCACCGGCTCGGGGCCGATCACCACCGGCACCTCGGGCAGGTCGGGCAGGTGGAGTTCGGCGCTGACCGGCTTCAACGCCCGTCCAGTGTGGCCAGGTGGCCGTCGAGCAGCCGTGCGTAGTGGCCGGCCGCCATCAGCAGCAGGTCGCAGAACTCGCGCGCGGCGCCGTCACCGCCCCTGCGCGCCGTGATGTGGTGGGCCACCGCCTGCACCTCGACGTGGGCGTTGGCCGGCGCGCAGGCGAAGCCGGCGCGGGTCAGCAGCGGCAGGTCGGGCCAGTCGTCGCCGATCGCGGCCACCTCGGGCCAGTCGACGCCCAGCGCCGCCAGCAGCGGCGCGGCGGCGGCCAGCTTGTCCTCGGCGCCGAAGACGGCGTGCGTCAGCCCCAGGTCGGCCACGCGGCGGCGCACCGCCGGCGAGTCGCGGCCGGTGATCACCAGCGGCGTGATGCCGGCGCGCGCCAGCAGCTTCAGGCCATGGCCGTCCAGCGTGCTGAAGGCCTTGAAGGGCTCGCCGCTCTCGCCGATGTAGAGCCGGCCGTCGGTGAGCACGCCATCGACATCGAAGATCGCCGCCTTCATGCCCAGGTTCGGGCCTTGGGCCTGGAGCAGCAGCTCGGCGGGAAAATTGAGCGCCGGGGACATCAGATGACTTTCGCGCGCAGCAGGTCGTTGGTGTTGATCGCACCCACCAGTGCGTCGTCGTCGTCCACCACCAGCAGGCAGTTCACGCGGTGCTGCTCCATCAGCGCGGCGGCGTCCACCGCCAGCGCATCGGCGCGCACGCGCCGCGGGTTGGCGTGCATCACCTCGGTGGCCTTGAGGGCGCGCAGGTCGGCGCCGGTCTCGATCAGGCGGCGCAGGTCGCCGTCGGTGAAGATGCCCAGCAGCTGCGGGCCGTCGACCACCGCGGTGGCGCCCAGGCCCTTGCGGGTCATCTCGTGCACCAGCTCCGAGAAGCTGGCGCCGGGCGCGACGCGCGGCACGGCCTCGCCGCTGCGCATCAGGTCGCGCACATGCATCAGCAGCTTGCGGCCCAGCGAGCCGCCGGGGTGCGACTGCGCGAAATCGCGTTCGCGAAAGCCCCGGGCATCCAGCAGCGCCACGGCCAGCGCATCGCCCAGCGCCATCTGCGCGGTGGTGCTGGCGGTGGGCGCCAGGTTCAGCGGGCAGGCCTCCTGGCCCACGGCGCACAGCAGCGCGATGTCGGCGTGGCGCGCCAGCGTGGACTGCGGCTTGCCGGTCATGCCCACCAGGGTCACGTCCAGCCGGCGCAGCGCGGGCAGCACGGCGTTGATCTCGTCGCTCTCGCCCGAGTTGGAGATGGCCAGCACCACGTCGCCGGGCTGCACCATGCCCAGGTCGCCGTGGCTGGCCTCGCCGGGGTGGACGAAAAAGGCCGGGGTGCCTGTGGAGGCCAGCGTGGCGGCGATCTTGCGGCCCACGTGCCCGCTCTTGCCCATGCCCATCACGACCACGCGGCCGCGGGTGGACAGCATCGCGCCGACGGCGGCAGTGAAGGCCTCGCCCAGGCTGTCGCGCACCTCGCGCAGCGCCTGCGCCTCGATGTCGAAGGTCTGGCGCGCCAGCTCAAGCGCGCGGGTGTGACTGAATGCAGTGGCTGAGTCCAAGACGGCACGGGCTCCGGGCGACAATGGGGCGGATTCTAGGCGTGACCCCTGTCGCCACCGAACGCCCGCCCCACTCCGCCGATGGCCACCACCCTCGAAGTCGTCCTGCTCTACCTGATCGCCGCGGTGGCCGGCGTGGTGGCCTGCCGCAGCCTGCGGCTGCCGCCGATGCTGGGCTACCTGGCGGTGGGCGTGCTGATCGGGCCCAATGCGCTGGCGCTGGCCCGCGATTCGGCCGGCGTGAAGTACCTGGCCGAATTCGGCGTGGTCTTCCTGATGTTCGTCATCGGGCTGGAATTCAACCTGCCCAAGCTGCGCAGCATGCGCAAGCTGGTCTTCGGCCTGGGCCTGTCGCAGGTGGCGCTGACCATGCTGGGCGCGCTGGTCGGCAACCTGTTGCTGGCGGGGGGCTTCGCGATGGTCGGCGTGGCCTGGGAGCTGGACTGGCCGGGCGCGCTGGTGCTGGGCAGCGCGGTGGCGATGTCGTCCACCGCCATCGTCGTGAAGATGATGGCCGAGCGGCTGGAGCTGGAGAGCGAGCACGGCAAGCGCGTGATGGGCGTGCTGCTGTTCCAGGATCTGGCGGTGGTGCCGCTGCTGGTGCTGATCCCGGCGCTGGGCGACAGCGGCCAGGACATGGCGCGTGCGATGGGCCTGGCGGTGCTCAAGGCCGCCGTGCTGCTGACGCTGCTGCTGGTGGGCGGCCAGCGCGTGATGCGCTGGTGGCTGACCCTGGTGGCGCGGCGCAAGAGCGAGGAGCTCTTCGTGCTGAACCTGCTGCTGGTCACGCTGGGCCTGTCCTGGCTGACCGAGCACGCCGGCCTGAGCCTGGCACTGGGCGCGTTCGTCGCCGGCATGCTGGTGGCCGAGACCGAATACAAGCACCAGGTGGAGACCGACATCCGGCCCTTCCACGACGTGCTGCTGGGCCTGTTCTTCATCACCATCGGCATGAAGCTCGACTGGCGCCCGGTGGCCGACCAGTGGCTGCTGGTGCTGCTGCTGACGCTGGGCCCGGTGCTGGCCAAGGCGGTGCTGGTGGCGCTGCTGGCGCGCGGCTTCGGCTCGGCGCCGGGCGTGGCCATCCGCACCGGCCTGTACCTGGCGCAGGCCGGCGAGTTCGGCTTCGTGCTGCTGACGCTGGGCGCCGAGCAGCAGCTGATCGCCGCGCAATGGCAAAGCCCGGTGCTGGCGGCCATGGTGCTGTCGATGCTGGCCACGCCGCTGGTCATCCTGCAGAGCGACCGCATCGTGATGCGCCTGTCGGCCAACGACTGGCTGATGCAGTCGGTGGCGCTGACCACCATCGCCAAGAAGTCCATCCGCACCGAGAGCCACGTGATCATCTGCGGCTACGGCCGCAGCGGCCAGAACCTGGCGCGCATGCTGGCGCTGGAGCAGATCCCCTACATGGCGCTGGACCTCGACCCCGACCGCGTGCGCCAGGCCGCCGCCGCCGGCCAGAGCGTGGTCTTCGGCGACGCCGCGCGCCTGCAGAGCCTGATGGCCGCCGGCCTGGCGCGCGCCGCCGCGGTGGTGGTGACCTACCCCGACACCCCGTCGGCGCTGAAGATCCTGCACCTGGTGGGCACCCACGCGCCCAAGGTGCCGGTGGTGGTGCGCACGATCGACGACAGCGACCTCGAGAAACTGCGCGAGGCCGGCGCCACCGGGGTGGTGCCCGAGGCCATCGAAGGCTCGCTGATGCTGGCCAGCCACGCGCTGGCCCTGGTGGGCGTGCCGATGCGCCGCGTGATCCGCCTGACGCGCGACGCCCGCGATGCGCGCTACGGCCTGCTGCGCGGCTACTTCCACGGCGCCGACGACGACACCGTGGAAGAGCTGCAGCAGGCCCGCCTGCACAGCGTGACGCTGCCGCCCGGCGCGAAGTGCCTGGGCAGCACGCTGGGCGATCAGGCGCTGGCGGTGCTGGAAGTCAATGTGGCCTCGGTGCGCCAGGCCGGCGGCCGGGTGATCGAGCCCGACGACGCGCTGGTGCTGCGCGCCGGCGACACGCTGGTGCTCTCGGGCCTGCCCGAGGCGCTGGCGGTGGCCGAGAAGAAGCTGCTGGGCTGAAGCCCTCAGGCCACCGGCAGCCCGCGCTCCAGGTTCAGGCGCATGCGCTCGGCCATCACCGCGCCGCAGGCGCGCAGCAATTCCAGCGCCAGCTCGGGCTGGCGGGCCGCCATTTCCTCGAAGCGGTTGCGGGTGAGCGCCCACACCGTGACAGCGCTCATCGCCTCGACCTGGGCCATGCGCGGCGTGTCGCCGAACAGGCTGGGCTCGCCGACCACCGCGCCCGGGCGCAGGATGGCCACCGGCCGGCGCACCGGCCCGCCATCGGGCACATAGACCTGCAGCGTGCCCGATTCCAGCAGGTACAGCGCGCGGTCCATGTCCTGGTAGCGGATCACCACGTCGCCCGCGCGCAGCGTGTGCTGCTGCAGGAAGCTGCCCAGCATCCGCCATTCGTCCTTGTTGAACCGCAGCCGAAGCGCGTCATCCGCGTTCAGCGACAACACCAGTTCACTCAGCTTGTCGATGTTCACCCGAGTCTCTCCCATCCATGGGTCGACCCCACCCTCGCCGCGGGCCGACCGACCTGTCGATTATCCAGAGCGACGGGCCCGCGTCCATCGACCGCGGTGCCTTCCATCCCCCCAGGTTCGCCGTTGGTCGGTCCGGCGGCCGCCGTCCGCAGCCGGCTGCGCAGCGGGGCTTGACCCCGGTCAGGTCATCCACCGCATACTGGGCCATGCCCACCGATCCCGCCGCCACCACCGCCTGCCTCACGCTGCGCCGCCCGCTCGATGGTCTGGTCTACCGCTTTCGCCGCCTTGACCCCGACACCTTCGCCCGGGAGGATCGGCCCGAGCTCACCTTGCGCCGCCACCCCACGCTGGGCTGGTCGATGCATGACCCGCTGAGCGGCGAACTCACCGGCCGCCCCTGGGACGACGCGCAGCGCCATGCCCCCGTGACGCCGGCACCGGGCGTGTGGGTCAGCCGCCTGGGCGCGAAGAGCCATGTCTACGAACTGACCCATGGCGAGCCGCCGCCTGGCGGGAGGGAGCGCATCCGTCGGGCGCAGCCGGGCGACCTGGCCGCGATCGCCGCCTTCGACGCGTTCAACGGCGACCGCGCCGCCGAGGTGGCCGCCGCCACCTGCCTGGTCGCGCTGGACGGCACCGACCAGGTGGTCGGCTATGCCTCGTGGGCGCCGCGCGGCCTGCTTGGTCAGCCCTTCCTGCAGTCCCTGTGCGTGCGCCCCGAGGCCCGCCGCCAGGGTCTGGCCACTGCCTTGCTGCAGGCGGTGCAGCAGCAGGCGCGCGGTCGCTGGCTGCTGTCGTCGACGGAGGACTGGTGTGCGCCGATGCAGACGCTGTTCGAGCGCCAGGGCTGGGAGCGCTGCGGGGCGCTGCTGGGCATCAACCGGGATGGCTCGGCGGAGTGGTTCTACCGCGTGGCCCTGGCCGACCCGGCCTGAGCGCGGCCCGCGCCGGTCAGGGCGGCGGCACCTTGGTCAGCAGCCGATCGACCAGCGACAGCAGCGCCACCGAATCGACCGGCTTGGCCAGGTGCCCGTCCGCGCCGGCCGCGTGGGAGCGCTCGACATCCTCGGGCGCCCACTCGACCGAGATGACCAGGCAGCGCAGCGGCAGGTGCGGGTTCAGTTGGCGCAGCACCTTCAGCACGTTCAGACCGGGCATGTCGGGCAGGCGCAGGTCCAGCAGCAGCAGGCGTGGCCAGTCGCGCCGAGCCGCGGCGATGGCGGCGGCGCCGGTGCCCACGATCTCCAGGGCGATGTCGGGGCGACGCTCCAGGATGTGCTGGATCAGTTCGCGGCTGGCCGGGTCGTCTTCCACACAGAGCACCCGCCCGATGGCCTCAGGGCTCGAGGCCGGTGTGGCGGCGGCACGCGCGCGTTGCATCAGGTCGGGGTCGCCCTTCGAGGCCACCAGCGCCACCGTGAACTCGCTGCCCCGACCAGGTTCGCTGTGCATGGTCAGCTGCCCGCCCATCTCCTGGACCAGGTCGCGTGCGATGACCAGGCCCAGGCCCGTGCCTTCGATGGACGTGGATTCGCGCCCCAGCCGGTTGAAGGGCTGGAACAGCGCCGCCTGCTGGCTGGGCGTCATGCCCATGCCGGTATCGATGATGTGCACCTGCCACTGGGGACCGGGCCGCTCCAGTCGTACCGCCACCTGCCCGCCGGGGCGGTTGAACTTGACCGCGTTGCTCAGCAGGTTCTGGAAGACCTGCCGCAGGCGCGTCGGATCGGCCCGCACCCCCGCCTTGGACACGCCGAGCGTATCGAGCGTGATCGTCACGCCGGCCGCCAGCGCCTGCGCGCTGACATCGCGGATGGCGTCGCCCAGCACCGCCAGCGCATCGACGTCGTCAATGCGCAGCGCCAGCCGACCGGCCGCGGCGCGGGAGATGTCCAGCAGATCGGTCACCATCTGCACCAGATGCTGGCCGGCGTCGTGGACGTGCTGCAGCTGCTGGCGCGCCTTGTCCGGCAGCGCGAGCTCGTCGTTGTGCAGCAGCAGGTGCGAGAAGCCGATGATCGCGTTCAGCGGTGTGCGGAACTCATGGCTGACGCGCGACAGGAATTCGCTGCGGCTGCGGTGGGCCTGCTCCGCCGCGGCCAGGGCCGCCTGGGCAGCCTGGGCCTGCCGACGGTCGGTGATGTCCTGCAGGACCACGCGCCACTGGCGCTCGGACAGCGCGTCCGGCGTGGTCGCCGTGGCGGTGAGCTGCATCCACCGCTGGGTCGTCGCGCCGTCCTGCAGGCGCAGCTCGCAGGACAGCGGCTGGGCGTGGTCGAGCCGCGTCAAGTGCAGCGCGAAGTAGCGCGGACGGTCCTCCGGCTCGATGAATTCCGACAGACGCCGCCTGGCCAGCGCGGCGCGGGGTTGTCCGAGCAGTTCGGCGGCCGCCAGGTTGGCCTGCAGGATCAGGCCGCCTTCACTGACGGTGAGGTAGCCCACCGGGGCGAGGTCGTAGAGCTCGAACCAGCGCTGGCGCGAGGCCTCCAGATCCAGCTGGGCGCGGCGCAACTCGTCGTTCTGCAGCTCCAGCTCGATCTGGTGCACGCGCAGCTCGTGCAGCGTGCGCTCGCGCTCGGCGTCGGAAGGCGGGGCGGCGTCCGGCGGGCCGCGTGTGGCGTCCTCCCGGGCCAGGCGGGCCAGGGCCTGTGCACGCAACTCGGCCGTGAAGCCGGCCGGAGGGGGGGCGGCGTCGCTCATGGACGATCCTCCATCAGGTGGGCGCGGCGGGGCGGATCCGCTCGGTCGTGGCCGTGGCGTAGACCCGGCCGTCGTCGCCCTGCAGCGCCGTAGCCTTGACCAGCACCTCCAGCGTGCGGCCGTCCTTGGTCAGGCGCTGCGTGGGCCGGGCCAGCGTGAGGTCGGATTCGGCGGCGCGGCGCAGTTCCTCCAGCGCCTCGGCACGGCGCTCGGGCGGGATGCGGTCGCGCACGTTCAGCGCCAGGGCCTCGGCCTCGCTCCAGCCATACAGGGTCGCGGCCGCCGGGTTCCAGGCCAGCGTGCGACCGTCCAGGTCGTGCACGGTGACGGCATCGAAGGCGTCGCGCACGACGACCGCCAGGCGCAGCACCTCGTTGACCTTGCGCAGGGCCTGGCGGGTCCGCACCGACTCCGAGATGTCGACGAAGGTGATGACCGCCCCCTCGATCACGTTGGCGATCGTGCGGTAGGGCTGGATGCGCATCGCGTACCAGCGGCCATCGCGCGTGCGCACCTCCAGCGTCTTGGGAATCAGGCTGTCCAGCACCGATTGCGTGTCCGCCACCAGTTGGTCGTAGCCGTCGAGGTTGGAGGCCAGGTGGCCCACCGGGCGCCCGATGTCGCCGGCGATCAGGTTGATGATCTCGCTGGCACCGGGCGTGAAGCGCAGGATGCGCAGGCCGTGGTCGACGAACACCGTGGCGATGCCGGTGCCGGCCAGCAGGTTGTTCATGTCGTCGTTGGCGCGCGAGAGGTCGGCCACCTTGTTCTCGAGCTCGGCGTTGACCGTGCTCAGCTCCTCGTTGACCGACTGGAGTTCCTCCTTCGAGGTCTCCAGTTCCTCGTTGGTGGACTGCAGTTCCTCGTTGACCGACTGCATCTCCTCGTTCGAGCTCTTGAGCTCCTCGATCGACGACTCGAGCTCCTCGTGCAGCGCCTGCACCTTCTCCTCGCTGATGCGCAGCGACTCGGCCAGCGCGGCCAGGCGGGTGTCGATGCCGGCCTCGGCATCGGGGGCGGTGCCGGCCGCGGCCGGGGTCTCGGCGTCCTGCGGTTGCGCCGCCTCCAGCAGCACCAGGTAGAGCTGGGGGCCGGCGGGATCGGTGTCGGCGTCCAGGGCGCTGACGGCCAGGTTCACGCTGGTGTGGTGGCCGTTGGTCTTGACCCGCACGCCACGCACCACGGCCGTCCTGTGGACGGCAGCGGCCTGCGTCAGGGCCAGCGACAGATCGCGCCGCAGGCCGTCGCGCGCCATCGCGAGGATGTTGCTGATGCCGGCCTCGCCGGGTGCGGGCTCCAGGTACTGCCCGGTGCGTCCGTGCAGGTAGAAGATGTCGCCCTGGACGTTGACCAGGGCGGCGGCGATCGGCAGTTCGCGAAGAATCGCGCGCTCGGCCCGTTCACGCAGCGTTGTCTTGGGCAGGGGCATGGGCGGATGCTCGGGGGTCTCGGTGGGGGCGGCAGGCAGGAGCATCTGGCTCAGGGCCGCACGCGGTTTGTCCAGGTAGTCCTCCAGGCGCCGGTACACCTTGGCGCGCCGGTCCACCGCCTCGAAGAGGTGGTTGAACTCGCCGATCGATTCCGAGGTGCCCAGCAGCAGGATGCCGCCGGGCCGCAGCGCGTAGTGGAACAGCGGGATGAGGCGCTTCTGCAGCGTGCCGTCGAGGTAGATCAGCAGGTTGCGGCAGCTGATCAGGTCCAGCTTCGAGAAGGGCGGGTCGCGCGTCAGGTCATGCTCGGAGAAGACCAGCAAGTCGCGCAGCTGCTTGCGCACGCGCCAGCCGCCGTCGCCGGCCTCGGCCGTGAAATGGCGGGCCAGCCGCTCAGGCGTGATGTCGGCACTGATGCTGGCCGGGTAGGTGCCGGCGCGGGCCAGCGCGATGGCGCGGCTGTCGATGTCGGTGGCGAACACCTGCAGCACCTGCGGCGTGGCGGGCTCGTCCAGCCGCTCGAGCATCAGCATCGCGATCGAGTAGGCCTCCTCGCCACTGGAGCATCCGGCCACCCAGGCGCGCAGCGGGCGGTGCGGCAGGCGCCGCGCCAGCAGCATCGGCACGACCGTGTCCTCCAGCACCCGGAAGGCCTCGGGGTCGCGGAAGAACTGGGTCACGCCGATCAGCAGGTCGCGGAACAGGGCCTGGACCTCGTCGGCCGACTGCTGGAGGTAGGAGGCGTAGGCCTCGAGGGTCTCGATCTGGTGCACGGCCATGCGCCGCTGCACACGCCGCTGCACCGTGGTGGGCTTGTAGTGGCTGAAGTCATGGCCGGTCTTCAGCCGCAGCTGGGCGAAGACCCGGTGCATGGCGCCGCTGACGGCCTCCGGCGAGCGCTCACCCGTCGGTGGTGCGGGCCGGTAGGCCTTGGCGGCAAAGGCCTGCAGGAAGGCGGGCATCGCGCCCGGGGCCAGCGTCTGATCGACAGCGCCGGTGCCCAGGGCGGCACGCGGCATGCCGTCGAACTCGGTGGACTGCGGTGACTGCGCCAGCACCAGACCGCCCGCGCCCTTGATGGCCAGCACGCCCTGGGCCCCGTCACTGCCGGTGCCCGACAGCACGATGCCGACACTGGCGTCCTCGCGGTCCAGCGCCAGCGAGCGGAAGAAGCCATCGATCGACAGCCGATGGCCCCGCGCCGCGATGGGCTCCAGCAAGTGCAGCGTGCCATGGCGGATCTCCAGCCCCCGTCCCGGCGGGATCACATACACGGTGTTGACGGCCACCACCAGACCGTCGGTCGCCTCGGCCACCGGCAGGTGGGTGCAGCGGCGAAGAATGTCGGGCAGCACGCTCGGGTGGTCGGGCGACAGGTGCTGCACCAGCACGAAGGCCATGCCCGGCAGGCTGTCCGAGGGGATGGCCGCGAAGAAGGCCTCAAACGCGGCCAGCCCGCCCGCCGACGCGCCGATGCCGACGATGGGAAAGCCCGCCGCAGCGCCGGAGGGCTCCGGACCGGCGCGGGAACTGGCCGATGCCTTGGTGCGCTTCACCACTGGAATACTCCCGCTGCCGAAAGCCGAACCATACCCCAGGAGGGCTGCGGGCCTGCGCGCGGCCGGCGGCTGTCCCTGTCACGGCCCGGACCGGCCCCTGCCCGTCCCGCGCGGGACAGCCCCCCGCCGCGGTCGCCCAGACGGGGCGCAAGAGATCGTTGGACTGCTGTCGCGGGAGCCATGGCCCATGGTGTGCCTGTTCCCACCCCGATCATTGCGCTGGGTCAAGGCTGGCGACCCGGGCGGCTGGTGCCCGAGAGCGGCTGAGCGCGCCGAGGGCTGGTTCTACCCTTGAAGACCCTGCGGACGACCTCGCCCGGCTGATCGTGCGCGCCAGCGGCGTGAGGCACAGCCCAAGGGCGCCCCGCGCTGTCATCGGTCCGTCATCGGCGCTTCATCGCCGGTACCTAGCATGGGCCGTCCTGAACACCGCTCAGGGCGGGTGCCCTGCAGCCGCCCGGCCTTGGCGCCTGTGCTGCTGCAGCAACTGCCTTACGCCGCCTTTGAACGCGACGCGCTGATCCGCACGGCCGAGGTGGCCCTGGGCGTGGGCAACCGCGGCCATCTGTTCACCTGGCTGCAGCTGCACCTGCACCGATTCGTGCCGCACGAGCTGGTGATCTGCCACCTGCCACAGCTGCCCGCCAGCGAGGCGACCACGGTCTTCCACAGCGTGCCGCTGCCACCCCGGCTGCTGGCGCAGCTGGAGCAGTCCAGCCCCCGCTGGCTGGTGCCGCTGCGGCGCGCCTGGGTGGGCGGGCGGCGCCAACCCTGCCTGATCGACCTGGCGGCCCACGCCGAGCTGCGCGAGGCCCCGGCGCTGGCCCAGCTGCGTCAGCAGGGCATTGACCGGCTGCTGGTGCATGGCGTGGACGCCCAGGCCTGCCTGCGATCGGAAAGCCTGTTCGTGTTCTGCACGCGCTCGCGGCAGGACCCGGCCATGACGGCCGGCCTGGCGCTGTGGATGCCCTACCTGCATGCGGCCGCGATGCGGGCGCTGGCCGGCGGCGCGCGAGTGCCGGAGACCAGCACCACGCCGAGCTCGCCACTGACCGCCCGCGAGACCCAGATCCTGCAGGCTGTCCGCGAGGCCCGCCGCACCGACGAGATCGCCGCCCAGCTCGACATCAGCCCGCTGACGGTGAAGAACCACCTGCGCCGGATCATGGTCAAGCTGGGCGCGCGCAGCCGTCTGCACGCCGTGGCCGAGGCCTTGTCGCGCCAGCTCATTTCGTGACAGTTCGGTGGCGGGCCATGGTCCGCAAGGGTGCCCACCCGGGCCCGACGGCCACGCACCAGTGTCATCACTCCCCTCGATAGTCACGGCAGCGCTGCACCGCACCGCCGCAGCGGCGGCTGCTCGGCCCGGGCACCAGACCCGTGCAGTGCGCGACCCGTCCCTCTCGACACAACCCTGGAGTATGAGCATGAACATCCGTCTGATCGCCCTGGCCGCGCTGGCCGCTGTGGGCACTGCCCACGCCACCTCGCTGTCGCCGGCGCAGATCGATGCCGCCCGCGGCGTCGATCTGAAGGAAGTGCGCATCTACGGCGCCTCGGCCCAGACCCCGGCGCTGGCCGCCTACATGGCCGACATCTGCGGCGCCATGGACACCTACCGCATCGGCACCGACCACGTCGCCTATGCCTGCGTCACCACCAAGGATGCCAAGACCGGCTCGCAAGGGTATGCCGCCGGCACCAAGCTGCTGGTCGTCAAGCGCGACGCCGGCGGCTCCGCCTGGGGCGTGACGCCGGTGGCCGCCGAACTGCCGGAGAAGTCGCTGCTGGTCAACGTCGCCAACTGCGGCACCGGCTACGTGCCGGGCGGCAGCACCGCCTGCCTGAGCACCGCCACCCAGATGGCCGTGCCGCACGCCGGCATCTCCGACGTGGAGCCCGCGCTGCACGTCGCGCCCTTCACCGTCAACAAGGTCAAGGGCGTGTACCTGAACCTGCCCGCCGGTGTCGATGACGGTGGCCTGCCCTGGGCGCCGCCGGTCAAGGTGACGGCGATGGACACGGCCGCGCTGGGTCAGACCGCCTTCGGTGTGGCCGTCAGCCCGGCGCTGTATGCCAAGCTGCAGGCCGCCCAGGGCACGACCGGCGTGCCGACCGTGGGCCGCGCCCAGGTCGCCGCGGTGCTGGCCGGCTATGTGCGCGCTGCCGCGGGCTACGCCGGCTGGTCGGCGCTGACCGGTGATGTGGCCGACGACGCCAAGACCGTGGTGATCTGCCGCCGCACCGCCGGCTCGGGCACGCAAGCCGCGTCCAACGCCTTCTTCCTGGAAGTCGGCGCGCTGACCGACACCGCCACCGGCATGCTGGAGCCGCTGACCACCGCCACCGCGCCGGTCAACGCCTTCGACACCAGCATCCCCGGCGTCTCGGTCTACCACGGCTCGGGCACCGGCAACGTGCTGACCTGCCTGACCACCAACCCGGGCTCGGCCTATGCGCTGGGCGTGGTCACCGGCGAGCGTGACGACAGCGCCACCACCTGGAAGTTCGTCAAGATCGACAACGCCGAAATGACGAACGCCAACATGCGCAAGGGCCTGTACCCCTTCGTCTACACCTCGTCGATGCAGTGGAACAAGGCCGAGAACCTGACCATCGGCCGCGACAAGGCGATGATGGGCTTCCTGGGCCATGTGCGCGCCAACGCCGCCAACGTCAACTTCCTGGCCACCGCCCCGGTGCCGCGCGTGCTGGCCCTGCCCAGCCACTGGTCCAACACCACCGAGTCCTGCGCCAGCGCCACCGGCAACAACGCGCTCTACGGCTCCTGCGTCGAGCGTCTGGACTACGGCTCGGTCTACAACCCGGCCTCCTTCCTGTACGGCCTGGCCGCCAGCAAGAACTACAAGACCAACAGCGCCGCGCCGCTGCGTCAGGTCCGCTGAGGGCACGGGCGGTCGCCCGGCGACCGCCCGCCTGCCGATCGGGCGAGGCCTCGGCCTCGCCCCTTTTTTCGCCCCTGTGTGACGCCCGCATGTCAGCGCGCAGGCACCGGCGTGCCATTCGCGCCCGCGGCCTGTCAACGCACCCCGGCAGCATGCGCCGCCAGACACGCTTTCTCCCAGCCCTTCCCGTCCATGCGGCCTCTCGCCTTCCTCCTGCTGACCGCCCTGCTGCTCGGGCCCGCCGTGGCGGGTGCCGACGAGCCGGCCTTCGACCTCTGGGAGGTCGCGGTCGAGGGCAACACCGTGCTGAGCGTCGAGGCCATCGAGCGCGCGGTGCAGCCCCACCTGGGCCCCGGCCGCTCGATGAAGGACGTCGAGGCGGCCCGCGCGGCGCTGGAGGCGGCCTACCAGCAGGCGGGCTACCTCACGGTGCTGGTTGACATTCCCGAGCAGCGCGTGGACGAAGGCGTGGTGCGGCTGTCGGTGCTGCAGGGCCGGCTGGGCCAGGTCTGGGTGACCGGCTCGCGCTACCACGCGCAAGGCCACATCCGCGCCGCGCTGCCCTCGGCCACCCCGGGCGAGGTGCCCAACTTCACCACGCTGCAGCAGGAGCTGGCCGAGGTCAACCGCAGCGACGCGCGCCGCGTGCAGCCGGTGATCAAGCCCGGCCGCCTGCCCGGCACGGTGGACCTGGACCTGCAGGTCAGCGACCAGCTGCCGCTGTCGGGCTCGATCGAGGTCAACAACCAGCACGCGGCCGGTACCACGCCTTTGCGCCTGAGCGGCACGCTGCGCTACGACAACCTGCTGCAGCGCGACCACAGCCTGTCGCTGACGCTGCAAACCGCGCCCGAGAAGCCCGAGGAGTCGCGCGTCGCGGTCCTCAACTACAGCCTCCCCGGTGGCCAGGGCGACCTCTGGGCACTGTCCTTCACCGACTCGAACAGCAACGTCGAGACGCTCGGCGGCACCCAGGCCCTGGGCAAGGGCCGCACGCTGGGCCTGCGCTACCACCACCCGATCGGCCAGGGCGGCTGGAGCGGCACGCTCTCGGCTGGCGCCGACCTCAAGCACCTGCGCGACACCATCTCGGCCAGCAGCAGCGCACTCGAAACCCCGCTGCGCTACCTGCCCTTCCAGCTGGCCTACGCCGGACAGTGGAGCGAGGGCCGCCAGAGCCTGCAGCTGAGCACCCAGCTCACCGTGGCCTGGGGACGGCTGCTGCAGCGTCGGCTGCTGTGCGCCGGCATCGCCTGGCAGGACCAGTTCGACTGCAAGACCCAGGGCGCCAGCGGCAGCTTCGGCGTCTGGCGCATCGACGGCCGCTGGCTGCAGCCAGGCTGGTTCGATGGGCTGTGGTCAGCACGCCTGCTGGCCCAGGTGGCCTCGGGTCCGCTGGTCAGCGCCGAGCAGCTGACGCTGGGCGGCCAGGACAACCTGCGCGGCTACCCGGACAGCGAGGTCGCGGCCGACCATGCGCTGGCCGCCAGCCTGGAGTGGCGCAGCAGCAACCTGGCCGAGGCCATCGGCACCGGCTGGACCGAGGTGCGTCCGCTGGTCTTCGCCGACGCCGCCCGCGGCCTGCTGGCGCAGCCGGGCAGCGGCCAGGCGCCGCGCACCTCGCTGCTCTCGGTCGGACTGGGGTTGCGAATGGCCGGCGCCGGGCTGGAGGCGGCGCTGGACCTGGGCTGGCCGCTGCGCGCCAGCGCCCACGCCGAGCTGCACGACCCCCGTCTCCACCTGCGTGTGCTCACGCGCTACTGACCCGCCGCCATGCCGACGTCCCCCGCCCGTCCCCGCCTCGCGGCCCACCGCACGCTGCGCCTGACCCCGCTGGCCGCCGCGCTGGCCCTGGCCGGCCAGGCCGTGCATGCCGCGCCCGCCGCTGCCCAGGTGCCGGTCCCGGCGGCGACCTGGCGCGTCTCGGGCAGCGGTGCCAGCGCGCCGGTGAACCGACCCAACAGCCAGGGCGGCACCACCCAGACGATCCGCCAGGACAGCGCGCGCGCGATCTACCAGTGGGACAGCTTCGACATCGGCGCCACCAGCCAGGTCAGCTTCGACATGGCGGTGCGCGGCGGCAGTGCGCTGAACCGCGTCGTCGGCAGCGCCGCACCGTCGCAGATCTTCGGCCGCCTGAGCGCCACCAACAACGGCCAGATCTTCCTGATCAATCCCAATGGCATCCTCTTCGGCCGCGGTGCGCAGGTCAACACCGGCTCGCTGATCGCCTCGACGTTGAACCTCAGCGACGCCGAGTTCAACAGCGGCTTCGGTCAGAGCATTGCCAACCTGTCCAGCGCGCATTTCCGCTACGACGGGGACCCGGCGGCCTTTGTCGACAGCCGCAACTTCGTGCGCGTCGAGCCCGGCGCCAGCATCACCACCGCCAGCGGCGGTCAGGTCATGCTGTTCGCCAAGCGGGTCGAGAACGCTGGCAAGCTCAGCGCGCCGGACGGTCAGGTGATCCTGGGCGGCGGCGGCAGCGTCAAGCTCAAGCTGCCCAGCCAGGAGGCCGACCTCTACGCGGCCGAGGAGAACGCCAAGCTGCAGGTGCTGCGCGGCTTCCTGGTGGAGATGGGCCGTGGCCCGGGCGGCGAGCACGGCAGCGTGGCCAACCTGGCGGGCGGCCAGATCAGCACGCCGCGCGGCAACACCACGCTGGTCGGTCTGGCGGTCAACCAGTCTGGCCGCATCAGCGCCACCACCAGCGTCGACGCCAACGGCTCGATCATCCTCAAGGCCCAGAGCGGCGCCGACTACAACCCGGTCACGCCCGCCTACCGTGCCACCGAGTCCGGCGCGCTGACGCTGGGGGCCGGCAGCCTGCTGTCGATCACGCCGGATACCGACACCGCCAGCAAGACCGCCTCGGCCAACGCCACGGTGCTGGGCTCGTTTGTCGAACTGGCCGGCCGCTCGGTGGTCTTCGAGCCAGGCAGCCAGTTGATCGCCCCCGGTGCCCAGGTGGTGGCACGCGCCCAGGCCACGCCCACCTACACCCGGCTGGCCGACCGCGCCGACGTGGCCGGCGACCCCGATGCCCGCATCGTGCTGGGCGAGGGCGTGCTGATCGACCTCTCCGGCACCACCACGACCACGCGCAGCGTCGCCGACCTGTTCGTCACCACCGAGCTGCTGGGCAGCAACGACCTGAAGGACGCGCCGGTCCAGAAGGACGGCCTGCTCTACCGCGCCAAGGTGACCATCGACACCCGGCTGGACTCGCCCATCCTGGGCAGCCTGCAGGGCTACCGCGACGCGCTGGGCAAGACCGCCACCGAATGGCTCAGCCGCGGCGGCCACCTGGATCTGCGCGCCGAGGGGGCGGTCATCACCGCCGACAGCTCGCGCATCCGCCTCAGCGGCGGGCAGGTCACCTACACCGCCGCCGCCGTCGCCGCGACCCGGCTGGTGGCCGCCGACGGCCGCCTCTACGACCTGGCCACGGCCCCGAGCGACCTGGTCTACACCGACGCCTTCAACCTGCAGAAGAGCAGCGCGATCCAGTACGACCGCTGGGGCCAGCGCCTGCAGTTCGGCCGCCGCGTCACGGCCGTGGAGGCCGGCTACGTGGCCGGCGCCGATGCCGGCAGCCTCAGCGTCATCGCACCGATCGTGCAGCTGGGCGGCCACCTGGAGGCCCGGGCCAGCCAGGGCGAGCGCCAGCAGGCCGGTCTGGACGCGCTGGCGCAGGCCGGGCGCCTGAGCGTGGGCGCCGCCACCCAGAACGGCGACAGCGTGCTGGCCACGGCCACCGTCGATCAGCTGGCGCAGACCGCGGTGCTGAAGGACTTCCGCATCGGCCCACAGGCCCCGCAGCTGCCCGACGGCCTGGCCACCCAGCCATTGGAAGCGCCGCTGGCCGAGGGCTCGGGCATCAGCACCGAGCGTCTGCTCAACGCCGGCTTCGCGCAGATCGGGGTGCATGCCGATGGCGACGTGCTGCTGGCCCGCAGCAGCGACGAGGCGCTGCGCCTGGCCGACGGCGGCAGCCTGACGCTGGCCTCGATCACCGGCGACGTGCGCGTCGACCAGAGCCTGCGCGGCGCTGCGGCCAGCGTGACGCTGGTCAGCAAGTCGGCGTCCACCCTGGGCGGCCTGAAAACCCAGGGCGGTGTGCAGGTGGCCGACGGCGTGCAGATCGACCTCAGCGGCGCCTGGGTCAATGCCTGGCTGGGTGGCCAGGCGCGCCACACCGCCCACACCAGCGGCGGGCGCTTCAGCGCCAGCGGCATGGGGGTGCAGCTGGGGCAGGGCAGCGGGGTCGACGTGTCGGGCGGCGGTGCGGTATCGCTGGCCGGCGCCGTCACCGGCGCCGCGGCCGGCAGCATCAGCCTCAGCGATGTCACCCGGCCGGAACAGGCCCAGCAGGCCGATGCACCGGGGCTGCAGCTGCAGGGGCGTCTCAGCGGCTTCTCGGCCGCCAGCAGCCAGGGCGCCACCACCGGCGGCGGCCAGCTGACGCTGCGCACCAGCCATGTCCGCATCGGCGCCAGCAGCCTGCCCGCCAGTGCCGACACGCTGCTGCTGGGCACCGGCTTCTTCGACGAGGGCGGCTTCGGCAGCTTTAGCATCGACGGCCGGCTCGGCCTGACCCTCAGCGAGGGCAGCGTGCTCGCGCCGCAGCGCCGCACCTGGATGGCCACCACCGCGTCGCGCAACCTGCCCGATGGCGTGCCGGCCGCCCAGGCCTTCGTTGAAGGCCGCGCGCCGGGTCTGTGGCGTGGCGGAATGGCGGTGAGCCTGTCCTCGTCCGGCGATGCACAGGCCGAGGCCAGCCAGATCGACAACGGCCGCCTCAGCGTCGGCCAGGGCGCCCGCATCGATGCGGGCGACACCGGCAGCATCCGCCTCAGCGCCTCGCACCTGGTTGATCTGCAGGGCGAGTTGCGGGCCCATGGCGGCAGCGTGACGCTGGCCACCAGCGCCGGCGCCACGCCGGGCAGCACGCCGGGGGTGTGGGTGGGCTCGGACGCGGTGATCGATGTCTCTGGCCGTGCCCGGCTGACCCCGGACCGCAGCGACGGCCTGGTCACCGGCCAGGTCCTGGCCGGCGGCACGATCACCCTCAGCGCCGCCGACCCGGGCGCCTCGTCGGCCGCCGTGGTGGTGCAGCAGGGGGCCCGGCTGGACGCGCGCGGCAGCGCCGCGCCGCTGGACGTGACCGAGCGCAGCAGCGCCGGCACGCGCATCGAGCGGCGCCTGGTGGGCAGCGGCGGCGGCGCCCTCCAGATCATCAGCTCGGGCACCGCGGTGCTCGAAGGCACGGTCGCGCTGCAGGCCGGCGCCGACGGCCTGGCGGGCGGCAGCGTCAGCCTGACCCACGCCCCGGGCGCGGCGGTGGGCCTGAGCGATTCGGCGACGCCGCTGGACGACCGGCACCTGCGCATCGAAGCGGGCGGCACCACGCTGACCCCCGGGCTGGACGCCTCGCGCCTGGGCGAGCTGGCCGCCACGCTGGGCGCCGACACCCGGCTGTCCGCCGCGATGCTGCAGGCCAGTGGCGCGGCCGACATCAGCCTGCGCACGCCGGGCGACATCCACCTGGTGGGCGATGTGACGCTGCAGGCCCCGCGCCGGCTCAGCCTGAACAGCCAGGCGCTGGTGGTCGACGAAGGCGCGCAGGCGCGCCTGGCGGCGGCCCAGGTGGCCCTCAGCGGCCCCGAGACCCTGGGCCAGTACGACAGCGCCAACCCGGTGAGCCAGCGCGTGCCCATGAGCGGCGGCAGCGGCACGCTGGACGTTCAGGCCGGGGTCGGGCTGGTGATGTCGGGCCAACTCGTCACCGCGGGCGTGGGCACGCTGGGTCTGCAGGCCGGTGGTGCGATCCAGCTGCGCGACGGCCGGCTCGACACCCAGGCCGATGTCCGGCTGCAGGCCCCCGAAGTGGCCAGCGGCACGGGCACCGCGTTCACGCTGGAGGCCAGTGGCCACCGCCTCGCGATCAGCGGTGGCGACGCACAGGCCCCGGCCACCCCGTCCGCCGGCGGCGCGATCACGCTGCGCGCCGCGCAGATCGAGCAGGCCGGCGTGCTGCGCGCCCCGAACGGCCGCCTCACGCTGGAGGCCAGCGAGTCGCTGCACCTGGCCGAAGGCAGCCTGACCTCGGTCTCGTCCACGCCCGGCCAGGTGCTTTACGGCAGCTACACCGGCGGCCGCGACCAGTGGCTGGGCCTGGACGGCAGCAGCACCCGGCCCACCGGCAGCACGGTGACCGCCGCGCCCGACAAGCAGATCACGCTGTCGGCCCCGGTGCTGCAGACCGCGGCAGGCTCCCGCATCGAGGCCGAGGGCGCCGGCACGCTGGTGGCGTCGGAGTTCGTGGCCGGCCGCGGCGGCAGCAGCAACATTCTGGCCGGCGGTGACGGCGCGTTCGCGCTGCTGCCCTCGCTCGGTGCCGGTCAGGCGCCCTATGCCTGGCGCCTGAAGGACAGCGCGGCGGCCAGCGGCCGCCAGATCGTCATCCGCCACAGCGTCACGCTGGGCGACGGCACGGTGCTGCAGGCCGGCACCTACACGCTGCTGCCCGCGGCCTATGCGGTGCTGGACGGCGCCTTCCTGCTGCGACCGGCGAGCGGCACCACCACCCTGGCCGAAGGCAGCACGCTGGCCCGCACCGACGGCTCGGTCACCGTGGCCGCCCGCCTGGTCGACGCCGGCACCGGCTTCGGCGACGCCCAGCCCAGTGCCTGGCAGTTGATGAGCCGCGACACCGCGCTGCGCTACAGCGAACTGCGCCGCACCGACCTGAGCGAGGTGCTGCGCAGCCGCGCCAGCCAGCAGCAGCAGGGGGTGGGCCTGCTCGCCCACGACGGCGGCGCGGTGAGCCTGGAGGCTCGCCAGCTGAGCCTGCAGGGCCGCATGGCGCTGGGGGGCAGCGAGGCGCTGAAGGGGCGTGACGGCACACTGGGCATCGCCGGCCGATCGATCCAGATCGACGCCCAGGCGCCGGCCGGGGACACGGACGACGGCGTGCTGCACATCGCTGCCGCGTCGCTGAACCAGGTCGACGGCGGTGCCGTCGTGCTGGGCGGCGTGCGGGTGACCGCGGCGGATGGCACAGCGCAAATCCGCACCGTGGCCGACCAGGTGGTGTTCGCCCAGGGCGCGTCGGCGCCGATCACCGCGGCCGACGTGCTGGCCACGGCCCGCCGGGAACTCCGCGTCGCCGCGGACGCCCGCTTCACGCCGCAGGCCGCCGAGGGCACCCCCGGTCAGCCGCTGACACTGGAGGGCAGCGGCGCGGCGATGCGCGTGGCGGCATCGAGCGGCGCGACGCTCAACCGCAGCGACGCCGCGCCGGATGACGCGGCGCTGCGCATCGGCGCCGGCGTGTCGCTGGGCCGCAGCGGCGGCAGCGTCGCGCTGGACAGCACCGGGGTGGCGCAGGTCGATCCCACGGCTGTGTTGCGCGCCGGCGATCTGCTGCTGGCGGCGCGCGAGGTGGAGCTGGCCAGCCCGACCGGCAACCGCTCGCGCCTGGCCCTGACCGAGGCCCAGACCCAGGCGCTGACGGCCGCCGAGCACCTCACGCTGCGCGCCTACGAACGCCTGTACCTGCACACCGGCAGCACGCTGGGCGGCGAGGACGCCGGCACGATCGCGATCGACACCCCCAGCCTGCGCGTGCTGGGCACCGATGGCACCGCCACGGTCCAGGCGCGCGCGCTGCAACTGAGCAACCACAGCGGGCCGCGCAGCGCCGCCTTCGGCCTGCAGGACACGGCCCTGCAGCTGCAGGCGCGCGAGACGATCTCGCTGGGCGAGGGCAGCCTCAGCATCGCCGGCGCCACCCAGGTGGGGTTGCAGGCCGGCCAGGCCATCAGCCTGGATGGCACCGGCCGCCTGCAGGTGGCCGACGCGCTGCAGCTGAGCGCCCCGGTGATCACCAGCCACGCGGCCGGCTCGCAGTACGCGATCGTGGCCGGCGGCGCGCTGCAGGTGGACGCTGCACCGCCGGCGGCAGGCACCGACGCCGCTGCGCTGGGCAGCGCGCTCAGCCTGCAGGCCGCGAGCGCGCTGATCGACGGCGTGATCCGCCTGCCCTCGGGACGCATCGAGGTGCAGTCCGAGCGGCCGCTGGTGGTGGGCGCACAGGCCCGGCTGGACGCTGCCGGGCGCCTGGTCGAGCTGGGCACGCAGCCGGTCAGCACCGCTGGCGGCCAGATCGCGCTGTCCAGTGGCAATGGCAACCTGCGGCTGCTGGCGGGTTCGGTGCTGGACGTCTCGGCCGGCGGCGGCCAGGGGGCCGGGGGCCAGATCAGCCTGCAGGCGGTGAAGGGGCGCATCACCACCGCGGGACAGCTGCGCGGCCAGGCCGGCTCGGCCGAGACCGGTGCCGCACTGACCCTGGACGCCGCCAGCCTGGACACCGCGGGCCTGGACGCCGCAGTCGCTGCGGGGCACTTCACGGCCGAGATGGACCTGCGCCAGCGCGAGGGCGACCTGACGCTGGCCGCCGGCACCACGCTGAGCGCCCGCGCGATCACCCTCAGTGCCGATCAGGGCGCGCTGCAAGTGGCCGGTACGCTGGACGCGCGCGGCGCCGACGGCGGCCGCATCCGGCTGTCGGCCGCGCAGGATGTGAACGTGGCCGACGGCGGCCGCCTGCTGGCCCAGGCCACGGCCAGCGACGGCCAGGGCGGCCGCGTGGCGCTGTCGACACTGGACGGCCGCATCGGCCTGGACGCCGGCAGCCTGGTGGCCGTGGCCGCTGGCAGCGCCGGCCAGCCGGGCCAGTCCGGCGGCCGGCTGGAGCTGCGCGCGCGCCAGCAGGGCCATGACCTGGCGATCGATCCGCTGCTCGGCCAGATCGACGGCGCCTCACGCATCGACGTGCAGGCGGTGAAGGTCTATGACGCGGTGGACCGCATCGTCGCCGGCGCGATCCAGAGCGGCGGCGCGCTGGGCACCGCGACCATCGCGGCCGACGCGGCCGGGTTCCTGGGCAGCCAGGGCGAACATGCGCAGGCCATCGCCCAGCGCCTGGCCGGCGCCCGCCCGGCCGCGGACCTGGCGGCGCTGCGTGTGCATGCCGAGGCCGAGGTCCGCGCGCCGGGCCGCCTGGAGGTGGACCCCGGCGCCGACTGGGTGCTGCCGGCTGACGCCGCGCGCATCGCCGCGGGCGGCGGCGACGCCCGCCATGTCGGCGACACCTCGCTGACGCTGCGCGCCACCGGCAGCATCAACCTGCGCTGGGGCATCACCAGCGGGCTGGACCCGACCAGCGGCGCCGCCACCAGCGACCGCGCCGGCAACCTGACCCTGACCGCCGGCGCCGACCTGCAGGCCGCGTCGGCGCGGCAGCTGCGCCGCACCGCCAGCCCGGACGCCGCCAACCTGAACTTCAAGAGCCAGCAGGCCGGCCGGTTGAACTACACCGGCAGCAGCACCGGCGATGTCACGCTGTCGGCCGCCGGCAACCTGGCGATGGATGTGAAGAACACCGTCGTGCTCAGCACCGGGGCGCCGCGCAGTGAGGCGGCGCAGGCGGTGAAGAACCAGGCGCAGCGCTTCTTCGGCGACCAGGCACTGCAGACCGATGGCGGCGATGTGCGCCTGCAGGCGGGCAGCTCGATCCAGGGCGATGACACCGACAACGAGCGCGGTGGTGATGACGCCGGCGTGGTCGACCTGCTGTTCGGTGGCCAGCTCCTGGGCGGTGGCAACGGCAGCTTGGTCTGGGGCGGCTCGGCGGCTCAGTCGCTGGGCTTTTCCTACGTGGGCAGCTTCGGCGGCGGTCAGGTGGACCTGCGCGCTGGCCGCCACATCATCGACATGGTGGCGGTGGCACCGTCCAGCGGCTACCACCTGTCGGCGGCCGATGGCGGCAGCGGGCAGACGGTGCACTACGGCGGCGGTTCGCTGTCGGTGCGTGCCGGCGGCGACGTCGTCAGCGGTGCGTTCGAGGCCGGCGGGCGCCAGCTGCAGGTGGCAGCTGGCGGCAGCGTGATCGGCCAGCGCCGCGACCCCGGCGGCGTGGGCGCCACGCGGCTGTACTACGAGGACAACCGGGTGCAGGTGGATGCCCGCGGGCAGCTGGCGATCGGCGAGATCTCCGACGCCTACAGCGAGGCGTCCAACCCGATCCAGCTGCTCAACCGCCATGCCAGCGCGCGCCTGACGGCGACCGCCGGCGATGCGTCGCTGGGCGGCGGCATCGCCGCGGGCGACCCGTCCACCGGCTCGCTGCTGCCCGACGACACCCGCCTGGCCGCGGCCAGCGGCGACCTGCGCGTGGGCGACGCCGAGCAGCGCCCGATCGACGACGGCCGCCTGGCCCTGCTGGCCGCAGGTGACCTCCAGCTCAGCTCGCGCCTGGATGTCTACGCCACGCGGCGCGGCCAGGACGCGCCGCTGTGGTTGGACTCGCGCGAGGTCCTGGGCTTCAACCCCAAGAACGATGCCGGCCTGCGCCTGGACCAGAGCCAGCGCACGCCGGTGGAGCTGGTGGCGCGCGATGGCGATGTGCGCATCAGCGCCCCGATCGATTCGGCCCGCGCACTGCACATCGAGGCCGGCCGCGACATCCTCGTGCAGGAGGCCGTGCAGACGCAGTTGCAACCCGACGCCGCCAGCGGCGCGCAGAGCGATCTGGTGCTGCTGAAGGCCGGCCGCGACATCGTCTTCAGTGGCGGCTATGGCTGGATGCGCGTGGGCGGCAGCGGCCAGGTGCTGCTGCTGGCCGGCCGCGACATCGACCTGGGCAGCGCCAGTGCGCTCAACAGCTCGGGCCTGATGGCCATCGGCAACCAGGACAACCCGCTGCTGGCCAGCGGCTCGGCCCAGCTGACGCTGGTGGCCGGTCTGTCCTCGGATGGGCTGGACTACCGACAGGCGGTGCAGCAGGGCTTTGCCGCCGTGGGCAGCACGGCCCTGGCGGCGCGCGCCGGGGACCTCTACGCCTTCCTCAGCGACGCCACGGTCAGCGCCCTGGGCAGCGCCCGCGCCCGGACCTGGTCGCAGTCCAGCAGCGCGCAGCAGCTGGCGCTGGCCCGCGCGCTGCTGGGCGAGGCCAGCTACCAGCAGGCGCTGGCGCGCTATGTGCGCCACATCGGCGTGGACACCGCCACGCTCACCGACGCGCAAGCCCTGGCGGCCTTTGATCGCCTCACGCCAGCCCAGCGCGACGCCGCGCCGGCCCAGCTGCTGACCGCCCGCATGGCGCAGCTCGACACGCAGCGCCGCAGCCAGCTGATCACGCTGATCGCCGCCGCCGACACGCCGCGCTATGCCCAGGGCCTGCAGGCCTGGATGCAGCTGCGCACCGGCGCCACGCTGGACCTGGCGCAGGCGCTGACCGCCTTCGAGGCGCTGCCGCTGGCGCAGCAGGTCGGCTGGATCAACCAGGTGCTGGTCGAGGAGGTGCGCAGCGCCGGCCGCAGCGCCGCCCAGGCCAGCGGCTACGCCCAGCAGGCGGCCTACCTGCGCGGCAGCCTGGCGATCGATGCGGTCTTCGCCGGCGAGCATGTCGGTGGCGACCTGGCGCTGCCCGCCACGCAGATCAAGACCCTGCAGGACAGCGGCCAGCGGCTGGTGGCCGCCACTGGCCAGCGCGCCGCGATCGACCTGCCGGGCATCACCCTGATGACCCCGGCCGGCGGCGTCAACGCTGGCGAGACCGGCAGCGTCGCACAGTCGGCCAACAACCTGGGCGTGGTCACCGTGGCGGGCGGCGGCATCGCCGCGATCAGCCGCGACGACTTCCTGGTCAACCAGTCGCGCGTCTTCACGCTCGACTCCGGCGACCTGCTGATCTGGTCCACGCGCGGCGACATTGACGCCGGTCGGGGCGCCAAGACGGTGTCGGCGGTGCCGCCGCCGGTGGTGCGCCTGGACGCCGCCACCGGCCGGCTCTACCTGGACACCTCGGGCTCCTACGCCGGCAGCGGCATCGCCGTTGGTGGCACCGGCAGCACGCTGGACCTGTACGCGCCCAGCGGCGCCATCGATGCCGGCGAGGCCGGCATCAAGGCCAGCGGCAACGTTTTCCTGGGTGCCACCACGGTGCGCGGCGCCGACAACATCCAGGTCGGCGGCCAGGCCGCTGGCGTGTCGCTCTCGACGGCGCCGGTCAGCCTGCCGGCCAGCACCGCCGCCAACGCCACCGATGCCGCACGCGCCACCAGCGGCGAGGACGACGACGAGCGGCGCAAGCGCCGCGCGCGGCGTCGTCAGATGCTGCTCGACTTCCTCGGCTTCGGCCGCGGCTGAACCCCTTCACGAACCTGCCATGTCCGCCACCATGAAACGACGCCTGCTGCTTGCCCTGGGCCTGTGCGCTGCGCTGCTGTCCCCCACCGCCCATGCCTGGTGGAACGAGGCCTGGAGCCAGCGCGCCCGGGTCGTCATCGACACCACCGACAAGGGCCAGCCGCTGCCGACCGCGGTCAGCGACGCCGTGCTGCCGCTGCGCCTGCACAGCGGCAACTTCGACTTCGCCAGCGCGGCGCCCGACGGTGCCGACCTGCGCGTGATCGGCGCCGACGACAAGACGCCGCTGCCCTTCGCGATCGAGCGTTTCGACGCGGTCAACGAATTGGCGCTGCTGTGGGTGCGCGTGCCCATGGTGGCCCAGGGCAGCGACAAGAACGTGCTGCACGTCTATGCCGGCAACGCCAAGGCCACGGCCGAGCCGTCCGCCGAGGTGTTCACCGACGCCTACGCCGCGGTGCTGCACTTCAGCGAGACCGAGGGCCCGGCGCGCGATGCCGCGCATCAGCAGGCCAGCACCGACCCCGTCGGGCGCGAGCCCAACGGCCTGCTCGCCGGTGCGCTGCGCACCGATGCCCGGGGCCTGACGCTGCCGCTGGCCGGCCGGCTCAGGCTGAGCGCGGGCGGCGGCGTGACCGTCTCGATGTGGGTGCGCCCCGACCCCGGTGCCGGCCCGGCCACGCTGCTGGCCCTGGGCCCGCTGAGCCTGGTGCGTGCGGTCGACGAGGTCGAGGCCCGCCTGGACGGCAAGGTCCTCAGCACCGCAGCGCTGCCGGCCAGCGCCTGGACCCATGTCGCCCTGAGCGTGGGCGGCGGCCAGGCCACGCTGTTCGTCAACGGCAAGCCGGGCGCCCGGGCCGATGTGCTGCTGCCCGAGTCCACGCCCGACCTGGTGCTGGGCCGCGGCCTGCAGGGCCAGATCGACGAGCTGCAGCTGCTGGGTGCCGCGCGCGACGAGGGCTGGGTGCGGTTGGTGGCCGCCTCGCAGGGCCCGGACAGCGGCCTGGTCAAGGTCCTCAAGGAAACGCCCGACGGCGCCGCGGGCGAGGGCGAGAGCCACAGCTACTTCGGCATCCTGTTCAAGAACCTGACCACCGACGCCTGGGTGGTGATCATCATCCTGGCCATCATGTTCGTCATCGCCGCCTGGGTGATGGTCAGCAAGACCTTGCAGGTGCGGCGCACCGCGGCCGCCAACGACCGCTTCATCGAGCGCTTCCGCCAGGCCGGCGCGCAGGAGACCGTGGCGGCCGACACCGCCTGGGGTGCGTCCTCGCTGTGGCGCCTCTACGAGGTGGGCACGCGCGAGGTTGATAAGCGCCGCGCCGCCGGCGTGGGCCAGCTCAGCGGCGCCAACCTGGACGCCATCAAGGCCACGCTGGATGCCACGCTGGTGCGCGAGAACCACGCGCTCAACGCCCGCATGGTGCTGCTGACGATCGCCATCTCCGGCGGGCCTTTCCTCGGGCTGCTGGGCACGGTGGTGGGCGTGATGATCACCTTCGCCGCGATCGCCGCGGCCGGCGACGTCAATGTCAACGCCATCGCCCCCGGCATCGCCGCCGCGCTGCTGGCCACGGTGGCCGGCCTGGGCGTCGCGATCCCCGCGCTGTTCGGCTACAACTGGCTGGCGGCCCAGGTGAAGAACCTGTCGGCCGACATGCAGATCTTCGTCGACGAGTTCGTCACCCGCGCCGCCGAGGCGCACGGCGCGCCCTGAGGCCCGGACGGAGCAGCGCGCCATGGCCGCCGACGTCCGCGCCGACAACGCGCCCTACGACGACATCAACATCACGCCGATGCTGGACCTGGCGTATGTGCTGCTGGTCACCTTCATCATCCTGACCACCGCGTCGGTGCAGGGCGTCAAGGTCAACGCGCCGCGCACCCAGGCCGCCAGCTCGCTGGCCAAGCCGCAGACCCGCGCGATCACCATCACCCAGGACGGTGCGCTGTTCCTGGACGCCTACCCGGTCAGCCTGGATGAGCTGTCGCAGCGCCTGGCGGCGCTGAAGTCCGGCAACCCGGCGCTGCCGGTGGTGCTCAAGGCCGACGCCCGCACCCAGTACCGCAAGGTGACCGAGGTGCTGGAGGTGGCCAAGAAGCTCGACATCACCGAGCTCGGACTGGTCACCCAGCGGCAGCCGGCCGAACCCTGACAACGACAGCCCACGGAGCCCGCCATGGCCGCCCAGGTCAGTACCGAGACCAAGCCTTACGACACCATCAACGTCACGCCGATGCTGGACCTGGCCTATGTGCTGCTGGTGGTCTTCATCCTGATGACCACCGCCTCGGTGCAGGGCCTGACGATCACCCTGCCCAAGCCGTCGAACAAGCCGGCCACCGAGAAGCATGAGCTGGTGATCGTGCAGGTCGCTGCCAACGGCCAGTTGCTGGTCAATGGCGCCGCGCTGTCGCTGCCCGAGGTCGAGCGCCAGCTGGTGCAGGCCCGGTCGCGCGACCCGAAGATGAGCGTGGCGATCAAGGGTGACGCGACGGCTGCCTACGAACAGGTGGTGCAGGTGATCGACCTGTGCAACCGCCTGGCGATCGACATGGGCCTGGTCACTGCCCGCATTGGCACCTGAGCCGCGCGATGACCGCCATGATCCCCACCCCGTCCCCGGCGCGCTCCGGCCTGTGGCGCGTCGGCGCCGCGCTGCTGGCACTGCTGCTGCTGGTGCTGGCCGTGCTGGGCGTGCGCCGGCTGATCAGCGAACCGCAGCGGTCCGCGCGGCAGGTGGCCCGCATCGCCATCCTGCCCGATACGCCCCCGCCGCCGCCGCCGCCCCCCAAGGAGCGCAAGGAAGAGCCGCCCAAGCCCGACCGGCCCCAGGCCCCGGTGCCCGACAACCTGGTCAAGCCACCACCGCCCTCGGCCACCGAGCCGCTGAAGATGGAAGGCGCCGCCGGCAACGGCCCCAGCGCGTTCGCCGCGGGCAGCGTCAGCCAGGACTACAAGGGCGGCGCGCCGACGATCGGCAACGCCGCCTCGGGCAGCGGTGGCCGCGGCCTGGACCGTGCCCAGGAGCGGCTCTACGCCGGCAGCGTGCGCCAGGCACTGCGCGACGAGCTGGAGCGCCAGCTGCAGGCCGACGCGGGCGAGCTGAGCGCGGCCTTTGCCCTGTGGATCGGCGACGACGGCCGCATCAGCCGCTGGAGCGTTGACGGCGCCGAAGGCCGGCTCGATGCCGCCGGTGAGGCGGCCCTGCGCCTGGCACTGGAGCGCAGCGCCGAGCGCCTGCAGCTGCCCGCGCCCGCCGGCATCACTCAGCCGCTGCGCTTTCGCCTGACCGTGCGCGCCGGCGCCTGAATTCCCCCATCGACACCGCTTTCCGGAGATGCCCGAGATGACCCCGCCCACGTTCCGCCGCCTGCCCCTGGTCAGCGCCCTGGCCTTGGCCCTGGCCGCTGCCGCGGCGCCGGCCCAGACCCCCGCCGATCCGGCCGCCGAGCGCGCCGCGCTGCAGGAGCTGCGTTCGACCACCCTGGCCCTGATCGACCTGCTGGTCGAGCAAGGCCTGCTCAGCCGCGCCAAGGCCGACGAGCTGCTCAGCAAGGCCCGGCCGGCCGCCACCGCCGCGGCACCGGCCTGGGGGGCGCCGCCCGCCCAGGCGCCCAAGGTGGTGCGCGTGCCCTACCTGCCGGAGACCGCCCGGGCGCAGATGAAGGAGGAGATCAAGAACGAGATCCTCGGCACCGCACGCGACGAAGGCTGGACCGACGGCCGGCGTCTGCCCGGCTGGCTGAAGAACGTGGCCATCGACGGCGATCTGCGGGTGCGCGGCCAGGCCGAGCTGTTCGACAGCGCCAACATCGGTGCCGAGTCCTTCACCGTGCAAAGCCTGCTGCAGGACTCGCCGGCCTGGGCGCCGGACCTGACCAACACCCAGTACAACCGCGGCCGCCTGACCGCGCGCGCGCGCCTGGGCGCCACCGTCAAGGCCAGCGACTCGGTCACGGCCCAGGTGCGCGTGGCCACCGGCTCGACCACCGGCAGCCCCAGCTCCGAGAGCGTCACCCTGGGCAATTACGGCAACCGCTGGAGCGTCGGCATCGACCGCGGCTGGATCAAGTGGGAACCGCGCCAGGGCTGGTCGCTGCAGGCCGGGCGCATGGGCGTGCCCTTTGACCACAGCGACCTGATCTGGCCGGCGGACCTGGGGCTGGACGGCGTGGCCGGCAAGGGCGAGATCGACCTCGCCAGCGGCCTGTACGGCTTCGCGGTGGCCGGCGCCTTCCCGCTGGAGGAGTTCGCCAACAACCGCAACGACAAATGGCTCTATGGCGGCCAGATCGGCCTGGACTGGGCACCCAATGGCCAGTGGCAGCTGCGCGGCTCGATCGGGCTGTACGACTTCCAGAACGTCGAGGGCACGGTCGCCTCGTCGCTGCCCCCCGTCAACCAGCGCGCCGGCACCACGCCCTATCTGCAGAGCCAGTACCCGGCGGCGGTGCGGCAGAAGGGCAACACGCTGATCAACCTGAACCACCCGACCTGCATCACCACGCCCAGCACGCCCGGCTGCGCCAGCAGTGCCACCTGGGGCCTGGCTTCGCGCTTCCGGCCGGTGGACCTGCGCCTGGGCGTGGTGGCCAGGCACTTCCGCCCCTACGAGCTGAGCCTGGATCTGGATGTGGTGAAGAACACCGGCTTCGACACCGCCGACATCTCGCGCCGCGCCGGCGAGGACCTGTCGTCGCTGAAGGCCAAGACCCTGGGCTACCAGGTGCGCCTGGGTCTGGGCATGCCGCGCCTGCGCGAACCCGGCGACTGGCAGGCCCACCTGGCCTGGCGACACTTCGAGCGCGACGCCTGGATCGACGCCTTCACCGACACCGCCTGGCACGGCGGCGGCACCAACTACAGGGGCTTCAGCCTCGGCGGCGAATACGCCTTCGACCACCAGACCACGCTGGGCCTGCGCTTCATCAGCACGCGCAACCTGGACGACAAGGTCCGCTACACCGACAGCAGCGGCCAGGTCAGCGGCAACATGAGCAGCGCCACGCTGCGCATCGACACCCTCCAGATCGAGACCAACGTCCGCTTCTGACCATGACACCGAACCGCTCCCTGGCCGCCGCGCGGCGCCTGCTCATCGTGGCGCTGGCCACCACCTGCCTGGGCGCGCTGGCCCAGGACGACAAGCGCAGCGCCGCGCTGCGCGAGGCTGCCCGCCGGGCCCAGGCCGCCGCGCAAGCCGCGCAGCAGGAAGCCGCGCAACTGCGCAGCGAGCGCGATGCGCTGGCGCGTGCCGACCAGACCCGGCAGACCGAGCTGGACCAGCGCCGCACCGCACAGCGCACCGCGGCCAGCCAGCTTGCCGCCGCCCGCCAGGCCCTGGCGCAGGCCCAGGCCGAGCGCGACCGCCTGAGCGCCGACCACGACCGCACCCGTGCTGAGCGCGACGAGACCGCCCAACGCCTGCAGCGCCAGCAGGCCGAGACCGAGCGCCTGCAGGCCGAGCTGGCCGAGCAGCGCCGCCTGACGCAGACGCTGAGCGCCCTGCTGCAGCGAAGCACCCAGTCGCTCGCCGCGGCCGAAACCGCGAACCGCCAGCTGCAGACCCTGGGCCTGCAGGCGGTGGACGCCTACCAGCACGCCACCCCCGAGGCGATGCGCGCCCGCGACGAGCCTTTCCTGGGCCTGGCCGCCGTTCGGCTGGGCAACGAGGCCGAGCTGCTGCGGCGCGAGATGGGCGCGCTGAAGCTGGTGCCCTGACGGCGCTGACGCGGCGCCGACGCGCGGCCTTCACGGCGGCGTCATCACGCGGGTCCAGCATGCAGGGTCATGTCTGCCCACGCTGTTGCTGATGCTGCGCCCGCGTGCCTGCGGGTGCGCACCGTCTGGATTTCCGATGTCCACCTGGGCACACCGGGCTGCCAGGCCCAGGCGCTGCTGGACTTCCTGCGCGATGTCGACTGCGAGACGCTGTACCTGGTCGGCGACATCATCGACGGCTGGCAGTTGCGCCGCAGCTGGTACTGGCCGCAGGCCCACAACGACGTGGTGCAGAAGATCCTGCGCAAGGCGCGCAAGGGCACGCGGGTGGTGTTCGTGCCCGGCAACCACGACGAGTTCGCACGCCGCTATGTGGAGCACAACTTCGGCGGGGTCGAGGTGGTCGACGACTGCCTGCACCAGACCGCCGACGGCCGCACGCTGTGGATCACCCATGGCGACCTGTTCGACGGCGTGATCCAGTGCGCCAAGTGGCTGGCCTATGTGGGCGACATGGCCTACGAGATGACGCTGAAGGTGAACCGCTGGTTCAACCGTGTCCGCGCCCGCGTCGGCCTGCCGTACTGGAGCCTGAGCCGCTACCTGAAGCTCAAGGTGAAGCGGGCGGTGAGCTACGTCAACGACTTCGAGGTCGCGGTGGCGCATGAAGCGAAGCGGCGCGGCGCCGACGGCGTGGTCTGCGGCCACATCCACCATGCCGAGATGCGCCAGGTCGACGGCGTGCTGTACTGCAACGACGGCGACTGGGTCGAGAGCCTGACCGCGCTGGTCGAGCACGCCGACGGTCGGCTCGAGATCATCGACCGCAGCACCGCCGCGCTGCCGCCGATCAGCACGCTGGCACGCCCGTCCGCCCCGTCGGTGGTGGCTGGCGAGCCGGCGACGGCGCCGGTGCTGCGCCGCTAAGCGCCTGTCGGCAGGCGCATCAGCGGCTCGCCGGCCCGCAGCCGCCGCCCCGGCGCGATGCCCCTGGCCAGCGCGAAGCCGGGGGGCACGAAGACCAGGATCGTCGAGCCATGCTCGAACCAGCCCATCTCCTGGCCCTTGGTGAGCGGCGCCTGGCAGGGCATCTCGTTCGGGCCGGGCCAGCGCAGGTGCAGCAGCACGTCCAGGAAGTGCAGCCGGATGCTGGCCACCAGCACCGCGGCCACGGGCACCAGGGCGATCGGGTGGCCGCCCTGGGTCAGGCGGCCGCGGATGACTGCCCGCTCGTTGCGGCAGAACAGGCGCTCCACCCGGGCCAGCGCGATCGGATTGACGTTCCAGGTGTCGCCGCTCAGGTAGGTCACATGCTCGACCGTCAGGTCGTGCGGTGCATGGAAGCGGTGGTACATCGCCGAGGTCAGCCGCAGCGTGACCCAGGTGCCGCCCTCGAACACCGCGCTGTCCTGGGTGGGGCCGAAGAGTTCGCGCATCGAATAGGGGAAGCCCTTGGCCTGGTACACCTGATCGGCCCGGGCCACGCCACAGGCGCCGACGATCGCGTCGCAGGGACTGGCCAGCACCTGCGGGTCGGGGTCCACCGGACGGGCGCCGGGGCGCAGCTCGCGGGTGAAACAGGCCTGCAGGCTGTCGAAGCGCTGCTGCCGCGCATCGGACAGGTCCAGATCGGTGAACAGCCGCCACAGCGCGATGCTGACCCGGGTCAGCCAGGGGCTGCGGATCCGGCTGAAGCGGCCCATCGCCCGCGTCAACGCGATGCGCGGAATGCGGTTGGTCAGCAGGAAGTTCAGGTCTTCCTGCTGCCACAGGCGGCGGAAGGCGCTGTGCTTCACAGCGGTGTCAAGCGCGGCGGGTATATCCGAGGGTGTCGTTGGCATCACTGCTCACCATGGAAGAAACAACCATCACGTGGTCCCTGCTGGGCCTGGGTCTGCTGGCCTGGGGTCTGCCCAAGGCGCGGCGCCGGCTGCAGCTCTCGCGCGCCAAGCACCGCTCGCTGGCCGGCCATGCGCGCATCGCCCAGCGCCTGGCCCGCTGGCTGCCGGGGTATGCCTATGACGAGGCCCACTTCTTCAAGGTCGACGGTGCGCCGCCTGAGGTGGAAGCCCGCCGCCGCGCCGCGTTGCTGCGCCTGTCGCACGACTTTGACCAAGCCTGGCCGCGGGGGGCAGCGCTCACCGCCCAGGCGCGCGAGGGCCTGCCCGACCTGCGCTTCACCGGCAGCTACCGTGTGCCCTTCCAGTTCTCGCCAGTGATCCGGCAGCACCTGCGCACCAGCAGCTTCATCGCACGCGCCCAGGGCGTGACCGTCGAGGACATCGATGGCCAGGTCTTCCACGACCTGACCGGCAGCTACGGCGTCAACGTCTTCGGGGTCGACTTCTACAAGCAGACCCTGGCCGAGGGCCTGGCCGAGGCCCAGGCGGTCGGCCCTGTCCTGGGCCACTACCTGCCCTGCGTGGCCGACAACATCGAGCGCCTGAAGGCGATCTCGGGCCTGGACGCGGTGTCTTTTCACATGAGCGGCACCGAGGCGGTGATGCAGGCCGTGCGCCTGGCGCGCTACCACACCGGGCGAAGTCACCTGGTGCGCTTCGCCGGCGCGTACCACGGCTGGTGGGAGGATGTGCAACCCGGCCCCGGCAACCCGACGCCGGTGCGCGAGACCTACACGCTGGCCGACATGGACGAGCGCGCCCTGCAGGTGCTGCGCACCCGCCACGACATTGCCTGCGTGCTGGTCAATCCGCTGCAGGCCCTGCACCCCAACCGGCCGGCGCCGGGCGACTCGTCGCTGGTGGACAGCAGCCGCAGCGCCGGGGTCGACCGCGCCGCCTACGCCGCCTGGCTGCAGCGCCTGCGCGCGGTCTGCAGCGAGCGCGGCATCGTGCTGATCCTCGACGAGATCTTCGTCGGCTTTCGCCTGGCGCCCGGTGGCGCCCAGCAGTACTTCGGGGTGCAGGCCGACCTGGTCACCTACGGCAAGACCCTGGGCGGCGGCCTGCCGGTGGGCGTGGTCTGCGGGCGGCAGACGCTGATGCAGCGCTTCCGCGAACGCCACCCGGCCGACATCTGCTTCGCGCGCGGCACCTTCAACGCCCACCCGATGGTGATGGCGGCGATGAACGCCTTCCTGCGGCGGCTGGACAGCCCCGAGGTGCAGCGCCTCTACGCCGATCTGGACCACTGTTGGTCGCAGCGCCTGCAGCGCTTCAACACAGCGCTGGCCGAGGCCGGTCTGCCGGTGCGGGTGGCGGGGCTGTCGAGCATCTGGACGGTGCTCTACACCCAGCCCTCGCGCTACAACTGGATGCTGCAGTTCTATCTGCGCGCGCATGGTCTGCTGCTGAGCTGGGTGGGCACGGGCCGCCTCGTCTGGAGCCTGAACTACAGCGACGATGCGTTCGAGGCCGTGCTCGGCAAGTTCATCAGCGCCGCGCGGGCCATGCAGGCCGATGGCTGGTGGTGGCACGACGCGTCGATCAGCAACCGGTCGATCCGGCGCAGCCTCCTTGGCGAGATGCTGCGCGCCTGGCGTTGAGCGGCTGAGCGATTCAATGGCGCGAACCCGGCTGCACATGGTGCATCGGGTCCAGCCGCTCGCCACGCCACAGCGCCAGCGGCGCGCGGTGGTAGAGGATCAGGTCGTGCACCGGGTCGGTCAGGATCTTGGTCATCCAGGCCAGCGCAGGGATCGCGCCGTCACGCAGCCACAGCTGGACCACGCGGAACAGCAGCCCGGCCACGCCCAGCGCCAGCCAGGCCATGCCAAGGTCATGCACCCAGCCGCCCAGGTCGGTGGCTGGCTGGATCAGTCCGAACAGCGCGGGTTGCAGCCACAGCAGAACCGGCAGGCCCACCCACACCGACAGCAGCACGATCTTGCGCTGCAGGTTGTAGCCCACCTTGACCGCTTCCTTGTAGGCGTCGGTGCAATCGTTGACCTCGTCATAGCCGCGCGGCTCGAAGAAGAAGTGGCCGGCTTGGCGCGTCGTCATCGAGAAGCACCAGCCGACGATCGCGGCCAGCGCCGGGTCGATGAACAGCAGCGCATAGGCCACCAGGAAGCTCAGCGCGCTGATGAAGTGCAGCGTCTGGTTGATGCGGCTCTGGTGGTAGTAGCGATGGTCGTCCCAGCGCTGGGTTCTCAGGGTCTGAAGAAAGGTGGACACGCGATCTCCTCAACGGGTAGTGACGCACAGCGGCCGATGGTGCGGATGCTTCGTGAAATCGTGGTGACTTGTCATCGTGCTGTTGCACGGCGCACTCAGCATCGCGCCATGGACATGAGCGAGGACGCCCCCCTGCAGGTCGACGAGATCCCCTCGGCATGGCGTCAGCTGCGCATCGCCTTCGTCACCGAGACCTATCCCCCCGAGGTCAACGGCGTGGCCACGACGACGGCGCAGTTCGTCGAGGGCCTGCACCGCCGCGGCCACGACCTGCAGCTGGTGCGTCCGCGCCAGGACCGCATCGACGCCGCCGGCACCGAGCCCCGCTTCCACGAGGTGCTGATGCACGGCCTGCCGATCCCGCGCTACCCGAACCTGCGCATGGGCGTGCCCAGCAAACGCGCGCTGGTCAAGCTCTGGAAGCTGCGCCGGCCCGACGTGGTGCATGTGGCCACCGAAGGGCCGCTGGGCTGGTCGGCGCTGCAGGCGGCGCAGTACCTGAAGCTGCCGGTGACCTCGGATTTCCGGACCGACTTCCGCGCCTACAGCCGCCACTACGGCATCGGCTGGCTGAGCCGGCCGATCATGGGCTACCTGCGCAAGTTCCACAACCAGTGCGCCTGCACGCTGGTGCCCACCGAGTTGCTGCAACGCGAGCTGACCGGCGCCGGCTTCGAGCGCCTGCGCGTCGTGCCTCGCGGCGTCGACACGCGGCAGTTCTCGCCGGCGCGTCGCAGCGCCGCGCTGCGCCAGGAGTGGGGCGTCAGCGACGAGGACCTCGTCATCGGTTGCGTGGGTCGCCTGGCCGCCGAGAAGAACCTGGGCGTGCTGGTCGACGCCTGGCGCGCGGTGCAGCGCGTGCAGCCCCGCGCTCGCCTGCTGCTCGTCGGCGACGGGCCGCTGCGGCCGGCCCTGCAGGCCGCCTGCCCGGACGCACTGTTCGCCGGCGTGCGCCGGGGCCTGGACCTGGCGGCGCACTACGCGTCGATGGATGTGTTCGCGTTCCCCAGCGTCACCGAGACCTTTGGCAATGTGACGATCGAGGCGCTGGCCAGCGGCCTGCCGCTGGTCGCCTTCGACCACGCGGCGGCCGCGCAGCTGGTGCGCCATGGCGACAACGGCTGCCTGGCGGCCGTTGGCGATGCCGCCGGGTTCACGGCGGCGCTGACCGTCCTGGCCGGCGACCCCGGGCTGCGCCACCGCATCGCGCATGCGGCGCGGCAGACCGCCTCCGCCCTGGGTTGGGACGACGTGGTCGGTCGCTTTGAGATGCAGCTCGCACAGGCCTGCGGCATGGGCCCTGCGGCCGAGCGCGCCGCGCCGCTGGCGGCGATGGGCAGCCTGGCCTGAGGGGCAGTTTCAGGACCGGCTGAGCGCCACGACGCTGCGGCGCGGGCGCCCCCGGCGCCTCACTGCCGATCGGTCGTGCCGATGCCGTGCAGGGCCGCGGCGACCAGTCGTTCGGTGTGCGAGATGTGGGTCTGCAGCAGGGCCACGGCCTTGGCGGCATCGCGTGCGACCACGGCGCCCAGCAGCAGCTGGTGCTCGTCGTGCTTGCGCCGCGGCTGGGTGCGGTGGCGGGCGGCCCAGCGCCGGTAGCGCTCGGCGTTGTCGAACAGCACGTCGGCCAGGTCCAGCAGCATGGGCGAGGTGCAGGCGGCGTACAGGCTCATGTGGAAGGCGCGGTGGCGGGCCGACCAGTCGTCATCCAGGGGCCGCGCCTCGTGGCCCATGCGCCGCTCGGTCAGCGCCAGCGCATGCGCCGCGGCGACCACCTGCGCCTCCCACTCGTCGGTGCCATGGGCGATCGAGTCGCGCAGTGCCTCGCACTCCACCAGCTGGCGCACCCGGGCCAGGTCGCTGACGCCCTCGGCCGTGAGCGGCGCGACGCGAAAGCCCCGGTTCTCCAGAACGCGCACCAGCCCCTGCCCGGACAGACGGTTCAGCGCCTCGCGGATCGGGCTGCTGCTGACCGCGAAGCGGCGCGTCAGGTCCTCGACGCGCAGGCGCGCACCGGCCTCGAACTCGCCGCGCACGATCGCGCGGCGCAGGTCGCGGTAGGCACGCTCCGCCAGGGAGGCAGAGCCGTCGCTGGGATCCTCGCTCATGCGCGGATTGTCGTCCAAGCCGATGCGCCCAAACCGCGGGTTTGTGCTCATGGATGAGTTTATGCATAAAAAATAGAGTTGTGGACAACACGGTCGCTTGACCGGCAGGAGCCAAGATGAAGCTGTTGTCCTACCTGGACGGAGACAAGGAAGACTGGGGCGTGGTGCTGGGCGACGGCGTGGCCTCGCTGCGCCAGCGCAGTGGCTGCGCGACGCTGGCCGAGTTCGTCGGCAGCCCGGCCTGGGCCACCCGCGACACGCTGGTGGCCGGCCTGCAGGCCGAGCGGCCGCTGGCCGGGCTGCACTACCTGCCGGTGATCCCGCGGCCGGAGAAGATCGTCTGCGCGGTGCGCAACTACATGGACCACCACCAGGAGGTGCTGGCCGCCGGCATGCAGCGCGAGCTGTCCGACTTCCCGCCGATCTTCCTGCGCGTCTGGCGCTCGCAAACCGCGCACGAGGCGCCCATCGTGCGGCCCCGGGTGTCCGAGAGCCTGGACTGGGAGGGCGAGCTGGCGGTCATCATCGGCCGCGGCGGGCGCGACATCCCCGAGGCCCAGGCCTGGGACCATGTGGCCGGCTACAGCGTCTACAACGACGGCAGCGTGCGCGAGTGGCAGTTCCACGCCAAGCAGATCGCCTCCGGCAAGAACTTCGAGTCCACCGGCGGCTTCGGGCCCTGGATGGTCACCGCCGACGAGATCGCGCCGGGCCGGCAGCTCAAGCTGGAGACGCGGCTCAATGGCGAGACGATCCAGTCCAGCCACACCGGCCACATGATCTTCCCGATCCCGCGGCTGATCGCCTACGCCTCCACCATCTTCACGCTGGTGCCGGGCGACGTGCTGATCACCGGCACGCCGGCGGGCGTGGGCTGGTCGCGCAAGCCGCAGCGCTTCATGAAGCACGGCGATGTGTGCGAGGTCGAGATCGAGGCCATCGGCACCCTGCGCAACCCGATCGTCGACCAGGCCTGAACGGCCCGCACACAGGACCCCACCATGTCGCTGATCCAGATCCGCAAGCGCAGCCTGACCATCGAGACCATCCACCACGAGGGCGGGCCACCGGCGGCGGTGCCGCTGAAGCTGGCCGCCGCCTGCGCGGTGATCCGCAACCCCTATGCAGGCCGCTTTGAGGAGAACCTGCTGCCCTTCATGGCCGAGCTGCGCTCGCTGGGCACGCAGCTCGCCACCGAGCTGGTCGAGACCCTGGGGCGCGACCAGGTCGAGGTCTACAGCAAGGCCGCCATCGTCGGCGTCAACGGCGAACTTGAGCATGCGGCCGTCTGGCACGAGGCCGGCGGCTGGGCCATGCGCGAGGTGCTGGGCCAGCCCAAGGCGATCGTGCCGGCGGCCAAGGCCGTGGCGGCCACCGGCTACCGGCTGATGGTGCCGCTGCACTACATCCACGCCTGCTACGTGCGCAGCCACTTCAACACCATGGAGATCGGCATCCAGGACGCACCGCGGCCCGACGAGATCCTCTTTGCCCTGGTCATGGGCACCGGCGGGCGCGTGCATGCGCGCCTGGGCGGCCTGACCAAGGAGCAGGTCTCGGTGCACGATGGCCAGCGCTGACGCAGGCACGATGCGCGCCATCCGTGTGCACACCCCCGGCGGCCCCGAGGCGCTGGTGGTCGAGGAGCTGCCCACGCCCGTGCCGGCGCCCGGCGAGGTGCGCGTGCGCGCCGAGGTCATCGGCGTCGGGCGGCCCGACGTGCTGATCCGCCAGGGCACCTACAAGTGGATGCCGCCGCTGCCAGCGGTGCCCGGTGCGGAACTGGTGGGCGTGGTGGACGCGCTGGGCGACGGTGCGCCGCCCGATCTGCTGGGCCGGCGCGTGCTGGTCAGCGCGCGCGAACTGCCGCAGCGCGGCGGCTGCTATGCCGAGGCGGTCTGCGTGCCGGCCAGCGCACCCTTCCTGCTGCCCGACAGCATCGCGCCCGCCGACGCGGCCAGCCTGCCCAATGTGCAACTTGCGCTCGCCTTGCTGCAGTGCGCCGGCGGCGCGCCGGTGCGCAGCGTGCTGATCCCCGGCGCCGCCGGCGGCGTGGGCTCGGCGCTGACCCAGGTGGCGCGCGCCAAGGGCGCCCGCGTCTTCGGCACCGCGCGCGGCGAGGCCAAGCGCCGCTTCGCGCTGGACAACGGGGCCGAGGCCATCGTCGCCGCCGACCCGTCGGTGCTGGCCGACGATGTGCGCGCGCTGACCGACGGCCGCGGCGTCGACATGGCCTTCGACCACCTGGGCGGCGAGTGGCTCACCGCCGGCCTGCACGCGCTGGCGCCGATGGGCATGCTGGTGTCCTACAACCTGGTGCTGGGCTTTCCTGAGCGCGAGACGCTGAAGGAGATGCGCGCGCTGCTGGGCCGCAGCCTGGCACTGCGCACCTTCTCGATGCACACCTACGACGAGCTGCCCGTACAGCGCCGCGCCCTGCTGGAAGAGGCGATCGCGCTGATGGCCGCCGGGCGGGTGAAGGCTCCGCCGACCCTGGCGCTGCCGATGGCCGAGGTGCGCCAGGCCCATGCACTGCTCGACCGTGGCGACGTGCTCGGCAAGCTCGTCCTCGTTCCCTGACCCCGTTCCCCGGAGGCCCCGATGCCCTCGTCCTACGCACCCCGCCTCGCCCACATGGGCATCGCCTGCTTCGACATCGAGCGGATGATCGACTTCTACACCTCGGTGTTCGACCTGCAGCTCACCGACCGCGGCGTGGGCTTCACCTTTCCCTATCCGCTGGCCTTCATGAGCGCGCGCTCGGACCAGCACCACCAGGTGGCGCTGTCCCAGAACCGGCCCGCCGGCTCACCCAGCACGATCATGCAGGTCTCGTTCAAGGTCGACACCATCGACGCCCTGCGCGAGGCCCGCCGGCGCGCGCTGGACAAGGGCGCGACCGCGATGCGCGGCCTGAACCATGCCAACGCGCTGTCGATCTACTGCCTGGACCCCGAGGGCAACACGCTCGAGGTCTACCTCGACACGCCCTGGTACGTGACGCAGCCGCACGGCGACCCGCTGGACCTGGACCGTCCGGACGAAGAGATCTGGGCCGAGACCGAGCGCATCGCCAAGGCCGATCCCACTTTCATGCCGCAGGCCGAGTGGGCCGCGCGCTTCGAGGCCCGTCAGCGGCAGCTGTGAGGTGAAGTCCTTCGCTGCATCGCGGCACGCCGATGTGCTGGTCATCGGCCTGGGGCCCACTGGCGCCACGCTGGCCGGGCTGCTGGCCCGGCGCGGCCTGCGCGTGGCGGTGTTCGACCGCCTGCCCGACCTGTACCCGCTGCCGCGCGCGATCGGGCTGGACCACGAGGCGCTGCGCCTGTGGCAGTCGCTGGGCCTGGCCGAGACGCTGGCGCCGCACATCGCCCCCTACCGGCCCAGCGAGTACCGCGGCGTCAGCGGGCGACTGATCAAGCGGCTGGACATGGCGCCGCCCCCGCACAAGCTGGGCTGGGCGCCGAACTGGGTCTTCGACCAGCCGGCGGTGGAGCGGGTGCTACGCGAGCATCTGGCCGCCCAGGCGAACGTGCACATCGGCCTGGCGCACGAGGTGCTCACGCTGGACGACGAGGGCGGCGGTGTCACGGCCACGATGCGCGATGCCACCGGCCACACCAGCACCTGGACCGCGGCCTATGCAGTGGCCTGTGACGGTGGCGCCAGCCCGGTGCGCAAGCGGCTGGGCATCACGCTGGAAGACCTGCAGTTCGACGAGCCCTGGCTGGTGGTCGATGCCCATGTGCGGCCGGACAAGCTGGCCGAGCTGCCGCAAACCCAGGTGCAGTACTGCGAGCCCGAGCGACCCAGCACCTTTGTCGTCGGCCCGGGCACCCACCGCCGCTGGGAACTGATGCTGCTGCCCGGCGAGCCGCTGCACGAGCAGTGGCCCGAGGAGACGCTGTGGCCGCTGCTGGCCCGCTGGATCCGCCCGGGCGAGGCCACGCTGTGGCGCGCCGCGGCCTACCGCTTCCACGGCCTGGTCGCGCAGCGTTGGCGCGCCGGTCGCATCCTGCTGGCGGGCGACGCGGCGCACATGACGCCACCCTTCATGGCCCAGGGCATGGTGCAGGGCCTGCGCGACGCCGCCAACCTGGCCTGGAAGCTGGCGCGCGTGCTGCACCACGGTGCGCCGGACACGCTGCTCGACAGCTACGAGACCGAGCGCCGCCCGCATGTGGTCGCCACCACCCGCGCGGCGATGGCGCTGGGCCGCGTGATCTGCGAGCGTGACCCGGTGAAGGCGGCCGAGCGCGATGCCCGGCTGCTGGCCGAACACGGCGGCGCGGTGCCCACCACCGTGCGCCAGTCGATGCTGCCCGATCTGGTGGGCGGCCTGATCGCCACCGACAGCCCGGGCGCGGGCAGCCTGTTCCCGCAGCCGCGCGTGCGCACCTCGCCCGATGGCGGCTGGGGCTGGCTCGACGAGGTGGGCGGCGATGGCCTGCGCGTGCTGGCCGACGACCGTTCACTCACCGCTGCCGAGGCGGGCGCGCTGGAGGCGGCGCTGGCGCCGCTGCAGGGCCGGCTGCTGCGGCTGGTGGACGCCGACGTCGGCCCCACGCCCACCGGGCCCGGCCTGCGGGTGGCCGAGGAACACACGCTGCTGGCCGACTGGCTGCGCAGCCTGGGCGCGCGCTGCGCGCTGGTGCGGCCGGACCAGCAGGTCTACGCCACCGCTGCGGACGCCTCTGGCGCGCTGCGACACCTGGATCAGATCGCGGCCGCCATCGGGCCCCCTGAGCATTGAAGCCGGCCCACACCGGGCCCGGTACCTTGGACAACGAGCAACACGCAGGAGACACCATGCAACGCCGACAGTTCATCCTCCAGTCCCTGGCCGGCAGCGCGGCGCTCGCGGCGCCCTGGGCACGCGCGGCCGGCTGGCCCGAGCGGCCGATCCGTGTCGTGCAGGGCTTCGCGCCCGGCGGCAACGCCGACACGATCGCGCGCATCGTTGGTGCCGAGATGGCCAAGGGGCTGGGCCAGCCGCTGGTGGTCGAGGCGGTGGCGGGGGCGGGGGGCACGCTGGCCTCGGCGGCGGTGGCGCGGGCCGCGCCGGACGGCTACTCGCTGCTGCTGGCCACCGGTGGTCACGCGGTGGCCGGCGCGCTGTACGAGAAGCTGCCCTACCAGACGGTGGCCAGCTTCCAGATGGTGTCGACCATCACCTTCTTCCCGTTCCTGATCGTCACCCAGGCCGAGTCCAGGCTGCGCAACCTGACCGAGCTGCTCGACGCGGCCCGGGCCAAGCCCGAGAGCGTGGCCTACGGCAGCGCGGGCGTGGGCTCGACTCACCACCTGGCTGGCGAGTTGCTGTCGCGCCTGTCGGGGGCCCGGCTGCTGCACATCCCCTACAAGGGCGACGCGGCCGCGGTCACCGGTCTGCTCGCGGGCGACCTGCCCATGGTCATCGCCCCGCCCACTGCCGTGCTGGGCCACCTCAAGTCCGGCAAGCTGCGGGCGCTGGCGGTCACCGGCGCACAGCGCTGGCCCGGCATGCCCGAAGTGCCCACCGTGGCCGAGCAGGGCGTGGCCGGCTACGACGTCCGCTCCTGGGCCGGCTGGATGCTGCCCACCGGCACGCCCGCCGCGGTGGTCGAGCGCCTGCAGGCCGAAACCCACCGGGCGCTGCAACTGCCCACGGTCAGTCAGCGCCTGGCGGAGATGGGCGGCGAAGCCCGCGGCAGCACGCCGCAGGAAATGACCGCGATGGTCGCGGCCGAGCTGCAGAAGTGGACCCAGGTGGTCAGCGAGGCGAAGATCGCGCGCTTGTGAGCGGGCGGCTCACTTGCCGATGCAGAACCGGCTGAAGATCTCGCCCAGCAGATCATCCGCGCTGAAGCGCCCGGTGATCTGCTGCAGCGCCTGGTGCGCCAGCCGCAGCTCTTCAGCGAACAGGTCCAGTTGCGCATCGGCCTGCGCCGCGTGCTCGGTGGCCAGCGCCAGGTGTTCGGCGCATTGGCGCAGCGCCTGCACGTGGCGGGTGCGGGCGATGAACACGCCTTCGGGTGCGGCCTGCCAGCCGGCGCGTTCCAGCAGCGCGCGGCGCAGCGTCTCCAGGCCGGCGCCGGTCTTGGCGCTGATGAACAGGCCCTCGCGGTCGCCGGCCTCGGCGCGGTCGGCCTTGTTGTAGACCTGCAGCAGGCGCGCCGGGTCCACGTGCTGCAGGCGCTGGCTGATCTGCGCGTCGGCGGCCTGGTAGTCGGGCTCGTCCAGGCGGGTCAGGTCGTGCAGGAAGACCACGGCGTCGGCGCCCTCGATCGATTCCCAGCTGCGCGCCATGCCGATGCGCTCCACCTCGTCGCTGGCGGCGCTGTCGTCGCGCAGGCCGGCGGTGTCGGTGATGTGCAGCGGCACGCCCTCGATCTGGATGGTCTCGCTGACGCGGTCGCGGGTGGTGCCGGCGATGGGGGTGACGATGGCCAGCTCGGCGCCGGCCAGGGCGTTCAACAGCGAGCTCTTGCCCACATTCGGTTGGCCGGCCAGCACCACGCGCAGGCCCTCGCGCAGCAGCGCGCCCTGGCGCGCCTGACCCAGCACGCGCTGCACGGCGGTAGCGATGGTCGCCAGCTGGCCGCGGGCGTCGGCCTTCTCGAGGAAGTCGATCTCCTCCTCGGGGAAGTCCAGCGTGGCCTCCACCAGCATGCGCAGCCGCACGATGCGCTCGGCCAGACCGTCCACCTCGTGTGAGAACGCGCCGCCCAGCGAGCGGCTGGCGCTGCGCGCGGCGGCCTCGGTGCTGGCGTCGATCAGGTCGGCCACGGCCTCGGCCTGGGCCAGGTCGAGCTTGTCGTTGAGGAAGGCGCGCTGCGTGAACTCGCCCGGCTCGGCCACGCGCAGGCCGAGGCTGGCACCGGCTTCCAGACAGCGCGCCAGCAGCAGCTGCAGCACCACCGGGCCACCGTGGGCCTGCAGTTCCAGCACGTCCTCGCCGGTGTAGCTGTGCGGCGCCGGGAAGTGCAGCGCCAGGCCGTGGTCGATCGCGCTGCCGTCGGCTGCGCGCAGCGGGCCGTAGTGCGCGTGGCGGGGCTTCAGCGGCGTGCCGACCAGAGCGTCGATCAGCGGCCGCAGGTCGCGCCCCGAGGCGCGCACGATGCCCACCGCGCCGCGGCCGGGGGCGGTGGCAATGGCCACGATCGGGTCGTGCAGGCGGGCGAGATCGCTCATGGCGCGATTGTCCAGCCAGCTCGCATCTGTAGTTTGAGTACATACAAACCACGATGACCCCTCAAATACCCCTGTAGTGACATCGATTTCACCGGGAAACTACGCACTTAACGAAGTAGTTTTACTTCAATACGATCGCGCCGGAGAATACGAGGAGACGCAGATGGCAACCTGGACGGGTGCGTTGGGACGGTGGCTGCGGCAGGGGCTGCTGCTGGTGCTGATGGGCATGGGGCTGAGCGGCTGCGGGGGCTCGGATGACCGGCTCTCGCTGTCGGATGCCAATGCCGCCGACGAACAGGCGGTGCTCTCCGCCGTGCCGGTCACGCGCCGCAGTGCCACATCGGCCACGGCGGCCACCACGTTGCGCATCCACTACCGCCGCAACAACGCCGACTACGACGGCTGGCAGGTGCACAGCTGGGGCGCCGCGCAGGACCCGGGCTGGAACAACGGCTGGAACGCCAGCGGCAGCGACGACTTCGGCGCCGTCTACGACATCCCGCTGAACGCCGACACCGGCAATGTCGGCTACCTGTTCCACAAGGGCGACTGGAAGGACCATGGCGGTGCCGACCAGGGCTACACGCTGGTGCAGGGCCGCGCCAACGAGATCTGGCGCCTGGAGGGCGACGGCACCACCTACCTGAGCAACCCGCTCAACTCGGGCCCGCCCGACATCAGCACGGTGCGCGTGCACTACCAGCGCTACGCCGGCGACTACGCCGCCTGGGGCCTGCACCTGTGGAACGGCAGCGGCCTGGACACCGCGCGCCTGGCGGGCCTGCCGATCGAGGACTGGAATGCGCCGCTCGCCTTCGACCGCATGCCCGGCTACAGCGCCGGCAGCGGCGAGGTGGTGTTCGATCTGCCCGTGCTCAACCCCAAGGACGATGCCAACCGGCGCGGCGTGGAGTTCATCATCCACGGCATGCCGCCCAACCAGAACGACAAGGACGGGCGCTCGAACAACATCCGTGTCGACTACGCGGCGCTGACCATCGCCGGCCAGGTAGGCCATGTCTGGCTGGTGGAGCAGGACGCCACCGTCTACGTCACCCGGCCCGACACCCGCTCGGTCTCCAGCACCGATGCGCGTGCGGTGTGGCTGAACCGCCAGCTGATCCAGTGGCCGCGCGTGCAGGCCACCGGCCAGGTCCGGCTGTACCACTCGATGAACGGCCAGATCAGCGTGGCGCTGGACCAGCCGGTCAGCGGGGCCGACGGCTACCTGGCGCTGGACGCCTTCACCGGCCAGGTGCCCACTGACGCCGCCACCCGCTTCAAGTGGGTGGGCAAGGGCGCGGTCTTCAGCGTGCGCGACGCCGACCTGCGCCGCCTGCCGCGCCTGCACACCGCCCAGCTGGTGCTGGTGCAGGAGAACGACGCCGGCCAGGTGCAGAACGCCACCACGCTGCAGGTGGCCGGTGCGCTGGACGACCTGTACGCGGCCGCCGAGGGCGTGACCGACCTGGGTGCCCAGGTCAGTGGCGGCCGCACCACCTTCAAGCTGTGGGCGCCCACCGCGCAGAAGGTGGCGCTGTTCCGCTACCCCGACGGCAACGGCCCGGCCAGCAGCGCCGAGGACATGCAGTTCGACCCGGCCACCGGCATCTGGCAGCTCAGCCGCGACGGCGACCTCTCCGGCACCTACTACCGCTTCGGCGTGAAGGTCTTCGTGCGCGGCGTGGGCGTGGTGCGCAACCTGGTGACCGATCCCTACTCGCTGGGCCTGTCGGCCAACAGCCGGCGCAGCCTGGTGGCGAGCCTGGACGCCCATGCGCTCAAGCCCACCGGCTGGGACGCCAGCGCGCCGCCCGACCGCGTGGCGGCGGCGCCGGACATGTCGATCTATGAACTCCATGTGCGCGACTTCTCGGCCAACGATGCCAGCGTGCCCGCGGCGCACCGCGGCACCTACCTGGCCTTCACCCACCCGCGTGCCGACGGCGTGAAGCACCTGCAGGCGCTGGCCCAGGCCGGCCTGACCGACGTGCACCTGCTGCCCAGTTTCGACATCGCCAGCGTGCCCGAGCGCGGCTGCGTCACGCCCAGCCCGTCGGGCGCGCCGGACTCGGCCGACCAGCAGGCCGCGGTGGCGGCCACCGCCGGTCAGGACTGCTTCAACTGGGGCTACGACCCCTGGCACTTCACCACGCCCGACGGCGCCTACGCCACGCGGGTGTCCGACGGCGCGGCGCGCATCGTCGAGTTCCGCCGCATGGTGCAGGCGCTCAACGGCCTGGGTTTGCGGGTGGGCATGGACGTGGTCTACAACCACACCTCGGCCTCGGGCCAGAACGAGCGCTCGGTGCTGGACCGCGTGGTGCCCGGCTACTACCACCGGCTGGGCGCCAGCGGCGACATCGAGCGCTCCAGCTGCTGCGAGAACACCGCCACCGAGAACCGCATGATGGGCAAGCTGATGATCGACTCGGTCGTCACCTGGGCCCGCGACTACCACGTCAGCAGCTTCCGCTTCGACCTGATGGGCCACCAGCCACGCAGCGTGATGGTGGCGCTGAAGGAGCGACTGCGCACCACCGTCGGCCGCGAGGTGCAGCTGATCGGCGAGGGCTGGAACTTCGGCGAGGTGGCCAACGGCGCGCGCTTCGTGCAGGCCGAGATGTTGTCGATGAACGGCACCGGCATCGGCACCTTCAACCCGATGCTGCGCGACGCGCTGCGTGGCGGCGGCTGCTGCGACAGCGGCAGCGCGCTGATCGCCAACCAGGGCTATGTCAACGGCCTGTGGTTCGACCCGAACGACCAGGGCGGCGGCCGCTCGCGCAACGACCTGATGTGGCTGGGCGACGTGATCAAGGCCGGCCTGGCCGGCTCGATCCGCAGCTACACGCTGACCACCCACTGGGACGCCACGCTGCCGCTGGAGCAGATCAACGTGGGCGGCCTGCCGGCCGGCTACGTGACCGACCCGTCGGAGGTGGTGAACTACTTTGAGAACCACGACAACCAGACCTTCTTCGACATCAACGCCTACCGCCTGCCGCTGGCCACCTCGCGCGAGGACCGCGCCCGCGTGCAGATGCTGGGCGCCGCGCTGAACACCTTCGCCCAGGGCGTGGCCTACTTCCACGCCGGCGTGGACACGCTGCGCAGCAAGTCGATGGACCGCAACAGCTACGACTCGGGCGACTGGTTCAACCGCCTGGACTGGACCTACGCCGACAACAACTTCGGCGTCGGCCTGCCGCCGCAGCGCGACAACGGCAATGAGTGGGGCATGATCCAGCCGCGCCTGGCCAACCCGCTGATCAAGCCCACCGGCAACGAGATCGCCTGGACGCGCGACGTCTTCCGCGACCTGCTGCGCATCCGCGCCAGCTCCACGCTGCTGCGCCTGCGCAGCGCGGACGACATCAAGGCCCGGCTGCGCTTCGTCAACACCGGTTCGGCCCAGGTGCCCACGGTGCTGGCCGCGGTGCTCGATGGCGAGGGCTACGCGGGGGCCAACTTCCGCCGCCTGGCCTACGCCGTCAACGTGGGCAAGGAGACGCAGTCCTTCAGCGCCGACGCGCTCAAGGCCAGCGGCTGGCAGCTGCACCCGGTGCACCGCTCGCCGCAGGCGGCCGATGCGCGCGCCAGGCAGGCCACGCTGGACGGCGCCACCGGCACGCTCAGCGTGCCGGCGCGCACCGCGGTGGTCTTCGTCATCGAGTGACCGGCCGGCGGGCGGCATGGCGGTCGCGCCAGCGCCGCCAGCCGCTCCAGGCCAGCCAGGGCCAGACCCCGCCGCACAGCAGCACCACCCAGCGGCCCACCAGGCCGAAGGCCTCGCCGTTGTGCAGCGGGTGCATCCAGGCCAGCAGCGCGTCGCCGGCGGGTTGGTCAAGCGCGTCGCGTGCGGCCAGCACGGCGCCGCTCCAGGCGTCGATGCGCACAAAGCTCTTGGGGAAGCGCTCGCTGGGCTCGCCGGGCTGCTGCAGCCGCACGCGGAAGCTGCCCTCGGGCCCGTCCGGCGTGTCCACCCAGCGTGCCTGAGCCTGCGGGAAGTGCGCCTGTGCGGCGGCCAAGGCCTGGTCCAGCGTGATCATCGTCCCCGGTCGGGGCACCGAGTGGGCCATGGCCAGGGGCATCGGCGGACTGACGCGACCGATCAGCGGTTCGATCCAGCTCGGCCAGGCCAGCACCGTGCCGGTCAGCGCCAGCACCAGCATCACCGGCGCGCTGTACAGGCCCGCCAGGCGGTGCCGGTCCCAGGTGCGGCGCTGGCGCACCGCGCCGGGTTTGCAGCGCCAGGCCTGCCGCCACTGGTGCGGCGTGGCTGGCCACCACAGGCGCAGGCCGGCGCCGGTCATGAACAGGCCCACCAGGCCCATGCCGCCCACCAGGCACAGGCCGGTGCCGCCCAGCAGCAGCGTGTAGTGCAGGTCGTAGAGCCAGGTCATCACGCTGTCGCCCCAGAAGCGGCGTGCCAGCACCGTGTGCTCGCGCGGGTGCAGGTGCAGTACCAGCGGGCGGAAGTGAGCCCCCTGGCTCTCGGCGGGCTGCAGGTAGCGCGCGTGGACGATGCCGCAACCCTGCTCTGGCAGCTCGATGCGCCAGGGGCCGGCGCGCTGGGGCTCGGCCGCACGCAGCGCATCGAGTACCGGCTGCCAGCGCTGCACGCAGCCGTCGCCCGGCGTCCAGCGCAGCGCCGGGTTCAGCGCGGCGTCCAGGGCCGGGTAGAAGACCAGCAGGCTGCCGGTCAGGCCCAGCAGGGCCAGCCAGGCGCCCAGCGCCAGGCCGACCGCACCATGCCAGAGTCGCCAGCGTGCGCGTGGGGTGCGCATGGCCTCAGAAGTGGCTCTGCAGCGACAGCGCCAGCGAGCGGCCTGCGCCGGGCGCGTGCAGGCTTTGCGTGCCGTCGAACCAGACGTATTCGCTGTAGCGGTCGGCCAGGTTCTTCAGCTCGGCTGACAGCGTCCACTGCGGCGCCACCTGCCAGCGCGCCGCCAGGTTCAGCAGCGCGTAGGCGCCGAAGCGGCCGGCGCTGTTGGCGCGGTTGAGCTCGTAGCTGGACTGGCCTTGCAGCCAGGCCGAGAGCTGCAGCGTGTCGGCGGCCTGCCAGTCGGCGCCGGCGCTGTAGAGCCAGCGCGGCACGTGGTCCAGCTCGTTGCCGGCCACCGCGCCCGAGCTGCTGTCGGGCGTGACGATGATGGCCTGCTGGCGCGACAGGCCCAGCCAGCCCTCCACGCGCGCCGCCAGCGCGCCGCGCAGTTGCAGGTCCACACCGCGGCGGCGCGTCGCGCCGATGTTCTCGCTGTCGTTGCTGGGGTCGTTGAGCTTGCGCATCACCTCGTTGGTGGCGGTCTGCTGCCACAGCGCCAGGCGGCCATTGACGGCCGGCAGCGCGAACTTCCAGCCGGCCTCCCAGCCGGTGTTGATCGACGGTGCGAGATCATCGACGCGGCTGATCTTGAACATCGCCGCGCCCACGCCCACCTGAAAGCTGCGGCCCCAGTTGGCGTACAGACTGTGACCGGCCAATGGCGTCCACACCGCGCTCAGCTTGGGCTGACTGATCGTGCCGTAGTCGTTGATCAGGTAGTCCTTGCCGGTCAGCTGGTTGCTGAAGCCACCGGCCAGCCGGTCCACGCGCAGCGCCGGCACCAGGCGCAGCGTCGGCGTGGGCTCGACCAGCGCCTGCAGGTACAGACCGCGGGTGCGTTGGGTCCAGGCCTGGTCGCGCGTGGTGGACTGGCGCGCGCGCTCACGGGTGAGGTAGCGCAGGCTGGCGTCGTCCTGCAGCTCGATGTCGCCACCGGCCTCCAGCTGCAGCCGGTGCAGGCCGCTGATCGCCGGCGACCAGCGCAGGCTGGCGCGCAGGCCGTGATGGGTTTCCTGCGTGTCGCGCTCCTGTTGCGATACGGCGGCCGAGAAGGTCACGAAGCGCGCGTCGTCGAACTCGTTGCGCCAGGCCAGCAACTGCCAGTCGAGGCCGGCCGCGGGCTGGCCGTCGGCGCGCAGCGAGAACTGCCGCAGCGTGCGCGTGCCGCCATCGGTGGCCACGTGGGCGGGTGACTGCTCAGGGTCCTGCCGCGACTGCGCCAGCGTCAGGTAGCCGGGCTCCTGGGCATCGGCCTCGTGCTGGCGCGCGGTGACGCCGATGCGCCAGTCGCGGCCTTCGGGCTGGTAGAACAGCTGGCCGGCCACCACCTGGCGCTGGCTGGCCGAGTGATCGCGCTGGCCCTGACCGGCACGCCAGCCGACGAACAGCTGGCTGCGCCAGTCGCCGCTGTCGCGGCCCCAGGCGATCTGCACATCGCGCTGGCCCAGCGTGTCCGCGCCGATGCGGTGGCTCAGGTAGTTGCCGCCGGGGCGGGTGTCGATCTCCACATGGCCGGCAATCTGGTGCTGGCCAAAGCGCGGGTCGTTGGTGCCGCGCACGGTGGTCAGGCGGCCGATCTCCAGCGGCCAGATGGCGTCGATCCACGGCATGTTGCCGTCGTTGCTGTTGCTGGGGATGCCATCGATCAGCAGCTTGACCGCGTTGACCTCGCCCTCGCCATTGAAGCCGCGCATCGACAGCTTGCCGGAGGTGGTGCCCTGGTTGAACTCGGTGAGCTGGATACCGGGCACGCGGCGCATCAGCCCCCAGGTCTCCAGCACGCTGGCGTCCTGCAGGCGGTCGCCGCCGACCACGTCGACCGAGGTCAGCACGGTGCGCGCGTCGCTGCGCGCGCCGCTGATGTCAATGCGGCCCAGTTCGAAGACGGTGTCGGCGGCGTGGGCGGTGGGGCTGAGGCTGGCCAGCGCCAGGGCCAGCGGGGTGAACAGGTGTCGGGGTGTCATGGGCGGGTGTGTTTGGGTTGGGGCGCGCACGCGCGCCGCCGCGGCGCCTCGGGCGCTGCGCGGGTGGGGATCAGGCGGGGAGGGCCGGCGCTGCGCGCCGGCAACGGCTCAGGCGCGCGGCGGCGCGCGCGCACGGGCCGGCGAGTGCCGGGCCGGCAGGTGCGCCACCCTGGCGGGTGGCTGGGGCTGGGCTGCGCCCGGCGCGCTGGCTGCTTGCCAGCGCGGATCGACAAAAGGCGTCAGGGCCCAGGCGTGGCCCAGGCAGGCGGGGCAGTGGCCCGCGCTCGGGCGATGCTCGGTCCCGGGCTGGCCCTGTCCGGCATGGCAGACCGCGCCGAAGAAGGGATCGGCCTGCGCCGCCAGCACCGGCCCCCAGCCCACGCGCAGCAGACCCACCAGCAGCGCCAGCAGCAGCAGGCGCAGAGTGGTCAGGCGGTGGGTGGTGCTCATGGCGGCGCGGATTCTAGGCAGTGCGCCGCCGCCGAAACTGATACTTGTCAGCCCGGCAGTTCCTCGATCAGGTAGCTGGCGCCGTCGTACTGCGCCAGCTGCTCGGTCAGCCAGGGCATCAGCTCGGCCAGCTGCTGGTGCAGGGTGTAGGGCGGGTTGAGGATGAACACGCCGCTGCCGGCCAGGCCGAAGCCCTGCTGGTCGGGCTGGGCCACGGTCAGGCGCACATGCAGCCAGCCCTTGGGCGCCACGCCGGTCAGGCGCTTGGGCAGCTGCACCGCCTCGACGCGGCTGACCTGCGGGTACCAGACCATGTACACGCCCTCGGCAAAGCGCTGCACGGCCTCGCGCAGGCTGGCCACGACGCGGCTGTAGTCGCCCACGGTCTCGTAGCTGGGGTCCATCAGCACCACGGCGCGGCGCGGCGTGGGCGGCAGCTCCTTCTTCAGCGCGGCAAAGCCGTCTTCCTGCATCACCCGGCTGCGCTTCTCGCCGCCGAAGTGGGCGGCCAGCGTGCGCGCGTCGGCCGGGTGCAGCTCATACAGGTGCAGCTTGTCGAAGGGGGTGAGCAGCAGGCTGGCCAGGCTGGGCGAGCCGGGGTAGAGCGCCAGCGGCGGCGTCATGCCCTTTTCCAGCTCGGGCAGGCGGCCATCCTCGGCGGGCGGCAGGTTGAAGCGCTGCACCAGCTGCACATAGTCGGCCACCGCCGGCGGCAGGTCGGCACGGCTCCACAGGCGGCCGATGCCTTCGCGGTACTCGGTCTTCTTCTGCGCCACCGCGCCCTTGAGCTGGTAGCCGCCGGCACCGGCATGGGTGTCGATGTAGCGGAAGGGCTTGTCCTTGCCCACCATGTAGCGCAGCACCTGGACCAGCACCAGGTGCTTGAGCACGTCGGCGTGGTTGCCGGCGTGGAAGGCGTGGCGGTAGGCGAGCATGGCTGGGGACTTTCGACAAGGGTCAACACGACACTGTAGCCGCCCGGCTAAGCTCGCGGCCCATGGAATCCCTCTTCACCCCCTTGCAGGTCGGCGACATCGCGCTGGCCAACCGCGTCGTGATGGCGCCCCTCACCCGCAACCGCGCCCCCGGCCAGGTGCCCACCGCGCTGATGGCCGAGTACTACCGCCAGCGCGCCAACCCCGCCACCGGCGCCGGCCTGATCATCACCGAGGCCACGCCGATCGCCCCGATGGCGCATGGCTACCTGGACACCCCGGGCCTGCACACGGCCGAGCAGGTGGCGGCCTGGCAGGCCGTGACCGCCGCGGTGCACGCCGAGGGCGGGCGCATCGTCACCCAGCTGTGGCATGTGGGCCGGATCTCGCACACCTCGCTGCTGCCCGGCGGTGCGGCGCCGCAGTCGTCCACCGCCCGCGCGGCCAAAAGCAAGACCTACATCGCCGGCGGCTTCGCGCCGGTGTCCGAACCGCGCGCGCTGGCCACCGACGAACTGCCCGGCATCGTCGAGCAGTACCGCCAGGCGGCGCTGAACGCGATGGAGGCCGGCTTCGACGGCGTCGAGATCCACGCCGCCAATGGCTACCTGCTGGAACAGTTCCTGAAGGACTCGGCCAATGACCGCACCGACGCCTACGGCGGCTCGATCAGCAACCGCTGCCGCCTGACGCTGGAGGTGGCGCGCGCGATCACCGGCGCGATCGGCGGCGGCCGCACCGGCATCCGCCTCTCGCCCATCACCCCGGCCAACGACATCGGCCAGGACAGCGACCCGCAGGCGCTCTACACCCACCTGGTGGCGCAGCTGGCACCGCTGGGCCTGGCCTATATCCACGTGGTGGAAGGCGCCACCGGCGGCCCGCGCGACCTGAGCGACCAGGGCGTGCCGCCCTTCGACTATGCGGCGCTGAAGGCGCTGTTCCCGGGCCGCTGGATGGTCAACAACGGCTACACCCGCGAGATGGCGCTGGCCGCCACGGCCAGCGGCGCCGCCGACCTGGTGGCCTTTGGCAAGGCCTTCATCGCCAACCCCGACCTGGGCCGGCGCCTGCGCGAGGACGCGCCCTGGAATGCGCTGGACATGAAGACGCTGTACGGCGGCGGCGCGGCCGGCTACACCGACTACCCGGCACTCGCCTGATCACGGCCCGGGCAACGCGCGCCGGGCCCGGTCCACATCGCGCTGCAACTCGTCCAGGTAGCGCTGGCGCTCTTCGCTCTGCCATTCGGCCTCGGAGAAGCGCGTCAGCGGGTAGACGCGGCTGGTGTGCACCGTGCCGGCCAGGCGCGGCAGCATCGCCCGGTCGGGGTGGCGGTCGGGGTACAGCAGAAAGCCTTCCACGTCGCGCAGGCGCAGCGGAAAGGCCGGCCGGCCGTCGCGCAGCAGCTTGCCGAAGGCCACCAGCCGGGCCTGCTGCGCGCCGCTGCCCAGCTCGTCATTGAACTGCAGCAGCGCAAAGGGCTGGCCCTGGGCGTCGTCCAGCCGCGCGCTGATCACGTAACGGCCCGGCTGCGCCACCTGCAGCCCCAGCAGGAAGACCAGCGAGCCGTCCTGCACCGCCTCGCGCACGCCGGCCCACTGCGCCGGCACCTGCGGCGCGTAGACCAGCTCGAAGGCGAACTCGCCGCGCCGGCCGTCCTGGTTCAGCTCGAGCAGCAGGCGCAGCGTGCCGGCGTAGTCGGCAAAGCCCTGCGCCGCCGGCGCCACGCGGGCGCTCCAGACACCGTCGCCGGCCTGCAGGTCCGCCCCCTGGCCGTCGTCGCTGAAGGGCAGGGCGACCGGCGGCCGGCCGCTGGCGGCGCGTGGGTCCGGCGCATCGATCAGCACCGAGCGGGTGATCAGCAGCGGCAGGCGCCGGCCCTGCTCATCGACCGCGGCGATGCTGACCGCCACCGTCTCCTGGCCGCTGACGAAGACCCGCTCCTGCGTGGTCTGCAGCCGCACGCCGGCCACCGGCGCGCTGCCACGCTGGCGCAGCGGGTAGTCGGCCGTGATCAGCGCGAAGGGACGGACCTGGTCGGGGTGCTCGGCGATCGGCCGGGCCTCGTGGGGGTAGCGGGTGGCGCTGCGGTAGCTGGCCAGCGCGCGCTCGGCGCGCTGCAGTCGCTCCCGGGCCAGCGACTGGGCCTCGTCGCGGCGGGCGCGGGCAGTGGCGCCGAAGTCAAAGGCCCCTGCGGACCCTGGCGCGGCGCGCGGCAGCGCGGCGTCTGCGCCGGCCCCGGATGCCGTGCTGGCGGCTGCCGCCAGCACCACGCCTTGCGCCGCGTCCGGCGCGGCACGCCACCACCACGCGCCGGCCAGCGCCAGCGCGGCCAGCGCTGCCCAGTGCAGCCGTCTCACTGGGCGTTGGTCACCATTTCGGCGCGCATCGTGGTGATCGCGCCGCCCCAGTTGCCATTGGGCCCGTGGTCGTACTTCTCCTTGTCGTCACGGAAACGCACCGAGTGGTAGCTCCACTTGGTGCTGCCGCCCTGGTTGGCGGCGGTGCCCAGCGTCAGGTCGTCGCAGAACCAGTCGGCCGGGTTGCACAGCGACCGGCCCGACGACCCCGCCGCGCCGCCGGCCGAGTGGTAGGCCACCGCGCCATCGTCCTGGCCCGGCAGCAGGCCCGAGTAGAAGGCGCCGCCCGCGCCGGTGAACAGGTAGAACCACAGGCCGCGGGTGCTGTTGTGGTTGTACAGCGCACGGGCGGTGGTGGTGCGCAGGTCGGACACCAGCGGCTCGCTCACGGCCCACTCGCCCAGGTCGGCCAGCTCGCTGCCGCCGGCCGCGCCTGCGGCCACGTCGACGAACTTGATGTTCCAGCCGGTCTGGGTGCTGCCGTCGGTGTTGCCGCAGACGCCGCCGCCATCGGGCGCCGCGTTCTTCCTGAAGCGCGTGCTGCCGCCGTACAGCGCCAGCGTGTAGCCGATCTGCAGGTTGCCGGCGCTGTGGGCGGCGATGTAGCACCAGTTGGGGCCGGTGCAGTAGCAGTCCAGCGCATTGCGCACGTGCACGTTCTGGTCGGCGATGTGGCTGGTGCCATCCCAGTTGACCGAGCGCTTGTTGACGCCGCCGGCGGTGCTGGCCGGCCCCCAGTACGTGAAGTCCAGGTGGTTGCCGACCTGGCCGCCGCCGCCGCGGCCGTTGACCCACAGCGAGTAGTTGGTGGCCAGTGCCGCGGCACCGGCCAGCAGGATCAGCGCCGCCACCGCGCCGCGCCAGGTGTTCTTGATCAGGCCCATCGTGCGCTCCCCCGGCGCCCGCCCGGCGCCGCGGTGGCGACTGTGCGCCGCCGCGCCGCGGTGGTCCAAGCGGGGATACCCCAGGGCAGCGCTGCGACAATCGTCGCCATGCCCCGTGACACCCTCCGCCCCCTGTGGCAGCAGGACCTGCTGGTCGCTGTGCTGGCCCTGCTCGCCCTGATCGCCTGGGACGCCAGCGGCGCCGACCTGTGGGCCGTGCGCCAGGTCGGCAGCGCCGAGGGCTTTGCCTGGCGCGAGCACTGGCTGACCAGCCAGGTGCTGCACCAGGGCGGCCGCGCGGCCGGCTGGGCGGTGTTTGTCGTGCTGCTGATCGGCATCTGGAAGCCGCTGCCCTTCGCCCGGCCGCTGCCGCGCGCGGCGCGGGTGTGGTGGGTGGGGGCCACGCTGGCGGCGGTGGCGCTGATCCCGCTGCTCAAGGCGCGCAGCCTGAGCAGTTGCCCCTGGGACCTGGCCGAGTTCGGCGGCAGCGCGCAGTACGTGTCGCACTGGCTGCGTGGCGTGGCCGACGGCGGGCCGGGCCGCTGCTTCCCCTCGGGCCATGCGTCGGCGGCTTTCGCGTTCCTCAGCGGCTGGTTCGCGCTGCGGGTGCATGCGCCGCGCGCGGCGCGCTGGTGGCTGCTGGGCGTGTTGCTGGCCGGGCTGCTGTTCGGCGGTGCGCAGATGCTGCGCGGCGCCCACTACCCCAGCCACACCGCCTGGACCGGCTGGATCTGCTTTGTGCTGTGCGCCGGACTCAGCCAATTCGTGCCGGCGCTGCGCGCGCGGCCAAACGGCGGCACACTGGCGGCATGAAGCTGCTCTTCGTTGCCGACCCGCTTGCCACCTTCAAGACCCACAAGGACTCGACCTTCGCGATGATGCGCGAGGCCGCCCGCCGCGGCCACGAGCTCCTCGCCTGCGAGCCCGCCCAGTTGCACTGGCGCCAGGGTGGCCGCGTGTCGGCGCGGCTGCTGCGCCTGACGCTGACCGGCCGCAGCGGCTACGGCGTGGACGACTGGTACACCGCCGAGGCCCTGGGCGAGACCGCGCTGGCCGATGTGGATGCGGTGGTGATGCGCAAGGACCCGCCCTTCGACAGCGAGTATTTCTACGCCACCCACCTGCTGGGCCGCGCCGAGGCCGAGGGCGCGCGCGTTTTCAACAGCCCGCGCGCGCTGCGCGACCACCCCGAGAAGCTGGCCATCCTCGAGTTCCCCGAGTTCATCGCGCCCACCCTGGTCACGCGCAGCGCCGACGACGTGCGCGCCTTCCACGCCGAGCAGCGCGACATCATCCTCAAGCCGCTGGACGGCATGGGTGGCATGGGCATCTTCCGCGTGCGCGACGACGGCCTGAACCTGGGCGCCATCCTGGAGAGCCTGAACCGCGACGGCGCCGAGACCATCATGGTCCAGCGCTACCTGCCCGAGATCGCCGACGGCGACAAGCGCATCCTGGTGATCGACGGCCAGCCCGTGCCCTTCTGCCTGGCCCGCATCCCGCAGGGTGGCGAGGTGCGCGGCAACCTGGCCGCCGGTGGCAAGGGCGTGGCGCGGCCGATCAGCGCGCGCGACCGCGAGATCGCCGAGGCCATCGGCCCGGTGCTGGCCGCGCGCGGCCTGCTGCTGGTGGGCCTGGACGTGATTGGCAGTTGCCTCACCGAGATCAACGTCACCAGCCCCACCTGCTTCCAGGAGATCACCGACCAGACCGGGCATGACGTGGCCGCCCAGTTCATCACCGCGCTGGAGGCCGCATGCGCATCGCGCTGATCGCCCACGACCGCATGAAGGACCGCATGGTGGCGCTGGCGCGCGAGTTCGCGCCGATGCTGCGCCAGCACCAGCTGATGGGCACCGGCACCACCGGCGGCCGGCTGATCGACGAGGTCGGCCTGGACGTGGAACGCCTGCTCAGCGGCCCGCTGGGCGGCGACCTGCAGATCGGCGCGCGCCTGTCGGTGGGCGAGGTCGACGCGGTGGTCTTCCTGCGCGACCCGATGACGCCGCAGCCGCACGAGCCCGACATCAACGCGCTGGTGCGGGCCTGTGATGTGCACGATGTGCCTTGCGCCACCAATGTCAGCAGCGCCCGGCTGCTGCTGCGCGCGCTGGGCTGACATTTTTTTCGCGCCGGCCTGAAAGGTTGGGCGGTCCTGGGCCGACTGAAGTCGTGTGCACGATCCATTGCACCTCTTCAACCCAACCCAAGGACCCACCATGAACCTCCGTCACGCCGCCCTGATCGCCGCCGCCCTGATCGCCCAGTCCGCCGCCCACGCCGCGCCGGGCAAGGACAGTTCCTGCGGTGCCGGCTCCTGCGGCAAGAAGACCGCCACCGCGCCGAAGAACGCCGCCTCGGACGCTGCCTGCAGCAAGAAGGACGGCGGCTGCAGCAAGAAGGACGGTGGCAAGGAGTCGTCGTGCGCCAAGAAGGATGGCGGTTGCTCGAAGAAGTGAGCGCAGCGCCGCCCTGGCGCGTTGGTTCAAGACAGGCCCGCGCGGGCGCCACAGACTCCGGTCCTCCCTGGATGACCGGAGTCGCTCATGTTCCTCAGCATCAATGGCCAGCGGCACGCCGTGCCGGACGGCTGGCAGGATGACACGCTGCTGATGGTGTTGCGCGAGGCCCTCGGCCTCGTCGGCCCGAAACTGGGTTGCGGCCAGGGCCAGTGCGGCGCCTGCACCGTGCTGGTCGATGGCCAGCCGCAGCGCAGCTGCCTGCTGCCGGTGTCGGCGGTGCTGCAGCGGCCGATCACCACCCTCGAAGGCCTGGCCGGACCCGACGGCCGTCTGCACCCGGTGCAGCAGGCCTGGCTGGACGAAGCCGTGCCGCAGTGCGGCTACTGCCAGGCCGGCCAGATCATGGCCACGGTGGCGCTGCTCGACGCCACGCCGCAGCCCACGCCGCAGCAGGTCGAGGCTGCGCTGGCGCCGCAGCTGTGCCGCTGCGGCACCCAGCCCCGCATCCGCCGCGCGGTGCAGCGCGCGGTGCAGCTGCGCCAGGAGGCCGCGCGGTGAGGCGCCGCAGCTTGCTGGCGGCCGGCGCGGCCGGCGTGACCGTCTGGCTGGGCGCCTGCGCGCTGCCGGTGATCCCGCGGCGCCCCGCGCCCGACGCCGAGGCGGCGCTGGGCTGGGTGCGCTTCGACGGCACGCGTTACCGGCTGTGGCTGCCGCGCGCCGAGATGGGCCAGCAGATCGACACCGCACTGACCCAGATCGCCTGCGAGGAGCTGGGCATCGAGCTGGCGCTGCTGGACGTGGTGCTGCCCTCCACCGCCGACATCCCGCGGGTGCGCGCCACCGTGGGCAGCGAGTCGGTGCAGGCCTTTGCGTTGCCGCTGGCCCAGGCCTGCGCCACGTTGCGTGATGCGCTGGCGCGCGGCCAGCGCCAGGGCACGCTGGTGGCCGAGCCGCGGCCGGCCTCGCAACTGCGGGCGTGGCGGCCGGGTGGGCGCTGGGTGGGCGCCTCGCCGCCGTCGGCCGCGCATGCGGCGCTGGTGCGCGGCGCGCCGCTGTTCACGGCCGACGTGCGCCGACCGGGCATGCTCTACGGCCGGGTGCTGCGGGCAGCGGCCTCGCCCGACCTGGCCTCGCGCGTGCTGGCGCTGGACGAGGCCGCGGCCCGCGCCGTGCCGGGCTTCGTGGCGCTGGTGCGCGATGCGCGCCTGGTGCAGGGCCGCAGCCTGGGCCTGGGCGTGCTGGCGCGCACGCCGGGCGCGCTGGACCGCATCGAGGCCGCGCTGGCGTTGCGCTGGCAGGTCGACGGCGACCTGGGCCCGGCGCCGCTGGCGCAGCAGCTGGACATCGACACCCACCTGGCCGCTGGCGCGCTGCCGCACCGGCTGCGCGACGATGGCCCCGGCGAGCCCGGGGGCCGCTGGGACGTGGACCTGCGGCTGGACCTGCCCGCCGCGCCGCACAACGCGATCGAGCCGCGCTGCGCCGTGGCCCAGGTCCGCGCCGATGGCGGCCTGGACCTGTGGGCTGGCACCCAGGACGCGTTCTATGTGCGCGACGTGGTGGCCCACCACACCGGCCTGGCCGCGGACCAGGTGGTGCTGCACGCCCAGCGCATCGGCGGCGGCTTTGGCGGGCGCACGATCTGCACCGTCGAGCTGGAGGCGGCGCTGCTGGCGCTGTCGGCCGAGGCCGCCGGCGCGCCGGTCAAGCTCCAATGGACCCGCGCGCAGGAGCTGCGCCAGGGCTTTCACCGGCCGCCGTCGAGCCACCGCATCCGTACCCGGCTGGACGGCGGCCGCCTGGTGGCCTGGTGGCATGCCTTCGCGACCACGCCGATCCTGCTGACCAATGCGGCCTTGCCGGCCTGGCTGAACCCGCTCACCCGGCTGGTGGGCGACGCCGGCGCGGCCCGCGGCGCGCTGCCGCCCTACCGTGTGCCCTGGCAGCGTGTCGAACACACGCTGGTGCGCTTGCCGCTGTACACCGGGCCGTGGCGCGGGCTGGGGGCCGGGCCCAACGCGCTGGCGATCGAGTCGGCCATCGATGCCTGTGCCCGCGCCGCTGGCCGCGACGCACTGGCCTTCCGGCTCGATCATGTGGACGACCCGCGCCTGCGCCGCGTGCTGCTGCGCGTGGCCGAGGCCGCCGGCTGGTCGCGGCCGCGGCCCGCCGGCACCGGCCGCGGCCTGGCCTGCGGCGTCTACAAGGGCGCGGCCTATGTCGCCACCGTGGCCGAGGTGGCTGCGGTGGATGGCCGCTGGCGCGTCACGCGGCTGGTTTGCGCGGTCGATGTGGGCCGCATCATCCACCCCGGTGCCGTGCGGGCCCAGTGCGAAGGCAACCTGGTCTGGGGCCTGGGCATGGTCTTGACCGACCAGTTGCCGCTGGATGCGCACGGCGTGGCGGCCACCGGCTTCGACGGCGCACCGATCCCGCGCCTGCCCGAGGTGCCACCGATCGAGGTGCTGCTGGTCGACGAGGGCGACCCGCCCGGCGGTGCCGGCGAGACCGCGATCGTCGGCGCCGCAGCGGCCGTGGGCAACGCCCTGCAGGATGCCAGCGGCCGCCGGCCCACGCAGCTGCCGCTGGCGGCCGACCTGCGCATCGCGGCATCATCGACCCCATGAAGGACTTCGCCGCCGCCGCGATGCTGCGCCTGGTGGCGCTGGGACTGCGCCGGGAAGGCCTGGTCGGCGGGCCGCTGCCCGGCGCGTCGGCGGCGCTGGTGCCGCTGCAGGACAAGCGCCAGCAGCTGGCGCAGCTGATGCAGGCCCATGGCCCCGACCTGCTGCTGCGCCTGGGCCTGGCGGTGCAGGACGCGGCCGACGAGCCCACGCTGCGCGCGCTGACCCAGGCGCGCAGCGCCCCCGACCTGATCGAGCGCTGGCAGCGGCTGGAGCGCTATGTGCACTCGCGCCACCGCGTGCTCCTGCTGGCGGGCCAGGCCGGCGGCTGCACGCTGCGCCATGTCTCCTTGCACGCCGGCGAGGCCCCCCACGCCGCCGAGGACCTGCTGGTGCTGGGCCTGCTGGTCGGGCTGCTGCGGCGCCTGGGCACCCCGGCGCTGCGCGCGCGCCTGGCGGGCGAGGCCGACTGGCGTTACCAGCAGGATGGCTGGCGCGCGGCACCGATGCCCGCGGCCACGCACACCTGGGAGCTGGCCTGGCGGGCGAGCGCCGACGTTGCGGCGCCGGGCAGCGAGCCGGACCTCGCGGCCACCGTGGCGGCGGCACGGCAGCAGCTGGCGGCCGATGTCGCGGCGCCGTGGACCCTGCCGCGCCTGGCCGAGGCCCTGCAGCTGAGACCACGCACCTTGCAGCGCCGGCTCACCGACGCGGGCAGCACCTTCTCGCAGCTCTGGACCGAGGTGCGCCTGGCGCAGTCGGCGCGCCTGCTGCTCGACACCCGGGAGCCGACCGCGCAGATCGGCTACCTGTGCGGCTTCGCCGACCAGGCCCACTTCACGCGCAGCTTCAAGCGCAGCACCGCCATGACCCCGGCGGTCTACCGCGCGCAGTTCGCCGGCGCTGCGCTGGCGCAGTAACGGCAGCACGCAGCGCGCATCGAAAAAAAGTTCAAGAAGGCTGTCAGGTTTCGGCGGCTGGCTCGACAGACAGGATGTGCACACCGTGTGCATCACTTCTGAAACCCACCAAGGAAACCGACCATGAACCTCCGTCACGCCGCCCTGATCGCCGCCGCCCTGATCGCCCAGTCCGCCGCCCACGCCGCGCCGGGCAAGGACAGCTCGTGTGGTGCCGGCTCCTGCGGCAAGAAGACCGCCACCGCGCCGAAGAACGCGGCCTCGGACGCCGCCTGCAGCAAGAAGGACGGCGGCTGCAGCAAGAAGGATGGCGGCAAGGAGTCGTCGTGCTCGAAGAAGGACGGCGGCTGCTCGAAGAAGTGAGACCCGCGATGAACACGCCAGCGGTGGGTGTGGGCTATCGGCGCGAGATGGCCACGTGGGATCTGGCGGCGCTGCCCGCCGACTTCCACGAGGTCGTCCCCGAGAACTGGCTGCGCCGCGACCGCGCTCCGCTGCACGCGATGCGTGCGCTGGGCCGGCCGGTGTGGCTGCACGGGGTCACGCTGAACCTGGGCGGCACCGCGCCGCTGAACGTGGCGATGCTGCGCGAGGTGGCGTTGCTGATGGATGAGCTGGGCGCCACCTGGTACTCCGACCACCTGGCCGCCAGCGGCGACGCCCACCAGCTGCACGACCTGTTCCCGCTGCCGCACACCCAGACCGAGCTGATCCGGGTGTCCGACCGCATCCGCCAGGCGCAGGACATCCTGGGCCGGCGCATGGCGATCGAGAACCCCACCTGGTATGCCAACATCGGTGACATCCCCGAGCCCGATTTCCTGGCCGGCGTGGCCGACCGGGCCGACTGCGCGGTGCTGCTGGACCTGAACAACATCGAGGTCAACCGCAAGAACCACGGCAGCCCGCCGCTGGACGCCTTCCTGGCCCGCCTGTCGCCCGATCGCATCGCCTACCTGCATGTGGCCGGCCACGAATGGGACGAGCGCTTCGGCCTGCATGTGGACACGCATGCGCGCTCGGCGTCTGAGGAGGTGCGCGCCCAGGCGCGTGCGCTGTCGGCCGCGCACGGCTGGCCGGTGCTGCTGGAATGGGACCATGACCTGCCGGAGCTCGCCGGCCTGGCCGAGGAGCTCGCATGTCTGCGTTCTTCGACTATGTGAGAGGCCGCAGCGACACGCTGCCCGACGGCTACGACGAGCGCGGCATGCGCCTGTACCGCCACCTGGTGTGGCTGGGCGCCAGCCAGACCATCGAGGCCCACCACCCCGAGCTGCGCGAGCAGCTGGGCGAAGAGGCCTGGCGCGGGCTGATCGAGGCCTGGGTGCGTGAGTCCACCTGGGACTCGCCCTTCGTCAACGACCTGGCCGAAGACTTCGTCGCCTTCCTGGCCCGCACCACCGCCTGAGCGGCTGCGATGAACTGCCGCGATGCTGCTGGGGTGCTGTACGGCGGGCCGCGCGTCGGCGGGGACCGGTACCGCCGGCTGCAGGCACGCACGCACCGCTGGCTGTGCGCCGACTGCCGCCGCCTGGCCCGCGACGACGCCCGCCTGGACCGCCTGCTGGCGCAGTGGCGCGCGCAGGCCTGGACGGCCGACGACAGCGCGCCGCGTTGAGCGGCGAGAAAAAAGTGGGATCCAGCTGTCAGGTTTCGACGGCGGGCCCGACCAAAGAACATGCACACCACGTGCATGACCAACCCAACCCACCCGACCCCACCTCATAAGGACACCACCATGAACCTCCGTCACGCCGCCCTGCTCGCCGCCGCCCTGATCGCCCAGTCCGCCGCCCATGCCGCGCCGGGCAAGGACAGCTCCTGCGGTGCCGGCTCCTGCGGCAAGAAGACCGCCACCGCGCCCAAGAACGCGGCCTCGGACGCCGCCTGCAGCAAGAAGGATGGCGGCTGCAGCAAGAAGGACGGCGGCAAGGAGTCGTCGTGCTCGAAGAAGGACGGCGGCTGCTCGAAGAAGTGAGGCCCGGCATGAACGCGCTCACACTCCCCACCTGGGCCGCGCGCACGCACGGCTCGATCACCCAGGCGATCGACGGCCTGGGCCTGCTGGCCCTGCGGCTGTGGCTGGCGCAGGAGTTCGGCCTGGCTGGCTGGACCAAGCTGAGCCATGGGCTGACCGCGCCCGAGTGGTTCGCCGGCCTGGCCTTTCCCGGCCCGCTGGGCTGGCTCTCGCCCGACATGAACTGGCTGATGGCCGGTCTGACCGAAGTGCTTGGAGCCGCCCTGCTGGTGCTGGGCTGGCCGGTGCGGCTGGCGGCGCTGGCGCTGCTCTTCGTCGATGTGATCGCCGTCTGGACGGTGCACTTCGACCTGGGCTGGGCGGGCTGGAACCAGATCGAGACCGACGCCGGCCAGGGCTTCAAGCTGCCGCTGATGATGGGCGTGATGCTGCTGGCCGTGCTGAGCCAGGGCGCTGGCCGCTGGGCCTGGCGCGGCCTGCCACTGAAGCAAGCTTGACCCACCTCAAGACTTCAATCGTGGGGGGTGGGTGAGGTCCCCCAGCGTCTGCCGTTAGCGTGGGTTCGACACACGCTCAGGAGGGACATCACGATGAAGCGCAGCCCCTGGAACCTTGGCCTCGCGGCCCTGACCGGCCTGCTGGCCGCGCTGGCCGGCCCGGCCCAGGCCTTCAGCCTGTCCGATCGCGTGGCCTGCCAGCGCGAGGTCGAGCGGGTGCTGTGGCAGCACCGCGGCCAGGCCGGCCAGCGGCTGGCCTTCGAGCAGGCGCTGCCCGAACGGCTGATCCGCCGCCGTGCTGAGGATGTCGAGCGCCAGAGCCAGGCCCTGGCGCAGTGGTGGCGCACGCCGATCACCGCGGCGCAGCTGCAGGCCGAGCTGGACCGCATGGCCGCATCGTCCAAGGACCCGGCGATGCTGCGCGAGCTGTTCGCCGCCCTGGGCAACGACCCGCTGCGCGCCGCCGAATGCCTGGCCCGCCCGGCGCTGGCCGACCGCCTGTGGCGCGCCCAGTACGCCCGCGATGAGCGCATTCACGGCGAGCGCCGCCGCCAGGTGCTGGCCGAGCATGCGGCCGGCCGCGCCGACACCGCGGAGCGCCAGACCCACGTTGCCGTGCGCGAGCGCGCCGCGCTGGCCGCCGCCGGCCCCGGCGCCCGCCTGCTGGCCCCCGACGTGTTCGAGCAGCAGGCCAAGGCGCTGCGCCGCGCCGCCACCACCCCGGCGGGCAGCCTGGCGCTGGGCCAGCCGGTGCGCCTGCGCGAGGACCTGGACCGCTGGACCGCGGTGCGCGTCGACGCCGTCGACGGTCCGGTGCTGCGCAGCCGCACCACGGTCTGGCGCAAGACGCCGATCGAGACCTGGTGGGCGCAGGCCCGCGGCCAGTACGCCGCCGGGCTGGCGCTGCCCGAGGCGCGCTATAGCCTGCCTGCGGTGGCCACGGTGTGCCGCGACGACAGCTGGCAGCCCACCGCGTCGCTGCCCGATGGCCGCTACGAGCACACGGCGGTCTGGACCGGCAGCGAGATGATCGTCTGGGGCGGCATGGAGGCGGTGGGCAACTACCGCATCGATGGCGCCCGCTACCGCCCGGCCACCGACACCTGGCAGCCGATGGCCGATTCACCGGTCACCCGCACCGCGATGAGCAGCGCCTGGACCGGCAAGGAGATGCTGGTCTGGGGCGGCCGGGCCGATGGCGTGGGCTCGCTCTACGACCCCGGCACCGACACCTGGCGCCAGACCAGCGCGGTCAATGCGCCGGTGGAGGGGGCGTCCTGGGCGGCCACGGTGTGGACCGGCCAGGAGCTGATCGTCTGGGGCGGCATGGGCGGCATGACCGGCAACGCGCTGGCCGCCGGCGCCCGCTACAACCCGAAGACCGACACCTGGGTGCGCCTGCCGGCCTCGCCACTGACCGCGCGTGCCTACGTGCCTGCGGTGTGGACCGGCCAGGAGATGGTGATCTGGTCGGGCTACAACGTGGGCATCGGCCAGCTCTATGGCGACGGTGCGCGCTACAACCCCAGCACCAACCAGTGGACGGGCATGGCCACAGCCAACGCGCCCGACGCCACCTACTGGAACACTTCGGTCTGGACCGGCCAGGAGATGCTGGTCTGGGGCGGCGTGATGGGCGGCGCCGACGTGCGCGCCTACAACCCGGCGACCAACAGCTGGCGCATTGGCAGCGGCACCGGCATGCCCTCGTGGCGCTACATGCACGGCGCGGTCTGGACCGGCACCGAGATGATGGTGCACGGCGGCTGGCCGTCGAATGGCGCGTCGGGCCTGTACAACCCCGTCACCGACAGCTGGCGCACCGCCAGCAGCGTGGGCATGCAGCCGGGCACGCAGGCCGGCACGCTGGTCTGGACCGGCACCGAGGCGCTGGCCTGGGGCGGCCTGGACGACAACTTCGGCTTCCGCGCCGACGGCGGCCGCTACGACCCGGCCACCGACACCTGGCGCCCGATGACCACGAACAACGTGCCCTCGATGCGCGGCCTGCACTCGGCCGAGTGGACTGGCGCCGAGATGGTGGTCTGGGGCGGCTACGACGGCATGGGTGTGACCGACACCGGCGGCCGCTACAGCCCGGCCACCGACAGCTGGCTGCCCACCAGCACCGTCGGTGCAGCCACCGCGCGCAACAACGCCACCGCGGTGTGGACCGGCCAGGAGATCATCTTCTGGGGTGCCGGCTCCAGCGCGCCGTTCACGCCCGATACCGGCGGCATCTACAACCCCGCCACCGACAGCTGGCGCAAGATCTCCAGCAAAAAGGCGCCCTGGGTGACCTACGGCCACACGGCGGTGTGGACCGGCAGCGAGATGATCACCTACGGCGGCGTCAGCTCCAGCGAGGGGCCCGCCATCTACAACCTGGCCACCGACACCTGGCGTGCCGGCACGCTGAGGAAGGACCCCGGCCACCGCGACCACCACGGCGCGGTCTGGAGTGGCAGCGAGATGATCGTCTGGGGCGGCTCGATCGATGCCGGCAGCACGCCCACCGGCGGCCGCTACAACCCGGTGAGCAACAGCTGGACGCCGCTGCCTGTCAGCGGCTCGCCCGACGCCCGCATGTGGCCGGTGGCGGTGTGGACCGGCACGGAGGCCATCTTCTGGGGCGGCTACGACCAGCTCTTCGGGGTCGACTACAACGACGGCGCGCGCTTCTCGCCGGCCACCGGCCAGTGGACGCGCACCAGCCTGAACGGCGCGCCGACCCCGCGTGTCGGCCAGGGCGTCTACAGCGGCAGCGAGATGGTGGTCTGGGGCGGCACGCTCGACGGCAGCGGCGGCCGCTACGACCCGAGCACCAACAGCTGGCGCGCCACCACGCTGCTGCACGCGCCCGATGGCCGACCGGCCGGCGGGCGCTGGAGCACCGTCTTCACCGGGGATCGGATGATCGTCTGGGGTGGCTACCCGCCGACCCGCAAGGGCGCCGGCTACTGCCTGTCGGGCGCGGCCAACCAGGCGCCGGTGGGCACGGACGACCGCTACCGCGCCAAGGCGGGCAAGTCGCTGCTGGTGACGCTGGACAAGGGCGTGCTGCGCAATGACCTGGACGCCAATGGCGACCGGCTGACCGCACGCGTGGTCTCGGCGCCGGCCGGCCAGCTGGGCTTCAACGCCAATGGCAGCTTCCGCTACACGCCGCCGCCGGGCTTCATCGGCACCGACCAGTTCGAGTACGTGGCCAACGACGACCTGGCCGACAGCGCCGCGGTGAAGGTGAAGATCCAGGTGAAGTGAGCCCCGGGCCCCTGGCGGCGACAATGCCGCCATGGCCCTGCTCACCCTCACCAACGCCCACCTCGCCTTCGGCCATGTCGCCCTGCTCGATGGCGCCGACTTCTCGCTGGAGGCCGGCGAGCGCGTCGCGCTGATCGGCCGCAACGGCGCCGGCAAGTCCTCGCTGCTGAAGATCCTGGCCGGCCTGGAGCGCCCGGACGACGGCGAGCTGCAGGTGCAGGGCGAGCTGCGCCGCTTCTACGTGCCGCAGGAGCCGGCCTTCGCGCCTGGCGCCACGGTGTTCGAGGCGGTCAGCGAGGGCCTGGCCGAGGTGAAGGCGCTGCGCGAGCGCTTCGAGGCCCATGCGCCCGGCGACGACCTGGACGCGCTGCAGACCCGCCTGGAGGCGCTGGACGGCTGGACCTGGGAGCGCCGTGTCGACGAGACGCTGCAGCGCCTGCGGCTGGACGCCAGCGCGGCGGTCGACACGCTGTCGGGCGGCAACCGCAAGCGCGTTGCACTCGCCCAGGCGCTGGTGGCCGCGCCCGATGTGCTGCTGCTGGATGAGCCCACCAACCACCTCGACCTGGACGCGATCCGCTGGCTGGGCGAGCTGCTGGTGGCCTTCCGCGGCGCGCTGCTGCTGATCACCCACGACCGCGCCTTTCTGGATGTGGTGGCCACCCGCATCCTCGAGCTCGACCGCGGCGCGCTGCGCAGCTACCCCGGCAACTACAGCGCCTTCCAGGGCCACAAGGCGCGCGAGCTGGCCAACGAGGCGCTGGCCAACGCCCGCTTCGACAAGCTGCTGGCGCAGGAAGAGGTGTGGATCCGCAAAGGCGTGGAGGCACGCCGCACCCGCAGCGTGGCGCGCATTGCGCGGCTCGAGCAGATGCGCAACGAGCACGCCGCGCGGCGCAACGTGCAGGGCAATGTGCGGCTGGACATCGACCGCGGCGGCGCCAGCGGCAAGCTGGTGGCCGAGCTGGAAGGCGTCAGCAAGGGCTTTGGCGGCGCACCGCTGGTGAAGGACTTCTCCACCATCGTGATGCGCGGCGACAAGATCGGCCTGGTCGGCCCCAACGGCGTGGGCAAGACCACGTTGCTGAAGATGATCCTGGGCCAGCTCGCCCCCGACAGCGGCACGGTGCGCACCGGCACCAAGCTGGAGATCGCCTACTTCGACCAGATGCGCGAGGCGCTCAACCCCAGTGCCACGCTGGCCGACACGATCAGCCCGGGCAGCGAGTGGATCGAGATCGGCAGCCAGCGCAAGCATGTGATGAGCTACCTGGGCGACTTCCTGTTCGCCCCGGCGCGCGCCAATTCACCGGTCAGCAGCCTCTCGGGCGGCGAGCGCAACCGGCTGTTGCTGGCGCGCCTGTTCGCGCGGCCGGCCAATGTGCTGGTGATGGACGAGCCCACCAACGACCTCGACATCGAGACGCTGGAGCTGCTGGAAGAGCTGCTGGCCGACTACGACGGCACCGTCTTCCTGGTCAGCCACGACCGCGCCTTTGTCGACAACGTGGTGACCAGCCTCATCGCCTGGGAGGGCGACGAGCAGCCGGGGCTGTGGCGCGAGTACGAGGGCGGCATCGGCGACTGGCTGGTTCAGCGCGAACGCAGCCGCGCCGCGCGCCAGAAGGCCGCCGCCGCGCAGGCTGCGGCCGAGGCGCCGCCACCGGCACCGGCCGCCGCCGCGCCGGCCAAGGCGCGCAGCAAGCTCAGCTACAAGGAGCAGCGCGAGCTGGACGAGCTGCCCGCGCGCATCACCGCCCTGGAGCAGGAGCAGGCCACGCTGGCCGGGCTGATCGGCGGCAGTGAGCTCTACACGCAGGGTGCGGCGCGCATCACCGAGGTCACTGCGCGCCACGCGCAGATCGAGGACGAGCTGATGCAGCTGCTGGAGCGCTGGGAGGCGCTGGCCAACCGCGGCTGATCAGAGGCGATGATGCGCCTGGTGCCCTTCAGCGGCACCGGCGCAGCCCACGCAGCGCGTGGCCCAGGGCTCGGCCAGCAGGCGCTCGAAGCGGATGGCCTCGCCACAATCGGCGCAGAAGCCGTAGTCGGGTTCGTGCACGCGGCGCAGCGCGGCGCTGACCTGGCCCAGTTCGGCCAGCTCGCGGTCGGCGCGGGCCAGTTCCACCTCGCGGTCGGCGTCGCGCTCGCGGCTGTCGTGGGCGTCCTCGGCGCGCAACTCGGCCGCCATCTCGACGCGGCTGGCGCCGCCCTGGTGCTCGGCCAGCTGCGCATCCAGCGCGGCCTGGCGCTGCTTCAGCGCGGCTTCGAGGCGGGTGCGTTGTTCGGCATTCAGCAGGGCAGTCATGAGGGTCTCCTTGGGCCTTGATCGTCGCGCTGAAGCGCTTGTCCTGCCTTGATGGCCATCAAGCGCCTGCGGCCTGCCTAGAATCGGCGCCATGTGCCAGCTCCTCGGGATGAACGCCAACACGCCCACCGACGTGATGTTCAGCTTCACCGGCCTGGCCACGCGGGCCGACGAGCACAAGGACGGCTTCGGCATCGGTTTCTTCGAGGGCAAGGGCGTGCGCCTGTTCGTCGACGAGCACAGCGCCCGCCAGAGCCCGGTGGCCGAGCTGGTCAAGACCTACCCGATCCACAGCAACCAGGTCATCGCCCACATCCGCAAGGCCACGCAGGGCCGGGTGGCGCTGGAGAACACCCACCCTTTCGTGCGCGAGCTGTGGGGCCGCTACTGGGTCTTCGCGCACAACGGCGACCTGAAGGACTTCCGCCCGCGCCTGCACGGCCAGTTCCGCCCGGTGGGCGACACCGACAGCGAGCACGCCTTCTGCTGGATCATGCAGGAGCTGGCCAAGGCCCATGCCGGCGTGCCGGCGATCGACGAGCTGGGCTGCACGCTGCGCGAGCTGCTGCCGCAGCTGCACCGCCACGGCACCTTCAACATGCTGCTGTCCAACGGCGAGGCGCTGTGGGCCCACGGATCGACCAAGCTGCACTGGCTGGTGCGCCAGCACCCGTTTGGCGCCGCCTCGCTGCGCGACGAGGACGTGACCGTGAATTTCGCCAGCGTCACCACGCCGCGCGACCGGGTGGCGGTGATCGCCACCGAGCCGCTCACCGCCCACGAGCCTTGGCAGGCCTTCGCGCCGGGCGAGCTGCGCGTCTTCGTCGACGGCGCGCCCCGGTGATGCCCGCATCGCAGCGCCCGGCGGCCGGTGCGACACTGCGGCGATGACGACGCCGCTGCCCACGCCCCGCTTCGACACCTTCCTGCGCCACGACGCGCTGACGCAGCTGCTGCGGGACTATGCGGCCGCGCGCCCCGACCTGGTGACGCTGCGCAGCCTGGGCCACAGCCATGAAGGCCGCGACATCTGGCTGGTGGTGCTGAGCCGCCACGCCACCGGCGCCGACACCGACAAGCCCGCCTTCTGGGTGGACGGCAACATCCATGCGGCCGAGCTGATGGGCTCGACGTCGGTGCTGTACTGGCTGCACCAGCTGCTCAGCCGCGACGGCCAGGACCCGGCGGTCACCCACCTGCTCGACACCCGCACGCTCTACCTGTGCCCGCGCATCAACCCCGACGGTGCCGAGCTGGCGCTGGCCGACCGGCCGCGCCACATCCGCTCCTCCACCCGCCCGTACCCGTACGACGAGCCGGCGGTGGACGGCCTGACGGTGCAGGACATCGACGGCGACGGCCGCATCCTCAGCATGCGCCTGCGCGACCCCAACGGCGGCTGGAAGCCGCACCCGGACGAGCCGCGCCTGCTGATCCCGCGCGAGCCCGGCGAGTTTGGCGGTACCTACTACCGCGTGATGCCCGAAGGCCTGCTGGAAGCCGGCTGCGACGGCAGCCGCATCATCGCCAACCGCGACCGCGAAGGGCTGGACCTGAACCGCAACTTCCCGGCCTTCTGGCGCCAGGAGTTCGAGCAGATCGGCGCCGGCCCCTACCCGGCCAGCGAGCCCGAGGTGCGCGCGGTGGTCGACTTCGTTGTCCAGCACCCCAACATCGGCGCGGCGGTGAGCTTCCACACCCATTCGGGCGTGATCCTGCGGCCGATGGGCATGCAGGCCGACAAGGACATGACGCCCGAGGACCTGTGGCTCTACCAGCGCCTGTCCAAGATCGGCGAGCAGCTCACCGGCTACCCCTGCGTCAGCATCTACGAGGACTTCCGCTACCACCCCAAGGAGGTCATCAGCGGCACCCAGGACTGGTTCTACGAGCACCTGGGCGCGCTGTTCTGGACGGTCGAGATCTGGGCGCCCAACAAGGAAGCCGGCATCACCGGCTACGACTGGATCCACTGGTACCGCGAACACCCGGTGGACGACGACCTGAAGCTGCTGAAGTGGAGCGACGAGCAGTGCGGTGGCCAGGCCCACGTGGACTGGCAGCCCTTCACCCATCCGCAGCTGGGCGCGGTGGAGATCGGTGGCTGGGACCGCATGAATTTCTGGCGCAACCCGCCGCCGGCGTTGCGCGAGCGCGAGGCGGCGCGCTTCCCCGCCTGGCTGCAGCAGATCGCGCTGTCGCTGCCGCAGCTGACGCTGCAGTCGGCCAGCGCCGAGCCGCTGGGCCCCGACCTGTGGCGGGTGCGGCTGCAGGTGGCCAATGCCGGCTACCTGCCCAGCCATGTCACGCGGCGGGCGCTGGAGCGCCAGGTGGCGCGGCCCTGCGTCTTCGAGATCGAGCTGCCCGACGGCGTCACGCTGGCGGGCGGCGCGCGCCGCATCGAGGGGCCTCAGCTGGATGGCCATGCGCCCAAGCAGTCGATGCAGGCCTTCCTGCCGCAGCGCGAGCTGACCGGCGACCGCGCGCGGGCCGAATGGCTGGTGCGCGCGCCGGCCGGTACCGAGCTGGGCCTGCGCGCCCGCGCCGGCCGGGCCGGCGCGGTGTCGACCCGGCTGCGCCTGGGCTGAGCGGCCGCCAACCGCCCATGACAACGGCCCCCGAAGGGGCCGCTGCGGATCAGGGCCCGGCGGGGCTCAGAACTTGTGGCGGATGCCCAGCGCGAAGCTGTTGCCGGCGTCCACCACCGGCAGCTTGTCGTTCATGTAGACGACGTAGCCATCGGTGCGCTTCGAGAAGGCGTAGTCATAGCCCAGGCTCAGCGTCTTGCGGTTCTTGACCGACAGCTTGCCGTATTCGGCCAGCAGCTTGCCCGAGGCGCCCACCGGCACCGAGGCACCCACTTCGCCCAGCTTGTAGTCGACGTTGGTGGTGTCGTTGGCCACCTTGCCGTACTGGCCGAAGAACTTGGCGAAGCCGGCGTCGTACGAGCCGCCGAACTGCCAGGTGGTGGTGCCGGCGGTGGTGCCTTCCTTGACCTTCTGGAAGGCGAAGCTGCCGGCGAAGGCGCCGCCGAAGTACAGCACGTTGCCGCCGTAGCGGCGGCCCAGCGCATTGCCGTCATTGCCGGCCACTTGCAGCTGCGCCGACAGGCCACCGAACTTGGGCGAGCTGTAGGAGATGGAGTTGTTCCAGCCGGTGTCGCCGGTCACGGTGCCGCTGGTGAAGTAGTGGCGGATCGACGGCGAGAAGCCGAAGGAGTCGCCGAAGGCGTTGAAGATCAGCGTCGAGACGAACAGCGAGGTGGTGTTGCGGCCGGCGGTGATGGCGCCCAGGTCGCCCGACAGGCCGGCGTAGGCATTGCGGGCCCAGAAGGCATCGCCATTGAAGCGGCCGGCGTTGCCGCCGTCGGCGCGCAGGAAGCTCTCGATCGCGAAGTTGGCCTTGAGGCCGCCGCCCAGGTCCTCAGTGCCCTTGAAGCCGAAGTAGCTGGTGCTCATCTTGCCGCTGGCCACGGTGCGGTCCTTGGCCGCGCCAGGGTCCTGGAACTGGCCGGCCGACACATCGATCAGGCCATAGGCCTGGACGCTGGACTGGGCATGGGCGCCGGCGCAGGCCAGCAGGGCGGCCGCGGCCAGCAGGGCGGCCGCGGCCAGCAGGGTGGGGACGCGGTGGAAGCGGATGGTCATCAAAGGCTCCGTCGGGAGGTGGTGGGATCTTGGGTCCAGGCCGGGGGACCCCGGGCGGGCCCTGCGGGCGCTGGACTTGAATTTCTGACACACTGGCCCCGCGCCGGACGTTCCGGCGCTGGACATGGCGCGATCCGCAACATGCAGGAAGCGTGCCCATCGCCTGCCCTGCGGCCCTGCCTGGACCGATCGATGACCCGCCTGACTGTGAACCAACGCGCGGTGGACCTGGACGACGCCCGCGTCCCGCCCGACATGCCCCTGTTGTGGGCGCTGCGCGATGAATTGGGGCTCACCGGCACCAAGTTCGGCTGTGGCGTGGCCGCCTGTGGCGCCTGCACGGTGCAGATCGACGGCCAGCCGCAGCGCGCCTGCGTGCTGCCGGTGGCCGCAGCGGCCGGGCGCCAGGTGCGCACGATCGAGGGTCTGGGCACGCCCGACAAGCCGCACCTGCTGCAGCGCGCCTGGATACAGCACCAGGTACCGCAGTGCGGCTACTGCCAGAGCGGCATGCTGATGGCCGCCGAGGCACTGCTGCGCAGCAACCGAAAGCCCAGCGACGCCGACATCGACGCGGCGATCACCAACCTCTGCCGCTGCGGCACCTACCCCCGGGTGCGCGCCGCCATCCACACCGCGGCGCGCTGGCTGCGCGAGGGCCAGCCATGGGCCTGACGCGTCGCACCTGGCTGTGGTCGGTGCTGGGCGGCACCGGTGCCCTGGTGGTGGGCTGGAGCGGCCTGCCGCCGCGCAGCCGCCTGGGCGGCCCCGACACGCTGCCGTCGGCAGCGGGCGCGGTTGGCCTGAACGGCTGGATTGCGGTGCGCCCCGACGGCCAGGTCCACCTGGCCATGCCCTGGGCCGAGATCGGCCAGGGCGTGCACACGGCGCTGGCGATGCTGGTGGCCGAGGAGATGAACCTGCGCCTGGACCAGGTGCAGCCGATCGAAGCGCCGCACGAGAAGATCTACGGCAACCTCGCGGCGTTCGAAGCCAGCCTGCCCTTCCATCCCCGCCACACCGAGCCCGGCCGCGAAACCTTGGATGTGCGCCTGGGCCAGTGGATGGTGCGCAAGCTGGCGCGCGAACTGGGCATCGTCGTCACCGGCGGCTCATCGACGCTGGCCGACAGCTGGGACACGCTGCGACTGGCCGCCGCCACCGCCCGGGCGCAGCTGCTGGGCGCCGCCTCGCTGCAATGGAAGCTGCCGGTGGCCGAGCTGACGGTCGAGGCCGGCGTGGTGCGCCATGCGGGCGCCCAGCAGGCCCACTACGGTGAGCTGGCCGCGGCGGCGCAGACCACGCGGCCCGGCGAGGTGCGCTTCAAGCCGCGCGAGCAATGGACGCTGATCGGCCAGCCGCAACCGCGCCTGGATGCGCCGGCCAAGAGCCGTGGCCAGGCCCGCTTCGGCATCGACGTGCGCCAGCCCGGGCAGCGCTTCGCGGCGCTGCGCCACGCGCCAGCGCTGGGCGGGCGCATCGGCGCGCTGCGCAATGAGGCCGCGGTGCGGGCCATGCCCGGCGTGCTGGGCATCCACCGCCTGCCGGCACCGGCCGACGGCACCGAGTCGGTGGCGGTGGTGGCCACCAACACCGGCCTGGCCCTGATGGCGCTGCGGGCGCTGGACGTCGAGGCCCTGCCGCCCGAGCGCGGCGGCGCCGATTCGGCGCGCATCCTGCAGTCGCTGCAGGACGAGGCCCGGCGCGCCGCGGCCGAGGACGCCGGCTTCTCCTTCCACGCCGACGGCGACGCCACCGGCCTGCTGGCGCGCTCGGCCGAGGTGGTGGAGGCGCTCTACCACGCGCCCTACCTGGCCCACGCGACGATGGAGCCGATGAACGCCACCGCGCGGGTCGATGCGCAGGGCGTCGAGGTCTGGGCGCCGACCCAGGTGCCCGGCCTGGCGCGCGCCGCCGCCGCCCGCCAGGCGGGGGTGCCCGAGTCGCAGGTGCAGCTGCACATGACGCTGTCGGGCGGCGGTTTCGGCCGCCGGCTGGAAGTCGACAGCGTGGTGCAGGCGGTCGCGCTGGCGCAGCAATTGCCCGGCCAGACGGTGCAGCTGCTGTGGCCGCGCGAGGAGGACTTCGGCCACGACCTGTACCGGCCCGCCGGTGCGGCGCTGCTGCGCGCCGCGCTGGACAGCCAGGGCCGCATCCGCGCGCTGAGCATCCACAGCAGCGGCGACGCGATCACGCCGCGCTGGATGGCGCGCAACGTGCCCTGGCTGTCGGGCCCGATCGACACGCCGGACAAGACCGCTGCCGAGGGCCTGTACGACCTGCCCTACGCCATCCCGAACCAGCGCATGCGCCATGTGGCCACGCGCAGCGGCGTGCCGATCGGCAACTGGCGCGCGGTGGGCCACAGCCACAACGCCTTCTTCTCCGAGGGCTTCATCGACGAGCTGGCGCATGCCGCCAGGCGCGATCCGCTGGCGTTCCGGCTGGCGATGCTGGACGAGGCCCCGCGCCACGCTGCGGTGCTGCGCCTGGCCGCCGAGAAGGCCGGTTGGGGCCAGCCGCCCGCCGCCGGACGGGCGCGCGGGCTGGCGCTGCACGAGAGCTTCGGCAGCATCGTCGCGCTGGTGCTGGAGGTGTCGCTCGAGGGCGGCCGCCCGCGCGTGCACCGCGCCGTCTGCGCGGTCGACTGCGGCACCGCGATCAACCCGGACGGCGTGGCCCAGCAGGTCGAGGGCAGCCTCATCTTCGGCCTGTCGGCGGCGCTGTCGGGCCGCATCGACATCGTCGGCGGCGTGGTGCAGCAGACCAACTTCCCGGCACAGATGCCGCTGACGCTGCGCGAGACCCCGGCGATCGAGACCCACCTGGTGCCCAGCAGCCGCGCGCCCACGGGCATGGGCGAGCCGGCCGTGCCGCCGGTGGCGCCGGCGCTGGCCAATGCGCTGTTCGTGCTGACGGGCCAGCGCCGGCGCAGCCTGCCGCTGGCCTGATCCCCCCGGCCCTGACCCCGGCCCAGGCCCCCTAAGCCGGAGCTTGCGGTGCCCGGCACCGCGCGCCAGAGTGCATGACCAGCACCATGCCCGAGCCGCGCATCTTCATCTCCTACCGCCGCGCCGATTCCGAGCACGCCGCGCTGCGCGTGCACGAGCGGCTGCAGGCGCGCTTCGGTGGCGATGCGGTGTTCATCGACCGCGAACTGCCCTCGGGCATCGACTGGGACGCGCGGCTGCACGAGCGCGTGCAGGAGGCCACCGCGGTGGTGGTGCTGGTGGGGCCGCGCTTCATGGAGCTGTTCGCCGAGCACAGCCCGGACGAGCCCGACGTGATGCTGGCCGAGATCCGCGAGGCGCTGGACAGCGGCAAGCGCGTGTTCCCGCTGGTGGTGGGCGCCCCCGACATGCCGCCGGCCAGCCAGCTGCCGGCATCGATCCGCCGGCTGGCGCAGCAGAACGCACGCTTCGCGCCGGCGCAGTACTTCGACACCGCGATGGAGATGCTCGAGCGCGACATCGCCGCCGCGCACGGCTGGGTGGCCCCCGACATCGGCGAGGCCGCCGAGCGCGGCGGCCTGCCCACCTGGGCGCGCGTGTCGCTGCTGCTGGCGGGCGCCAGCGCCAGCGTCGCCCTGGCCAGCGCCGCACTGGCCTGGCTGGCCCCGGCGATGGAGGGCGCCAGCGCCGCGCGGCAGGTCTGGCACGGCTTGCACTACCTGCTGGCCACCCTGCTGTTCGGCCTGGGTCCCTACCTGTCGTACTGGGTGGTGGCCGAACTGCGCGCGCGCGCCGGCCTGCCGGTCTTCAGCCTGCAGGGCTGGTTGTCGGTGCTGATCGTCGGTGGCAACCTGGTGCTGGGCGGCGCCTTCCTGCTGCTGACCTCGGTGCCGGGCTGGCAGATGCGGCCCTGGTGGCCGGGCTTGCGCATCGATCCGGCCGCCGGCGACGCGCTGTACTACGCCCTGCTGGCCGGCGCGCTGCTGGCGATCGCGCTGGGCACGGTGGCGCTGGCGCTGTGGGAGCCGGTGCTGCGCCGCGCCGAGCGCCACCATGGCACCCAGGCCCAGTGGCGCCTGAGCGCCTACAGCGCGCTGCTGCTGCTGGCGCTGCTGTGGTTCGGCGGATCGCTGGTCAACTCGGTGCCCGACCTGGACGCCGCCACCAGCCTGTCGGTGGTGGGCTACATCGCACTGTGTCCGACGCTGTCGCTGCTGATGGTGGCCTGGCAGGCCACCAAGGCCCAGCTGGGCCTGGGCCGCGAGGCCTGGCAGGTGCGCGGCCTGTTCTGGCTGCTGGGGGCGCTCTACGTGCTGTGCACGCTGAGCCTGTTCGCCACCGGACCGCTGCAGCAGGTCTGGGCCATCATTCCGGGCTATCTGAACTAGGGCGCAGCCAGCGGTTGAGCGTGTGGCGCAGCCGCGAGGCATCGATCGGCTTGGTCATGAAGTCGTTCATGCCGGCGCCCAGCGCCTCGTCGCGCTCGGAGACCAGCGCCGCGGCGGTCAGCGCCACGATCGGCAGCGTGCGGGCGTCGTAGCGCTCGCGCAGGCGCCGCGCCGCCTCGTGGCCGCCGATGCCCGGCATCTGCACGTCCATCAGCACCAGGTCGAACGGATGGCCGCGGGCCACCGCCTCGTCGACGGCGGCCATCGCCTCCTCGCCGTCGCCGGCCTGCGAGACCTCGGCGCCCCACTGTTCCAGCAGCGCCACCGCGATCATCATGTTGACCGGGTTGTCCTCCACCATCAGCAGGCGCGCGCCCTGGATCGGGTCGGCGTCGCCGTTGGTCGAGCCGGAGTCGACATCGGCCGGATCGGCCGAGGCCAGCGGCAGCTCGGCCCAGAAGCAGCTGCCCTGGCCGGGCACGCTGACCACGCCCACGCGCCCGCCCATCATCTCGGCCAGCTCGCGCGAGATCGACAGGCCCAGCCCGGTGCCGCCGAAGGCCCGCGACATCGCCTCGTCGCCCTGCACGAAGGGGCGGAACAGCCGGGCCTGCAACTCGGCGGCGATGCCCGGCCCGGTGTCGGTGACCTCGAAGCGCAGCAGGCCCGTGCGCACCACCCGCGCCGCCAGCCGGATCTCGCCGCGCTCGGTGAACTTCAGCGCGTTGTTCAGGAAGTTGCTGAGGATCTGGCGCACCCGCACCGAGTCGCCCAGCACCGCCTCGGGCAGGTCCTCGTCGCGCTGCACCTGGAAGCCCAGGCCCTTGGTGTCGGCCAGCGCGCCATAGGCCTGGTGCAGCGAGGTCAGCAGCAGGCCCAGGTCGAAGGTGACCAGGTCCAGGTGCATCTTGCCGGCCTCGATCTTCGACAGGTCCAGGATGTCCGACAGGATGCCCGAGAGCGTCTCGGCGCTGTCGCTGATCTGGTCGATGTACTGGCGCCGGCGGGTCTCGTCGATCGACGGATTGCGCGCCAGCCGCGCCAGGCCCAGCAGCGCGTTGAGCGGCGTGCGGATCTCGTGGCTGGTGCTGGCCAGGAAGGCGCTCTTGGCGCGGCTGGCGGCTTCGGCATCGTCGCGGGCGCGGGCCAGCGCGCGCTCGGTCTGGCGGCGCTGGGTGATGTCCTCGGCAAACCAGATCGTGCCGCGCTGCGGCTGGCCCGGGTCCACCGCCTTGGCCAGCACGCGGGCGATGAAGCTGCTGCCGTCGCGCCGCAGCATCGGGCGCTCGAGCTCGACCTGCTCGCCGGCATTCAGGCGCGGCACCAGGGTGTTGGCCAATTGCTCGAACTCGGCCTGGTCGGCCCACACCAGGCCGACATGGCGGCCGGCCAGCGAGCCCACCGGCCAGCCCAGCATCTGCTCCAAGCGGGGGTTGGCCATCAGGAAGTGGTAGTCGCGGGTCAGCGCGATGCCCATCTGGGCGTTCTCCAGGATGGCCTCGCGCTCCAGCCGCGCCTGCTCGCTGGCGGTGACGTCGCGGCAGCTGAGGATCAGGTAGTCGGCCTCGTCCAGCGTGAAGCGCGCCGCCGACACCAGCATCGCCACCGTGCGGCCGTCGCGCACCCGGAAGGGCAGCGACAGGTTGCGCACCGTGCCGTCGCGGGCCAGCTGCTGCAGGAAGCGGGCGCGGTCGGCCTCGTTGACCCAGATGCCCAGCTCGGTGCTGGTGTGCCCCACCGCCTCCTCGGCGGTCCAGCCGGCCACCCGGGTGAAGCTGGGGTTGACCATCAGGTAGCGGCCGGTGGCCAGCTCGGTCAGCGTGATCAGGTCGGGGCTGTTGGCCACCAGGTGGCTCAGCAGCGCCTCGGAGCGCTGCAGGGCCTGCTCGGCCTGGCGGTGCTCGGTGACGTCGGTGAAGATGGTCAGCACCGCAGCCTGTCCGTCCTCGGCCTTGACCTGGGCGCTGCTGGCCATCACCGTCAGCAGGCGGTCGGGCTGGGGTTGCAGGCGGTACTCGTCGGGCGGCAGGTGGCGGCCCGGCGCCAGCTGAACCAGCTGCTGCAGCTTGGCCAGCGCCTGGACGCGCGAGTCTTCGTCCATGCAGCGCTGGATGAAGTTGCTGCCCAGCAGCGTGGCCAGCTCGCCGTGGCCCAGCAGCGCCACCGCGGCCGGGTTGGCGTCGATCACCACGCCCTCGCGGTGCAGCACCAGCGGCAGCGGCAGGCGGCGCACCAGCTCCTGGTAGCGCGCCTGGCTCAGGTGCAGCGCGCGCAGGGTCTCGACTTCGCTGCTGACCTCGCGCAGCACGCCGCCGAAGCGGCCGTCAGGCATCGCGCCCAGCGACAGGCGCAGGTGGCGCTCACGCGCCGCGCCGTCGATGCGCGACAGCGGCAGGTCGCGCAGCGGCAGCGACTGGGCCAGCGCGGCCTGCAGGCGCACCAGGTCGGTCGAGGCGATCGTCATGCCGGGCCAGTCCCAGGGCAGGCGGCCGCGGTCGCCCGGCTCCAGCAGGCCCTGCACGCCCGCGGCGTGCTGGTAGCGGCGCAGACGGCCGTCGGCGTCCAGCTCGAAGTGCAGGTCGGCCGACAGGGCCAGTTCCATCGACAGCGAGCGCGCCTGGCGCAGCAGCCCGGTCTCGCGCTGTTCGCGCTGGCGGTGCACCTGCCACGCCGCCAGCGCCAGCGCCAGCAGGCCCAGCCCGCGCAGCGCCCACCCGGGCACGCCGTCCAGCGGCTGCAGCACCCCGATCACGCCCGTCGCCAGCAGCCCCCACGCCAGGCCATGCCGGCCACCCACCGACGCCATGCGGCTGGTGGACGGGGTCTCGGGCGGGTTCACGGACATGTCCCCAAGTGTCGCGGCAAACCAGGCGGTCCGGGCATGCCGACGTGCAAGCGGTCGCGTCAGCCGCGCGCTGCGGCCAGCTCCGCCCGGGTGGCCAGCGCCACGGTGCGGGCCTGCGCCGCGAAATCCTCGCCGGCGCCCGCGTAGAGCACGGCCCGCGACGAGTTGACGATGATCGGCCCGTCCGGCCGCCAGGCGGCGCGCACCGTGGCGGCGGCGTCGCCGCCCTGGGCGCCGACGCCCGGGATCAGCAGCGGCAGCGTGGGCGCCAGCTCGCGCACCCGCGCCAGCTCCTGCGGGAAGGTGGCGCCCACCACCAGGCCCAGCCGGCCGTCGCGGTTCCAGGCACCGGCGGCCAGGCGGGCGACATGCTCGAACAGCCGGTCGCCGCTGTCCAGCGTCTGGAACTGCAGGTCCGAGCCGCCGGGGTTGGAGGTGCGGCACAGCAGGATCAGGCCCTTGCCGTCGTAGGGCAGGTAGGGCTCGATCGAGTCGAAGCCCATGAACGGCGACAGCGTCACCGCGTCGGCCTGGTAGCGCACGAAGGCCTCGCGGGCGTACTGCTCGGCGGTCGAGCCGATGTCGCCGCGCTTGGCGTCCAGGATCACCGGCACCTCGGGGGCGTTGCGCCGGATGTAGGCCATCAGCTGTTCGAGCTGGTCCTCGGCGCGGTGGGCGGCGAAGTAGGCGATCTGCGGCTTGAAGGCGCAGACCAGGTCCTTGGTGGCATCGACGATGCGGGCGCAGAAGTCGAAGATGCGGCTGGCGTCGCCCTTCATGCCGGCCGGGAAGCGGGCGGGGTCCGGGTCCAGACCGACGCACAGCAGCGAGTCGTGTCGGGCCGTCGCGGCGGCCAGCATGCGGGCGAAGCTCATCCCCTCATTCTAGGAGGACGACCGGTTCACTGCGGGGCGGGCCTGGGCGCTATGCTGCGCGCCGTCAATGTCCTTCGGGCGGAGGGGTCATGGCCGAAGCGCCGTCACTGACCGTGTGGATCCAGCGGGCCGTGCAAGGCCAGCCGGGCGCGGTCGAGCACCTGTTTTCCGAGCTCTACCCGGAGCTGCGGCGCATCGCCCATGCGCGCCTGTACGTGCGCGGCCAGGCGCCGCTGATGAGCACCACCGAGCTGGTGCATGAGAGCTTTCTGCGCTTCACCCGCGCGCGCTCGCTGGCGCTGGACGACCGCAAGCACTTCTTCACCTACGCGGCCACGGTGATGCGCCACGTGATCATCGACCTGGCGCGCGAGCAGCAGGCGATGCGCCGCGGCGGCGACAGCGACCATGTCGCGCTGGATGATCTCTCGCCCACCGAGCACCCGGCCGCCGCGGCCGACGAGACCCTGATCGAGATCCACGCCGCACTGGAAGAGCTCGACAAGCTCGACCCCACGCTGGCCCGCGTGGTCGAGATGCAGTACTTCGCCGGCTACAGCCAGGCCGAGATCGCCGAGCTGCTGTCGCTGACCGAGCGCAGCGTGCGCCGGCACTGGGAGAAGGCGCGCGCCTTCCTGATGGCGCAGATGTCGTGAGCGACGACGCCGACCCGGCCGCTCAGGCTGCGCGGGCGCGCTGGCAGCGCGTCTCGGCCTGGCTGGACGAGGCGCTGGACCGCGAGGACCCGGCCGAGCGCGCCGCCTGGCGCGCCGCGCTGCAGGGCCCGGCCGACGCGCTGGACGAGCTGGACGCGTTGCTGGCGGCGCACGAGCGCGCCCAGACCCATCCCGCGCTGCAGGCCCCGCCGCCGCTGGGTGAGCGGCCACCCGCGCGCGCCAGCCGCCAGCCCGGCGAGCGCATCGGCCCCTGGGCGCTGCAGGCGCTGCTGGGCACCGGCGGCATGGCCGAGGTTTGGAGCGCCTGCCGTGCCGACGGCGCCTACGAGCGCCAGGTGGCGCTGAAGCTGCCGCTGCACCTGCCCTGGCGCGACGACCTGGCCGAGCGCCTGGCGCGTGAGCGCGACCTGCTGGCGCGGCTGGACCACCCGCACATCGCGCGGCTCTACGACGCCGGCCTCGACGGCCAGAAGCCCTGGCTGGCGATGGAGCATGTGCAGGGCGCGCCGCTGACCACCTGGTGCGACGAGCGCACCCGCTCGCCGCGCGGCCGGGTGCGCATCTTCCTGCAGGTGCTGGACGCGGTGGCCCATGCGCACGCGCAGCTGGTGCTGCACCGCGACCTCAAGCCCGGCAACATCCTGGTCGACCAGCAGGGGCAGGTCAAGCTGCTGGACTTCGGCATCGCCAAGCTGCTGGGCGACGATGACCGCACCCATGACACCCAGCTCACTGCGCTGGGCGGCCGCGCGCTGACGCCCGACTACGCCAGCCCCGAGCAGCTGCGTGGCGAGCCGCTGTCCACCGCCAGCGATGTCTATGCGCTGGGCGTGATCCTGCATGAGCTGCTGTGCGGCGAGCTGCCCTACCGGCTCAGGCACCGCTCGGCGGCGCAGCTTGAGACCGCGGTGCTGCAGGGCGACACCACGCGGCCCAGCGCCCGCGTGGCCGCGGGCGCGGCCGGCCGGCGCGGCCTGACCGCGCGCCGCCTGGCCCAGGCCCTGCGGGGCGACCTGGACGCGATCGTGCTGCAGGCGCTGCGCACCGATCCGGCGCAGCGCTACGCCGGTGCCACCGAGCTGCGCGCCGACCTGCAGCGCTGGCTGGACGGCCAGCCGGTGCTGGCGCAGCCGGACAGCTGGCTCTACCGCAGCCGCGTCTTCGTGCGCCGCCACCGGCTGGCGGTGGCGGCCGGCGGTGTGGTCGCGCTGGCCCTGGTGGCCAGCTCGGTGTTCTCCTGGCAGCAGGCGCGCCTGGCCCAGCGCGAGGCGCTGCGCGCCCAGGCCACGCGCGACTTCGTGCTGGACCTGTACAAGCCGGTGTCCTGGCTGAACGCCAACCCCAGGCGCGGCGGCCAGGTCACTGCGCGCGAGCTGCTGGACCTGTCGGCACAGCAGCTGCTGCGCCAGCCGGTGGCCGACCCCGGGGTGCAGTTCGACCTGCTGCTGGCGCTGCTGCACCTGTACGAGGACGTCGGCTCGGCCCCTGGCCGGCTGCAGATGGCCACCGCGCTGGAGGAGCTGGCGCGCCAGCGCCTGGGCGCGGCCTCGCCGCAGCGCTTTCGCTCGCTGACGCTGCTGGCCGAGGTGCTGTTCGAGTCCGACTCCGCCGCCGCCCAGACCCGGCTGCAACAGGCCCAGGCGCTGCTGGACCAGGTGCCGCTGGACGATGCGCTGCGCATGCACTACTGGCTGGTGCGCGGCCAGGTCGACGAGGAAAGCCATGCCGACCAGGCCGAGCAGGCGCTGGAGCAGGCGGTGGCCTTGTCCAACGCGCCCGGCACCCTGCCGATGCAGCGCGCACAGGCGCTGATGCTGCTGGCCCGGGTGCGCTGGGACGCCAAGGGCCGCCTGGACGATGCCGTGTCCCTGTATGAACAGGCGCTGGCCATCATGCGCGCCACGCCGTCGATCCAGCCCTTCGCCTACACCCAGCCCGAGGTCGAGCTGGCCGAAGTGCAGATGATGCGCGGCCACATCGACGAGGCCGGCCGCCTGCTGCAGACCGCCTTTCGCCGCGGCGAGGACGGCCTGGGCCTGCGCCACCCCGACACCACCCAGACCGGCCTGCGCCTGGCCGGCTGGCACCGCCGCGTGGGTCAGCCCCAGGCAGCGCTGGTGCTGCTGCGTTCGCTGCTGCAGGCCTGGGACGGCGACAGCGCCGCCAGCGACGACCTGCTGACCGTGCCCAACCTGCACCGCCAGCTGGTCGAGACCTACACCGCCATGGGCCGCTGGCCCGACGCGCTGACCCACTCCGAGCGCGCGCTGGCCGGGCTGGAGCGCCGCTACGGCCAGGCGCCGCTGGTCACCCATGCGGTCTGGCTGCTCGAGCGCGCGATCGCCCAGGCCGGCGCCGGCGACGCCCGCGGCGCGCAGGCCACGCTGGCGCGCGCGCGGCAGGAGGGGGCCCGGATCGCCGCCACGCCCGCCTACCGGCGCAAGTTGGCCGCCGCCGAGGCCCTGGTGGCCACGCTGGCCCTGGCCACCGAGCCGGCGCGTCGGCCGGCCGCTCTGGCCGCGCTTGACCAGTGGGAGACGGTGGCCGTGGCGATGGAAGAGCGCGGCGGCGAGATCCCCCGCCAGCGCGCCCGTGCCAGCGTGGCGGTCTGGCGCGCCCAGGCCCAGGCCTTTGCCGGCGACTGGGTGGCCGCCGAGACCGCCGCTGACGCCGCCCTGGCGCTGCTGACGCCCCCGGTGCGGGCGCAGATCGGCGCGCTGGAGTGGCACGACGCCCGGTGGCTGCGCGCCGAGGCGCTGTGGCGCAGCGGTCGGGCCGCCGAGGCGTGTCAGGCGGTGTCGACGCCCGAGGACCGGACCGCAGCAGCCGCGCCCATGGGCAGCACCGCCGACCTGGCGGCCCGGCTGGCCCTGGCCTGCGGCGCCGGGGCGGCCGGCGTCGCGCCGGTGGGCGAGTCGCCCTGGGCAGCCCGCGTCCGGGCGATCGGCGGGCTCAGCGCCCGCTGAGCCGCTGTCGCCTGTTTGGGTGACGGCTTGTCCGGTTCGCGCCGGATTCTGCGTATGTCATGGAGAGATCACGATCCGGCCGCACGATCCGGCCAGGCACGACGAGGGACCGCAGATGACGCCACCCACGACCACCCCACCGCACCCCAAGCGGCACACCGAGGCGCCCACGCGCTGGGCCTCCTGGTCACCGCTGCTGGTGCTGGGCGGCTCGGCCGTGACGGCGACCCTGCTGATCCAGCTGGGCCTGAGCGCGCTGGGGCCGGCCAGCGCCTTTACGGAGGGCGCGCAGGCCGCGGCGCCCCGCCCACCGGTGCCGCTCGACACCCAGGTGGCGGTGGCGGACGCGTCGCGCGGGCGCTGAAACGGCGCCCGAGGCGGATCAGCCGCCGATGCGACCGGCCAGCGCGGCGGCGCGGCCCGTGTAGTCGGCCGGCGTCATCGCCAGCAGGCGGTCCTTCTCGGCCTGGGGCAGCGGCAGGTCGGCCACGAAGCCCTGGATCAGCTCGCGCGTCATCGGCTTGCCGCGGGTGAAGGCCTTGAGCTGCTCGTAGGGCTGCGGCAGCGCGTGGCGGCGCATCACGGTCTGGATGGCCTCGGCCAGCACTTCCCAGCTGTCGTCCAGGTCGGCGGCCAGCGCGGCGGCGTTCAGCTCGAGCTTGTCCAGACCACGCGCCAGCGAGTCATAGCCCAGCAGCGCATAGCCCAGCGCCACGCCCATGTTGCGCAGCACCGTGGAGTCGGTCAGGTCGCGCTGCCAGCGGCTGATCGGCAGCTTCTGCGCCAGGTGCGCCAGCAGCGCATTGGCCAGGCCGAAGTTGCCCTCGGCGTTCTCGAAGTCGATCGGGTTGACCTTGTGCGGCATGGCCGACGAGCCCACCTCGCCGTCCTTGAGCTTCTGCTTGAAGTAGCCCAGCGAGATGTAGCCCCACACGTCGCGCGAGAAGTCGATCAGGATGGTGTCCAGGCGCGTGAAGGCGTCGAACAGCTCGGCCATGTAGTCGTGCGGCTCGATCTGGATGGTGTACGGATTGAACACCAGGCCCAGGCGCTGCTCGATGACCTCGCGCGAGAAGCTCTCCCAGTCCTTGTCGGGGTAGGCCACCGAGTGGGCGTTGTAGTTGCCCACCGCGCCGTTCATCTTGGCCAGCAGCTTGACCTCGGCGATCACCTGGCGTGCGCGCTGCAGGCGCGCCACCACGTTGGCGATCTCCTTGCCCACGGTGGTGGGGCTGGCCGTCTGGCCGTGGGTGCGGCTGAGCATCGGCACCGCCGCGAAGGCCTGGGCCATCGCGGTGAGCTTGGCGATGATGCGGTCGATCGCCGGCAGCATCACCTGCTCGCGCGCGGCCTTGAGCATCAGCGCGTGGCTGGTGTTGTTGATGTCCTCGCTGGTGCAGGCGAAGTGGACGAACTCACTGGCGGCCTTCAGCTCGGGCTGGCCCTCGAAGCGCGCCTTCAGCCAGTACTCGACTGCCTTGACGTCGTGGTTGGTGGTGCGCTCGATGTCCTTGATGGCGCGTGCATCGGCTTCGGAGAAGCGCAGCACCAGGCCACGCAGCAGGCCGCGCGAGGCTTCGGACAGCGGTGCGAAGCCGTCCAGGCCGGCGTCGGACAGCGCGATGAACCACTCCACCTCGACCTGCACGCGGCGGTGCATCAGGCCGTACTCGGACAGCAGCGGCCGCAGCGCGGCGAGCTTGGAAGCGTAGCGGCCGTCCAGCGGGGACAGGGCCGTGATGGTCGGGATCGTCATCGGCGTCTCGGGGCAGAAAAGGGGGCTTGGGGCGCGGCAGACCGCGGCGCCGGCGGCGCACCGTGGGCGGCGCGCGACATGCCCGCATTTTACGGTTGGTGACTTCCGGACTGTGACCGTCCGTGAGAAAGTGCATCGATAGAATCGCCGTGCACCCTGCGCCCAGCCGCCGCCTTCCCCACGCATGAAACTCATCGGATCCCTCACCAGCCCCTACGTCCGCAAGGTTCGCGTCGTGCTGGCCGAGAAGAAGCTGGACTACCACTTCGTGCTCGAGGATGTGTGGGGCAACGACCAGATCCTCACCTCCAACCCGCTGGGCAAGGTGCCGTGCCTGGTGATGGATGCGGGCGAGGCCATCTTCGATTCGCGCGTGATCGTCGAGTACGTCGACACGCTGTCGCCGGTGGGCAAGCTGATCCCGCCCAGCGGCCGCGAGCGCGTCGAGGTGCGCACCTGGGAGGCGCTGGCCGACGGCCTGCTGGACGCCAGCATCGCTGCCCGTCTGGAGGCCGTCTGGCCGGGGCGCACGGCGGAGCAGCGCAGCGGCGCCTGGATCGAGCGCCAGCTCAGCCGCGTGCACAGCGCGCTGCGTGCGATGAGCCAGGGCCTGGGCGACAAGGCCTTCTGCGTGGGCATCCACATGAGCCTGGCCGACATCGCGGTGGGCGTGGCCCTGGGCTACCTCGATTACCGCTTTCCCGACATCGACTGGCGCGCCGAGCATCCCAACCTGCAGCGCCTGTTCGACAAGCTGGCCGCCCGGCCCAGCTTCACCGACACCCTGCCTCAGGGCTGACGGGCGCTCTGGCGCGACGCTGTCGCGCGGGTGACGGGTCGTCCCGGCAGGCCCCTATGCTTAGGGGGTGGTCGCTCGCCCCAGTGATTTTCTCGGGTAACTCCGCAGCGCGGCTGGCCGCCGCATGACGAAACATCGCGCCTCGTCCGGTCGCGGACGCGTGTTCGTCCACGGGCACTCTTCTTGCGACAGGCAGCGGCGTTCCGCCAGAAGCGGGCGCATTCACCGGGCCCATCCGGCCCGGGTTTCCAACCCTGGAGTCTTCTCGAAGTGAAAGTCAACCGCCAGACGCTGATCGCCAGCGCCGCCGCTGCCCTGATGATGGGCGTGACCGCCGGCCAGGCCGCCCCCGCCGCCCCCCAGAGCGTGTCCGCGCAGAGCGTGCAGCGCTCTCCCGACCTGTGGTTCGTCGAATTCAAGTCGGCCCCCACCGTCGAGGGTGGTCGCAGCGACCGCATCCGCTCCGAGAAGGCCGCCTTCCGCCAGGCGGTGGCCGCGGCGCGCATCCAGATGAAGGAGCGCTACAGCTTCGAGCGCCTGTTCAACGGCGTGTCGGTGCGCGCCACGCCGGCCGAGAAGGCCCGCATCGAGCGCCTGCCGGGCGTCAAGGCGGTGCACCCGGTCTCGATCATCCCCGCGCCCAAGGTGGAGCGCGCCCCGGGTGACGTGGGTCCGGCAATGATGACCGCGCTGGCCATGACCGGCGCCGACTACGCGCAGAACGTGATGGGCCTGACCGGCCAGGGCGTGAAGGTGGGCATCATCGACACCGGTGTCGACGTCGACCACCCGGCGCTCAACGGCGGCACCCCCGGCTTCCCCAACCCGCGTGTGGTCACCGGCTGGGACTTCGTCGGTGACGACTACAACGCCGACCTCGGCACCACCCCGGTGCCCGATGCCAACCCCGATGACTGCGGCGGTCACGGCACGCACGTGGCCGGCATCGTCGGCGCCAACGGCGACACGCTCAAGGGCGTGGCGCCCAACGTGACCTTCGGCGCCTACCGCGTCTTCGGCTGCAACGGCACCACCGATTCCGACATCATGGCCGCGGCCATGGAGCGCGCGCTGGCCGACGGCATGCAGGTCGTCAACCAGAGCATCGGCTCGTCCTTCCAGTGGCCTGACTACCCCACCGCCAAGGCGGCTGACAACCTGGTCAAGGCCGGCGTGGTGATGGTGGCCTCGATCGGCAACTCCGGCACCAGCGGCCTGTATGCGGCCGGTGCACCGGGCGTGGGCAAGAAGGTCATCGGTGTCGCCTCGTTCGACAACACCGCGATGGCGCTGAGCCACTTCACGGCCGGCGCCGCCGACGTGGGCTACCTGGCCGCCACCGGCGCGCCGACACCGCCCACCAGCGGCAACTTCCCGCTGGCCCGTACCGGCACCACCAGCACCGCCAACGACGCCTGCAACCCGCTGCCCGCCGGCAGCCTGACCGGCCAGGTGGCCCTGATCCGCCGCGGCACCTGCGCCTTCTACGTCAAGGCCTTCAACGCCCAGACCGCCGGCGCGGCCGGCGTGATCCTCTACAACAACACCACCGGCCTGATCAACCCGACCGTGGCCGGCACGCCGCCGATCACCATCCCGGTGGTCGCGATCAGCGCCGCCGATGGCGCCACGATCGATGCCCAGATCCAGGCGGGCAGCGCCTCGATGGACTGGCAGTCCGGCGTGATCAGCATCCCCAACCCGACCGGTGGCCTGATCTCGAGCTTCTCGTCCTGGGGCCTGGCGGCCGACCTGAGCCTCAAGCCCAACCTGGGCGCGCCCGGCGGCTCGATCTACTCGACCTACCCGCTGGAGAAGGGCGGCTACACCTCGCTGTCCGGCACCTCGATGGCCTCGCCGCACGTCGCCGGCGCCGCTGCGCTGATGCTGCAGGCCGACCCGACGCTGTCGCCGTCCAACGTCAAGCGCCGCTTGCAGAACACGGCCGTGCCCAAGCTCTTCAATGCCCAGCCCAGCTCGGGCTTCCTGGACATGGTGCACCGCCAGGGCGCCGGCCTGATCAACATCCCGGCTGCCGTGCAGGCGCCGGTGGTGGCGCAGACCAGCGAGATCTCGGTGGGCGAGACCTCCGGCATGGCGCAGACCCGCACCATCACGCTGAAGAACAACTCGACCAGCGCCGTCACCTACGACCTGTCGCACAACGCCGCCCTGGCCACCGGCCCGAACACCTTCACGGTGTCCGCGCTGAACGCCCCGTCGACGGTGAGCTTCAGCGCCGGCTCGGTGACCGTGCCGGCCAAGGGCACGGCCACGGTGGACGTGACGATCGAGGCGAACGCCAGCCTGGCCGACAAGAGCATCTTCGGCGGCTACATCGTGGCCACGCCGCAGGGCGGCGGCCAGGTGCTGAGCGTGCCCTTCGCCGGCTTCAAGGGCGACTACCAGTCGATCCAGGTGCTGACCTCGGGTGGCAGCGGCTACCCCTGGCTGGCCCAGCTGGTCGGCGGCAGCTTCGTGAACCGCAACAGCACCGGCGGCACCTACTCGATGGTGGCTGACGACATCCCGTACTTCCTGCTGCACCTGGACCACCAGTCGCGCAAGATCATCGTCAAGGCCACCGACAAGGCCACGGGCAAGTCGGCCGGCACCATCAGCATCGACCAGTACCTGGGCCGCAACAGCACCGCCACCGGCACCTTCGCCTTCGCCTGGGACGGCACCACCACCAAGGGCGTGCAGCCGGATGGTGACTACACGGTGACCATCGAGGTGCTCAAGGCCCTGGGCGACCCGGCCAACCCGGCGCACTGGGAGACCTTCAGCACCAACACGGTGACGCTCGCCCGCGCGACCGTGCGCTGAGCCGCTGCGGCGCCACGGTGCGCCGCCCGCCAGCTGCGAAGCCCCGCCAACTGGCGGGGCTTTTTTCATTCAGGCGCGTGGGGCGAAGCTGTCCGGCCGGGCCAGCGGCCAGTAGGTCTCGTAGACCTTGTGCGGCCAGGGCACCCGGTCGGCGATGGCGTCGAGCAGCTCACCCGGCGCCAGGAAGCGCAGCTGGTTGGCCAGCAGCCGCACCTGGTCGCCATCGACCCGGCGCACGATGTGGCTGGCGCGGATCTCGCCCGGGTGCCGCAAGCCGGCGGCCTGCACCAGTTCCTTGAGCGCATGCAGCGTGTTGGCGTGGAACTGCGCCACCCGCTCGGTCTTGTCGGGCACCACCAGCGCACGCTGGCGCCAGGGGTCCTGGGTGGTCACGCCGGTGGGGCACTCGCCGCTGTGGCAGGTCTGGGCCTGGATGCAGCCCAGCGCGAACATGAACCCGCGCGCCGAGTTGCAGAAGTCGGCGCCCAGCGCCATCGCGCGGGCGATGTCGAAGGCGCTGACGATCTTGCCCGAGGCCCCCAGGCGGATGCGCTCGCGCAGCCCCAGCCCGACGAGCGTGTTGTGCACCAGCAGCAGGCCTTCCTGCAGCGGCGTACCCACATGGTCGGTGAACTCCAGCGGTGCGGCGCCGGTGCCGCCCTCGGCGCCATCGACGACGATGAAGTCCGGCACGATGCCACTGGCCTGCATCGCCTGGCAGATCGCGAACCACTCCCAGGGGTGGCCGATGCACAGCTTGAAGCCGGTGGGCTTGCCGCCGCTGAGGCTGCGCAGGCGCTCGACGAACTGCAGCAGCTCCAGCGGCGTCGAGAAGGCCGAGTGCGCGGCCGGCGACACGCAGTCCACGCCCACCGGCACACCGCGCGCCGCGGCGATCTCGGGCGTCACCTTGGGGCCGGGCAGCACGCCGCCATGGCCGGGCTTGGCGCCCTGGCTGAGCTTGATCTCGATGAGCCGCACCTGCGGGCTGGCGGCGTTGGCGACGAAGCGCTCCTCGCTGAAGCGGCCGTCGTCGCCGCGGCAGCCGAAGTAGCCCGAGCCGATCTCCCACACCAGGTCGCCGCCGTTCACCCGGTGGTGCACGCTGATCGAGCCCTCACCGGTGTCGTGCATGAAGCCGCCGCGCCGCGCCCCACCGTTGAGCGCCAGGATGGCGTTGGCACTCAGCGCGCCGAAGCTCATGGCCGAGATGTTGAACACGCTGGCGCTGTAGGGCTGGGCGCGGTCCGAGCCGATCGTCACGCGGAAGTCGTGGCTGTCGATGTGGGTGGGCACCAGCGAGTGGTTGATCCACTCATAGCCCTGGTGGTGCACATCCAGCTGGGTGCCGAAGGGGCGCTTGTCGGGCTGGCCCTTGGCGCGCTGGTAGACCAGTGAGCGCTGCTGGCGCGAGAAGGGCGCGGCCTCGTTGTCGCTCTCGATGAAGTACTGGCGGATCTCGGGCCGGATGAACTCCAGCAGGAAGCGCAGGTGGCCGATCACCGGGTAGTTGCGCAGCACCGCGTGGCGGCGCTGCTGCAGGTCGCGCCAGCCCAGCGCGGCGCCAGCGGCGCCCAGCAAGGCCAGCCAGGCGCCCTCGCCGGTGGCGATCCACACGAAGGCCCCCAGCAAGGCCGTGCAGGCCAGGGCGATCAGCGTGAGGTAGCGCAGCGGCAGATGGCGGTTCAGCGCGTCGAGCCAGGCGGGCATGGGCGTCTCCTCGGCGCGGCGGCGCCTGCGCGGATGCTAGCGAGTGCCAACGGCACCGAAGGCCGGAACTGGGCGGGGAGCGCCCGCCAATCCGTGCCGATAATGCCCCGGTTCCGGCCGCCCGATCGCCCATGCCTCTTGTTCCACCCGCCTCACCGGCCCGCCGCCGCGGCTTCGTGTTCTCGTCGCTGCTGCTGATCCTGGCGCTGCTGGCCGTGCTGGCGGGCCTGGCCACGGCCGCGGCGGTGGCCATCATCTACCCGCAGCTGCCGCCGCTGGATGAGCTGACCCACTACCAGCCGCGCCAGCCGCTGCAGGTGCTCACGCGCGAGGGCATCGAGATCGCGCAGTTCGGCAGCGAGCGGCGCGAGTTCCTGCCGCTGGCGCAGATCCCGCCGCGCATGCAGGACATCCTGGTGGCGGTCGAGGACGTGCGCTTTCGCGAGCATGGCGGCATCGACTACCGCGGCATTGCGCGCGCGCTGCTGGCCAACCTGGCCGGTCGGCGCGAGGGGGCGTCCACCATCACCCAGCAGGTGGCGCGCAACTTCTACCTGTCGTCGCGCCGCACCCTGGAGCGCAAGCTCAAGGAAGCGGCGCTGGCGCTGAAGATCGAGCAGCAGCTCAGCAAGGACCAGATCCTCGAGCTGTACATGAACCAGATCTACCTGGGCCAGCGCGCCTATGGCTTTGGTGCCGCGGCGCGGGTGTACTTCGGCAAGCCGCTGGCCGAGTGCAGCGTGGCCGAGATGGCCATGCTCGCCGGCCTGCCCAAGAACCCCAGCTTCGCCAACCCGATCACCCACTTCGAACGCGCCACCGCGCGCCAGCACGTGGTGCTGGGCCGGCTGCTGGCCACCGGCACCATCACCCAGGACGAGCACGACGCTGCGCTGGCGCAAAAGCTGGTGGTGCGCACCCAGGGCCAGACCGACGTGCATGCCGAGCATGTGGCCGAGATGGCCCGGCGCGAGGTGTTCGCGCGGCTGGGCGACAAGGCCTACACCACCGGGGTCAAGGTCACTACCTCGCTGGTCGCGGCCGAGCAGCAGGCGGCCTGGCTGTCGCTGCGCAAGAGCCTGCTGGAGCACGAGCGCCGCCAGCCCTGGCGCGGCCCCGAGGACGAGGTGACCCTGCCCGACGACGCCGATGACGCGGCCATTGCGGCGGCACTGAAGGACAGCCGCGACGACGAGGACCTGCGCCTGGCCATCGTGCTGCAGGCCAGCCCGCGCGAGCTGACCGCCCGCCTGGCCAACGGCGACACGGTCACCCTCAGCGGCGACGGCCTGCGTCTGGCGCAAAGCGGCCTGGGCCCCAAGGCCAGCGACGCGCTGCGCGTGCAGCGCGGCTCGATCATCCGCGTGGCCGCCACCGCCAAGGGCGGCTGGACCATCGCCCAGTGGCCCGAGGCCGAGGGCGCGCTGGTCGCGCTGGACAGCGCTACCGGTCGCGTGCGCGCGCTGGTGGGCGGCTACGACTTCGCGCGCCAGCCCTTCAACCACGCCACCCAGGCCTGGCGCCAGCCTGGCTCCAGCTTCAAGCCGCTGCTGTATTCCGCGGCGCTGGAGCAGGGCGTGATGCCGGCCACCCGCATCAACGATGCGCCGCTGACCATCGGCGACTGGAGCCCGCAGAACAGCGACGGCCAGTTCGACGGCCCGCTGACGCTGCGCCAGGCGCTGGCCAAGTCGAAGAACCTGGTCAGCGTGCGCCTGCTGCAGCAGATCGGCGTGCCCACGGTGCGCGACTGGGCCGAGCGCTTCGGCCTGGAGCGCGACAAGCAGCCGGACAACCTGACGCTGGCGCTGGGCGCCGGCAGTGTCACGCCGATGCAGATGGCCGCCGCCTATGCGGTGTTCGCCAATGGCGGCTTCAAGGTCACGCCGCGGGTGATCGAGAAGATCGTCGACGCCCAGGGCACGGTGCTCTACGAGGCGCCGGCCGCGCCCGCGCTGGTGGAGTCGGCGCCGCTGGCCGCGTCAGCAGCGGCCACGATCGAAGCGGCCTCGGCGCCGCAGGCGGCCAGCGCGCCACCGCCCCCGTCGGCCGCTGCCAGCGCGGCCGACGGCGAGCGTGTCCTGCCGGCACGCAACGCCTTCATCACCCGCGCGCTGCTGCAGGAGGTCACCCGCAGCGGCACCGCGGCGCGCGCCCAGGCCACGCTCAAGCGACCGGATGTGTACGGCAAGACCGGCACCACCAACGACGCGGTCGACGCCTGGTTCGCCGGCTTCCAGCCGGCGGTGGTGGCGGTGGTGTGGATCGGCTACGACGAGCCGCGCAGCCTGGGCGCACGCGAGAGCGGCGGCGGCCTGGCGCTGCCGGCCTGGCTGGGCTACATGCAGCAGGCGCTGAAGGGCGTGCCGGTGGCCGCTGACGCGCCGCCCGAGGGCGTGGTGAGCGTGGATGGCGACTGGCGCTACGCCGAGTTCGCTGGCGGCGGCTTCGTCGAGCGCATCGGCCTGGAGGCTGAGCCACCGCCGCCCGCCGCATCGGCCGCGTCCACCGCCGCCTCCGGTCCCTGAGCGCCGCGCGCGAGAATGCACAGCCAGGGCCTGCGGGCCCCGATCCGGAGAACACGATGCGCACCCTGATGACGGCCATCGCCGCGTGGCTGCTGGCCAGTGCGGCCGGCGCCACGCCGGCCGAGAACGACGCCGCGATGATGAAGCTGGCCACCGAGCGTGGCTGCATGGCCTGCCACACGCTGCAGCCCGCGGCCCCCCGCGCCGACGGCCTGCCGCCGATCGCGCCGGCCTGGCGCGACGTGTCGATCAAGTACCGCAACGACCCGCGCGCCCACGAGACGCTGACGCGCACCGTGCTGGACGGTAGCAACCCCGCCGGGCGCCACTGGGTGGGCAAGGTCTCGCCGGCCAACATGCCGCCGCAGGCCGGCACGGTCAGTGCCGACGAGGCGCGCATGCTGGTCAACTGGCTGTTGGTGCTGGTGCCCTGATCGACAGGCCGCGGCTGAGCGCGTCGGCGTCAGGGCTTGCAGCCGCAACTCTAGCGCTGACGCATTGAGTCAGCCCACGTGGGCGTTGACGAGGCGGCCCAGGGCATCGTAGAACCGCAGCGCGGTCGGTGCGCGTGAAAACGTCCGTGTTCGGTATAGGGGGCGCACTTCGAACTTGAGAGCACCTTCTGTTAAGGAAGGTCTGCACAACACACCGAACGGCGTGCTGATGCCCTGATCCGATCCGAATGTGATGCTGCCAGCCCCGGATTCACCCGCTCTCGCAGGTCATCAGCCCCTAAGGAGGCGCCAGCATGGCCGCTTTCGCGAACTGCGGACGCACTCATGCCTGCGCTCCCATCAGTTTGCGCCGCACCAGCCACAGATTGGCCAGTGCAAACAGCGTGTGCAGTTGCGCCGTGTTCTTGGCCAGTCCGCGGTAGCGCACCTTGATGTGTCCGAATTGGCGCTTGACCACTCGGAACGGATGCTCGACGCGTGCTCTGATTCCGGCCTTTACCCGCTCCAGTTCTTCGGTGAGCGCCTCGATGGGCTTGGCCAGGTCCAGCATGCGGCGCTTGCCAGGGCGCATGGCGATGTTCCAGGTCACATCGTCGCGGGCGTCGGGCCGTTTGCCTGCGCCTTGGTATCCAGCGTCTGCAAAGACTTCGTGGTCGCTGCTGCGCACCAGGCTGTTGGCCTCGATCACATCATTGACCGCGCCGCTGGTGCCCTTGACTGTGTGGACCAAGCCCGACTCGATGTCCACGCCGATGTGGCACTTCATGCCGAAGTACCACTGCTGGCCCTTGCGGCTTTGCTTCATCTCCGGGTCGCGCTCACCGCTGGTGTTCTTGGTCGAGCTGGGTGCAGCGATCAAGGTGGCGTCCACCACCGTGCCGCTCTTGAGCATCACGCCCTTGGCGCTCAGCAGGTCGTTGACGGTCTGCAGGATCTGGGCAGCCAGCTTGTGCTTCTCCAGCACATGCCGGAAGCGCAGGATCGTGCTCTCGTCGGGCAGCCGCTCGTCCCAGCCTTCCAGGCCCGCGAACTCCCGAAACACTGGCATGTCGTGCAGCGCCTCTTCCATCGCCGGGTCGCTCAGCGCGAACCACTGCTGCATGAAGTGAATGCGCAGCATGGTCTCGGGCGAGAACGGTGGGCGACCGCGCTTGCCCTCCGGCAGATACGGCGACACCAAGGCCACCAGATCAGCCCAGGGCACGACCTTCTCCATCTCGTCCAGGAACTCCCGGCGCCGCGTTCGCTTGGCCGTCTGTCCCAGGCCCAGGCTGTGCTGCTTCATGGGCCCTATCGTCTCAGGGCTTCACGTCGGTGCCAAGCACGACGTGGGGCGAATTATGCAGACTTTCCTTAACTTGCGCGTCGAGCCATCGCGTCCCGGCTCCTGCGATTGGAAAATAAAGAGTGGGGCCGATAAATTCAAGATCTCGTACTGCGCCGGCTACTGGTCAAATGGCTCGATAGAAGTGGGGAAGGGTATCAGGATCCAGACAGATGTGTGGCAGAAATTTCAGTACCATGCGATCCACCAAAATATAACTTCGCCGGTTCAATAAGGGGGCTCATCATGAGAAAAAACTGGATATTCACGATTTTACTGTTTTTGTGCGCAAGTGCGAGCGCCACCTTGGTACCGTCAGTCGATACTCAAGACTTGATCAGCAAGGCTGATGTCATCGTGATGGGGACTCTATCCGCACAGGACAGATCCGATGCCCCACCGGCGCGAGGCAAAGTTCTCGTCACCACCGTGGTGAGGGGAAGCAACACCCTACTGGGCAACCAGCTGGACGTTGCGTGGAGTGTTCCTTCGGAATTGGTTCGATCGCGTGCGCACGGCCTCTGGTTCTTGAGTGTAGACAGGGAGCACGGAAACTACCGCTCAGCAGGTCAAACCTCTCTGCCTGCCATTGTTGTTGTCGCGAGTTCCCGATTGGAGCCATCATCAGCGGTTGAGGGTCAGGTTGCCACAATCTTGGCAGACACGATTGCGTCCGATGACCGATCAATCTGTGACGCAGCCAATGCGCCAAGCACTTCAACAAACTGCGCCCCTGCGAGACGAAAGGAGGCGCTGGATGCGCTACTTAGGCTTCCACGGTCCGAGGTATCCGAGCAGTTGCTGATATTGGCAAACCATCCCGTTCCCGAAGTTTCCCTGCTGGCCACTGCAGGACTGGTGGATCTTGGCTTGTCGGGAAATGTGCATCGTGTCTTCGACCTGCTGTTGCACCCCTCAGAGAGTGAGATGATTGCCGCTCGCCAGCTCGCCTTGGCGATGGCCAGAAGCGCAAATGGTGTCATTCCGGCCAAACAGTTTGTAATAATGTATACGTCAGCGGATAAATATATCCGACGTAGCGCGCTTGATGGACTTCGTTCAGCCGCCACCGAGAAAGAGTTGCCCTTTTTGATCAAATTGCTGGACGACAGGGAATTCGGCATTCGATTCATGGCTGCAAACACGATGCTCAGAATTTCCGGGCAGAATCAATTGGACGGGGCGAACTTCCGACAGCAAGAGAAATCACTGCAAGTCAAATTGAAGGCGTGGGCCAACACCCGGGCTCCCTAGTGTGCTGTCCCACAGGTCAGTGCACCTGACATCGCGTCTTCGGTCCCATGACGGCGTTGCACATCCTCGCGATACCACCTTGCATCGCTGCGGTTTGCGCCTTGCTCTGAACCCTCTTCCCTTGATTTCATGTCGTGCACCCACTTGCGGGACACCGCACCAGGCGGCTGAGCATTACCCCAGCGGCACCGGCACGAAGATCGTCTCGCCGTCGCGCCGCACCAGCAGGGCCACCTGCTTGGGGTGGTTCTTCAGCAGCGCGCGCAGCTGATCGACCGACTTCAGCGGCTGGCCGTTGACCGCCAGCACCACGTCGCCCGCCTGGATGCCGGCGCGCGCCGCGGCGCCGCCGCTGTCCTGCACCAGCAGGCCGCCCTGCTCGGCGCCCACCTCGCGGCGCTCGTCCTTGTCCAGCGGGCGCAGCGCCAGGCCCAGGCGGGGCGTGTCGGCGTCGCCGGCGGGTGCCGCATCGGCGGTGTCGTCACCGGCGCGGCCCAGCCGGGCCTCCAGCGTGCGCTCGGCGCGGTCGCGCCAGACGCCCAGCTTCAGCGTCTCGCCCGGCGCGGCCTGGCTGACCAGCGAGGACAGGCTGCCGGCCTGCACCACCTTCTCGCCATTGACCGAGACGATCACGTCACCGGCCTTCAGCCCGGCCTGCGCCGCGGCGCTGCCCTTGTCGACCTTGGCGATCAGCGCGCCGTCCGGGCGCGGCATGCCGAAGGACTCGGCCAGCGCCTGGTTGACGTCCTGCACCGACACGCCCAGGCGGCCATGCTCGGCGCGGCCGTGGGCGACGATCTGGTCCTTGACCTTCAGCGCCACGTTGATCGGGATGGCGAAGCTCAGGCCCTGGAAGCCGCCGCTCTCGGTGTATATCTGCGCATTGATGCCCACCACGCTGCCGCTGCCGTCGAACAGCGGCCCGCCCGAATTGCCGGGGTTGACCGCGGCATCGGTCTGGATGAAGGGCACGGCCGAGTCGCCGGGCAACGAGCGGCCCTTGGCGCTGACGATGCCTTGCGTGGCGGTCTGCTCCAGGCCGTAGGGCGCGCCGATCGCCAGCACGCGGTCACCCACCTCGATCTGCCGGGCGTCGCCCAGGCGCACCGTGGGCAGGCCCTTGGCATCGATCTTCAGCACCGCCACGTCGGTGGTCGGGTCCGAGCCCAGCACCTTGGCGCTGAACTCGCGCCGGTCGCTCAGGCGCACGCTGACCTCCTTGGCTTCGCGCACCACGTGGGCGTTGGTCAGGATCAGGCCGTCGGCGCTGACGATGAAGCCCGAGCCCTGGCCGCGGAACGGCACCTGCGGCGCCGGGCCGCGGCTGCGGCCGCGCCCCTGCAGGCCGGGCATGCCGCGGAAGAACTGGAAGAACGGGTCGTCGGCCAGGCCGGGCGGCAGGCCGCCCTCGTCGGCGCTGGCGGCGTGCGTGCCCGAGACCATCACGCCCACCACCGCCGGGCCGTTCAGGCGCACGATGCTGCGGTAGTCGGGCAGGGCGCCGGGGGGCAGCGGCGCCACCGGCGGTGGGGTGGTGGCCGCGGTCGCCGCCTGGGCGGTGGCGGTCTTGTCATGGCCGCCCAGCCAGGCCGGCAGGTCGATCGCGGCGGCGCTGCCGGCGGCCACCAGGCCGGCGGTCAGGCCGGCGGTGGCGACGATGGTGGCCAGGGTGCGGGAGGGGGTGGACATCGCGGGGCTCCTTGAGGTTGAAGCGATGCCTGCACGGTAGGCCCGGGCGCGGGCGCGGGCATGAGGCCCGGATGAAGCGAGGATGAAGCGAACGTGAAGGCTCAGGCCGGCAGCCGCAGGCTGACCCGCAGCCCGCCCTCGGGCGATGTGCCCAGTTCGGGCTCGGCGCCATGCCGGCGCGCCACCGACTGCACGATCGCCAGGCCCAGGCCGCTGCCGTCGGCCGCGCCGCTGTCGCGGCGCCAGAAGCGGTCGAAAGCGCGCGCGCGCTCGGCCGGCGGGATGCCGGGACCGCTGTCGTCCACGCTCAGGCGCACGCCGCCGGGCTCGGGCGCCAGCCGCACGCACAGGCGACCGCCGGGCGGCGTGTAGCGGCTGGCGTTGTCCACCAGGTTGCGCAGCAGCGCGTACAGCGCGGTGCGCTCGCCGGGCACCACGCACGGCGCCTCGTCGCCCTCCAGCGCCAGTTGCTGGCCCTTGGCCTGCACCAGCGGCCACTGCGCGGCGATCACCTCGCGCGCCAGCGCGGCCAGGTCCACCGGCTGTGGCTCGGTGGGGCTGGCAGCCTCGCTGCGGGCCAGTTGCAGCAGCTGCTCGACCAGGCGCTGGGCGCGCGCGATGCCCTCGCCCAGCGCGGCCTGGGCCTGCGCCCGTGCCGCTTCATCGGTCGACCGCTGCAGCGCCTGCAGTTGCAGCTTCAGCGCGGTCAGCGGCGAGCGCAGCTCGTGCGCGGCGTCGGCCAGGAAGGCGCGCTGGCCGGCCAGCGTGGTGTCGAGCCGGGCCAGCAGCGCGTTGAGCGCGGCCACCAGCGGCGCGGTCTCGTCGGGCAGACCATCGGTCGGCAGTGGCGCCATCGAGGCGGCGTCGCGCTGGCGCAGCTCGGCGGCCAGGCGCGCCAGCGGTTGCAGGAAGTGGCTGACCAGCCACCACACCAGCGCCGCCAGCGGCACCGACAGCACGCCCAGCGGCGCCACGCTGCGCAGCGCCGCGCCGGCCGCCAGCTGGCGCCGGATCGCCTGCGGCTGCGCCACCTGGATCACCCGGCCCTGGGCCAGCACCGCGTAGCTGCGCCAGGTCTGGGCACCGGTGTCCACATCGGCCAGGCCCAGCGCGGCGCGGCCGGGCAGGTCGGTGTGGCGGCGCGAGGCATAGATGGCGCGGCCATCGACCGACCAGATCTGCACCACGAAGTCGAGCTGGGTGTCGGCCAGCGCCTCGGCCTGCTCGGGCGCCACCTGGCCCTGGTCGCGCAGCGACAGCGCCATCTGCTGCAGCTGGTAGTCGAACAGCGATTCGGTCTCGGCGAGCACCGCGCGGTAGGTCAGCGCGGCCATCGCCAGCGCGGCCGCGGCCAGCGCGGCCAACAGCGCCGCCAGCAGGCGCAGACGGATCGAGCTCACGCGCCGGGCTCCGCCAGGAAGTAGCCCACGCCGCGCACTGTGCCGATGCGGCCCTCGCCCAGCTTGCGCCGCAGCTGGTGGATGTAGACCGGCACCGCGTTGCTCTCCACCGCGTCGCCCCAGCCGTAGAGGCGGTCTTCCAGCTGGGCGCGTGAGAGCAGCGCGCCCGGGCGCTGCATCAGGGCCTCGAGCACCGCGAACTCGCGCCCCGACAGCAGCACCGGCGCGCCGGCCAGCGTGACCTGGCGCGTGGCGGGGTCCAGCACCAGATCGCCATGGCGCAGCTGGGTCTGGGCGCGCCCGCTGCGGCGCCGGCCCACCGCGCGCATGCGCGCCAGCAGCTCGTCGAACTCGAAGGGCTTGGCCAGGTAGTCGTCGGCGCCCTCGTCCAGGCCGAGGATGCGGTCGGCGGTGGCGTCGCGCGCGCTCAGCACGATCACCGGCGTGTCGTCGCCTCGGGCGCGCTGCGCGTGCAGCAGCGCCAGGCCGTCGCGCCACGCCGGCGGCGCATCGGCCGGGCCGCCGGGTGGCAGGTTCAGGTCCAGCAGCACCAGGTCGAAGGTCTCGCTGCCCCAGGCCGCGGCGGCGGCGGCGAGGTCACGCACCCAGTCGACGGCATGGCCCTCGGCGCGCAGCGCGGCGCGCAGGCTGTCGCCGATCATCCGGTCGTCTTCGACAAGCAGCAGGCGCATGGTGGGGCAGGCGGGGCAGGGCCGCCAGCATAGCCGGGAAGCTCAGCGCGGCACGGTGAGCGCCTGCAGGCGCAGCGCCAGCGCGGGCCCGTTCAGCAGGCCCACATGGGTGTCGACCAGCTGGCCGTCGGCCGTGTAGAACAGCAGCGTGGGCAGCGCGCGCGAGCCGGCCAGCGCGCCCAGCTGCGCCTGCGGGTCCAGCCAGACCGGTGCGGCGGGCGCCGCTTGGGCCGACAGGTGACGGCGCACCACCTCCGGCGACTCGGCCTGGTTGACATAGACCACCTGCACCTGCGGCCAGCGTTGCTGGGCCTGCTGCAGCAGCGGCAGCTCGCGCTGGCACACGCCGCACCAGGTGGCCCACAGCGCCAGCACCGCCGGCCGACCCTGCAAGCTGCTGCGCAACGCCACCGGCGCGCCCTGCAGGTCACTCAGCATCAGGTCGGGTGGCTGGTGCACCGCGTGGCGCTGCGCCAGCAGGGCGGCCGCGCCGACGATGGCCAGCGCCAGCGTGGCGCCGCCGCCGGCTGCCCGCCACCAGGCGCGCTGGCGGCGCAGACGCCAGGCCAGGAAGGCCAGGCCCGCCACGGCGGCGGTGGGCAGGTGCAGGCCGCCGTCGCGCACATCCAGCATCGCCCAGGGCTGGGCGGCGTAGGCGCTGGCGTGCAGCAGCAGATGGCCCAGCCGGCCCGCCAGCAGCGCGGCCAGCGCGGCCAGCCACAGCGCATCGCCCACCCGCGGTCCGGCCTGCGGGTCGGTGCGGCGCACCAGGCGCCCGGCCAGCCAGGCGCCGGCCACCAGGGCCAGCAGCGAGGCCAGCGGCAGCAGCGGCAGGGCCAGCGGACCGATCGAGACAGACAGCATCAGCGGGGCAGGACAGGGCGGCGCAAGCCCGCAGTGTCGCCCCGATGTGGCCTGGCCGCTGCCGTGGTGGCCATCAACCCCGCTTCTGGCGGGCCTCGTCTTCGTGCATGTGGCGCAGGAAGTAGCGCAGGTAGAAGACGCCCATGCCCAGCATGAAGACGATGCTGGCCAGGCTGAGCAATCCGACGTCGCTGGTGAACAGGTCAATCAGGGCATGCATGCTTCGGCTCCGTGAGTGGTCAAGGCCGCCATGACACGCCCGGCCACGGCCGACCCGGATGACAAATGGCAAGCGGGGGCCGGCGACGCGCCCGGGCTTGATGTGGATCAGTCGGCCAGCGCCGCGATCGCTGCGGCCAGCGCCGCGCGATCGACCCGCATGCGCTGCAGCGACAGCACCTGCACCACGCCCGCCTTGTGCAGCGCGCTGAACTGCCGGCTGGCGGTCTCCAGCGTCAGGTCCAGCATGTCGCCGATCTCGTCGCGCCGCGGCAGCCAGGCGGTGCCGTCGGCCTCGGCGTGGCGGTCCAGCAGCGCCAGCAGCTGCAGCAGCCGCGCGCGTGCGCTGCCGCGGGTCAGGTGCACCGACCACTGCACCATCGCGTCCATGTCGCGCTGCAGCTGGCGCAGCACCGGCACGGCCATGGCCTGGCCGCGTTCGGTGGCGGGCGGGAACAGGCCCAGCGAGATGCGGCACAGCGACACCTCGGTGCAGGCGATCAGGTCATCGACCTGCGGCAGGCCCGACAGCGCCTCGCTGCCCAGCAGCGCGCCCGGGCCGGCCAGGCGCACGATGCGGCGCTGGCCGTCCTCGGTGTAGCGCTCGGCGCGCAGCACGCCGCGGCGCACCGTGTAGACCGCCTGCCCCAGGTGGCCACGCCCCAGCAGGCGCTGGCCCGGCGGCAGCGTCAGCGCGCTGACGAAGTCATGCGCCTGGCGCAGCCAGTCGCCGGGCAGCGGGCCGAACAGCGCCATGTCGCGCACCGCACACTCGCTGCACAGCGGTTGCTGGTCCGCGGGCGGCGTCAGCCAATGGATGCGCGAGCGCGGTGGCGGGGTCAGGTCGGAGAGGTTCATGCGGCGGGCAGACAGCCCGCCAGGTGCGGGCCCTGCGCCGCATTGAACCGCGCCGGGGCCGTCGTCGATTGATGTCGATCACGCCCGCCGTCGCGGACCGGCTTCAGCGGCTGACGCTCACCGTCATCGTGCCCAGGTCGAAGGCGCCGCGGAAGCTCAGGGGGAACTCGGGGCCGGCATGGCTGGGCAGCAGCGGGCCCATGACGCCGCCCAGCGAGCTGACGAAGCGCACCTGCGAGGTGAAGTCGAAGGCGATCACCGGGATGTCGGTGGCCATCTTGGCGCGCCCCTGGCGGCCGCTGTACCACCAGTTGGCCAGGAAGGGCTGGCTCAGCGTGGGCGTGCTGACCTGGCCCAGCAGGCCCCAGCGGGCGTTGTCGGCCGCCACCGCGGCGAACAGCTCCTGGCGCGACCCCTGCGGCAGCGTCTCGATCGTCAGGCCCTCGTCCAGGCTGACCGGGATGCCCGCCGAGCGCAGCACCACGGCCAGCGCCGTCCCATTGGTGGCGTAGCTCAGCAGGTAGTTGTTGATCGAGGTGAGGGGGTCGGTGCCGGTGCCGTCGGGCGAGACCACCATCAGGCCGATCTGCGCCACCCGGCCCGGCCGCGCCGGTCCGGCGCCGACCCGCACCTGCTGGCAGTCGGCCACCCGCACCACCAGGCGCGCACCAGCGCCATCGGCCACCAGCGTGTAGGCGGCCGGCACGGCGGCGCGCGCCGCGGCGGCATCGACCGGCGCGACACCGACGAATTCGGTGCAGTTCTGGAACCGCACCGGGGGGCGGCCATCATGGGCGTGGGACGCCACCGCGGTGAACAGGCCCAGCGCGACCAGCCAGGGGGTCAGGGAAGCAGCCATCGTCAAGCACTCCACAGCACACAGGGACCGGCAGTCTGCGCCTGCCCGGCCGAGGGCTCCAACACCTAACTCGGCAGGGGAGCGGCCGCTCGCCCACCCGCATCAGCCCGGATGCCGTGGGCCGTGGCTCGTGCGAACATCGACCCCGACAAGGGAGCACGACAATGAATGATGCACGCATGCGCGGCAGCCGGCGGCTGTCTGCCTGGCTGATGACGATCCTGCTGGCGCTGCTGCCGGGCCTGGCGGCGGCCGCCGCGGTGCCGGTGGAGCGCTTCTTCCAGCGCCCGGCGATCGAGCAGCTCAAGCTGTCGCCCTCGGGGCGCCAGCTGGCCTTCACCACCAGCGTCAAGCGCGAACGCGTCGGCCTGGTGGTGATGAACCTGGACGGTGACCGCAGCCTGCGCTGGGTCGCTGCCTTCGAGGACGGCGACATCGGCCGCTTCCAGTGGGTCAATGACGAGCGCCTGGTCTTCAGTGCGATTGACTACCAGGAGGGCAGCGGCGAGGACTACGAGTACGCGCCGGGCCTGTACTCGGTGAAGTCCGACGGCACCGAGTTCCGCCAGCTGGTCTACCGGCGCAACACCCCGGCCCCGATCGACACCCGCATCCGCGACAACACCCTGACCTGGAACCACCAGCTGCTGCAGGTGCTGCCGGGCCAGGGCGACGAGGTCATCGTCGGCCAATGGCTGATCGGCCGGGGCGAGGTGACCGGCGTCGAACCCATGTGGCTGAACACCGCCACCGGCCGCACCCGCCGCATCGACCTCAGCGGCACGCCCCGCCACGCCATGGCCTGGTGGTTCGACCCGCAGGGCGTGCCCCGCGCCCTGGTGGCGGTGCGCGACAACCGCGCCAGCATCCTCTGGAACGGCCGCGACGGCGGCGGCTGGCGCACGCTGGCCGAAGCCGCCCGTGACGAGCTGCCCTTCACCCCCGAGGCGGTGGACGGCAAGGGCGAGCTGTACCTGGTGCACCGCCATGGCGCCGGGGGGTGGGAGGCGCTGGGCCGTTACGACTTCGCGGCCGGCCGCCCCGCGGCCACCAACCTGGTCGAGGCGCCCGGCTTCGATGTCTCGCCCGACCTGGTCTTCGACAGCACCGGCCAGCGCCTGCTGGGCGTGCACCTGGAAACCGACGCCCACACCACCGTCTGGTACGACCCGGCGCTGCGTGCGCTGCAGGCCAAGATCGACGCGCTGCTGCCGGACTGGTCCAACCGCCTGAGCTGCGCCCGCTGCGAGCGCGACGACCGGGTGGTGCTGGTGCATTCGCGCTCGGCCAGCGACCCGGGCCGGGTCTGGCTGTGGCGGCCCGACCAGGAGGGCCGCAACGCGCTGCAGCTGATGCAGGTGGCTCGGCCTGAGGTGCCGGTGGCGCAGATGGCCGACAAGGGCTTCGAGCGGATCCGCACCCGCGACGGCCGCGAGATGCCGCTGTGGGTCACGCGCCCGGTCGGCCTGCCGGCCAAGGCGCGTCCGCCGGCGGTGGTGCTGGTGCACGGCGGCCCCTGGGTGCGGGGCGGCCACTGGGCCTGGGACCCGATGGTGCAGTTCCTGGCCTCGCGCGGCTATGTGGTGATCGAGCCCGAGTTCCGCGGCAGCGCCGGCTACGGCCTGGTGCACGAGCGCGCCGGCGACCGCCAATGGGGCCGCGCGATGCAGGACGACCTGGCCGACGCGCTGCGCTACGTGCAGTCCAAGGGCATCGCCGGCGAGCGCGCCTGCATCATGGGCGCCAGCTATGGCGGCTATGCCACGCTGATGGGCCTGGTCAGCCAGCCCGAGCTGTGGTCCTGCGGCATCCAGTGGGTGGGCGTGGCCGACATGGAGCTGTTCCTCAAGGGCTCCTGGCTGGTGCGTGACGACATCTCCAGCCAGGGCCGCAGCGTCAGCCTGCCCAAGCGCGTGGCCCGCCTGCCCGAGGATGCGGCGATGGTCGAGGCCATCGATCCGGTGCGCCAGGCGGCCCGCATCAAGGCGCCGCTGCTGATGGCCTACGGCACCGAGGACCAGCGCGTGCCGATCGCCCATGGCGAGCGCATGCGCGACGCCCTGCGCCGCGCCGGCCGCGAGCCCGAATGGGTGGTCTACCCCGGCGAGGCCCATGGCTGGCGCACCGAGAAGAACCAGATCGACTTCGCGCGGCGGGTGGAGGCGTTCCTGGCGAAGCACCTGCCAGCGTCCGGGCCATGACGCCCGGACGCCGGTGTGGCCGTCAGCCGCCCCGAGCCGTCATCTGACACGCACTGGCCACGGCGCTGGCCACCTCGGGCGGGACGGTCACGGCGACGCTGCTGGCCGCCGATGCGGCACTGGCGACCCGAACCGAGGCCGCCAGGGCGTCCGCGATGCAGGCACCGACAGCCGCCACGCGGACGGCCTCGGTCAGGTTCTGCGATGCCAGGCCGGTCGAGAACACCTTGCCCACGATGACGTTGGCCGTCGCCGATGGGGCCGAGGCCGCCGATCCCTGCACCGAGCTTGACGAGTCGAACCGGCCGAAGACCGACAGGGCGTCGGTCTTGCGGCTCTGCAGTGAGGCCGCGGCCTGAGCCGCTGCGGGATACAGCGCAGCCGCCTCCTTGGTTCTCGCTGTCGTGGCCTCACGCAGTGCAGGCAGCTGGGTGTCCTGTTCGGAGGCCTTGGTTTGGTAGGCGGCGATCAGCTTGTCGACCAGAGGGCTCAGCTCGTCCTTCGCCGCCCCCTTGGCCATCGCCGCGTTCAGTGACGCATCGCCAATGCGCTTGAGCGTGGCCATCAACTCGCCCGGCAGGGCGGCCGACGCGGGGACAGCGGCGAGCTGCCCCTTGGCCTGCGCCAGGCCGGCCAGATCGGCCTTGTACGACCCCAGGCGCTGTTCGGCCAGGCGAACCGCGGCGCTGGCAGCATCGGCGGCCTTCAGCGCCTGGACGTAGTTGTCGACACGGGCGCGGTGCTCCTGCGCCAGCGGTGACATGTCGGTGGCATCACCGACACGACCGTTTTCCGCGTAGATCCGCAGCAACTGATCCGCGGACTGCGACGCTGGTGAGGCCACCGCCACCGGCACATAGGCTGCATCGACCACCTTGACACCCACATTGAGGGAGACACCGGGTGTCTCCGCCGGGTTGCTGGTCACGTCCACGCCCACACTGATCTTCGATGAGTACACCAGGGGGGCCTGCTGCAAGGCACAGCCCGCCAGCACAGCGCAGCTGGCCGCCGCCAGGGCCGTGAGTCCGTTCGTCTTCATCATGGTTCTCCTTGCTCCGAAAAGACGCACCAGCCTTGCGCGAGGGCGCCGGTGGTGCGCAACCAGTCCATGAATCGCTGGACCGATGCCGGGTCCGGCAGACTGATGAACATGCGACAGGCGGTCGTCGAGTTGGCCATCACGCTGCGTTCGATCACCGCGCCCAGGGTCGCCGACCGCGGGCCCAGCAGCAGCCCGACCCCGGCGCTGTCGACCACGGCCAGACCTCGTGCGTCCGGCTCCACGGTGATCTGGGCGATGCCGGGGTACCAGCGAACACGCGGCTCACCCTGTCGAACCTGAACCACCGTGCATGCGGACAAAGAGGTGAGCGCGAGCATGGCCGCCACCACCCGCCAGCCGCGGCCGCCTGCCCGCGCACAAGCCACATCCACCATGACCAACCTCCCCGAGCCCGGGTGACGCCCGCCCTCACCCGGCCCTGGTGGCGTTTGTCGCGCAGCACAGCGTCTCGCGCATCGTCAACTTCGTGGATGAGTCGGTGGAGGCATCACGGAAGACCTGCCAGCGGCGGTGGCGGCCGCGATGGTTCAGGACGTTGGACAATCACCGCCACGCCACCTGTCTTCTCGCCTGGGCTCGACCATGACCAATCGCTCGCGTCGTCTCTCCTCCGCACTGACCCTGGGCCTGCTGGCCAGCCTGACGGCACACGCCCAGGACAGCACGCCCCCCGACGGCAGCCTGCGCCGCCACGACGCGCTCATCACGCTGGACTACCAGAAGATCAAGGTGCCCGGCGACGCGCCGATCGACTTCATGGGCTTTCACCTCTACCACCCGGTGGGCGAGCGCCTGCACCTGGGCGCGGGGGTGTATGCGCCGCTGGTGCATGGCGGCTACGGCGGCTTCATGGCCTTCGACCTGGGTGCCTACCTGCGCCAGCCGATCAGCGGTCCGCTGTTCGCCACTGCGGGCCTGTCGGCCGGCGGTGGCGGCGGTGGGCGCAGCATCGCGCAGAGCAAGGTGCTGTCGGGCACCGGCGGCTTCGTCAAGGGCCATGTCGGGCTGGGCTGGGACTTCGGCCGCTTCGCGGTGGGGGTCAATGCAGCCAAGGTGAAGTTCCGCAGCTCGGCGATCGACAGCACCCAGGCCAATCTCTTCGTCGAGATTCCGTACAGCTACCTCACCGGCCCCTTCGCCAGCCAGGGCACGCCCTTGTCCGCGGCCGACGAGCGCCGTGCCGCCGCCGAGGTGGGCGAGAACATGCTGACGGTGACGCTGGACAACTACCGCCAGAGCAGCCCGCAGGGCAACTTCAAGGGCACGCTGCGCCTGGCCGACCTGCAGTACGCGCACTTCTTCGCCCCCGACACCTACTGGTTCGGCGCGATCGGCGTGGGCTACCGCGGTCTGCCGATCTACAACCAGGTGCTGGGCGGCGTGGGCCAGCGCTGGCGCGTGGCCCCGAACTGGGCGCTGTACGGCCAGTTGGGCCTGGGCTCGGGTGGCTACTCGCCCGAGCAGATCGACACCGGCCCGGGCCTGCTGGTCTATCCCAAGCTGAGCGCCGAATACGCGCTGAGCCCGACGCTGGGCCTTTCGCTGTCGGTGGGCCACATGAGCGCGCCCAAGGCCAGCTCACGCAACACCACCTACGGCCTGGCGCTGACCCACCACCTGCGCCCCAGCCGCGCGGGCGACGAGGGCCCGTCGCACTGGCAGGGCTTCCGCGTCAGCCTGTTCCACCAGACCGATTTCAAGCTGGTCTACCGCGACATCGCGCGGCCGCCGCTGCAGATGATCGGTATCCAGGTCGACACGCCGCTCAATGAGCGCTGGTACGTGCCGGTGCAGGCCGCGGTGGCCTACAACGCCTACCTGGGCTACCCCGGCTACGGCGAGCTGCTGACCGGCCTGGGCCTGCAAAGCCGCGCCGCGGCCAGCGATCGCTGGCAGTGGTTCGGCCAGGCGATGGTGGGCGCGAACGTGCACGGCACCGCAGCCAAGGCCAGCGGCGGCGTGCGCTACATCCTGGACGACCAGATGTCGCTGAGCCTGAACCTGGGCCGGCTGGAGGCCCGCAGCTCGGCCGGCCGGCGCTTCAGCGCCGACACCGTGGGCCTGGGCGTGGACTACCGCTTCTCGACGCCCACGCGCTGATCGTTCGCGCGCGCCGGCGCCTCACGCGCTGCGCCGCGCCCGGTAGAGCATGTCCAGCGTGATGTGCCGCACCTCGAGCTTGCTCTGCGCGATGTGGGCGCGCAGCAGGCGCTGGGCCTCGTCGGCGCGGCGGCGGGTGATGGCGCGCAGGATGCGCGCGTGCTCGTCGTAGGTGGCGTCGATGCGCGCCGCCTTGGTGAAGTCCAGCCGGCGGATGATGCGGATGCGCTCGGTGATCTCCTGGTGCACGCGCGCCATCTCGCGGTTGCCGCTGCCCTGCACCAGCAGCGCATGGAACTGCTCGTCGAGTGCGCCGACCTGGGCGCCGTCGCGCAGGCGCTCGGCCGCCGGCACCAGCCAGACATCGGCCAGCTGCCGCAGTTCGGGGCGCTCTTCGTGTTCGGCCAGGTGCCGGGCGGCGTCGCACTCGATCAGCACGCGCAGGTCGTAGAGCTCGTCCATCACGTCGAAGTCCAGCGGCGCCACCTGCCAGCCCAGCCTGGGCACCAGCTGCAGCAGACCCTCGCGTGCCAGGCGTTGCAGCGCGGCGCGCAGCGGCGTGCGGCTGACCTGCACGCGCTGCGCCAGCTCGGACTCGGAGATGCGCTCGCCGGGCATCAGCGCGAAGTCCACCACCATCTGCTTGATGCGCGCATGCGCCTGGTCGGCCAGCGTGGGCTCGCTGGCGGGGCCGGGGGCCACGCGCACCACGGTGGCGGCGCGTGTCGGGCGGGGGGCGGATTGGCGGGGACGTGTCGAGCTGGGCATCTGGCCGGAATGATAAGCAGCTCAGTCGGCCTGGAACGGGATCATGCTGACGTGGGCGGCCACGATGCGCCAGCCCTCGGCCAGGCGCACCCAGGTCTGGGTCTGGAAGCCGCGCAGCGCGGTGTCGCTGCGCACGAACTCCACCTGGGCCACCGCCACGTCGTGGCCGAAGCTGTGCAGGCGCAGGTGGTGCAGCGTGCGCGTGAACTGGGGCGCGGGTGTGGCGGCTCGGTAGGCGCGCAGCTCGTCAATGCCCCACTGGCGGTCGGCGATGCCGTAGCGGGTGGTGCGCGCGTCGTCCCAGAAGAAGGCGTTGAGCGCGTCCACGTCGTTGGCCATCAGCGCGGCCTCGTAGGCCACGAACACGGCGTGCAGCTCCTCCAGCACCAGCTCGTCGTCGATCAGGCGGGTGTCGATCATGGCCTCAGCGCCCCTGCGCCAGGTAGGCGCGCCAGCCGCCGAAGGCGCTGATGTCGGGCGCGCCCTGCAGCGCGGCGCCCTCGCAGATGAAGCCCTTGACCCAGCGGCCGTCGGCCAGCTCGACATTGCCCAGGCCCAGCGGCGGCGGGATCAGCGCCAGGAAGGAGCCGAGCGCCGCCTGCGGCAGCTCGTAGACCTCCAGCGCGATCGCATGGCCGGGCTGCTCCTCGGCCACGCGCGCCAGCCCGGGCTTGGGCGGCGTGCTGCCCGGCAGCGCATGCAGGCGGTAGCGTGCGGCCGTGGTGGTGCGCGCCAGCAGGCGTGCGCCGCGCTCGACCAGCTGGCCGTGCAGCGGCAGGCCCTGCAGGTGCGCCCCCACCACCGCCAGCGCCAGCGTGGGCGCGGCCTGCGGGCGGCGGCCCGGCGCGCGGTCCTCGGCGCGGGCCGGGCGCAGCCGGGCACCCAGCGGCGCCGGGCCGGCGGCCTCCCAGCGCAGGCCCCAGTCGACCAGCGCGGCATCGGCGCCGCCCGGACCGATCAGCGTGACGCCAAACGGCAGGCCGCCGTCCTCGGGCAGCACCGCGGGCAGCGCCAGCGCCGACCAGCCCAGCAGGTTGACGAAGTTGGTGTAGCGGCCCAGCTCGCTGTTGCGCCGCACCGGCTCGGCCGCCACCGCGGCCAGCGTGGGGCAGGTGGGCGCGGTGGGCACCAGCAGCGCATCCACCTGCTGCCACAGCGGTGCCAGGCGGGCTCGCAGCTCCTCCAGCCGGTAGCGGCCCAGGAAGGCGTCGTCGGCGCTGTAGCGGGTGGCGGCGCCGATCACCGCGGCCACCGTGGGGTCCAGGGCCTCGGGCTGGCGCGCCATCAGGTCGGCCACCACGCTGTGGCGCTCGGCCACCCAGGGGCCGTCGTAGAGCAGCTCGGCCACCTCGAACAGCGGGCCGAAGTCCAGCGGCACGGTCTCGGCGCCCAGGCTGCGCGCGCGCGCCAGCGCGTCGTCGAACGCGCGGTCCCAGCCCAGCGCGCTGTCGCAGCCGGGGCGGTCGGGCACGCCCAGGCGCAGCGCGGGGCGCGCGCCGCCCAGCCAGGGGGGCTGCAGCGCGGGCCAGGCGAAGCGCGGTTCGTCGTCGGCGCCCTCGATCCAGGCCATCACCTCGGCGGCGTCGGCCACGGTCAGCGCAAAGACGCTGACCACGTCCAGCGTGCGGCAGGCCGGCAGCACGCCGGCCATGGGCACGCGCCCGGGCGAGGGCTTCAGGCCCACCAGGTGGTTGAAGCCGGCCGGCACGCGGCCCGAACCGGCGGTGTCGGTGCCCAGCGCGAAGGGCACCAGGCCGCGCGCCACCACCGACGCCGAGCCCGAGCTGGAGCCGCCGCTGACAAACGCCGGATCGAAGCTGTTGGGCACCGCGCCATAGGGCGAGCGGGTGCCCACCAGGCCGGTGGCGAACTGGTCCAGGTTGGTCTTGCCGATGCACACCGCGCCGGCCTGCTGCAGCCGCTGCACGCAGGTGGCGCTGGCGGCGGGCTCGTGCGCGAAGGCCGGGCAGGCGGCGGTGGTGGGCAGGCCCGCCACGTCGATGTTGTCCTTCACCGCGAAGGGCACGCCCCACAGCGGCAACGCGGCGCTGCGCGGCGGCAGCGCGGCCAGCTGGGCCTCGATCACGGCGCAGCTGGCGCGGGTGATCCAGGCCGGGTCCTGGGCCGACAGCCGGGCCAGCAGCGCGCCGTACAGCGGCAGCGGCTCGGCGCCCTCGTCGTAGGCGCGGCGCCAGTCGGCGATGGTGTGCAGGGGGCGGTTCATGGGGGGCTCAGCGCGTCGATCAGGGTGGCCGATGGCGCGCTCCAGCCGACGATCGCGCCCTGCGCGGTCAGCATCGCCAGCGTGGCCGCCTTGAAGGCGGGGAAGTAGCTCTCGGTGCCGTCTTCCACCACCAGGCAGTCATAGCCGCGGTCGTTGGCCTCGCGCATCGAGGTCTGCACGCAGACCTCGGTGGTCACACCCATGAAGACCAGGTGGCTGATGCCGTGGCCGCGCAGCAGCGCATCGACCTGGGTGCCGCAGAACATGCCCTTGCCGGGCTTGTCGATCACCCACTCGCCGGGCCGCGGCGCCAGCTCGGGAATGATCTGGTTGCCGGGCTCGCCAGCCACCAGGATGCGACCCATCGGCCCGATGTCGCCGATGCGCAGCGTGGGCGCGCCGCGCAGGCGCTTGGCGGGCGGGCAGTCGGACAGATCCGGCGCATGCGCCTCGCGCGTGTGCAGCACGCGGCCGCCGGCGGCGCGCCAGGCGTCCAGCACGCGGCGCACCGTGGGCACGATGGCCTGCAGGCGCGTGACGTCGTTGCCCAGCGACTCGCCAAAGCCGCCGGGCTCGACGAAGTCGCGCTGCATGTCGATGATCACCAGCGCGGTGTGCGCCAGCTCGAACGGGTACTCGAAGGGCGTGGCGGCCAGGCGGATCATGCGTGCGTCTCCTGCGGGCCATGGGCACGTCCGCCCATGTAGGCGCCCAGCGACTGGCGGCTGGCGCTGCGCGCCGGCGTGTCGTGGACGACACGGCCCTCGCTCATCACCACGATGCGGTCGGCCAGCGACAGCAGCTCGTCCAGGTCCTCGCTCACCAGCAGCACCGCGGCGCCGCGGTTGCGCGCCGCCATCAGCCGGCCGTGGATCTCGGCCACCGCGGCGAAGTCCAGGCCGAAGACCGGGTTGCTGACCAGCAGCAGCTCGGCCTGGCCATCCAGTTCACGCGCCAGCACCGCGCGCTGCACATTGCCGCCCGAGAGCGTGCGGATGGCCGCGCGCTCGCCCTGGGTCTTGACGCCATACTCGGCGATCCACTGACGCGCCCGCGCGCGCAGCGCGCCCCAGCGCACCCAGCCGGCGCGCGACCAGGGCCGCTCGTCGAAGTGGCGCAGCGCCATGTTCTGCGCCACGCTCAGTGCGCCGACGCAGGCATTGGCCAGTGGCTCCTCAGGCAGGCTGCGCACGCGGTGGTGGCGGTTCTCGGCGCGGCGCGCGCCAAAGGCGCGGCCGTCCACCTGCACCCGGCCCGACAGGCGCGCGCGCTGGCCGGTCAGCGCCTGCATCAGCTCGCGCTGGCCGTTGCCGCTGACGCCGGCCACGCCGACGATCTCGCCGCGGCGCACCTGCAGGTCCAGACCGCGCACCGCGGGCTCGCCGCGGTCGCCCATCACCACCAGTGCATTGATCGCCAGCTTGGTTTCGCCCGGCGGCTGCTCCAGCCGGTCGCTGCGCTCGCCCACGGTCAGCGCGCCCTGGGCTTCGCCCACCATCGCCTCGGCCAGCGCGGCGGGCGTGGTGTCGGCCACCGCGCCGCTGTGCACCAGGCGGCCGCGGCGCAGCACGCTGACGTCGTCGGCGTGGGCCATCACCTCGCGGAACTTGTGGGTGATCATCAGCACCGAGCAGGCGCCCGAGCGGGCCTGCTCGCGCAGCGCGCCCAGCACCTCGTCGGCCTCCTGCGGCGTCAGCACCGAGGTGGGTTCGTCCAGGATCAGCAGGCGCGGCTTGAGGAACAGCTGCTTGAGGATCTCGAGCTTCTGCTTCTCGCCGGCCGACAGGTCCAGCGGTGTGGCGTCCAGCGGCAGGCGGAACGGCGTGGTCTGCAGAAAGGCCTCCAGCTCGGCGCGGGCGCTGCGCCAGTCGATGCGCATGGGCAGCCGGCCGCGCGCCAGCAGCAGGTTTTCGGCCACCGTCATGCCCGGCACCACCGTGAAGTGCTGGTAGACCATGCCCAGGCCCAGGTCGCGCGCCACCGTGGGCGAGTGGATGTCCTGCTCGCGGCCGTCCACCAGCACCGCGCCCTCGTCGGGCCGCTGGTAGCCGACGATGCACTTGACCAGCGTGCTCTTGCCCGCGCCGTTCTCGCCCAGCAGCGCGTGCACGGTGCCGGGCCGCACCGCCAGGCTCACGCCCTGCAGCGCGGTGAAGCTGCCGAAGCGCTTGCCCAGCTCGAAGGTCTGCAGCGACAGCGCGGTCATCGCGCTCACCAGCCGGCCAGCAGCTCGAGCACCGCGGCCGAGTCGGACACCGCGCCGAACACGCCGCCCTGCATCTGGATCATCTTCAGCGCGGCCTCGTGGTTGCCGCAGTCGGTGGCGCCGGTGCAGTCGGACAGCATCACGCACTCGAAGCCGCGGTCGTTGGCCTCGCGCATCGTGGTGTGCACGCACACGTCGGTGGTGATGCCGGTGAGGATCAGGTTGCGGATGCCGCGGGTGTGCAGGATCAGTTCCAGGTCGGTGGCGCAGAAGCTGCCCTTGCCGGGCTTGTCGATGATGGGCTCGCCGTCGATCGGGTAGAGCTCGGGGATGATGTCCCAGCCGGGTTCACCGCGCACCAGGATGCGGCCGCAGGGGCCGACATCGCCGATGCCGGCGCCGATGGCCTGGCTGCGCCAGCGCTTGTTGGCCGGCAGGTCGGACAGGTCGGGGCGGTGGCCCTCGCGGGTGTGGATCACGTGCAGGCCGGTGCGGCGGGCCTCGGCCAGCAGGCGCTGCAGGGGCTCGATCGGTGCGCGCGTCATCGACAGGTCGTAGCCCATCTTGTCCACATAGCCGCCGACGCCGCAGAAGTCAGTCTGCATGTCGATGATCACCAGCGCGGTGTTCTGCGGCGTGACCTGGCCGTCATAGGGCCAGGCATAGGGCATGGAGCGGATGGTGGGCATGGTCGGGTCGTCCTTTCAGGTCAGCGCGAGACACCCAGCTCGGCCGGCGCGCCCTTGAGCGTGCGGCTGGGCGAGCAGGTGGCCACCAGAATGGCCAGCGTCAGCACATAGGGCATGGCGTTGAACAGGTAGTAGCCGCCGCTGATGCCCACGCTCTGCAGCGCCGGGCCGACGGCGCCGGCACCACCGAACAGCAGCGCCGCGCCCAGGCAGCGCCAGGGGTGCCAGCGGGCGAAGATCACCAGCGCCACCGCGATCAGACCCTGGCCGCTGGACAGGCCTTCGTTCCAGCTGCCCGGGTAGTACAGCGACAGCGAGGCGCCGCCCAGCCCGGCGATGAAGCCGCCGGCGGTGGTGGCGGCAATGCGCACGCCATTGACCGAGTAGCCCAGCGCGCGCGCCGCGTCGCTGGAATCGCCCGCCATGCGCACCACCAGGCCCCAGCGGGTGTGGCCCAGGCCCCAGGCCAGCAGCGCCGCCAGCGCCACGCCCAGCGGGAACAGCGCATTGATCGCCAGCGCCGACTGCACCGCGGGCGAGTCGCTCCAGGCGCCCAGCGGCAGCGACGGGATCTGCGGCGCCTGCGGCTGGATCAGCGGCTTGCCCAGGTAGAAGGCCAGGCCCGAGCCCAGCAGCATCAGCGCGATGCCGGTGGCGATGTCCGACACCCGCGGCAGCGAGCACAGCAGGCCGTGCAGCAGCGCCAGCAGCGCGCCGCAACAGCCGGCCAGCAGCACGCCCAGCCAGGGCGAGCCACTCAGGTAGGCGCCACCGAAACCCGCCATGGCGCTGAACACCAGCACGCCTTCCAGGCCCAGGTTGATGCGGCCGCTCTTCTCGGTCAGGCACTCGCCCAGGCTGACAAACAGGAAGGGCGTGCCCACCCGCACCGCGCCGCCGACCACGGCCAGCAGCAGATCGCCGATGGCACCGTCGGTCATGCCGCCTCCGGGACAGCTGGCGCCGCCGGACGCGGCCGGGCGCGGATCACGCTGAACAGCCGGCCGCGCAGCGCCTCGGCGGCCAGGATGAAGACGAAGGCAAAGCCCTGCAGCACCAGCACCGACGCATCGGGCAGGTCCAGCCGGCGCTGCAGCAGGCTGCCCGCCGCGCCGAAGCCGCCGAACAGCACCGCCACCGGCGGGATCGCCCAGGGGTTGTGGCGCGCCACGAAGCTGACCAGGATGCCGGTGTAGCCCAGGCCGGCGATCACCGAGGCATTCGCCGCGGTGTGCACCGCGGCCACCTCGATCGCGCCGGCCAGGCCCGCGCAGGCGCCGCCCAGCGCACAGCCCAGCAGCACCAGCGCATTCGTCGGCAGGCCCACCAGGCGCGCGGTGCGGGCATTGCCGCCCACCACCCGCAGCGCAAAGCCCGAGGCGCTGAAGCTCAGCCACACGCCCGCCGCCACGCACAGCAGCGCGCCGGCGGCCAGGCCCCAGTGCACATCACCCAGCCAGGACGAGAAGGCCTGCTCGCCCATGATCGGCCCGATGCGCAGTGCTTCTGGCAGCGGCAGCGTGGAGGGTTTGTTCAGGCTGGCCGGGTCGCGCATCGGGCCCTCGACCAGGTGCTTGAAGAGGGCGATCGCGATGTAGGACAGCAGCAGGCTGGAGATGGTCTCGTTGACGCCGCGCCACTGCCGCAGCGCCCCCGACAGCGCCACCCAGGCCGCACCGGCCAGGGCGCCGGCGCCCATCACCAGCGCCTGGCCGAGCAGACCACCGGGCGGTGCGAACAGGTAGGGCAGGCCGGCACAGGCCAGCGCGCCCAGCACCAGCGCGCCCTCGCCGCCGATGACGATCAGCCCGGCCTGCGCCGGCAGCGCCACCGCCAGCGCGGTGAGCATCAGCGGCGCGGCGCGCTGCAGCGTGTTCTGCCAGCTGAAGGCGTCGCCGAACGCGCCCTTGAACAGCAGCGCCCAGGCCTCGACCGGGTCACTGCCGCCCAGGCGGACGAAGGCGCCGAACATCAGCAGCGCACCGCCCAGTGCCAGCGCGGGCAGCAGCAGGCTCTCGACGGGGGCGTGCCAGCGGGGCGTGGACATGGCGTGGCCTGCGCGTGGCGATCAGACCTTGCCGATCACGCCTTCGACCAGGTAGTTCATGCCTTCGAGTTCGAGGTCGGTCTGCTTGAAGGTCTTGCCCGCCGGGATCACCAGCTTGCCGGTGTTGTCCTTCAGGCCGCCCTTGAAGATGTCGAAGCTGCCCTTGAGCATCGCGGCGCGCACGCTCTCGGCCTGCTTGCGCGCGCCCTCGGGCACCGCGGGGCCGTAGGCGCTGCTCTTGACGAAGCCGTCCTTCAGGCCGCCGCGCACGAAGTTCGGGTGCGGCTTGCCGGCCTGCGCGGCCTCGATGATGGTCTTGTAGGCGGTGATCCAGTTCCACTCGGCGCCGGTCAGGTAGGCCTGGGGCGCCAGCTTGGCCTGGCTGGCGTGGTAGCCGCAGACGAACTTGCCGCGCTTGGCCGCGGTCTCGACGATCACCTTGGGGCCGTCCACATGCATGGTGAACACATCGATGCCCTGGTCGGCCAGGCTGTTGGTGGCCTCGGCTTCCTTGACCGGCATGCTCCAGTCGCCGGTGAAGATCACCGTGGTGGTGATCTCCGGGTTCACGCTGCGCGCGCCCATCGTGAAGGCGTTGATGTTGCGCAGCACCTGCGGGATCGGCTTGGCGGCGATGAAGCCCAGCTTCTTGCTCTTGGTGACATGGCCGGCCACCACGCCGTTGAGGTACTGGCACTCGTCGATGTAGCCGAAGAAGCTGCCGGCGTTCTTCGGGTGCTTGGCCTCGTTCCACAGGCCGCCGCAGTGGGCGAATCGCACGTCGGGGAACTTGGGCGCCAGCGCCAGGATGTGCGGGTCGAAGTAGCCGAAGGAGGTGGGGAACAGCAGCGACGCGCCGTCCTGCGCGATCATGCCCTGCATGGTCTTCTGCACCGCGTTGGTCTCGGGCACGTTCTCCTCCTCGACCACCTTGATGCCGGGCATCTTCTTGACCATGGCGGCGGCCTCGGCGTGGGCCTGGTTGTAGCCGTAGTCGTCGCGTGGGCCGACGTAGATGAAGCCCACGCTCAGCGGCTTCTGCGCCGCGGCCAGGCCGCTCCAGCCGGCGGTGGCCAGGCCGGCGCCGGCGGCACCGAGGTTCTGCAGCCACTCGCGGCGATTCCATTGCGAACGCGTCATCTGTGCACTCCTGAGGTGTGTTGCGCTCCGGCGCCGCCGGTTGGCGGTGCTCAGCTTGGTGTCCAGGTCGGTATACAAGCAAGCCACGGACCAGCCTGTGCCGGCCCAAAGGCCACCGTCGATGCACTGGCGCAGTGCGGTGCGGGCCCCCGAGCGCACCCATCGGCTGGCGCGATGCACCGAAAACGGGTCCCCCCCGGCCCCCGGGCCATCCCCTGATGTAGGGCCCATCCCGGAGCTGCTCGCGCCCTAGACTGGTGGCGCAGTCGGATCGGATCGCGCCGCCGGCACGGGTCCTCCGGGTGCGGGAGACCCATGCCATGCCGTCGCCGCTTCAACTGTCTGCGCAGGTGCTGCAGAGCCTGCCGCACTGGCTGGCCCATCCGGACCAGGTGCTGCCCGAGGCGCTGGCCCGGCTGGACCCCGACGCGCCCTGGCACGCGCTGCTGCAGCCGGTGCAGGAGCTGCAGCCCGGCGCACCCGCGCTGGCGCTGCCGCTGCTGTCCACCGAGCGCCAGACCGCGCCCGCGGCGCTGGCCGGTGGCGCTTGGTCCGCCGCAGCGGCCGCCGACGCACAGCTCAGCTTGAGCCGCCTGGACAGCCCGCCGCGCGCCGATGGCCGCGTGCCGATCGAGCTGGCCGTGCGGCTGGACCTGCACGCGCAGGCCGGCGGCCACGCCGCGGCCTCGGTGCTGGCCGTGGCGGCCGATGCCGCCTGGACCCAGCAGCTGGCGCTGCGCTGGCAACAGGCGCTGGACCCGGCCGTGCCGCTGGGGGCGGCCCTGGCCGAGCTGCTGGCGCACGGCGCCTGGCCGCAGGACCTGGCCGCCCTGGCCGCCTGCGCCCAGGACCCGCACTGGCTGGGCCTGCAGCTGGCGTGGGACGGGCAGGCGCAGCTGGGCCTGCAGCTGCGCGGCGCCTGGGATGCCGTGGGCTGGCAGCTGGCGCTGGACGGCGCCTCGGCGCGCCTGGGCCTGTCGCTGGGCCTGTCCGGCACGCTGCGCGCCCAGCGCGACACCCAGTGGCAGTTGTCGGTGACGCCCCAGACCGCGGACGACGGCACGCCCGTGCTGGCGGTGGCGCTGCACGACCTGCGCACCCGCCAGCGCGATGCGGCGCTGACGCTGTCGGCCAGCGCCGACCTGTCCGATCTGGCCGCACAGGCCGAACAGGCGCTGCAGCGGGCCAGCGGCGCGGTCGAGGCGGCGTTGCTGGACCGCCTGGTGCGCCCCGGCCAGGCGGTGGCGGCGCGGCTGGAGGCGCTGGTGGCGCAGGCCGTGGACGGCCCCCCCGCCGCGCTGGCCCAGGTGCGCGACGACCTGGCCCAGGCGCTGGACCAGGCGCTGCCCGAGCTGCTGGCCGATCAGGCGCTGGACCCCGCCCGTCTGCCGCCGCTGCTGCAACCGCTGCTGCAGCGTCTGCCGGTCCCGGCCGCGCGCCTGCCGGCGCTGGTGGAGGGCGCCACCGCCTTGGCGCAAGCGCAGCTGCAGGACGCGCTGCAGGCCCTGAGCACCGCCTGGCAGGCCCACAGCGCGCCCCTGCGCGACGCCTTCCTGGCCCGCCTGGGCGCGCTGGGCGCGCAGTTCGACCCGCTGCCCGAGGTGGCCGATGCGGCACAGGCGCTGGCGCTCGCGCGCGAGGCGCTGCAGCGCTACGCCGCGCAGCGCCAGCGCCTGCAGACCGCCTTGCAGCAGGCGCAACGCCAGCGGCTGGCGCTGACGCTGGCCGGCCGCTGGCAGCAGCAGCGCGCGGACGAGGCCATGGTCTCGCTGCGCTTTGCGCTGCACACGCCGCCCAGCGCCGTGGCGCAGCAGCTGCAGGCGGCGCTGTGCAGCGGCCGGCTGGCGCGCCTGGGCCCGCTGCTGGAGGCCGCCCGCGCCGACGGCAGCCTGCTGGGCGCCCAGGGCTGGCTGCAGGCCAGCGCGCAGTCGCTGAGCGAGCAGCGCGTGAGCCTGGACCTGCCCGACGGCCAGATCGGCAGCCACAGCCGCTGGTCGCGCAGCCTGCAGATCCGCACCGCGCTGGGCAGCGGCGAGCTGATCGGCGGGCGCGCCGAGGCCGAGGTCGAGACCGCCATCGCCCACCGCTGGAAGCAGCGCAGCGCGCATCTGGGTGTGCAGCTGGCGCTGCTGACCGACGCCCCGGGCGCCGCACCGCGCCTGGCGGTGGGTCTGGACGGCGGCTTCGTGGCCGAGCGCGAGGGCCGCGCCACGCGCCAGCGCGTGCAGGCCCTGCTGGACGACCTGGCGCAGGCGGGGGTGGTGCCGCGGCGTGACCTGGGCCACTGGCTGGGCCTGAGCCCGGCCGAGCTGGACAGCGCCGACTGGCGCGGCCTGCGCCTGGCCTGGCCGCTGCACCTGGCGCCCGCGCAGTGGCAGCGCTTCGCCGATCAGCCCCCGCTGGCGGTGGACCGCGTGGCCCTGGCCGCGCTGCTGCCGATCTTTGCCCGCCGCTACGCGCGCGACGCGCTGTTCTCGGACGACCCGGTGGCCGACCTGCGCGACCTGGCGGGTGGTCCCGATGACGATGCGCTTTTGGCCTGGCTGCGCCGCTTTCCCGAACGCTATGTAGACCGCGCCCGCGTGGCCGCCGAGGCCCCGCGGGTGAACATCGTGGCCACCCACAGCGGTGGCCTGGCCGACCGCGGCACGCGCCAGTACCTGATCGCCCAGCGCCTGGCCGCCACGGTGCTGGCGCCGTCGCGGCTGCAGGCCCTGGCGCGCCAGGCCCAGCAGGCGCTGGACGGCCTGCCGGCGCCGCTGGACCCGGCCGCCGCGCGCGCCGCGCTGGACCCGCTGCTGCAGCGCATGCAGCAGGCGCTGGCGCCGGTGGCCCTGGCCAGCGAGACCTGGCTGGCGATCGGCCTGGGCGGCGCGGCCGACGAGCCCGTGGCCTGGCCGCTGGTGGGCTTCGCCGCGGCCATGGCGCCGCTGGCCGGACTGCCGGTGCCGCCGGGCTTCCAGCCGCTGCTGCAGTGGGGCGAACAGGCCCAGGTGCTGGCCTGAGGGGCCTGTGCGTCGTCAGTTTTGACGAAGCGTGCGGCGCTGGTTGCGCCAACATGGCTACCCTGCGCGGGCCCCGCCAGCGCTTGACCCGAGAGCCCTTGATGCCCACCGATGACCCCGTCCGCCCGATCCGGGTTGCGCTGGTCGAAGACGACCCCGCGATCCGCCAGCGCCTGAGCCAGGCCATCCAGGCCACGGCCGCCTTCGCGCTGGTGGGCCAGTTCGGCACCGGCGCCGAGGCCGTGGCCTGGATGCGCCAGCACCGGGCCGACGTGATGCTGGTGGACCTGGGCCTGCCCGACTGCGACGGCGTGGACGTGGTCACCGCCTGCCACCGCCTGCAGCCCGACTGCCAGCTGATGGTGGTGACGATGTTCGCCGACGAGCGCCACATGCTGCAGGCCTTCGAGGCCGGCGCCTCGGGCTACCTGCTGAAGGACGGCTCTGACCGCGAGCTGGTCGAGCATGTGCAGCACCTGCACGCCGGCGGCTCGCCGATCTCGCCGCTGATCGCGCGGCAGATGCTGCGGCGCTGGCAGGGCGATACCGAGCGCCACCGGCCCGCCGCCGCCGCGGCGCACCCGCCCGAGATCGAGCCGCTCACCGCCAAGGAGGCCGAGGTGCTGGACCTGGTGGCCAAGGGCCTGACCTATGTGGAGGTGGCGGCGCAGCTGGGTGTGGCGGTGTCCACTGTGCGCACCCATGTGCGCGGCGTGTACGGCAAGCTGGGCGCGCACAACAAGACCGAGGCGGTCTTCGAGGCGCGCCAGCTGGGCCTGATCAGGTGACCGGCAGCTCCAGCGCCACGCGCGTGCCGCCCGGACCCCCACCAATCTGCAGCTCGGCCCCCAGCCGCTGCGCGCGGGCGCGCATGTTGCGCAGCCCATGGCCGCTGCGGCCCGACTCATCCAGGCCGCGGCCGTCGTCCTGCACCGTCAGCTGCAGGTGGCGCCCGCGCAGCGCCAGGCGCACCTCCACCGTGCGGGCGCGGGCATGCTTGATCACGTTGGTCAGCGACTCCTGCGCGATGCGCAGCAGCTGCAGCGCGGCGTGCGGCTCGATCGGCGGCAGCGCCTCGGGCAGGTCGAACACCCACTGGCCCTGCACGCCGAAATCGCGCAGGCGCGGCTCCCAGCGGTAGCGGAAGTTGCCGAAAACCGCGCGGAAGTCGTCCTGGCCCGAGGTCAGTGCGTCGATGGCCAGGCGCATCTCGGCGATCGAGTCGCGCAGCAGGCTGGCCATCTGCTCGCCGCTCAGGTCGCCCCGCTCGGCCTGCGCCAGCCCGGCGAAGAGCTGCGAGCCCAGGCCGTCGTGCAGCTCCTGCATGATGCGCTGGCGCTCGTCGGCGGCGGCGCGCGCGGCCTCGAGCGTGGCGATGCGCTGGTAGCTCTGGGCGATCTCGTGCTCGCGCGCCTGCACCCGCGCCTCCAGCGTGGCGTTCACCCGCTCCAACGCATGCAGCGAGCGCACGAAGCGCTCGGCCAGCGTGGCGCCCATCACCGCCAGCATCAGGGTGGCGGCATGGTGCAGCAGGAAGAAGCGGTGCGCCGACCACTCGGGCAGCGTCTGCAGCAGCAGCGCCGAGTCGCGTGCCAGCAGCAGGTCGTGGGCGCCGGCCACGAAGGTCATCAGCAGCGTCAGCGCGATCGTGGTGCTGGCGACGTTGCGCCGCTTGAAAGCGCCCGCGATGGCCGCCACCAGCGCCACGCCGCCCAGCGGCAGCAGGCCGGTCACCCAGACCCCGTCGGCCAGGCGATCGGTGCCCACCAGGTAGGCGATGGGCCCGAGCGCCCAGTAGGTCAGCAGCGCGCGGCGCAGCCCCGGCCGCAGCCAGCCCGCCTGGTGCAGCGCCAGCAGGCACAGCCCGATCACCAGGCCGCCGGTGCCCACGTAGTACAGCAGGCGCCACAGGTCCCACAGGTCGTCGCGCCAGGTGTCGATCGTGAAGGTGGTGGAGCGAAACGCCCAGGACAGCGCCGCCATGCCGAAGTAGCCGTACACCACCTCCGAGCGCCGCCGCCACCAGACGAACAGCGCCACCGAGCCGCCGGCCAGGCACAGCGCAATGGCGATCACCGGCATCGCCCGCGTCACGAAGGAACGCCACTCGTAGGCCGTCTGCAGCGCCTGCACCGGCCCGATGCGCAGGCGCGGCAGGATGGTCTTGGGCGGGTAGTGCGCGGCCGAGGCGTGGATCATCAGCTCATTGCGGCCGTTGCGCAGCAGCTGGGGCGGCAGCAGCAGCAGGTGGGGCCGCTCCCAGCGCACGCGCAGGCCGGGGGCGGTGCGGTTGACCTCGGCGATGTGGTGGCCGTTCAGCCAGATCGAGCCGCCGCCGTACAGGTAGGGCAGGTACAGCGCGTGCGAGGGCGCGCGGTCGGCCACCGTGAACTCCACCCGGAACCACGCCGCCGGCGCCGCCCGGTAGGCCGGCAGCGCATCGGGCTGCCAGCGGGCATCGTCGGCCGCGGGCCGGGTGTCATCGGTGCTGAGCAGCACCTGCGCGGCGCGCAACGTCTGCACGCCGTCGTCGTCGGGCCCGGCCAGCACCGGCGGCGCCCAGCCCAGCCACCATCCCCCGAGCAGGCACAGGCCCACCCACCGCATCAGGTACCGCATGTTCTTGTACTCCCTCGGCGACAGGCCATCCCCAGCCCGCCGGCGCGCCCACCGCGCTCGCGGATGATGGCGCGGAACGCCCGCCTGAGGAATGGGCCGAACGGCTGAGGGGCCCCGCTGCCTCCTCAATTCGGATGACGTGGCAGTCACGAGCACCGCGAACAATCGGTTGCCGCTGCCGGTTCCGCTCGACCGATTGGTCGTGACCCATTGGCCACGGCCCGTCCATCACCCGCCCATCCGCCCCCCATGCCCTTTGCCGCCGCCGACCGACTGATCACCCGCGCCCGCTCCGCCCTGCTGCTGCCCACGCTGTACTTCCTGGGCCAGGGCGGCCGCGACCCGGGCAGCCCCACGCCCTCGGGCCAGGACCGCATTGACCTGGCCAAGGGCCAGGGCGAGCAGGTCGACAAGGCCCGCGCGCTGGCCCACCAGCTGGGCATCGACCCCTGGACGCTGGGCCCGATGCCCGCCTGCGACTGCTCGGGCCTGGTGTGGTGGATCCTGGGCGAGGCGCGCCACGACCGCAACACCGCGTGGATCCACCGGGACGCGCGCGGCGCGCAGCAGCGCATGCGCACCGTCAGCACCGGCCGCGACTTCCTGGGCCGCCCGGGCGACCTGCTGGTCTACGGCCCCAACCCCGGCGCCGACCACGGCCACGTGGCCCTGATCACCGAGGTCCTGGCCGGCCCCGGCCAGGACGGCCCGGCCACCCGGATGATCCATTGCGCGGTGGACAACCACCGCCTGCCCGCGCCACCTGGCGCGCGCGTGCACAGCGGCATCGCCGAGACCGACGTCGAGCTGTTCCGCCGCTTCCACTCGGCGGCCCACCCCGAGTGGTCCAGCTTGGTGTGCCGGCCGTGGTTGCTGGCCTGAACGAGGAGAGCCGCTGATGAGCGACACCACCGTGCACAGCGCCGAGTACGCCGTTCGTTGGGACACCGCGCAGGGCGGGCCCACCGATCTGGCCGCCGTGGCCCAGCGGCTGGGCCTGAATCCGCGCAAGACACAGCAGGCGCGTGTGGGCTTTCTGCGCATGGCGCAGCCCGCGGGCTTGCCCTCTGGCTACCGCCTGATTGGTCGCGAACGCATCTTCGTGAAGGAGGGTCAGGAGAAGCCCGAGGTGATGCTCAAGCTGCGCGGCCCCGACCCCTGGCCCGCCGCCGTGGCCCACTGGCCGCCCCGCCTGGCGCACCGCGCCGAGCTGAAGTTCGAGGTGGACGTCTCGTGGCTGGGCCATGCGCCCATGCGTGCCCTGTCGATGAGCCTGACGGTGGACGATGCCCTGGCGGTGCAGGTACTGCCGGCATCCTGGGTGGAGCACACGCCGCTGGCGTACAGCCAGATGGTGCGGCACCGCTTCGACAATGACATCGCCGCCGAGCACTGGCAACTGCCCGATGGACGCGCGGTGTTCGAGGTGTCGATGGGCGGCACGGACGACGACGCGAGCCTGGCGCGTTTCGTCAGCCAGGTGGTGCAGCCACTGGCGGGCATCCAGCCGCTGCCCGGCGGCATGACCGACCTGGCCGGCGGCGGCTGACTCAGGGCATCGCCGCGCCCACCGCCTGGCGCACGGGCACGCCCGTGAGGTCGATGTCGTCCAGGCAGTGCACGTTGATGCCCAGGAAGTCCGGCGTCACCCGCTTGCGGTGAAACGGGTAGATGCCGCACACCCGGCAGAAGAAGTGCCGGGCGGTGTGGGTGTGGAACTGGTATTCGGCCAGCGACTCGGCGCCGGCCAGCAGCCGCCACCGCGACTCATGCACCTTGACCATCAGCGCGTTGCGGCGCTTGCACATCGAGCAGTCGCACATCGTCAACTCCGGCAGGTCGGTGTCGACCTCGAAGCGGATGGCGCCGCAATGGCAGCTGCCGCGGTAGGTGCGCAGCGGATGGGTCATGGGCCGGTCAGCGGGCGGCCGTCACGGACTCAGCCGTTGTTGCGCGGCGCCAGGTGCCGGAAGGTGATCCGGCCCTTGTTCAGGTCGTAGGGCGACAGCTCCAGCGACACGGTGTCGCCGGCCAGCACGCGGATGCTGTGCTTGCGCATCTTGCCGCCGGCGTAGGCGATCAGCTGATGGCCGTTGTCCAGCGTCACGCGAAAGCGCGAGTCGGGCAGGACTTCGTCGACCTTGCCACGCATTTCAATCAGTTCTTCCTTGGCCATGTGGGGCTTCCTTGGTTGCGGTGTGAGGGGGTCAGGCGGGCAGGGCGGGCAGGGCGAGGTACTCGCGGCCCTGGGCCAGCGCATAGCGCTGGGCGGCGCGCCGGGACGGGAACAGGGGGATGAAGCGGAACACCCGGTCGTGGGTGCCCGTGCCGCTGCCGCTGCGGATGGACAGCGAGGCGGCGAACTGGCCGCAATCGGTGCGGCGGGTGACGGTGGACAGCAGGAAGCGACCCACCGAAAGAGACTGGAGAGACATGTCTTGTGATTATCGTGACTGGACAGGCGGTGCGTACTGCGCGCGGCGGCCTGCCGTGGTTCGCCGGGGCTCCAGGCCACCCGTTTTCTAGGGGGCTGGCGGCGGGTGTTCAGTTCAGGACCCTGCTGTCACGAAGGACGCTGCAGTGAGCGCCCGACAGGGTCGATGAGCCAGACGTGCTTGCCTGGTGGTGCAGGGGGCCGGGATGGCGCCAGGGCCTGCGGGGCGGCGCGCTGTTGCAGTGATGCACTGCGGTGCGCGGGCCTCGGGGTGCTGCTCAGGAAAGCGAAAGCGCAGCGACCACCCGGTATTGTAGCAAAGCCGACTCAGGCGAGTGCGGGCAGCAATGGGCCAGGGCTGGAGGGGGCCCTTGGGGGTGGTTGGGGGCGGTTGGGGGCCGTTCGGGCGGGTGCCGTGCGGTGCGGGACTCAGTCGCCGCCGCCACCGCCGTCACCGCCACCCGAATCGCCACCGGCATCCCCGCCGGTGTCGCCACCCGCGTCGCCTTCCGGCGCGTCGCGGTCATCGCCCAGCACCTCGGCGCCGGCGGCGCCGACCGTGCCCTCGGTCCCGCGGGACGCCTTGCGCTGGGCCTTGTCTTCCTTCTTCTGCTTCTTGGCCAGCTCGCGTTGGCGCTTCTCGAACGAGTAGTTGGGCTTGGCCATCGGGCGGCTCCAGGGTGGGTGAACAGCCCCACCTTACCCCAAAGCCCGGCAGGCCAGCCGCCGGCGTGGCGCAGAAGAGTCACGCGCCACTATGCTGTGCGCCATCGCCGACCACCGGAGTGCCCTGTTGAGCCTGACCCCACCATCGCCCTATCCCATTGGCACCCCCGGCACCCCTTGGGGCGCCGCCGAGCGCGCCGCCTGGCTGGCCCGCCAGCCGCTGCGCCGCAGCTACGCCGACGAGGTGCTGGCCCCGCTGCAGGCCCACCTGCCGCCCGAGGCTGAACTGCTGGACTGCGGCACGCTGGACCACAGCGCGCTGGGCCTGCCGCGCTATCCGTTGCGCGCCGTGCGCAGCAAAGTCTGGCGTGACGACCGCCCCACCGTGCTGGTCACCGGTGGCGTGCACGGCTACGAGACCAGCGGCGTGCAAGGCGCACTGCGCTGGCTGGCGCAGGACTTTGCGCGCCACGCCGCGCAGGTCAACATCCTGCTGCTGCCCTGCATCAGCCCCTGGGGCTACGAAACCATCAACCGCTGGAACCCCGCCGCGCTGGACCCCAACCGCAACTTCCGCCCCGACAGCCCCGTCCCCGAAGCCGCCTGGGCCCTGGCCTGCGTGGCCCGCCACGCCCCACGCGTGGACCTGCACATCGACCTGCACGAAACCACCGACACCGACAACAGCGAGTTCGAACCCGCCAAGGCCGCCCGCGACGGCAAGCAACCCGACCTCCACCCCATCCCCGACGGCTTCTACCTGGTGGCCGACACCGACCGGCCCGAACTAGACTTCCAGGAAGCGGTGATCAACGCCGTGCGCCAGGTCACCCACATCGCCGAGCCCGACGACAGCGGCCGGCTCATCGGCTCACCGATGCTGCGGCCCGGCGTCATCGCCTATGCCAAGCGGGCGCTGGGCCTGTGCGGGGGGATGACGGGGGCGCGGTTCGTGACCACCACGGAGGTTTATCCGGACAGTGCACGAACGAGCGTGGCGGAGTGCAATGAGGCGCAGAGGGTGGCGGTGAATGCGGCGGTGGGGGTGTTGGTTGGGGAATGAGGCGGCATCAAGGTCGCTGGTGGCTACCCGGCAGAATGGCGTGAACATCGTCTGAACAGAGTAGGCCCATGATCGTTAAGAGTGCCGACGACAAATCGAAGCGCATTGGATTGCTCACCGACTTGCAGAAGTCCCCGATGTTGGACGCAAGGCAGAGGGATTGGCTGCGCGACGAGCTGATGCGACTCAAGCGTGGCATACAGGGAGAACGGGACGCTGCGTTCTACATTGACAGCCATTTCAAGGACAGTGAAAACAATGCGGTTCTGCACGACCTAAGAATTTCGGTGGAAGGCGAGGTGGCCCAGATAGATCACCTCATCATCAACCGGATGATGAAGTTCTATCTGCTTGAAACCAAGTGCTTCAACGGCAACGTGCAAATTAATGATAGAGGGGAGTTCACGGTCAGCTATTCGGGTGAGCGGACTTTTGGCGTGGAGTCGCCTCTTGAGCAGAGCCGACGGCATGAGCGCATCCTGTCGAAGCTACTGGAAAAGCTGGAGATCACCGGTCGAATGGGGATGAAGGCAGAGTTCTTCCATGCCGTTCTGCTGCACCCCAAGTCCATCATCACGCGACCGGAAAAAATGAAGTTTGATACCGATGATGTGTTTAAAGCGGACCAGATTGGTTCTTGGTACCAGTCTCACTCTGATCGAACGATTGGCGTCGTTAGTGCATTTGCAGGTCTCTTGAATGTGCATAGTCCGCAAACAACTAAGGAGTGGGCCGAGAAACTGGCGCGGCAGCATCGCCCGACCGACCCATTGGATTTGCCAGACTTCATGAAGCCCAAGGATTTTCCCGTGTCGAAGCGAGTTGGGATACATCGGGCTGCTGTTGTTCCTGCCGCGGTGGATGCACCAGCAAGAATCCAATCATCAGCTCCGCCCGAGGAATTGCGCAAGAAGCTTGTGTGCATCACCTGCCGTCAGAAAATCACCTTCTCTGAGGGGAAGTTCTGCTGGGGCAATGAGGCACGGTTCGGCGGTTTTCAATATTGCCGCGAACACCAAGCGCCATTCAAATGAGTGGGATCCCGACTCGCTGGAGGTACTGGAAAGTTGAGTCGTAGTAGCTAGGGATGCGTGTGTGGTCGCGTGAACTGCCCGGGGGTACGACGATGACCATCCCCTGTCTAGCGCGGGTTAGCAAAACCCTGTAGGCGTTTTTCAAGTAGGTCCGCCGGTCACTCTTGCGGATTCTCTGCCAGCGGTCACCTACGAAAGACCAAGGGTCCCACTCGCACCCATTGAATCTGAAGTCTGCATCCCAGACGACACCAACCCAATCTAGCTCAAGACCTTGCACCTGGAACTCGGTGGCTACGTCCTCAAGATAGTATGAGGACCGGACATCGTCCTTCGACCCAAGAAACCAGTTTACCGGCTCAACAGGCGCCCGGACATCGATTGCATGCGGCTTCAGCCGCTGCGCTTGTGATGAAACAACCAGCCCATACCGCTCTGTGCCGCGCGCCTTGCCTCTTAGCCATTCTCTAGCGCGATCTAGATCCCGGGTCACAACTAATGGAAATCGAGGCAGTAGTTTCTCGAGCGATGCGGCAGCCGCCGCCTCTTCAATATCAAGCAACTGCTTGACGAAATCGGAAACCCTCTCGGCCCGGAATGACCGCAGCGACACGTTTAGGTGCAGTGCATCAGTGAATTTTGTCGTGGGCAATGCTGCAGCAGCTGATACCGCGGCTCCCGCGCCGTATTCGCTGTCCTGCAACCTCGACGACATGTGGATGCGCCAACCATGAAAGTTATTTGTCAGTGCATTTATCCATTCGGATATTCCCGCCTCGCCTGTATTGATCTCCTGGCCGCCGCCAATCAGGCAAATCACCACTGCCCAGTCCTTGTGCCGGTCCATGCATGACAGTAAGAACACAGGTTCTGACATATTGAACTGGCTGTGGTTACTCTTTCGGGCCATGAATCTTGTGGTTTGCTCCCTGTCCCATGCCCGCTGGGCCTCGTCGAAGATGGCCACGTGCTCAGTCGGAGGTTGGGCGGTGTCCTGCAGACATTCATCTCGAAAGTGGTGCACATTTTGGATGAATACCTCTACAGATCTTCGTGCGTGGGACTTAGTCAGCTTGCGACCTGCAATTCGTTCGCGATCCACCTTGTCACGTACAAGAGCCTCACGCAGGATAGCTACCAGTGGACCATTGCCCGACAGGAACACGCTGTGGAGGTCATCCAGCTTGTCAATGTGTTTCGCAGCGATGTCCAAGCCAACCAAGGTCTTGCCAGCGCCCGGCACGCCGGTCAGCAGGCAGACGACCTTTTTCTTGCTCGATCTGGCGTCCGCGATTACTTCGCTCAGGTAGCTGGACGTAATGGAAAGGTTCGTAGCACCAGCGTCATTGCGCGAGATGTCGCTGACTGAATGACCGCCGTAGAGTGCTTTGGCCGCTTCAACGATAGTCGGTGTAGGGCTGTATCGTCCTTGCTCCCAGGCCTTGGCGAAGATGGGCTTTCCCGGTAGCTGGTGCAATGCTAATTTCAGAATGCCCGGGAGGCCTTGGACGGATGCGCGCACCGGCCTTAGGACGCTGTCAGCATCTGCCGGTGGCAGGATGGTTTCAGTCCAGTCTGAACGAGTGGCGATCAGGATGGGCACGATGACCTTGTCGTGCGAGGTCTCGTGGAAGTTTTTGAGATCGAGCGCATAGTCCCATACCTGGTCCAAAGCCGCCGCTTTGAACTCTATCTCTCCCGCCTTGAATTCCAAAACGAAGACAACCTGATCAACGACCAGAACCGCATCGATTCGCCGTCCCAGCCGGGGGAGTACGTACTCGAAGTAGATGTTGCCCCTAGCAGCATAGGTCGGCAGCGCCGCGCGCAGGATGCGCATCTGCTCCAGCCATGCCATCCGCTGGGTGGACTCGACCGCGAAGCTGCTCCCTTGGGTCAGATGACCAAGTACCTCTTCGTCGGAGTCAGCGAGAAACTCGGAAATCGGTCGCTGGTAGTGCGCTCGTGACAACTTCGGCTCCCCTCCCTAAAGAGCTTACCCAAGAAGTAGGGCCCCAATCGGGGCCCTAGTCAACCAGCAAACGCGGCACTCAGCTCGGCGTACGCGAGCCAACGATTGTCACGCGTCGATATTCGCCGCCCTCAACGCATTCGTCTCAATGAAGTCCCTCCGCGGCTCCACCTCATCCCCCATCAGCATCGTGAACACCTTGTCGGCCTCGATCGCGTCTTCGATCTGCACGCGCAGCAGGCGGCGCACGGTGGGGTCCATGGTGGTTTCCCAGAGCTGGCCGGGGTTCATTTCGCCCAGGCCCTTGTAGCGCTGGCGGCCCACGCTGCTTTCGGCCTGGCCCATCAGCCAGGCCATGGCGGCGCGGAAGTCGGCGCCGCACTTGCTTTCCTTGGCCTTCTCGCCTTCGCCGCGCTTGACGGTGGCGTTGGGGCCCAGCAGGCCCTTGAAGGTGCGGCCGGCGGTAGCCAGGGCATCGTAGTCGGCGCCGTGGATGAAGTCGGGGCTGATGATGCTGCTCTTGATGTTGCCGTGGTGGCGGCGGCTGATGCGCAGCAGGTGCTTGTCGGTGCGCTCGTCGAACACGGCTTCCACCTCGGCGTCGTGAAGCGCGGCCTTCAGGGCGATGGCGCTTTGTTCGGCGGCGGTGGTGCTGTCCAGGTCCAGCGTCAGGCCGTCGCTGATGGCGCGCAGGGCTTCCACGTCCATCCAGGCGCTCAGGCGGTCGATCACGTTGGTGGCCTTGACGTAGGCCTGGGCCTTCTCGGCCAGGGCCTCGCCGTTCAGGATGGGGCTGCCGTTGCCGGGGTCGATGGCGGCGCTGTCGATGGCCACCTTCAGCAGGTAGTCGTCCAGCGCGGCGGCGTCCTTCAGGTACTGCTCCTGCTTGCCGTGCTTGACCTTGTACAGCGGCGGCTGGGCGATGTAGATGTGGCCGCGCTCCACCAGCTCGGGCATCTGGCGGTAGAAGAAGGTCAGCAGCAGGGTGCGGATGTGGGCGCCGTCCACGTCCGCGTCGGTCATGATGATGATGCGGTGGTAGCGCAGCTTGTCGGGGTTGAAGTCATCACCGCCCATGCCCTTGCCGATGCCGGTGCCCAGCGCGGTGATCAGGGTCAGGATTTCATTGCTGCTGAGCAGCTTCTCGTAGCGCGCCTTCTCGACGTTCAGGATCTTGCCGCGCAGCGGCAGGATGGCCTGGAACTTCCGGTCGCGGCCCTGCTTGGCGCTGCCGCCGGCCGAGTCGCCCTCCACGATGTAGATCTCGCACAGCGCGGGGTCCTTCTCCTGGCAGTCGGCCAGCTTGCCGGGCAGGCCCATGCCGTCGAGCACGCCCTTGCGGCGGGTCATCTCGCGGGCCTTGCGGGCAGCGTCGCGGGCGCGGGCGGCGTCAACGATCTTGCCGCAGATGGTCTTGGCGTCGGTGGGGTTCTCCAGCAGCCAGTCGGTCAGCAGGCGGCTGACGATGTCCTCCACCGGCGCGCGCACTTCCGAGCTGACCAGCTTGTCCTTGGTCTGGCTGCTGAACTTGGGCTCGGGCACCTTGACGCTGACCACGCAGGCCAGGCCTTCGCGCATGTCGTCGCCGGTGATCTCGACCTTGGCCTTCTTGGCGATCTCGTTGTCGTCGATGTACTTGTTGATGACGCGGGTCATCGCGGCGCGCAGGCCGGTCAGGTGGGTGCCGCCGTCACGCTGCGGGATGTTGTTGGTGAAGCACAGCACGCTCTCGCTGAAGGAGTCGTTCCACTGCATCGCCACTTCCACACCCACGTTGGTGCCCTGGTCGCTGAGCTTGTCGCCCATGGCGTGGAAGATGTTGGGGTGCAGGATCTTCTTGCCCTTGTTCACGAACTCGACGAAGCCCTTCACGCCGCCGGCATAGGCGAAGTTGTCTTCCTTGCCGCCGTTGCGCTCATCCACCAGGCGGATCTTCACGCCGTTGTTCAGGAAGCTCAGCTCGCGCAGGCGCTTGGCCAGGATGTCGTAGTGGTACTCGTTGTTCTCTTTGAAGATCTCGGTGTCGGGCAGGAAGTGCACCTCGGTGCCGCGCTTCTCGGTCTCGCCGACGATGCGCATGGGGCTGGTCTCCACGCCGTCCACCACTTCGATCACGCGGTCCTGCGGCACGCCCTGCTTGAAGTCGATCTGGTGCACCTTGCCGTCGCGGCGCACCGTCAGGCGCAGCCACTTCGACAGGCCGTTCACGCAGCTCACGCCCACGCCGTGCAGGCCGCCAGACACCTTGTAGCTGTTCTGGTTGAACTTGCCGCCGGCATGCAGCTCGGTCAGCGCGATCTCGGCGGCACTGCGCTTGGGCTCGTGCTTGTCGTCCATCTTCACGCCGGTGGGGATGCCGCGGCCGTTGTCCACCACGCTGATCGAGTTGTCGGTGTGGATGGTCACGACGATGTCGTCGCAGTGGCCGGCCAGCGCCTCGTCGATGGAGTTGTCCACCACCTCGAAGACCAGGTGGTGCAGGCCGGTGCCGTCACTGGTGTCGCCGATGTACATGCCCGGGCGCTTGCGGACCGCCTCCAGGCCTTCCAGGATCTGGATGGACTCGGCGCCGTAGCTGCCGGAACCCGGGGTGGGCTGGGGCGCGGGCTGCTCGTCGGGGGTGGGGGTGATGTCGCTCATGGGGACTTTCGGGAACGTGCCCGCGTGAAAAACGGGGCCTGTCTAAAACGCTTCAAGCGGGTGCCCGGTGAAGGACAGACCCGCTTGTGGGAGGTGACGCCGGGGGGCGTCAGATTCGCATGGGCATCACCACGTACTTGAAGCCGTTGTCGTCGGGAATGGTGATCAGCGCGGCGGAGCTGCCGTCGTGCATCTCCAGCCGCACCATCTCCTGGCCCATGTTGCCCAGGGCATCCATCAGGTAGGTGACGTTGAAGCCGATCTCGATGGCGGGGCCGTCGTAGTCGATTTCCAGCTCTTCCTTGGCTTCTTCCTGCTCGGCGTTGCTGGAGGCAATGCGCAGCGTGCCGGGGTCGATGTTGACGCGCACGCCCTTGAACTTCTCGCTGGTCAGGATGGCGGCGCGCTGCAGGCTGGCCAGCAGCGGGGCGCGGCCCAGCGTGATGATGTTCTTGTGGTTCTTGGGGATGACGCGGTTGTAGTCGGGGTACTTGCCCTCGACCAGCTTGGTCACGAACTCCATGCCGCTGAAGCTGAACTTGGCCTGGTTGCCGGCGAAGCGCATCTCGATCTGGGCTTCGTCTTCGCCCTCGGCCGTCTTGCCGTCCTTCAGCAGGCGCATCAGCTCCAGCACGGTCTTGCGCGGCAGGATGACTTCCTGCTTGGGGATATCGGCCTCCAGCTGCGCCTGGGCCAGCGCCAGGCGGCTGCCGTCGGTGGCCACCAGCGTGAGGGTGCGGCCCTCGGCGACGAACAGGATGCCGTTGAGGTAGTAGCGGATGTCGTGCACCGCCATCGCGAAGTGCACCTGGTCGATCAGGTGCTTGAGCGTCTTCTGCGGCACGCTGAAGGCGGGGCCGAAGTCCACCGCCTCGTTGACCAGCGGGAAGTCATCGGAGGGCAGCGTCTGCAGCGTGAAGCGGCTCTTGCCGCCCTGCAGCGTCAGCTTGTTGCCATTGGCGGTGAGCGACACCTGCTGGTCGGCCGGCAGGGTGCGCAGGATGTCGATCAGCTTGCGCGCGCCCACGGTGGTGCTGAAGCTGCCGGCGTCGCCGCCCAGCGCGGCGCTGGTGCGCACCTGAATCTCCAGGTCGGAGGTGGTGAACTCGATCGTCTCGCCCGACTTGCGCACCAGCACGTTGGCCAGGATGGGCAGGGTGTGCCGCCGCTCCACGATGCCGGCCACCGATTGCAGGGCGGCGAGCAGCTGCTGTTGTGCGGCCTTCAGAACAATCATGTCTTCCTCTTTCGAATGAGCCGGATCGGGCGATGGGCGTCAACTGCGCATTTTCGCCTGTTTTCGGGCCATTCGGGCGCCCCGGCGGGCGCCACCCGCACGCTACTTGACCAGCCCCAGGGATCCGGCCACGCCGGGCGCCACGGTGTAGCGCTGCATCGGCTGCAGGCCCTGGGTGAAGTAACGCTGCAGATCTCCGGGAAGACCCTCAATCAGCGGGCGCTCGGCGTACAGGTAGCCGGCACCGGTGCCGGTCCAGTCGCCCAGGACCTGCTCGCTGCCGCCGAGCGGGCGGTAGCGCAGCTGACCGCTGGTGCACAGCGCGGAGCTGCAGTCCAGCGTCCCGGCCAGCGCCGCGGGCTGCCCGATCGGGTGGCGGGCGGCCCACACCGGCACCGCGGTGGCCTGCGACACCAGCTCGCCCGCCGAACCATCGGCCGCCAGCAGGCGCAGCGCCGTGTAGGTGTAGGCGCCAAAACCGTGGAAGTCGTAGTAGTAGCCGGTGTCGTGGCGCACCAGCGGCCGCTCGCCCACCGCGCCCATCAGCGACACCGAATCCACCCCCGGCTGGTCGGCAATCAGCGTGGTCCAGGCGCCGCCGGCCAGCGGCATGGCGCGCACGGTGCACTGCGGCATCAGGTAGGTCATGTCGGTCACGCAGAAGCTGGCCAGCACCCGGGTGGCGGTGGGCACCACGGCCGGCACGCTGCCTTCGGTCAGGGCCAGGTCGGACACCAGCGTGGCGCTGCCGGCCTGGGCGCGCACAAAGCCGCCGTGGGCGGTGGCCAGCCACAGCGCCTGGGCGTTGGCGCGCCAGGCCTGCGGGGCCTCGGCCAGCGCCAGCAGCGGGTCGCTGATGCGGGCGCCGTCGGCGGTCCAGTCCACGGCGCGCAGCGCGGCGCCGTCATGCAGGTAGGCCAGGCCGGCCACGGCGGGGTCGGAGCCCAGCCACAGCGGGGCCGTGGCATCGCGGGGGCCCGACAGACCGCTGGACACCGCCAGGCTGGGGCTCAGCAGCGACAGCTGCCCCGCGGCCCCCGGGTTGCCGCTGGAGGCCAGCACCCCGCTGGCCTGGCCGTCGTCGCCGGCCAGCACCGCCACCAGCGACGCGCTGACCGGCGCGCTGCTGGCGTTCATGCCGGTGTGCAGCAGCCGGGGCTGCTCGCTGCTGAAGCAGGTGTCGACACTGGCGGCGGCGCGCACGCCCACCACCGCCAGGGCGCCGGACGCATCCAGCGCCTCCACCCGGTCGATCGCACAGGCTACCGCCAGCGTTGACAGCTGCACCGGCTCGTGCGCCTGGCCACCGCGCAGGTCGATGCGGTAGACCTTGTGGTCGTGCATGAAGACCACCTGGGCCACCTCGGCGTCGGTCCAGGTGCGGGCGGCGGTGTCGGCGATGCGCCGGCGCACCACCTGGACCGGGCCGCCATCGCTGGCCACATCCACCAGCAGCTGGTCGGGCGCGATCGGGTCCCAGGCCTGCACACGGTAGGTGCCGCCGCTGGACACCACGGCAAAGCGCAGGTAGGCGGATTCGTCACTCGCGCCACTGTCACCGCCACCGCCGCCGCCTCCGCAAGCGGCCAGGACAGCCACCGCCATGGCCCACACGGGGGTGGCGACGGCGCGCCGCCGGGGGGAATGAAAGGGATGCTTCTTCATGGAGTCGGGTTGCGGGTGTTCAGCGGTGGGTTGAGTGTGGGCGCCCGGCCCTGCGGCCGACAACGCCTGTTCAAGGGGGGGCCGCTTGCCGCGGACCGGCCGTGGCGTGAGCCCGATCAAGGCAGGTGCTGGGTCAAGCGCCGCAGCGAGCCGGCCACGCCGGGGCGCAGCAGCCAGGCGTCGCTGCGGCCGCTGGCGTCGGTCGTCAGACTGCCGGCCGAGAAGCCCAGCGGCAGGCCCTCGATGCCCGCCAGCCAGCCAATGACCTGCTGCTCGCCCAGCGGCCCCAGGCTGACCGCGGCCCCGCCGTCACTGGCGCGTTGCTCCTGCAGATCGATGCGGCAATCCACCGGGCACACCAGCCGGCGGGTCACCGGGGCGGTGGTGCCGATGGGCGCGCTGGCGGCCTGCAGTACACCCGCCACCAGCGGGCCCAGGGTCGCGGTGCCGGCCTGCGGATCGACGTCGTAGAGCTGGCGGGCGCAGCCCAGCGAGCCACAGCTGCTCTGCGCCACCAGCAGGCGCTGCCCGGTGCTGCCCAGCGTGGTGAGGGCGTTCACGCGCGGAATGAAGTCGGTCGTGATGGCGCTCAGCAGCGCTTGCGGCGTGCCCCCGCTGCGCGGCAGCGCGTGCACCTCGTCGAGGTTGGCGACGTAGCTGCCCGTGGTCGCCAGGCCCGAGGCACGGCTGTCCACCAGCACATGGGTATCGGTCAGGTGCACGCTGCGGAACGTGCGTGCCAGGTCGTAGGGCGGGCCGGTGCGGGCGTCGATGCGGCCCAGCAGCGTGCTGACGCCGCCAGCCAGGCGGTGGACGGCGCCGTCATCGACCAGGTAGACACCGTCGGCCGCGCCCTGCGCGACGGGCGCGTCACCTGCCAGCGCCTGCACCGCGGTGGCATCGACCGTGACGCTGGGGCCTGACCAGCGCAGCGCTCGGACCTGGCGGCCCACCGCGGCGTAGCCCAGGCCGGGCGCGGACGGATCCAGGCCCAGGAAGCGGGCCGTGGCACCCGCCGGCGCGGTGCCCAGTGCCAGATCCGGCAGTGCGGCCAGCGTGGCGTCGCGCAGTTGCAGCGACTCGCCCGCACCGCCGGTGCCCGGCCGCGACAGCAGCAGCGCGCCCACGCTCAGATCGGCCGCTGGCAAGCCAGCCAGCAGCCGCGCGCCGCCCAGGTTCAGGCCAGGTTCGCTGGCGGCACTGTCGGTGCGTAGCAGCAGCGTGTCCAGCGGGCCGCTGCAATCGCCCGCACCTGCAGGCCGCTGGGTCACCGCCAGGGCCGCCACGCCGCCGTCGGCGCGCAGCGGCACCAGGGCGCTCAGCGTGCACAGGCGATCAGCCGCGCCAATGCGCTGCGGCGTGGGCTGGGCGCTGCCCAGCAGGTCGATCAGGTACAGCTGCTCCTGCGCCACATAGACCAGCAGACGGTCACCCAGCCGGGTGGCGCTGCGGGTGGCGGTGTCCACCCGCACGGCCACGCTGCGGGCCGACGAGGGCGGGTCGGCCGCCCCTGGCAGATCCAGTGCTGCGGCGTCCGACAGCGGATCGACCACCGCCCAGTGCGACACGCTGCCGTCGTGGGCCGCAATGGCCAGCCGGTAATCGGCCAGCGCGGGTGGGGTGTCCGGCCCGGTTGGGGCAGTGTCCTGACCATTGCCGCAGGCCACCAGTGCCGTGCCGAGCAGGGCGCTGAGGACGGCGGCCGTCATGCGCCCAGCGGCCGGGTGCGCGCGAAGGCGCGGTGTGTTGTTCATCGATGCTCCCTGACTGGCCCGAGGCGACAGGCCGGAAGGGATGATCGACGCAGAAGGGCCGGGCCGACAGACCTAGATTTCAGGAGGCGCGACGATGGTGCGCGCCGGCGCGGCAGGCTCAGCCCTTGAGCGTCTGCTCCAGCACGTGCAGTTGCTGGTTCAGCTCGGTGTCCTTCTGGCGCTCGCCGCCCACCTTGCGCACCGCGTGCAGCACGGTGGTGTGGTCGCGGCCGCCGAAGAGCTCGCCGATCTCGGGCAGGCTCTTCTGCGTCAGCTCCTTGGCCAGGTACATCGCAATCTGGCGCGGCCGGGCGATGCTGGCCGGGCGCTTCTTGCTGTACATGTCGGCGATCTTGATCTTGTAGAAGTCGGCCACCGTCTTCTGGATGTTCTCGACCGAGATCTGGCGGTTCTGGATGGACAGCAGGTCCTTCAGCGCCTCGCGCGCCAGCGCGATGGTGATCTCCTTGTGGCTGAACTTGGCGTAGGCCAGCACCTTGCGCAGCGCGCCTTCGAGCTCGCGCACATTGGCGCGCACGTTCTTGGCCACGAAGAAGGCCACGTCCTCGGGCATGGGCGCGCCCTCGGCGCGCGACTTGGCCATCAGGATGGCCACGCGCATCTCCAGCTCGGGCGGCTCGATGGCCACGGTCAGGCCCGAATCGAAGCGGCTGGTCAGCCGCTGGTCGATGTCCACCAGCCCCTTGGGGTAGGTGTCGCTGGTCATGATGATGTGGGCCTTCTTGGCCAGCAGCGCTTCGAAGGCGTTGAAGAACTCCTCCTGGGTGCGCTCCTTGCCGGCGAAGAACTGCACGTCGTCGATCAGCAGCAGGTCGAGGTTGTGGTACTTGGCCTTGAGCTCGTCGAAGGTCTTGCGCTGGTAGTTCTTGACGACGTCGGAGATGAACTGCTCGGCGTGCAGGTACAGCACGCGCGCACCGGGCTTGTCCTTCAGCAGCGCGTTGCCCACCGCATGCACCAGGTGGGTCTTGCCCAGGCCCACGCCGCCGTAGATGAACAGCGGGTTGTACATGACCCCCGGTGCGCCGGCCACGTGCAGCGCGGCGGTGCGGGCCATCTGGTTGGCGCGGCCGGCCACCAGTGAATCGAAGGTGAGCGCCGGGTTCAGGCGGTTGCGGTTGGCGGCGGGTGCCAGGGCTGGCAAAACGGGGGCGGCCTGCGGCAGCGGCTGGGCGCCGGGGGCGTTGGCCAGCACCTGCTCGCCGTCGGGTACCCAGGCGGTCTGCTGGGGCGGCGGGCGCAGATGGGTGCTGGCCTGCGCGCCCATCATGGCCTGGGCCATCACGCGGCTGGCGGACTGCGGGCGCGACTCCAGCGGCCGCGGCGCCGCCAGCGTGGTGTCGCGCGGGGCCAGGGTCAGCGACAGGCGCACCGGCTGCTCGGCCAGCTCGGCCAGCACGGTCTCGATGCGGGCGCTGTACTGGCTGCGGATCCAGTCCAGCTTGAAGCGGTTGGGCACGCGCAGCGTGGCCACGGCGACGCCGCCGTCCTCGCCCACCTCGGCGGGGGGCAAGGGACGGATCCAGGTGTTGAATTGCTGTTCGGGCAGTTCGATCGCGAGGCGCTCGCAAACGCGCTGCCAGAGGTCTGGGCTCATGTGGACAAGTTCTTTTCGAGCGGGCGGATTCTACGCATGGTCAGGGCCGATGCAGACCCGGTTATCCACAGTTTTTTGGCGGGGGTCAATCCCCGTGGGCGGGCGCATGCTGTGGTGCAAGTGTTTGACCGGCAATGCTCTTTTTGCTCTAATTGAGGGTTTCCCGAACTCGGGGTGGCAGTTGTAAGCGCTGGCAACAAGCACCGACACACCTTCGCGGCACTGGCTGCGGGGGGTGGTGCCTGGCCAGGCAGCGAGCAGGTCTGCAACGCCGGAGCCCTCATCCGGCGGTTCGGTGGGGGGCTGTTGCAACTGCAACTGCGGCCGGTACGGCCGCCGTGGTGGTGGTGGCGGCCGCTCAGGGCCCCGACTCCTTTCCTACCAGCAGGTTTCATCATGAAGCGCACCTATCAGCCTTCCAAGGTCCGCCGCGCCCGCACGCACGGCTTTCTCGTCCGCATGAAGACCCGTGGCGGCCGCGCGGTGGTCAACGCCCGCCGCGCCAAGGGCCGCAAGAAGCTGACCCAGGTCTGATCGGCGCCGCCGCCGATCCGGCAGCGATGGACGTCGGTCGCATCGTGCGTCCGGCCGATTTCGAGCGGGTGCTCGGCACCTCGCCCCGTTCGCGAAGCGCTCACTTCGCCGTGCACCATGTGCCCGGTGGGCCCTCTCGCGCACGGGGCGCTCGCACGTCGGACACTGATGCACCGCTTGTCCCGGGTTTGTCCCCCGAGTTATCCACAGGTGATGCCCCAGCCGGGTGCGCGCCTGTGGATGACCACCGCTGCTGGCTCGGTCTGGTGGTGCCCAAGCGGCACGCCCGACGGGCCGTGACGCGCAACCTGATCAAGCGCCAGCTGCGCGCGGCCATGGGCCGCCATGCCGCCACCCTGCCCGCCGGGCTGTGGGTGGTGCGGCTGCGCTCGCCCTTCGACAAGGCAGTCTTTCCCAGCCCCGGCTCCGACGCCCTGCGCGCCGCCGCCCACGCCGAGATCGAGCAGCTGTTCCACCAGGCCGCGCACGCGCCGCTGGCGGCACAGCCGCGGCGCGACCGCGGCCCGCGCCGGAGGGCTGCCTGATGCCGCCGCTGTCGATGTGGCCGCGCCAGGCCCTGCTGGGCCTGGTCCGGGCCTACCGCCTGCTGCTGAGCCCCTGGATCGGCGGCGGCTGCCGCTTCGAGCCCACCTGCTCGCGCTACGCGATCGATGCGCTCGAGCGCCACGGCGCCGCCGCCGGCAGCTACCTGGCGGCGCGGCGCATCCTGCGCTGCGCGCCCTGGTGCGACGGCGGCCATGACCCGGTGCCGGCCCAGCGGCCGCGCCTGTTCGCCCATTGCTGTGTCGGTGCCACCCGCGCCGACACCTCACCGACGACTTCCACACCCCCCATGCCATGAACGATATCCGCCGCAATTTCCTGTGGGTGGTGTTTGCGATGTCCCTGGTCCTGCTCTGGGACGCCTGGAACAAGCACAACGGCGAGCCCACGCTGTTCGGCGCGCCGATCGCCGCCACCCCGGCCTCGGCCGCTTCGGCCGCGCCGGGCGGTGTGCCCGCGTCGGCCACCCAGCCGGCCGCGGCCGCGGCCGCCACCACCGCCGCTGCGCCCGCCAACGACCCCGGCGAGCTGGTGGTGCTGCAGACCGACGTGCTGCGCCTGACGCTGGCCTCGCGCGGCGGTGACGTGGTGCGTGCCGAGCTGCTGGCCTACCCCGACGACCAGGACAAGTCGCAGCCGGTGGTGCTGATGGACCGCAGCGCCAACCGCACCTACCTGGCGCAGACCGGCTTCATCGGCACCGGCCTGCCCAGCCACTTCACGCTGCTGAGCGCCCAGCCGGGCGAGCGCACGCTGAAGGACGGCGCCAGCGAGCTGAGCGTGGTCTTTGCGTCGCCCGAGGCGAACGGCGTGCAGTGGACCAAGACGCTGACGCTGCGCCGCGGCCAGTACGCGATCGACGTCAAGAACGAGCTGCGCAACACCGGCGCCGCCGCGGTGGACGCCCAGATCTACCTGCAACTGCAGCGTGACGGCACGCCGCCGCCGGGGGGCTCGAGCTTCTACTCCACCTTCACTGGCCCGGCCATCTACTCCGACGAGAAGAAGTTCCAGAAGGTCGAGTTCAAGGACATCGACAAGCGCAAGCCCGGCGAGGCGCCCAGCCACATCACCAAGGCGCAGGACGGCTGGGTGGCGATGGTGCAGCACTACTTCACCAGCGCCTGGCTGGTGAACACGCCGGGCGCGCGCGAGTTCGTCACCAAGAAGGACAAGGACAACCTGTACTCGGTGGCCCTGGTGCAGCCGCTGGGCAGCGTGGCGCCGGGCGCCACCGCCACCCACCAGGCGCAGCTCTACGTGGGCCCGCAGGAAGAGAACCGGCTGGCCGCGCTGGCCCCGGGCCTGGAGCTGGTCAAGGACTACGGCGTGCTGCACATCCTGGCCAAGCCGCTGTTCTGGGTGCTGGACCAGCTGCACAAGCTGATCGGCAACTGGGGCTGGGCGATCGTCGGCCTGGTGGTGCTGCTGAAGATCGCCTTCTACTGGCTCAATGCCAGCGCCTACAAGTCGATGGCCAAGATGAAGGCGGTCAACCCGCGCATCATGGAGCTGCGCGAGCGACTGAAGGACAAGCCGCAGGAGATGCAGCAGGAGATGATGCGCATCTACCGCGAGGAGAAGGTCAACCCGCTGGGTGGCTGCCTGCCGATCTTCATCCAGATGCCTTTCTTCATGGCGCTGTACTGGGTGCTGATGGCCACGGTGGAGATGCGCGGCGCGCCCTGGATCTGGTGGATCCACGACCTGGCCGCGATCGACCCGTACTACATCCTGCCCGCGGTGATGACCGCCACCAGCCTGCTGCAGGTCTGGCTGGGCCCCAAGGCCGGCGACGAGATGCAGCAGAAGATGATGTGGATGATGCCGCTGATCTTCGGCGTGATGTTCTTCTTCTTCCCGGCCGGCCTGGTGCTGTACTGGCTGACCAACAACATCCTGTCGATCGCCCAGCAGTGGTGGATCAACAAGCGCCTGGGCGTGAACTGATCGCTGAACCCCGCAACGCCCCCGCGTGCCACCGGCCGCGGGGGCGTTGTCCTTGAGGGCGGCGCTCGCGGCGAGCTGCCAAGAAAGTCACACACCGCCGTGTCGCGACACTCATCGGTCCCCTGCCGCTGACGATGCCCTGGATGCCCAAGTGGGTATCTAGGAGCGAGCAATGCAAGGCAAGACGATGGCCGTGGCCGGTGGCGTGGTGTGCGCGCTGGCGGCGGCAGGATGGGTGGGCGCAGGCGCCTGGTCCGGACAGCAACTCGAGGCCGAACTGCAGGCGCTGCAGGCCAGGCCCGCCGGTGCGGGCACCGCGGTGCGGGTCAGCGGCCTGAAGCACCAGCGCGGCCTGCTGTCGTCCAGCGGTGAGCTGGAGGTGCGGCTGGAGCCCGGCTGCGACGCTGCCGAAGGCCAGGACGAACCCGTCACGCTGCATGTGCGCTACCAGGCCAGCCACCTGCCGCTGCCCACGGCGCTGATGCGCTTCGACTGGCAGGCCCTGCCCACCGGCGACACCGGGCGCGCCTTCGCCGAGCTGTTCGGCCAGGCGACGACGCTCAGCGGCCGCGGCAGCGTCACCCCCGGCGGCGCACTGCGCTCGGAGATGTCGCTGCCCGAGCTGTCGGTGCGCCGCGCCGGCTCGGCGCTGCAGGTGGCGGCCTCGCAAGGCTTCATCAGCGTGCACGGCAAGGCGGTGGGCTTTGGCTGGACCTGGCCGCGGGTGGTGGCGCGCGGCGACGGCCAGGCGGTGGAGATGAAGGACGTGGCGCTGGACCTGGACCTCAGCAACCGCTTCCTGGGCACCGGCAGCGCGCAGTTCGCGGTGGGTGCGATGAGCACCGGGCTGGGCCAGCTCGAAGGCCTGACGCTGCGCTCCGAGGCGCGCGAGAACGGCGACCGGCTGGACATGAGCATCCGCCCCGCCGTGGCCAAACTGGTGGCCGCCGGTCAGGCGCTCGAGGGCCTGGCGCTGGAGCTGCACGTCAAGGGCCTGGACACCCGCAGTGTCGAGACGCTGACCACCACCTTCTCGGCCAGCTGCGGCCTGCAGGCGCTGACCGCCAGCGAAGGCCAGGCGGTGCGTGATGCCGTGCAGCGTCTGCTCACGCGCGGCTTCTCGGCTGGCATCGGGCAGCTCAGCGGCCGCTCCGGCGAGGGCGCGATCGACGGCCAGTGGAGCGTCGAGCTGCAACCCGCGCGCGGCGCGCAAATCCGCCTGGCCGAGCAGCTGCGCTCCAGCGGCCGCCTGGATGTGGGCGCCGGACTGCTGACGCCCGACCAGCGCCAGACGCTGCTGGCCATGGGCATGGCGGTGGAGCAGGCCAGCGGCCTGCGCGCCAGCTACGACTACGCCGACGGACTGCTCAAGGTCAACGGCCGCACGCTGGATGCCGGTGGCTTCCAGCAGACACTGGCCGAGGCCGACACCCGCATCGCCGCCCAGCTGGCGGAATGGTCGGCACCGCGCGTGGCCCAGGCCCCCGCGCCTGTGCCGGTCGCTGCGACCGAGGTCCCCGCCGCTGCGCCCGCTGCGGCGCCCGAGCCGGCGGCCGAGGCCGCCGTGACACCGCCGCCGGCCATGGCCCCCACGCCGGTGGCCACCGAATGCGGCGACCTGGAGACCTGTGTCCGCCAGAGCCTGGCTGCCGGCCGAGCGCAGGACGTCGACACACTGCGCGCCCAGGCCTCGCGCATCGACGCGCTGCCCAAGCCCGACGTCGGCAACAAGGCGGTGGCCCGCCAGCACAACACCACCGGGCTGGACGCCCTGAAGCGCAACGATCTGCCCGCCGCCGTGGCCGCGCTGCGCCTGGCGCTGCGCGAGAACCCGCGCGACGTGGAGGTGGCCGGCAACCTGGGCTATGCGCTGGTCAAGGCAGACCGCGCGGCCGAGGCCTCGGACGTGCTGCTGGCGGCGCTGGTGCTGGACCCCCGGCGCAGTTCCACCTGGACGCCGCTGGCCGAGGCCCTGGCCCTGTCGGGCCGCGCGGCCGACGCCGATGCCGCGCTGTGGATCGCCTACCAGTGGTCGGCCAACCGCGAGAAGTCGCTGGCCTGGTACCAGGACCGCGCCGACAAGGAGACCCGCCCCGCGCTGCAGGCGCTCTACGCACGCCAGCTGCGGCTGGTGGTGGCGGACAGCGGCCGACGCTGACGCCGCCTCAACTTCCGGCCGCGCGCGGCCGATAGGCCTCTGGCGGGACCGTCGTTGAAGCCCTCCCGGGCTGACCCCGCGGGCCGTCGGAGCCGACCATGCGGTCGACCCCGGCGGCCCGTCCCGCGCCAGCCTAGAAGCCGCGCAGATCCAGGCGGCCGCCGGTGAGCGTCAGGCCGGTCAGGGCGGGCGTGGGCGTGGTGGCGTCGAGCAACTGCTGCTTGAGGGCCAGCGCATCCGCGCCGCGTGCGCGCTGCGCGAGCAGCGCCAGCCCGCCGCTGACATGCGCTGCGGCCATGGAGGTACCACTGAGCTGGGCGTAACCGCCGCGGGGCACGGTGGACCAGATGCCCTCGCCGGGCGCGCCCAGGTCCACCGACTGGGCCCCATGGTTGGCACGTGGCCCCAGCGCGCCACCGGCGTCGATCGAGGTGACCGCCACCACCGTCGGCAGCGGGTAGCTGGCCGGGTACATCGGCTGGGTGTCGTTGTCGTTGCCGCTGCCACCGGCGGCGGCCACCAGCAGGATGCCGGCCTCGCCGGCGCGCTGGATGGCCTGCTTGAGCGCCTTGGACTCGGCCGCACTGCCCCAGGAGGCATTGATCGCCACCAGACGCAGGCCGTGGCGGGTCTTCAGGTCGATCAGGTAGTCGATCGCCCGCACCGCGTTGGCGCTGGTGCCGCCGCCTGCGTCCATGAACTTCACCGTCAGCAGCTGCAGCTTCCAGCACACGCCCACCACGCCGCGGCCATTGCCGCCGCGCGCGCCGATCGTGCCTGACACATGGGTGCCGTGCAGGTCCTCCACCGGATCGTCGTAGACCGTGTTGTCGTTGTGCGCGAAGTCCCAGCCGTCGACGTCATCGATCAGGCCGTTGCCGTCGTCATCGATGCCATTGCCAGGGATCTCGCCGGGGTTGCGCCAGTGGTTGGCCCGCAGGTCCGGGTGCGGGTGCTGGGCACCGGTGTCGAGCACCGCCACCGCCACGTCGCCGCAGCTGGTGTGGCCCTGGGCCCAGGCGCGCGCCGCCTGGCTGCCAAAGGGGTTGAAGTGGTCGGGGTCCTGGTCTCCCTCCATGCCCCACAGCGAGCCGTTCAGGTAGTAGGGGTCATTGAGCACGGCCAGCGGACGGTAGACCACATGGGCCTCGGCGAAGGCCACGCCGGGCTGGCGGCCCAGTTGCCGGGCCGCGGCATCGGTGGACAAACCCGGCGCAAGCGCCACGCGCAGCAGGCCGGGGCGCAGGGTCTGCAGCACCCGCGCCTGCACGCCCGACAGGGCGGCCTCCCGCGCGGACTCGGTGCTGTGCGGTGCGAACTGCACCAGCAGCTCATCCGGCACGCTGCTGGACCGCGCCGGCCCGGCCAGACTGAGCAGGCAGGCGAGAGCCACCCCAGCACATAAGCGGCCGATTGACGCTGCCATGGCCTTCATGAATCCCTCCCAGGATGTCGACAGAACGCATCCCGATCATGGATCGGTGGATCGGCGCTGTCGCCCCCTAGTGTCCTGTCCCTCTCAGGGCAGTCCGATCATGAGGAAGGGGAAGTAGCTGGCCGGCCAGTAGGCGTTGACGTTGGCCTGGTCATAAATGCCGCCGCCCACCGAGATCGCGCGCACGCGGGCCTCGCCGAGGACATCCAGCTGGTCGCCCTCCTGCAGCGTTCTGACCACTCTGAGCGGCAGTTCCTGGTCGAACGGGTACTGGAAGCTGTTGGAGAGGTACTGGTCCTGGACACCCTGGAGCACAACATGCCGCGCGCCCCACTCGCCCAGTTTCCAGGTGCGGGCCAGCGCCAGGCTGGTGGCCTGCAGCCGGGTGATGCTGCTCAGGCTGGTGCGCCCCAGGTTCCAGGTCCAGGAGCCCATGCCGGCGCCGGCGTAGTTGACGCGCTGGGTGCAGCCGGCCGCCAGGCTGGTGGCCAGATGCGCCATGATCTCGGGGTTGAGCACCAGTTGTGCGGCGTATTGCCCCGTGCCCTGGTAGCGCTCGCCCATCAGCACCATGTGGTACGGCGACACATTGGTGGACACGGTGAAGGCGAAGCCCACCTGGTTGGGGCAGGTCTGGGCCGTGGCGCAGGTGCTGGCGGCGGCCAGGGCAAGCAGGTGCAGCCAGGGACGCAGGCGGTGGGACAGATTCGTCATCGGGACTCCGTGTTGGGGAAGTGGGTGCGGGTCGCAGTGTGCGCAGCCGCAAGGGGGCGTCCCATCCCACGACGGCATGTCCGGATGCGCGGCCAAAAAACGTTGCCGCGGCTGGCGCCACAATCGCGCCATGTCTGCCGACACATCCGCCACCGCCGGCCCGCTGGCCGGCCTCAAGGTTCTCGAACTGGGCCAACTGATCGCCGGGCCGTTCGCCGGCAAGACCCTGGGCGACTTCGGCGCCGAGGTGATCAAGGTCGAACCGCCCGGCACCGGCGACCCGCTGCGCCAGTGGCGCCTGCTGCACAACGGCACCAGCGTCTGGTGGCAGGTGCAGAGCCGCAACAAGAAGAGCGTGGTGCTGGACCTGCGCAGTGACGAGGGCCGCTCCGACGTGCGCCGCCTGATCGACGAGGCCGACGTGCTGATCGAGAACTTCAAGCCCGGCACGCTGGAGAAGTGGGGCCTGGGCTACGAGTCCCTGGCCGCCAGCAACCCCGGCCTGATCATGCTGCGCATCAGCGGCTACGGCCAGGATGGCCCCTACCGCGACCTGCCGGGCTTTGCGGTGGTGGCCGAGGCCATGGGCGGCCTGCGCCACCTGATGGGCGAGCCCGGCCGGGTGCCGGTGCGCGCGGGGGTGAGCCTGGGCGACACGCTGGCGGCGCTGCATGGCGTGATCGGCGTGCTGCTGGCGCTGCAGGCGCGCGCACGCACCGGGCGCGGCCAGGTGGTGGATGTGGCGCTCTACGAGGCGGTGTTCAACTGCATGGAAAGCCTGCTGCCCGAGTACAGCGCGTTTGGCGCGGTGCGCCAGCCGGCCGGCAGCGCGCTGCCCGGCATCGCGCCCAGCAACGCCTACCGCTGCGCCGATGGCCAGGTGGTGATCGGCGGCAATGGCGACAGCATCTACAAGCGCCTGATGAGCGCGATCGGCCGCGACGACCTGGGCACCGACCCGGCGCTGGCGCACAACGCCGGCCGCGCCGCCCAGGTCGACCGCATCGATGCCGCCATCACCGCCTGGACCGTGCAGCGCCCGGTGGCCGAGGTGGTGACCGTGCTGCAGGCGGCCAGCGTGCCGGTGGGCCGCATCTACACCGTGCAGGACATCGCCGAGGACCCGCACTACCGCGCCCGCGGGATGATTCAGCGCATCCTCACCGCCGACGGCCTGGCGCTGGACGTGCCGGGCGTGGTGCCGCGCCTGAGTGACACGCCGGGCAGCCTGCGCTCGCTGGCCCCGGCCCTGGGCGAGCATCCGGCACGCTGGTCGGAGGGCCAGGGTGGCTGAGCCGATCCGCTACCAGACCGCCCCGGCCGGCTTCACCGAATGGGGCGCCTTGCTGACGCTGCTGCAGGACGCCTTCGCCTACATGGACGGCCGGATCGACCCGCCCTCCTCGCTGAAGGCGCTGGACGCCGCCGCGCTGCAGGCCAAGGCCGGGCGCGAGACGCTGATCGTGGCGCATGAGGGCGACACGCTGGTGGGCTGCGGTTTTGTCGACCTGCGGCCCGACTGCGCCTACCTGGGCAAGCTGGCCGTGGCCGACGCCTGGCGCCGCCGTGGGGTGGCGCGCGGCATCGTGGAGGCCGCCGCGGCGCTGGCGCGGGCGGCGGGTCGGCCGGTGCTGGAGTTGCAGACGCGGGTGGAACTGGTCGAGAACCACCGCAGCTTCGAGGCCCTGGGTTTCGTCACCGTGGCGCGCACCGCCCATCCGGGCTTCGACCGCCCCACCAGCCTGACGATGCGTCGCCCGCTGTGAGCCGGGGCTAATCGAACCAGCGCGTGGGCGCCAGGCCGTGGCGCTCGTAGATCTCCTGCACCAGGTAGGCCGTGCTGTGGCGCGCCGGCAGTACCGCGGTGACGCGGCTGCCGAACAGGAAGCCCAGTTCACGCAGCGTGTCGCGCCGGCCGGGGTCGTCGACCACCACCACCTGCGAGCCGTCCAGCGCGCCCAGCGGCAGCGCGTCCAGCCGGCGCGCGCGCTCATAGCCCAGGTGGCGCAGCGCGGCCACTTCCACCGGGTAGCTCAGCACGTCCACCCGCGGCACGTCGGCCCAGGCGTCCTGGGCGCGGCTGTGCAGCCACTGGCGCTGCTGGCGGCGCTGCTGCAGGCCGGCCAGCGCGCCGCCCAGCCGCGGCCCCGCGGCCTGCACGGCCTGCAGGCTGACGCGCAGCGCGTCGGGGTTGTCGCAGGGACGGGTGGTGGGCGGCGTGCCGTGGCCCAGGATCAGCGACGACCAGCCGCCGCGCGGGTAGAACACGCGCTGGCAGCCCTCGCCGGCGTCCAGCGCCTGCACCACGAACAGACCCAGCGGGTGCTCGGCCAGCGCCAGCGCCTCGCCGTGCAGCGACACGCCGTGGCGCATGCTGAGCGTGAAGCTGCAGGGCTCGACCCGCTGCGGCATCGACCGGCTGACCATGCGGATGCAGGTGACGCGCGACAGCGGCATCGACATCCACTGCCACTTGGGCGGGATGCGGATCAGCGCGGCCTGTTCGTCATGCTGCAGGCTCAGCAGACGGGTGGCCACGCGGCGGCCCTGGCGGCCCTCGATCTCGGCCGGCAGGCCGGGCTCGTCGAGCAGGTCCACCACCGGCGCGCCCACGGTCAGGCTGCGCTCGATCGGCCAGCCCGCCAAGGCCTCGGCCGCGGCAGCATCGGGGGCGGCAGGGGTGGACGGGGAGGGCATGGGCGCGGTGGAGCGTGAGAACTACAAGTTGCGTCAATGGTAACCATCTGAAACATGTTTCGCCCACACCGGCCGGAACTAGTTCACGCCGCGCGTCGCGGTCCCCCCAATGCGAAGGGTCGGGCGACGGGCCGGTGGGCGCCTGGGGGCGTCTTGGGGCAGCCCTTGCGGCGTCCTGGGGCGTTCAGCCCTGCGGCTCGGCGCTGCCCTGTGACGCGCTGGCGCCCAGCAGCACGCGGTTGCGCCCCGAGCGCTTGGCCTGGTAGAGCGCCCGGTCGGCCTGCTCGATCAGCAGCGCCGGCTCGGGCCCATGCGCCGGCAGCGCGGCCACGCCGATGCTGACCGTCACCGCCGGCAGGCCGTCGGCGGGCAGGGCCTGCACCGCGGCGCAGACCTTCTCGGCCAGCTGCAGGCCCTGCTGGGCGTCGATGCCCGGTGCGATCAGCACGAACTCCTCGCCACCCCAGCGGCACACCAGGTCCTCGCGGCGCACCAGCGCGCGCAGGGTGTGGGCCACGCAGCGCAGCACCTCGTCGCCCACCGCATGGCCGTGGCTGTCGTTGATCGACTTGAAGTGGTCGATGTCGATGAAGCACAGCGCCAGCGGCAGCCCCAGCCGGCGGCACAGGGCGACCTGCGCCTCGAGGTAGGCCATGCCCTCGCGCCGGTTGGCCAGGCCGGTGAGGAAGTCGTGCACCGCGATCCGCTCGAGCTGCAGCTGCAGCTCCTTGCGCTCGGTCACGTCCTGCACCATGCCCACGGCGCGGGTGGGCTGGCCGCGCTCGTCGCGGTCACAGACGCGGCCGACGTCATGCACCCACAGGTACACGCCATTGCGGTTGCGCAGGCGGTACTCGGCCTCGTAGCGGGCGCGCTGGCCGTTCAGGTGGGCCTGCAGCTCGGCCATCACGCGCGGCGCGTCATCGGGGTGGATGTTGTCCGACCAGGTGGACAGCACGGGATGCATCTCGTCGGGGCCGTAACCCAGCATGCGCTTGAGTTGCGGGCTGAAGAACAGCGTGCCGGCCGCGATGTCCCAGTCCCACAGGCCGTCGGTGGCCTCGTTCAGGGCGAACCACAGCTGGTGCTCGCGCTGGCGCAGCTCGCGCTCCAGCGCCAGACGGCGCCCGACATCGCGCGCCACCGACAGGAACCAGTGCTTGCCGTTGAGCTCGACCTGGGTGGTGTTGACCTCCACCGGCACCTCGTGCCCGGCCGCATGGCGGTGGCGGCCGACAAAGGTGAAGCACTCGCTGGCGCGGATCGCCTGGGCGATGTCCTGCCACTGCGGCAGGCCGGTGACGTCCATCTGCAGGCTCAGCACGCTGTGGTCGATCACCTCGCGCGGGCTCAGGCCCAGCATCGCCCAGGCCGCGCGGTTGCCCCAGACGATGCGGGAGTCCTCGGGGTCGATCAGGTAGACCGCGTCGGCCAGGTGCTCGAACAGCGGCGCCAGGGGGAACTCGGGCAGATCGGGCACGGCGGTGTGACTCGGCGGGTGGCAGACGGCAGATCACCGATGGTGCCAGATCGCGCAGAATGCGGCCATGTCCCTGGTGAAACGACCGCGCGCCATCCCGCTGGGCTACATCGCCCGCAACCTGTGGGTGCGGCGCGTCACGACCGCGCTCACCGCGGCCGGCATGGCGCTGGTGATCTACACCTTCGCCACGGTGCAGATGATGAGCGAGGGCATTCGCGCCACCCTGGTGGCCACCGGCCAGCCCGACAACCTGCTGGTGCTGCGCAAGGGCTCGGGCGCCGAGATCAACAGCGGCATCGACCGCGTCCAGGCCGCGCTGCTCGAGACCCTGCCCGGCGTGGCCCGCGGCGACGGCGGCCGCCCGATCCTGAGCAAGGAGACGGTGGTGCTCAACAGCCTGGCCAAGCGCAGCAACGGCAAGCCCAGCAATGTGTCGATGCGCGGCACCTCGGTCGCCGGACTGGCGCTGCGGCCCCAGGTGCAGCTGATCCAGGGCCGGATGTTCCGCCCCGGCACCGCCGAGGTGGTGGTGGGCCGCGCGGTGGCCGAGGGCTTCATGGGCGCCGACCTGGGCCAGACGCTGCGCTTCGGTGGCCGCGAGTGGCGCATCGTGGGCATCTTCGATGCCAGCCGCACCGGCTTCGACTCCGAGATCTGGGGCGATGTCGAGCTGATGATGCAGAGCTTTCGCCGCAACGCCTTCTCCACCGTGGTGATGCGCCTGACCGACGGCCCGACCGGTGCGGCGGCGGTGCAGGCGGCGATCGCCGCCGACCCGCGCCTGACGGTGGATGCCAAGGTCGAGACCCGCTTCTACGAGGAGCAGAGCGAGGCGCTGGCCAAGTTCATCAACGTGCTGGGCACGGCGCTGTCGGTGATCTTCAGCATCGGGGCGGTGGTCGGCGCGATGATCACCATGTTCGCCGCGGTGGCGCAGCGCACCGGCGAGATCGGCACGCTGCGCGCGCTGGGCTTCCGGCGCCGCGCGGTGCTGATCGCCTTCCTGCTGGAGAGCCTGCTGCTGTCGCTGGTGGGCGGCGTGCTGGGCCTGCTGGCGGCCAGCGGCATGCAGGCGGTGCGCATCAGCACCACCAACTTCCAGACCTTTGCCGAGCTGGCCTTCGAGTTCCGGATGACACCGGGCATCATCGTCGCCACGCTGCTGTTCGCGCTGGCCATGGGCGTGGCCGGCGGCTTCATCCCCGCGTGGCGCGCGGCGCGGCTGCGCATCGTCGACTGCCTGCGCGCGGCCTGACACCCCCGCTGGGCGACAATCGCGCCCATGCTCCGTTTTGATCTGCTGAAGACCGACGGCCACGCGCGCCGTGGCCGGCTCACGCTCAACCACGGCGTCGTCGAGACGCCGATCTTCATGCCCGTGGGCACCTACGGGACCGTCAAGGGCGTGCTGCCGCGCTCGCTGCACGACATGGGCGCGCAGATCATCCTGGGCAACACCTTCCACCTGTGGATGCGCCCGGGGCTGGACATCATGGCCAGCTTCGGCGGGCTGCACGGCTTCGAGCGCTGGGACAAGCCCATCCTGACCGACTCGGGCGGCTTCCAGGTGTGGTCGCTGGGCGAGATGCGCAAGATCAGCGAGGAGGGCGTGAAGTTCGCCTCGCCGGTCAACGGCGACCGGCTGTTCCTGACCCCCGAGGTCAGCATGCAGATCCAGACGGTGCTGAACTCCGACATCGTCATGCAGTTCGACGAGTGCACGCCGTATGAGACCAAGGGCCACCTGACCACCGAGAAGGAAGCCCGCTTCTCGATGGAGCTGAGCCGGCGCTGGGCCCGGCGCTGCATCACCGAGTTCGAGCGCCTGAACAACCCCAATGCACTGTTCGGCATCGTCCAGGGCGGCATGTTCGAACACCTGCGCGAGGAATCGCTGCAGGCGCTGGTCGAGATGGACCTGCCCGGCTACGCGATCGGCGGCGTCAGCGTCGGCGAGCCCAAGGAGGACATGCTGCGCATCATGGCGCACACGCCGCACCGGCTGCCGGCGCACAAGCCGCGCTACCTGATGGGCGTGGGCACGCCCGAGGACCTGGTGGAAGGCGTGGCCTGCGGTGTCGACATGTTCGACTGCGTGATGCCCACCCGCAATGCGCGCAACGGCCACCTGTTCACCCGCTTCGGCGACCTGAAGATCCGCAACGCCCGCCACAAGACCGACCACCGGCCGATCGACGAGACCTGCGGCTGCTATGCCTGCACCGGCGACGGTAGCAACGGCGGCTTCAGCCGCGCCTACCTGCACCACCTGGACCGCTGCGGCGAGATGCTCGGGCCGATGCTGGCCACGATCCACAACCTGCACTACTACCTGAACCTGATGCGCGAGGTGCGCGAGGCGCTGGACGCCGGCACCTTCGCCAGCTTCCGCCGCCAGTTCGCCGCCGACCGCGCGCGCGGCGTCTGACGCGCTCTCTTCCTCCCTCCTTTTCACTCCACTGACGGCGCAGGCCCGCACTGCGCCGTGATTGCCTGCTGCACGCCCGATGGCGACCCCTGACACTTCCGACCCCTCCGCCACCCTGGACACCGCCGCCCCCGAGGCGCCCGCCAAGACCCCACGACGGCGCACCAGCACCTGCACCAGCACCACGCCCCGCAAGAAGGCGGCGGCGGCCGACGCCCCCGTGGCCAGCGCCGTCCTGGCGGACGCGCCTGCGGCGGCGTCCATCGAGGCCACCCCGGCCCCGAAGGCGCCCACGCGCCGCCGCCGCTCCGTGGCCACCGTGCCTGCCGCCGAGCCGGTCTTGCCGACCGTGGCCACCGAGCCCGACGCTGCGGAGCCCCCACCGGTCGCGGCCGATGCGCCTGCCGCCGATCCCGCGCCGGCGCGCCCGCCGCGCACGCGCAAGCGCCCTGCCGCACCCGCCAAGTCGGCGCCCGTGCCGGCCATTGCCAGCGAAGACCCGGCAGCGTTGCCGCCCGCCCCGGCGCCGGCCGCAATGCCGGACGCCACCGTGAGCCCAGCGCCGGACAGCCTGCCCGAGACGCCCGCAGAGCCCACCACGGAGCCCACGCCCGAGCCCACCCCCGCGCTGCCGATCCGCGCCACGATCACGCTGCGCGACGGCCGCGCTCCGGTGTTCACCGCCGGCCGCGACACCTCGGACGACACCCTGCAGCGCCTGGCCCGCTGGCAGGACGAGGACGGCGTGCTGCGCCTGCCCGATGCCGACGCCCTGACCCGCCTGCTGGGCGAGCTGGGCGGCCGTGTCGAGGTGGACGAGCCGGTCTGGGCCCTGCTGGCGCGCCGCGGTGACCTGCAGCAGCGCATCGACCACCTCTCGGCGCTCTACCCGCACGGCCTGGACGCGGTGGACCTGCCGGCCGCCGCCGGCCTGCGCGCCTGCCAGCGCGAGGGCGCGTTCTACGCCGCCTGCGTGGGCCACTGCGCGCTGGCCGACGAGCCCGCGCTGGCGCCCGAGCAGCAGCTGGCGCTGGCCTGGCAACTGGTGCAGCGCCACTTCGGCGCGCAGCGTCTGGCGCTGCAGGCCCCGGCCGAGGCCGTGGCCGGCTGGGCCGCGCTGCTGGGCACGGAGCCGGCGCTCGAGGCCACCGCCGCCGATGTGCTGCTGATCGACGCCCGCGCCGGCCTGCCGCCGCTGGCGGCGCTGCCCACCACGACCTGGCTGTGGCTGCTGGCCTCGCCCACGCTGCTGGACGATCCCGCCGCCGCCGACTGGCTGGACGCGCTGGACCGCACCGCCACCGGCGCCGTCGCCACCTGGCAGGCGCAGCGCGACGAGCGCGCGCTGGCGCCGCTGCTGCTGCGCCGGCGCTTCGCCGACGTGGCCGATCAATGGCCGGCCTGGTCGGTGCACGAGGAAGCGGTGTCGCCCAGCGAGGACGAGGCCGCTCAACTCGGCGATCTGCTCGCCGCCATGCGCGAGGGCCTGGCGCGCTGGCAGCGCAGCGGCTTCCTGTCCGACAGCGATCAGCTGACCCTGCTGCGCCAACGCCGTGCCTGCGAGCAACTGGCCCGCGCGGCCGCCATCGGCGCGCTGGTTCCCGCGGTGCAGCGCGCGCTGGTCGACGGCGCGCAGCGGGTGCTGGTCTTCACCGCCGATGCCGACCTGGTGGCGCCGCTCACCGAGGTGCTGCAAGGGGAGTACCTGCCCGCGCAGGCGCTGCCGGCCGGTGACGAGGCCGATGCGGCGCTGCGCTTGTGGCGCGATGCCGACGGCCCGCGCGTGCTGGTGCTGGCCGATGACGTGGACGCGCCACGCCTGGCCACCCACCCGCACCGGCCGGTGGTGATCCTGCTCGACGGCGCCACGGACGAGACCTTGCGGCACACGCGCCTGGCGCGCGTGCGCGTGCCCCGCGGCGAGCGCGAGGTGCCGGTGCGTGTCTTGCGCGTGCCGGGCTGGCCCGGCTTGCCGGCTGTGCCGGCGCATGCGCTGCTGCGCGGTGCCGCGCTGGCGGCCTGGCTGGACGCGCTGCAGGCGGCCCTGCGGACCGACGCCATCGCGCCCTGACACGGGCCACGGGGCGGCTGGCGCCGCCCCGCAGGCGTCACTCCAGAACGAAGTTGAACGCCACGACGTTGCTCAGCACCGGCGTGCCGCCGGCGTTGAAGTCATAGGTCGTGACTTCCAGGTCGCCGGCCGGGCAGTCGGTGAAGGCCGACGTGTCCTTGGTGTAGGCCAGCAGCGCAAAGCCCGACGACAGATTCCAGTCGACGGTGACCTGCGGGGTCACCTTCGTCAGGTCCACGGCGATCGACGGGGTGATGCAGTGGATGCCGGTGGAGGGGGTGCTGACGGCGGCGATGCCCTTGGAGTGGATCACGCCACCAAAGCTCGGCGAGTAGTACAAGGCCACCTTGGCCTTGGTGGTATAGGTGGCCGCAGTGGCGGCGTCCTTGATGCGGGCGGCGCCCGCCTTGCCGGCGTTCGGCGTGGCGGCGAAGGTCGCGGCAGCGGCGGCGGCAAGGCTCAGCACGGCGAGCGAACGAATGATGCGCATGGGGTTCTCCTGGCGGGTGGTGGTTGGGGAGGACGGCCCGGGCAGTCTCTGTGGGGTGGCCCCGGCGCCTGTGGCATTGGGCTCGCGGACGCTGAGCAAACACATCCCTAGTGCGCAACTCGTCGCTCCCTAGGACCGATGGCGCTTTTGCGGCGGCAAAACGTCGCACGCTGCGCTGGTCGCTGCGCGGTGTGGTCAGAATCGGGCCATGCACACTTGGACGGCGCGTCTGCGCCAGGGCCTGCTGGCCCCGCTCAAATGGCTGCTGGCGCTGCTGATCCTGTTCGAGGAATGGGGCTGGGAGCCGCTGCAACGGGTGGTGGCGGCGATCGGCCGCTGGCCGGGCTTTCGCTGGATCGAGGCCTGGGTGCGCCGGCTGCCGCCCTACGCTGCGCTGGCGCTGTTCGCGCTGCCGGCGCTGGCCCTGCTGCCGATCAAGCTGGCCGCGCTGTGGGCGATCCGCCAGGGCCATGCGCTGCTGGGGCTGACGGTGATCGTCATCGCCAAGCTGGTGGGCACGGCGATCGTCGCGCGGCTGTTCACGCTGACCCATGACGCGTTGATGCGCCTGGACTGGTTCGCTCGGATTTACGGGCGCTGGAGCCGCTGGAAGGCCGAGCTGCTGGCCTGGGTCCATGCCAGCGCCGCCTGGCGCGCGGCCCAGGCACTGAAGGCGCGCCTGCGTACGCTGTGGCGCCGCTGAGGTTCAGCGGTCCACCCGGTGGATCGGTTGCGGCGCCACGCGCTCGCGCTGCGCCCGCTGCGCCGCCAGCTCGCCCCTGATCTGCGCCAGCAGTGCCTGCTGTCCGTCACGGTAGAACAGGTTGTGGCTCTCGAAGGGCACCATGCGGCCGTCGGGCAGGGCCATGTGGATGCAGCTCTTCTTCAGCGCGCGGATGTCCAGCGAGCGCGCGTCCATGAACTGCACGATCAGCACGCGAAAGACGCTGCGGTAGTCCAGCCCCTCGGGCGCGGCGATCTGCGGCAGGCAGCACATCAGCTCGCTCAGGCAACTCGCCTGCGATTCAGGTGAGTGATTCGTGCTGAAGAGCTTGAAGACCTGGGACTTGAGCGACTCGTCGCGCTCGAAGACGATGGTGTTGCGGCTGGCCTCGACCAGCGTGGTGGGGTCCAGGAAGCGCGTCAGCGGCTGCAGGCCGCCACCGGGCGTGCGGATCGCGTAGGCCATGGCCAGCGTGTCGGGGTTGCAGGGCACGGGCACCACGTCCTCGGCGGTGAACACGCCGCTTTGGTCGACGATGCGCCGGCGCAGCTCGCTGACCGTCAGGCGGTGCTGGGCCGGGTCATAGCCGTCACAGCGGCCGGCGTCCTGCACCGGCTGCAGCGTCACGCCGCGCACGCAGGGCCAGCCCTGGGCGTGGCGGATGATCTCGCCGATCTCGTCGTCGTTGATCCCTCGCTTGACGGTGACCACCAGCGTGGTCGACACGCCGGCCGCGTCCAGCGCGCGCAGCGCGTCGTCGCGCACGCGGCGCAGGTCGGCGCCGCGCAGGTCCATCAAGGCCTCGCGGCGCAGGGAGTCGAACTGCAGGTAGACCTCGAAGCCCGGCGCGTAGCCCGCCAGCCTCTCGGCAAAGCCCGGCTCCTGCGCGATGCGGATGCCGTTGGTGTTGAGCATCAGGTGGCGGATCGGCCGCGCCTTGGCCGCGTCCAGGATGTCCCAGAAGCGCGGGTGCAGCGTGGGCTCGCCGCCGCTGAGCTGCACCACGTCGGGCTCGCCCTCGCTGGCCACGGCGGCGTCGAGCATGGCCAGCACCTCGTCGAAGCTGCGGTGGGTGAGCCGCTCAGGCCCGCTGCCGGCGTAGCAGGTGGGGCAGCGCAGGTTGCAGTGGTCGGTCAGCTCGACGATGGTCAGGCAGCTGTGCTGCATGTGGTCGGGACACAGGCCGCAATCGAACGGGCAGCCGTATTGCATCGGGGTGGCGAAGCGCTCGGGCATCTCCGGTGCCTTCACATACACCTCGCGGCACAGCCGGTAGTAGGCGGCGTCGTCGCTCACCAGCACGCGCTCGGTGCCGTGCGCCGGGCACCACTTGTCCATGAAGACCTGGTCGTCCTTCAGCACGATCTTCGCCTCCACCGGCCGCAGGCAGGTGGTGCAGACCGAGCTGGTGGTGTCGTAGAACAGCCAGGGGCGGGTCTTGCGGCTCATGCGCCTGTCCTGTGCTGGGCCCGTTGGCAGGCGCGCACGGCCCATTGGCAGGCCGCTGCCAGGACCAGGCTGAGCAGGCCGGTCAGCGCCAGCGATTCGCCGAACTCGTCACGGTGGCCCGGCGGACCGCCCAGCGCGGCACCCAGGCCGAAGACCACGGCCGGGAGGCCACACAGCAGCAGGAACGCCATGGCCAACCGCAGCAGCAGGATCACCGGCCACAGGCCGTTCGTGGGGGCGGGAGAGTTCATCGGGGGCTCAGGATGGGCCGTCCTGTCCGTTGTCGCGGGGGGACGGCGGCGTGGCGGGGGGTGGCGCGGCGGGCGAGAACGGGGACAGATCGACATCGTCCGGCTCGGGCGCTGCGGACAGTTGCCGATCGGCGCGCAGCGCCCGCCGTAGCAGCCAGCCGGTCAGCGCGGCGATGGCCACGCCCACGCCACCCACAGCCAGGAACATGGCGCCATAGGCGCCGCTTTCGCCGCCCTCGGTCACCGAGACCAGCCCAGCCACCACCCCGAAGCCGCCGCACAGGCCAAAGCCGGCGGTGCTGAGCACCAGCAGCGTCAGCCACAGACCGCGCAGGAAGCGCTCTCCCGACCGCTCACCCGGCCGGGCACGCCGCAGGTAGACCACGGCGCCGATGACCAGCAGCAGGATGACCAGGGGGTTCAGCAGGAATCCGATCAGCAGGCTCATCAGCGGTCCTCCGCGGGCGAGGTCTTGAACAACTGGCGGGCCAGCGCCCCGGCAATGAGCAGGCCCACGGACCCCAGTCCGATCGCCAACCCGGCAGCGTCACCGCCGCTCTGCAGGATGATGATGCCTTCCATCACTCCCCAGCTGCCGCACAGGCCGAAGCCGGCCATGAGCACGACCAGTGTCACCACCACCAGGCCGCGCCACAGGCGGGTCAGTGGGCGGGCCGGGGCCCCTGGCCTGGGCTGCGGGCCGCCACGGCTCTGGAAACGCAGGTCCTGCCACAGCGTCCAGCCCGCCACACCCGAGATCAGCAGGCCCGGCAACTGGGTGAACAGCAGCATCGGGGTCCAGGTCTGGATGTCCGGATGGGTGGCCAACTGCCAGCCCAGCATCGCCAGCGCAAACAGTGCCTGCGCCACCACCAACGCGAGCAGCGCCCGGGCGAGCCACTGCCATGTCCGCCCAGGGCCCGACAGCATCGTCGGATCGGCCTGCGCGCGGCGCAGGAACCAGATGGCCAGGGCCATCAGCACAAACGCAAGGTAAGCCATCGTGGTCTTCAGGCGGTGAGCGCGCTGGGGTGCCGGCGCCAGGCACGCGCCAGCAGTGGGGCATAGGCCATCAGGGCGACCAGGCACACCCACTGGATGCCCGAGAGGCCGCCAGCGTACTCGACGCGCACCGGCTTCAGGCTGTCTCCGATCAAGCGCCACAGCAGGTAGGCGCTGAGGAAGAGCTTGAAGCGCAGGCCCGGCACGGCCGCCCAGCGCGCCTGCCCGCGGTGCAGCAGCGTGCCCAGCAGCACGAGGAAGCCGATCTCATAAAGCGCGCTGGGATGGCGCGGCACGCCGTCGCCCTGGTCCACCCCCCAGGGCAGCGTGGTCGGCAGGCCGTAGGTGTCGTCGTGCAGGCCGGCCAGGAAGCAGCCCACGCGGCCCAGCACCAGGCCAGCGATGAGGGGCGTGACCATCAGGTCGCCGGTGGAGGCCCGTTGGCCGGTCAGCGCCTTCGCGGCTTCAATGCCCAGCAGACCGCCCAGCAGGCCGCCGACGATCGACTGCCCCAGCACCAGCGGCCCGCCGGCCCACCAGGCGGCGATCAGGTCGGGCCGCTCGATCGCGAACACCCCCTTGTTGCCGATGGCGGCGCCCAGCAGCAGGCCGGTGAACAGCGCGAAGCTGCCCGATGCGGTGAGCGCCGACAGGCCGCTGCGCTGCCGGGCGCGCCGGTACAGCGCCACGCCCAGCGCGATGCCGCCGTACTCGAACAGCGCGTGGGTCGCATGAGCCACCACGAGGTCAGTGATCATGGGGCATCCGTGTCGTCATGGTCCGAGTCGTTGAAAACCGTGGCGAACTTGTAGGCACCCCAGGCCAGGCCCAAAGCGATCGATCCGAAGCTGAGAGCTGCCCAGGCGCCACCCAATTCACCACCGGTGTGGCCTCGCAACAGGTCGCGGATCCCGATGCCCACCCATGTCGCCCCGCACAGCCCGAAGCCGCACGTGGCCACAATCAGCAGCAAGTACCAGAAGAACTTGATCAAGCCGAACATCACGCCCCCATGGACGAAGTAGGGTCCAGCAGGCGCGCGACGCTGGTCTGCACGGTCTGCGGCGTGACCTCACCCGCAGCCATGGCGGGGCCGATCTTCAATCCCACCTGGTTGAACAGCCCACGGCGCAGCGGCTTGACCATCGCGGTGCCGCCTTCCACGCGCGAGAAGAACGAGCCCCACAGGTTGGTCAGCGCCATCGGCACCACCGGCACCGCGCGGCGCTCCAGGATCTTCGCGATACCACCCTTGAAGGGCTGCAGCTGGCCGTCGCGGGTGATGCCGCCTTCGGGGAAGATGCCCAGCAGGTCGCCCTCGGCCAGCACCTGGTCGGCCGCGGCCAGCGCGGCTTCATAGGCCGCCGGGTCTTCGCCGCGCGGCGCCACCGGGATGGCCTTGGCCAGGCGGAACAGCCAGCCCAGCACCGGCACCTGGAAGATGCGGTGGTCCATCAGGAAGCGGATCGGCCGCGGGCTGGCGGCCATCAGCAGCACCGCGTCGATGAAGCTCACGTGGTTGCAGGCCAGGATCGCCGGGCCCTGGGCCGGGATGTGCTCGTCGCCCTGCACGCGGAAGCGGTAGATGAAGTGGCTCAGCACCCAGGCCACGAAACGCAGCAGGTACTCGGGCACCAGCAGGAACACATAGGCCGCCACCAGCGCATTCGCCAGCGCCAGCAGGCCGAAGACCTGCGGGATGCTGAAACCCGCCTTCAGCAGCATGCCGGCGCCAACGGCGCTGACGATCATGAAGATCGCGTTGAGGATGTTGTTGGCGGCGATGATGCGCGCGCGGTGGCTGGCCGGCGAGCGCAGCTGGATCAGCGCGTACATCGGCACGCTGTACAGGCCGGCGCTGAACGACAGCGCGAACAGATCGGCCAGCACGCGCCAGTTCGCGCCCACCCCCAGGAAGGCGCCCAGCCCCAGGCGATCGCTGGCGGGCACCTGCGACGCGGCCCACCACAGGTCGGCGGCGAACACGCTCATGCCGATCGCGCCCAGCGGCACCAGGCCGATCTCCACATGGCGGCGGCTGAAGGTCTCGCACATCAGCGAGCCCAGGCCCACGCCCACCGAGAACACCACCAGCAGCAGCGAGGCCACGTGCTCGTCGCCATGCAGCACGTCCTTGGCGAAGCTGGGGAACTGGCCCAGGAAGACCGCGCCGAAGAACCACATCCACGAGATGCCCAGCAGCGAGCGGAAGACCACCAGGTTGCCGTGCGCCAGCCGCAGGTTGCGCCAGGTCTCGGTGACCGGGTTCCAGTTGATGACCAGGTTCGGCGAGGTGGACGGCGTGGGCGGGATGCGCTGCGCCACCGCGCGGCCGATGACCGCCAGTGTCAGCGCCGTCCAGGCCACCGCCTCGGCGCCGGTGAGCCACCAGCCGTCGGGGAGCGCGATCAGCACGCCGCCCACCACATTGCCCAGCAGGATGGCCACGAAGGTGCCCATCTCGACCATGCCGTTGCCGCCGGTGATCTCGCGCTCGTCCAGGTGCTGCGGCAGGTAGGCGTACTTGACCGGGCCGAACAGCGTGCTGTGCAGGCCCAGGCCGAAGATGCAGCCCAGCAGCAGCGATGGCCATTGCAGGTGCAGCCCCACCATCGCCGCCACCATGATGGCGATCTCCAGGCTCTTGACCAGCTGCGCCAGGCGCGCCTTGTCGTACTTGTCGGCCAGCTGCCCCGAGGTGGCCGAGAACAGCAGGAAGGGCAGGATGAAGACCGCGCCGATCACCAGGCCTGCCAGCTCGGGGGGCAGCCAGGCCACCTCGATGCGGTAGGTCACCAGCATCGTGAAGGCGAACTTGAAGACGTTGTCATTCGCGGCGCCCAGGAATTGCGTCCAGAAGAAGGGCGCAAAGCGGCGCTGGCGCAGCAGGGCGAACTGGTTGGGGTGCGGCTGGGCGCTCACGCGGGGCTCCTCCTGAGGGTGTCTGGACTGTAGCGGCTTGGTGGTCAGCGAACGGTCTGCACCGGGCCCCCCAGATGGGCGATCTGCAGCCAGTCGACAACGGCGTCGACGGTGGTGGTCTCGATGCGGTCGGCGAAGCGCTTGTCGTTGGGGTGGTCGTCGAAGGCGATGTTGGCGCGGGTGGCGCGCGCGCCCAGGCGGGTCAGCGGGCCCAGGTGCAGCACCGTCGGCGTGAAGCCGCGCAACTGCAGCCAGGCCTGGGCGCGCGGGCGGTCGCTGGCGCCCTCGTCGGCGGCGCCGGCCAGGGTTTCGATCGCCCACTGGTTGCTCTGCTGGTAGCGCGTGGCCCAGGGGTAGGCCAGCATGTTGTAGCGCGGCTCGTGCCAGCGCAGCACGCGCGCATCGTCCTGCAGCAGCGGCAGCAGGCGGGCCTGCAGCTCCGGCGTGGGCACCAGGTACGCGGCCTCGTAGCGCCACGGCCGGTCCAGGAAGAACTCGGCCAGACCCTGGCCATAGACCTGGGCCTGGTCGCTGCCGCAGTGGTTGAGCTTGTGCACCACGCGCCAGCTCGTCTGGCCGCTGGCATCGGTCTGCCGGTAGGCCCAGCCCATGTGCGACCAGCGCAGGCGGTAGGCGCTGAGGTCCTGGCCGGCGCGGGCCAGCAGGACCACGCTGGCGCCGCTGGCCTGCAGCGCGGCCTCGGTGCGCACGGCCAGGGCCAGGCCCTGCTGGACCTCGGCCACCGTGGGCGGCTCGGACGTGCAGGGGCGGCCCGCCAGGGCGGTGGGTGCTGTCAGCAGCGCGACGACCAGCGCAGCGGTGCGCCAGAGGGCGCTCATCGCGACAGCGGCTGGTGGTGGAACAGGCGGGCGTGCGCCGCATCGGGCAGCACCGCCACGGCGCGGCTGCCGTCCACCAGCAGCCAGCCAGCCTCGACCGCCACCAGCGTCAGCGCCTGGCCCACCGCCAGCGCGCTGGCGCCGGCGGCGGTCAGCACGATGCGCGCGCCATCGGCGCTGCGCTCGAGCACCCACACGCTGCCCTCGGCGGTCACCTCCACGGCCTTCACCAGCAGCACGCCGGTGCCCACCGACAGCAGCAGCGGCGCGCCCACCAGGGTCAGCACCGGCAGCGCCGACAGTGCCGCCGAGGCCTCGGACGGGCCGCCGCGGTGGGCGCGCACCGGGGTGGCCGACAGCACGGTCAGCAGGGCCAGGGTCAGCGGCAGCAGGGGCCGCAGAGGGCGACGGGCCATGGTGGGGTCCCGAGGGGGTCGGGTCCGTTGTTGAACAGGGCTTCATCTTGGCGCGAGGGCGGCCAGGAGTGGCTTGAATCAATGCCGTGTGCCGTCGCTTGACCCTGGCGGTATCGTTTGGTGATACTTCGGCCATGTCGACCACCCAGGCCCTGATCCAGGTGATGAAGGCCGAGCTGAAGGCCGCCGGCTGGACCTACGCCGCGCTGGCGCGTGAGCTGGGCCTGGCCGAATCCAGCGTCAAGCGCATGTTCGCCCGCGGCGACATGCCACTGGCCCGCATCGATGCGATCTGCGAGGTGCTGAAGACCGACTTCACCGAGCTCAGCCGCCGCGTGGCCGCCGCCCAGCCCGAGCGCCACGAGCTGACGCTGGAGCAGGAGCGCGCCGTGGTGGCCGACCGCAAGCTGCTGCTGATGGCGGTGTGCTGCCAGAGCCAGTGGACGCTGGAGCAGGTGGTGGCGCACTACCGCCTGAGCGAGACCGAGGGCATCGCGCTGCTGGCCCAGCTGGACCGCCTGGGCATCATCGAGCTGCGGCCGCACAACCGCTACCGGCTGAAGCTGGCCAAGGCCTTTCGCTGGCGGCCGCACGGTCCGGTGATGGCCTTCTTCCGCGAGCAGGTGGTGGGCGACTTCTTCGGCGGCGGTTTTGACGGCGAGGGCGAGCTGCTGACGCTGGTCCACGGCCAGATCCGCCCGGCGCTGGTGGCTTCGTACAACGACCGCCTGCAGCGCCTGGCCCAGGACTTTGCCCAGCAGCACCTGGCCGACCAGAAGCTGCCACCCGACCAGAAGCAGGCCTGCACGCTGCTGATCGGCCTGCGCAGCTGGCTGTTCGGCGCCTTTCGCGAGCTGCGGCGCAGCGGCGTCTGATCAGGGGCGCGCGTCCTCGCGCGGGCGCCCCACCGCGAGCTGCAGCGACAGCAGCGCGGCGGCCAGCTCGTCCTGCACCGCCAGCAGCGCCGACAGGCCGGCGCGCATCGCCGCATGCCGGCCTTCGCGCCACAGGCCGTCGAGCTGGTCCACCTCGCGGTGCAGCTGGCGATGCAGGGCGTCGATCCGGGCGGTGGCCCCGTGTGCCGCGTAGCGCAGCCGGCCATCGGCCTCGAACCAGGTGCCGAAGGCGCAGCGGGTGGGGTCGCCGAAATGCTGGTGCGGGATCGGCCGCTGTTCCAGCACCGCGCGCTGCACCTGCTCCACCCAGGCGCGCAGCTGGATCTCGGCAGTGAGCAGCTGCCGGTCGGTGTCGCTCCAGTGCAGCGGCGCCACCGCCTGCCAGGACGGGTCGGGCCGCCAGGCGGCCAGCCAGGGCAGCCAGTCGCCGGCCGGCATCGCGCGGGCGATGCCGTGGCCCTGCGCCAGGTCGCCGTCGAGCTGCAGCAGCATGCGGCCGTGCAGCGCCGATTCAATGCCCTCGGCCAGCACCTGGCGGCCGAAGGCGCGCGCCAGCTCGATCACGCCGCGCACGATGATCAGGTTGTCCAGGTCGGTGGGCAGCTCGCGCACGAAGCCCAGGTCGATCTTGATCAGCTCGATCGGCAGGCGCTTGAGGTAGCTCAGCGAGGAGTAGCCGGCGCCGAAGTCGTCCAGCGCCACGCTGACGCCCAGCGCGCGGCAGTCGTCAATCACCCGCGCGGTGCGCACGATGTCCTCCAGCGCGGTGGTCTCCAGCACCTCCAGCGCCAGCAGACCGGCCACTGCCGGGTGCCGGGCCTGGGCCGCCTGCAGGCGGTCGATGAAGTCGCGCTGCTGCAGGTGGCGGCCGGCGATGTTGACGCTCACCGGCAGCCGCTGGCCGGCGGCGTGCCAGGCATCGAGCTGGCTCAGCGCCTGCTCGATGACCCAGTCGCCGACCGACTCGATCAGCTCGGCGTCGTCGATCTGCGGCAGGAAATCGCCCGGCGCCAGCAGCCCGCGCTGCGGGTGCTGCCAGCGGATCAGCGCCTCGGCGCCGACCACGCGGCCGGCGCGCAGGTCCACCTGCGGCTGGTAATGCAGCACCAGCTCGCCCTGGCGCAGCGCATCGGCCAGGCGCGCCACATGGCCGTGGCGGTGGCGCTGGTGGCGATCCTCCTCGGCGTTGAAGAAGCGGTAGCCGTTCTTGCCGGCCTGCTTGGCCTGGTACATCGCCTGATCGGCGTGGCGCAGCAGCGTGTCGGGGCCTTCGTCGTCGGCGGGGAACAGGGTCACGCCGACGCTGGCCGACACCGTGGTCGGTTGCGGCAGGCCGGCCAGCGGCTGGGCCACCACGGCGATCAGGCGGCGCAGCACCTCCTCGACCTCGTCCACCGAGCCCAGGCCGTTGAGCAGCAGCGCGAACTCGTCGCCGCCCAGGCGCGCCACGGTGTCACCGCCGCGCACCGCGCGCAGCAGGCGCTGGCCGATCTCCACCAGCACGCGGTCACCGGCCTCGTGGCCCCACTGGTCGTTGATCGGCTTGAAGCCGTCCAGGTCGAGCAGGCAGACCGCCAGCAGGCGACCCCCGTGGCGCGCCTGGGCGATGCCATGGCCCAGGCGCTCGGCCAGCAGCTTGCGGTTGGGCAGCTCGGTCAGCGCATCGAAATAGGCCAGCTGCTTGAGCTGGCGCTCCTGGTGCTTGAGGTGGCCGATGTCGGCGAACACCGCGACGAAGTTGCGCGTCTGGCCTTCGGCGTCGCGCACCGCGGCGATCGACAGCAGCTCGGGGTAGATCGCGCCCTCGCGGTTGCGGTTCCAGATCTCGCCCGACCAGCGTCCGGTGTCGGCGATCGAGCGCCACATCGCGCGGTAGAACGCGTCGTCGTGGTAGCCCGACTTCAGCACGCGCGGGTTGCGGCCGATCACCTCCTCGCGCGTCCAGCCGGTGATGCGGGTGAAGGCCGGGTTGACGTCGAGGATGTTGCCCTGCGCGTCGGTCAGCGTGATGCCGTCGTGGGCGTTGCGAAAGGCGGTGGCGTGCAGCGTCAGCAACTGCTGGGCGGCCAGCTGGGCGTCGTACAGCCGGGCCAGCTCGGCATGGGTGCGCTGCAGGCTGCGGCGCGCCCGCGCCAGGTGCCACAGCAGCCAGCCCACCGCGCCGGCCAGCAGCACGCTGACCGCCGACAGCGCCTGGCGGTAGCGCGTGGCCTGCGCCGCCGCGCGCGCGTGGCCCGCGGTGTAGTGGTGGGCCAGCGCATCGACGCGCGCGTCGGTGCCCAGGGCCAGCAACTGCCGGTCCAGCGCATCCAGGCGCGCCTCGCGCTCGACCAGCACCGCGCCGTGGCGGCGCAACTGGGCCACCGGCTCGGCCAGGACGCCGGACCCGTCCAGGGTCAGCGGGGGCGGCGGGTGGCGTTCGGCGCCGAGCGTGCCCGCACTCAGCTGGCGGGCGTAGCGCCCGATCGCCTCGCGCTGGGTCGCGCTCAGGCGCTCGGCCGCGGGCCCGTCGAGCAGCTCACGCGTCAGCGCGTCCAGGTAGTTCAGCGAGTTGCTCAGCACCGCGTTCTCGCGGCGGAACTGGTCGACCAGATCGGCTTTCTCGATCAGCGCCGCAGCCAGCGCGTCGGCCTCGGCGGCCACCGTCGGTGCGTCCCGGTCCAGCAGGAAACTCGGCGGCGGCGCGAGCTGCCCGGCCAGTTGCGAGAGCTGGCCGGTGTGGCTGGTCAGGTCATCGTAGTGGCGGTTGCGTTGCCAGCGCGCTGCCAGCAGGTCGCGGTCGACCGCGGCGTTCAGGCTGCGCACATCGTGCAGCCGCTCCGAGTACGCGGCATGGACCCCTGCCGGCACCGCGCTGGCCCCGCGCTCCAGCACCGCGAACAGCCCCACCGCCAGCGCCATCAGCAGCGCGATCCCGGCGCGCGCACGCCAGCCGCGGCCTGCCGGCCCGCCAAAGCGTGGCGCTGTCGTGCCGCTCACTGCAGGGCCTGTCCCTGCCAACGGCCGGTCAGCGCGTGCAGGAAGGCGACGATCAGGTCCACGTCCTGCGCCGCCATGTCCTGTCCCAGCTGCACCCGCGCCATGGTGCGCACCGCGTCCTCCAGCGTGGCCGCCGAGGCGTCGTGGAAGTAGGGCGCGGTCAGCGCCACGTTGCGCAGGCCGGGCACCTTGAAGACGCCGCGGTCGGCCTCGCGGCCGGTGACGGCCTGGCGTCCGCTGTCGCGCGCGACGGCGGGCGGCGGAGCCTCCATCACCCCGAAGCGCTGGAACATGTTGCCGCCGATGCCCACGCCCTGGTGGCAACTGACACAGCCCAGCTCGATGAAGCGCTGCAGCCCGGCGCGCTGGCGCGCATCGAGCGCCCCGGGCTCGCCGCGCAGGAAGCGGTCCAGGGGGCTGTCCGGCGTCAGCAGGGTCTCCTCGAAGCTGGCCAGCGCGTCCACGATGTGCTCGGCCGTGGGCGGCCCGCCATAGGCGCTGGCAAAGGCCTCGCGGTAGCTGGCGTCGGCGCGCAGCTTGTCCAGGACCTCGGGCCAGCTGGAGGCCATCTCCACCGGGTTGTGCACCGGCCCGGCGGCCTGCTCGCGCAGTGAGCCGGCGCGGCCATCCCAGAACTGCACGAAGTTCAGGCTGGCGTTGAACACCGTGGGCGCGTTGCGCTGCCCGGGCTGACCCCGCACGCCCAGTGACACCGGGCGGGCGTCGGCGCCGCCATGGGCCAGGTCATGGCAGCTGGCGCAGGACAGACTGTTGTCGTGCGACAGACGGGTCTCGTGGAACAGGCGCTCGCCCAGCGCCACCCGCTCTGCCGGCAGCGCCGGCACTGGCGGCAGCGGCTGCAGGGCCTGGAAGGGCAGGGCCGGCGTGGGACCGGGTGGCGGCATGGGCGGCGCCTCGCGTTCCTCGCCGCCGAGGATCCAGCCGATGCACAGGCCGATGCACAGCAGCACCAGCGCAGCAATCAGGGTAGGGCGGAACGGCATGGCGACACTCGGCGCCCGCCAGTGATGGCGGGGCCGCCATGGTTGGCCGAAGTGCCGCGTGAGGGCTTGACTGTCGTCAAAGGTGGCGGCGCGTGGCAGCCGGCGCGCGGGTCCGCCGTGCGATGCGCACGGTCTGCGCGCGCGCGGCGGGCTGGCTCAGACCGCGCCCAGCGCGCCGGCCAGCGCCCCCGCCGCCAGCAGTGCCCACACCGGCCAGCGCGTGCGCAGCACGGCCAGCGCGGTGCCCGCCGCCAGGGCCAGGGCGACCGGGGTATCGCTGCCCAGCCCGGCGCCACGGCCGATGAACACCGCCGTGCCCAGCATCGCGGCCACCACCACCGGCTCCATGCCGCGCCGAAAGGCCTGCAGCAGCGCATGCGCGTGCCAGCGCTGTGCCAGATGGGCCGCCAGGCAGGCCAACACAGAACTGGGCAGCAGCAGCCCGAACAGCGCGGTGCCCGCGGCGGCCGCTGCCAGCCCGGCCTGCACCGCCAGGCCCTCCCCGGCGTGCTGCCAGCCGATCAGCCAGCCGGCCAGCGCCACGTAGAGCACATTCGGCCCGGGGGCGGCCTGGGCCAGCGTCAGGCTGCGGGTGAAGTCGGCTTCGCTGAGCCAGCCCTGCTCGCTGACCAGCAGGCGGTGCAGGTCGGGGGCGACGGTCATCGCGCCGCCGATCGTGAACGGCGACAAGCCCAGGTGGATCAGCCACAGCTGGCCCAGGTCCAGGGGTGCAGCCATCGGCAGCTCAGCGCGGTGGGCGCAGGCAGCGCCAGGTCAGCCCGCAGGCCGGCAGGCCGACCAGCAGCACCACGCCCACCATCGGCAGGCCCAGCAACAGGGTCGCCAGCGCCAGGGCGGCCAGCGCCAGTGCCGGCGCGCGGCCCAGCGGGTGAGCCGACAGGCCCGCGGCCAGGCGCAGGCCGGCCCCGGCCACCAGGCCCGCCGCCAACGCCGAGAGCCCGGCGATCGCGCCCTTCACCACCGGCCAGGACTCCACCTGGGCCAAGGCGGTGGCCAGCAACACCAGCAGCAGCGTCGGGGCCAGCAGCAGACCGCCCAGGGCGCTCAGCGCGCCGCGCCAGCCAAACTGGCGCCAGCCGTACATCAGGGCCAGGTTGCAGACGTTGGGGCCGGGCAGCACCTGGGCGGTGGCCCAGTCACCCGCAAAGCCGGCTTCATCCATCCAGGCGCGGCGCTCCACCAGTTCGCGGTGCACCACGCCCAGCACACCGCCGAAGCCCTGCAGCGCCAGCCCGGTAAAGACCAGGAACAACTCGCCCAGGTGGGCTGGGCGTTGCAGCGGGCCGCTCATGGCCCCGCTCAGCGCTTCACCGCGGCCGGCTCCAGGCCGGTGGCGCGCACGATCTCGGCCACCGCGGCAGAGGCCAGGAACCGCGCCAGGTGCGTGGCCAGCTCGGCCTGCTTGCTGTCCTTGACGAGGCCGACAGAGAAGAAGATCGTCTGCTGTACTTCGTCCGGCAGGGTGCCGATGAAGTCCAGCTCCTTGAAGTAGATCAGCTCGCTGACCTGCTGGAAGCCCAGCTCGGCGTCGCCGCGCGCCACCACCGCACCCACGCGCTCGCTGAGGATGCGCTTGCCGGTCTCCTTCAGCCGCTCGGCCACGCCCAGCTTCGGGAACAGCTCGGTCGACAGGTAGGTGCCGCTGGCGCTGGCCGAGTAGGCCACCGACTTGGCGTCCAGCAGCGTCTTCTTCAGCGCCTCGACGGTGCTGATGTCGGGCTTGGGCGTGCCCTTGCGCACCGCGGCGCCGATCTTCGAGCGCGCCAGATCGACCCGTGAGCCGGGCTGCACCTGTCCGGCCTTGACCAGCGCCTCCAGCCCGCCCTCGGAGAGGATCACCAGGTCGAACACCTCGCCACGGGCGAAGCGGCTGGGAATGGAATCGGGTGCATTGCCGATCGAGGCGCCGAAGCTGCTGATCACGGTGTGGCCGGTGGCCTGCTCGTAGATCGGGATCAGCTGCTTGTAGGCCTCGGTGAAGGCGCCCGAGGTGACGACGCGGATCTCGGCGGCCCAGGCGCCCACCTGGGCCAGGGCCAGACCGGCCAGCAGCGACAGGCGCAGCAGTGCGCGGCGGTGCAGGGTGTTCATGGCTTGTCTCCTGTTCTGTTGAACGACTCAGTCGATCTTGATCTTGCGGTCGCGGATCACACGGCCCCACATCGCCGACTCACGAGCGATCTCCTGCGCCAGCTCCTCGCGCGTGCCCGGCGCGGGCGGCATGCCGTGCTGGTTCAGCTCGGCCACCACGTCGGGTGACTTCAGCACCTTGACCAGCTCGGTGTTCCAGCGGTCCAGGATGGGCTTGGGCACCTTGGACGAGGCCACGAAGGCGTACCAGTTGGTGGCCAGGTAGCCGGGGAAGCCCGACTCGGCGATGGTGGGCACGTTGGGCAGCTGCGGAATGCGCTTGGCACCGGTCACCGCCAGCGGGATCAGCTTGCCGGCGTCGATGTGCTGCTGTGCGGTGGACAGCGTCGAGTAATAGGCCGCCACGCGGCCGCCCAGCAGGTCCTGCAGCGCCGGTGCGCCGCCCTTGTAGGGGATGTGGACGGTGTCGATCTTGGCCATGTCGTCCATCAGCTCACCCGCCAGGTGCGAGGCCGAGCCGGCGCCGGTGGAGGCGTAGTCGAGCTTGCCGGGGTTCTTGCGCGCGAAATCGATGAACTCGGCAAAGGTCCTGATCTTCAGCCCGCTGTGCACCACCAGCACGTTGGGGAAGTTCACGCCCATGGTCACCGGTGCCAGGTCCTTGACCGGGTCGTAGGGCAGCTTCATCAGGTGCGGCGCGATCGCCAGCGGCCCCACCGAGCCGAACAGCAGCACCGAGCCATCGGCCGGGCCGGTGGCGGCGAACTGGTGCGCGATGTTGCCGCCGGCGCCGGCCTTGTTGTCGATCACCACGGTGAAGCCGGTGTTGTCGGCCAGCTTCTTGCCGATGATGCGCGCGGCAGTGTCGGCCGCGCCGCCGGCGGCGAAGCCGACGACGATGGTGAGGTTCTTCTTGGCGGGCAGGTCCTGCGCCTGGCCGCACAGTGGCATCAGCGCGATGGCCAGGGTGGCCAGCAGAGGTCGGCGGTTCATGGGTGTCTCCTTGGGGTCGTCAGTCGGCGCCCAGGCCGACGGGGTTGGGTTGGCGGCGCTCCACCGCAGCGCGCAGCAGCGCGGCGGTGCGGTAGAGACCATGGGCGAACTTGCCGCAGGGCAGGGTGGCAAACAGGGCCAGCACCGCACCCAGGTGCACGCAGAGCCACCACGGCATGGCCGCGCTGGCGCCGGCCAGCCACAGGCCCAGGCCGCTGCTGGCCACCAGGAACAGCAGGGCGATGAAGCCCAGGTCCATCGGTCGCTGCGCCGGATCGCCGTGCATCGGGTGACGCCGCAGGTGCAGCCAGCCCAGCCCGGCCGTGCCCACGGTCAGCGCCACGCCGCCGGGCACGCCCAGCAGCTTGGGCAGCGCCGGCCAGGCATAGGGTGCGTGCCAGCCGAAGGCGTAGTGGTAGAGCGTGGCCACCGCGGTGGCCGCAAAGCACAGCATGAAGCCGTAGAAGGTCAGGTGGTGGAAGCGCCGGCGCGCGTGGGTCCAGGCGTCGTCGGCGTTGTGGCAGCCCTCGCCATGGCCGCCGTCCAGGTAGCGCAGCACCAGCGCCTGGCCGGTGGCTTCGCGCGCCGCGTCGGCACCCAGCGGCAGGCCGCTGCTGACCGGCGTGGCCTGGCGCCAGAAGCGGCGCACGCCGATTGCCAGCGACAGCGCCGCAAAGCCCAGCACCGGCGCGAACAGCGCCACCAGCAGGCCATGCGGCAGCACCGCGTAGAAGCCGGCGCCGGTGGGCACCTGCAGCCCGCCGCCCAGCACCACCGCGATCGCCAGCACCAGCGCCAGCGCGGCGGCCAGCGCCAGCGACAGCACCAGGCCGTTGCGCTCGTACGCGCGGCCCAGCGCGGCTGGCCAGGCGTTGACCGCATAGGTGCGCTGCCGCACCTGGGCCATCGCCCGCGGCACATTGACGGCAAATTCGTGCGGCGGCGCGTACTGGCAGGCGTGCAGGCAGGCGCCGCAGTTGTGGCACAGGTTGGCCAGGTAGTGGGCGTCGGCCGGCTCGAAGCGCAGCCGGTAGGTCATTGCCGGGAAGACGGCGCAGAAGCCCTCGCAATAGCGGCAGGCATTGCAGATCTGCATCACCCGCGCCACCTCGGCTTCGGGCGTGGGCGTGCCCTCGGCCAGCGCCACGGCCTGCGCGGCCAGCGACTCAAGCGGCTGCATGGCGCACCTCCTGCGTCCGGGCTGCGGCCGCGGCGCGCTCACCGGCGATGCGGCCAAACGCCGTGCCGATCGACATGCCCACGCCCGCGGTGTAGCCCTGGCCCAGCACGTTGCCGGCCATCATCTCGCCGGCCACGAACAGGTTGGGGCTGGGCTGGTCGGCAAAGCGCACCGCGGCGGTCTCGTCGGTGCGCAGGCCCAGGTAGGTGAAGGTCACGCCGGGGCGCAGCGCGTAGCCGTAGAAGGGCGGCGTGTCGATCGGGCGGGCCCAGTGGCTCTTGGCGGGCGCCAGGCCCTCGGTGGCGCAGTCGTCGAGCACGGTGTGGTCGAAGCGCCCGGGGCGGCAGGCGCGGTTGTAGTCGTCCAGGGTCTGCATGAAGCGGTCCTCGGGCAGGCCCAGGCGGCGCGCCAACTCGGGCAGGCTGTCGGCCACCACGCCGGGAAAGACCGGCGGCATGAAGCGGCCCACGGCCTTGGCGTCGATCACCGACCAGGCGGTCTGCCCCGGTTGGTGGGCCACCAGCCGGCCCCAGATCGCGTAGCGCTTGGGCCAGAAGTCCTCGCCCTCGTCGTAGAAGCGCTCGCCGTCGCGGTTGAGCACCACGCCCAGGCTGACGCAGTCGATGCGGGTGCAGATGCCACCGTCGTACAGCGGCGCGCGGGCGTCGATCGCCACCATGTGGGCCTGGGTGGCGTCGCCGATCGCGTCGGCGTGCTGCTCGTCGATCAGGTGGCGCAGCAGCGTGCCCTGGTTGAAGCGCGTGCCGCGGATCAGGAACTGGTCGGCCGGCCACTCGCCGCGCGCGTTGCGCCCCCAGGCCTCGCGCAGCCAGTCGCGGTTGGACTCGAAACCACCGGCGGCCAGCACGCAGCTGGCGGCCTCGATGCGCTCACCGCCGGCCCAGGCGGCGACGAAGCGGCCGTCCTGCAACTCCAGGCGCTGCACCGGCGTGTCGTAGCGCACCTGCACGCCTAGGCGCTCGGCGCTGCGGTAGTAGGCGTTGACCAGGGCCTTGCCACCGCCCATGAAGAAGGCGTTGGTGCGCGCCACATGCAGTGCGCCCGACAGCGGCGGCTGGAAGCGCACGCCGTGGCGCTGCATCCAGCCGCGGCAGGTGGACGAGGCGCGGATCACCAGCCGCGCCAGCGCCTCGTTGGTGCGCCCGCCGGTGACCTTCAGCAGGTCCTGCCAGTACTCTTCTTCGGGGTAGGCGTCGACCAGCACGTCCTGCGGCGCGTCGTGCATGCAGCGCAGGTTGCGGGTGTGGGCCGAGTTGCCGCCGCGCAGGTCGCGCGGCGCGGCTTCCAGCAGCAGCACGCGCGCACCCGCCTCGCGCGCCGTCAGCGCCGCGCACAGGGCCGCATTGCCCCCACCGATGACCAGCACGTCCGTGCCCATGAACCGCCCCACAGCCGATGAAACAGGGGGCGATTGTGGAAACCGGCGATTGATTCGTGAAATGAAAAAGACGGATCGATTATTGCGATCTGGGCATCAATGGCCGACCCGCCGGTTCAGGGCTTGAAGAGCGCCTGCTCGATCAGCTTTCTGAAGGCCAGCGCCGCCGGCGACAGCGCCTGCTCGCGCCGCTGCAGCAGCACCACCTGGCGCCGCACCACCGGGTGCGTCAATGGAATCTTGCGCACGCCGGGCCGGTCGCCCGGCTGGAAGGTGGACGAGGGCAGGATGGCCGCGCCCACGCCGGCGGCCACCAGGTTGATCGCCGTGGCGTGGTGCTGCACCTCATAGCGGCCCTGCAGCCGGATGCCGCGTTTGGCCAGCTGGTAGTCCATGAAGATGCGCGTGGCCATGAAGCTGCTCACGCCGATCAGCTCGGTGTCACGCAGGTCGCTCCAGCGCACCTCGGCCGCCTGCTCCAGCGGATGCGGCGTGCGGCACAGGAACACCAGCGGGTCGCTGAACAGCCGCCGCTCCTCCAGGTCGGGGTGCGGCTCGCCATGCAGCGCGATGCCCAGGTCGGCCTGGCCGTCCAGCACCGCCTGGCGCACCTCGGTGGACGAGCCGTCGTGCAGCCGGATGCGGTTGTCCGGGTGTGCCTGCGCGTACTGGCGGATCAGGCCGGGCAGCACGTGCGAGCTCATCGAGGGGATGCAGGCCAGCGCCAGCTGGCCGCTGCCGCTGCGCGACATGTCCTTCAAGCGCTCGACGGCGCTGGTCATGTCCTGCACCAGCGCGCGCGCCTGCGGCAGGAACTCGCGGCCCACGGTGCTCAGCGCGACGCGCCGCGTGGTGCGGTCCAGCAGCTTCAGGCCCAGGTAGGCCTCGAGCTTCTGCACGCGCCGGGTCAGCGCGGTCTGCGTGAGGTGCAGCTCGCGTGCCGCGCGGCTGAAGCCGCCCAGCTCGGCCACCGCCACGAAGGCCTGCACGCCATCGAAATCGACCTTCATGCACCGATCTTACGGCGCGCGAAAATCGGTCCATGCCCCGACTTCAGCTTCAGCCCCCCGAGCGCTTCGGTTTCGAGACCGCCGTGCAGATCTACATCAGCCACGTCAACCAGGGCGGGCATCTGGACAACGCGCAGCTCATCACGCTGGTGTCGGAGGCGCGCCTGCGCTTCTTTCGCGCGCTGGGCTGGCGCGAGGGCGATGTGGGCGGCTGCCCGATCGTCGTGGCCGAGCTGCAGGCGCAGTACCAGAGCGAGGGCTTCCATGGCGAGACCATGCGCATCCGCATGCAGCCGGTGGAGTTCGCGCGCTGCGGCTTCGCGCTGGCCTTCCAGATGAGCGACGAGGCCAGCGGCCGGCCGGTGGCGCGCGGCCAGAGCGGCATCGTCTTCATCGACCGCGCCACACGCAAGCCGGTGGACATTCCGCCGGCCGTGCGGGCTCAGCTGCTGGCGGTCTGATCCTTCAGCACGTCGGCCGCCAGCCACAGGCGCAGGTCGAACTCGCGCTGGTGGTAGTCGCCCAGCATGTGGGTGCACAGGCTGTAGAAGGCCTTGTCGTGCTCGGGCTCCTTCAGGTGGGCCAGCTCGTGCACGACGATCATCTCCAGGAAGGCCGCGGGCAGGTCGCGGAACAGCGTGGCGATGCGGATCTCGCGGCGCGACTTCAGCTGACCGCCCTGCACCTGCGTGCGCCGGGTGTGGGTGCCCAGCGCCTGCTGCAGCAGGCGGATCTTGGCGTCATAGGCGATGCGGGCGATCGGCGGCGCGTTGCGCAGGAAGCGCTGCTTGCGCTCGTTGACGAAGTCGAACAGCGCGCGGTCGTCGCGCACCGCGTGCGCCTCGGCGTAGCGCCGCTGCAGCAGCGCGTGCATCTGCCCGGCCAGCAGCGTGGGCGTGACCTGGGCGATCAGCTCGGGCGGGTAGCCGCCCAGCGGCGCCAGCGCCTTGGCGGGCAGGGCGGCGGGCGCGCTCACCGGGCGCTGTAGATCGCCGACAGGCGGTCGGGCTGTCCGTCCGCGCGCTGCAGCACCGGGAAACGCTGGCCGCCGCGCCAGTCGATCGTCACCAGGCGGTAGAGATCGTCCTCCTTGAGCAGCAGCTGGATCGGCGCGCGGCCGTCCCGGTTGGCGTCGATCGCCTGCGCCAGGCGCTCGCTGGTGTAGGCCTGCAGGTTCACCGCCAGCAGCGTCAGGCCCGGCGCCAGGCCGGCCTTGAACGCGGGGCTGTCCCAGGCCACCTGCTCGAGCTTGCCCTCGTGCGTGACCATCAGCCCCAGCGACCAGCGGAAGTCGGCTGGGCGCGGTTTGCCGTCGCGCGACGGGGCGTTCTTCGCGAAGGGGCTTTCGGTGCTGCTCCAGCCCAGCGTCCAGCCGCCGCGGGCCAGGCCGTCGAGCGGTGCGCCAGGACCGTGGCTGTCCAGGCGCTGGCGCAGGAAGCCGGCCCAGTCGTGCGGCTGCACCGCGTTCAGCGCGGCCACCACCTCGTCGAAGGTGTAGGGCAGGGGCGCGATGCTGCCATCGGGCCGGAAGCCGGTGGGCACGCCGAAGAAGGCTTTGGCGAAATCGTCCAGCGACTTCGCGCCGCCGCTCTTCTCGCGGATCAGCGTGTCGGCGTCCAGCCAGATCAGCGTGGCCTCGTCGTAGTAGTCGACGCTGCGCTGCCAGTCGCGCCAGGCCTTGTCGCGGCTGCTGCGGATCGTGCCCTCGTTGGTGGTGTCCTGCAGGTTGCGCCAGGTGCGGCCGGCGCGCGCATCCAGGTACGCGGCCACGTAGGCCAGCGCATCGCGCGACTGCTCGGGCGTGGCCAGGCCCGAGCGGGCGGTCAGCACATGGCCCCAGTACTGGGTCATGCCCTCGTAGACCCACAGCAGGCTGTTCTGCATCGGCACGTTGTAGTGCGGCGTCAGCAGGTCAGCGGGGCGGCGGAACTTGCCGTTCCAGGAGTGCACGTACTCGTGCGGCAGCAGCTCGCGCGCGGCGATCGCCTTGTCCCAGTCCTTGAAGTAGCCCGGGCGCACGCCGTTCTCGCTGGACTCGTGGTGCTCCAGGCCGATGCCGCCGAAGTGCTTCGACTGCGCCAGCAGGAAGTCGTACTGGCGCCAGTGGCGCGCACCGAACAGGCGGTCGGATTGCTGCACCAGGCGGCGGTGGGCCTCCAGCTGGGCGTCGCTGGCGTCCAGCAGGCCAGGCTCGTCGGCCAGCAGGTTCAGCGCCACCGGGCGCGGCGTGCCGGGCGGGTCGAGTTCCACCCGCTTCGCATGGCGGCCGGCGAACAGCGGCGAGTCGACCAGCGTCTCCACCGACACCGGCGCAAAGCGCACCCAGCCCTGGCCATCGGCCTGGGCCACCCGGCCCTGCGCGTCGCGCAGCGCGGTGGCGGCCTGCCAGCCCTCGGGCAGCTTCACCTGCGCCTGCACGCGCACCGCGGCGGCGGGCACGCGCGTGGGGTAGAGCAGGGTCTGGTTCCACTGCACCCCCAGTATCTGGCGCGTCATCGTCGGTCGGCCCTGGCTGCTGTTCTGCGGTGCCAGGTGCTCGTAGCGCAGCGTCAGCTCGCGCACGCCGGCAGGCACGTCGATCAGGAAGGCGTAGGGGTCCAGCGTGTCGCGGCGCCACTCGATCCGGCGCTCGCCGGCGCTGATCTGCAGCCCGGCCAGCTGGGCCACATCGCCATAGGGGCCGTGGGTGCCGGGCAGGAAGCGCGGGTAGTGCAGCGTCAGCGGCCCGGGGCCGGGCACCGGCAGCGTCTGGGTGACGCGCTGGATCTGGCGGTCCAGGTCGGTGGCGTCCACCGCCAGCGTGATCGTGCCGGGCCAGGGGCCGGGCGAGGTGGGGGCGGCGGCGATGGCCGCCGGTGGGGCGGCGGTGGTGGCCAGCGCGGTCAGCGCGGCCGCCAGGACAGCGCGCAGGCTGGCCTTGTGGGCGAGGATGCGGGGCATGGGTCGGGCGTCCGTGGAAGGAAGCGCGACCATACCTCAGGGCCGGGCGCGTCTGCGCCGGGGTCAGCGCGGACGGTAGATGGCCGACAGCCCGTCGGTCTGCGCCTGCAGGCGCTGCAGCACCGGGTGGCGCGCTCCCTGGCGCCAGTCGATCGTCACGCTGCGGTAGCGCTCACCGTCCTTGACCAGCAGGCGCAGCGGCGCTTCGCCTCCGGTGTTGGCGCGCAGCGCGGCATCCAGGCGCTCGGGCTTGTAGGCCAGGTCGTTGACCGCCAGCAGCGTCATGCCCTTGGTCAGGCCGGCCGCATAGGCGGGGCTGCCCCAGAAGACCTGGGTCAGCGTGCCGTTGCCGATGACGCGCAGGCCCAGCGAATGGGCCAGGTTCTGCGGGCGCTCGGTGCCCGAGTCGCCCTCCCAGCCGCGTTCGTGCTGCTGGAAGCGGCTCTCCTCGGCCTGCCAGCCCAGGGACCAGCCGCTGTGCGTCAGGGCCAGCGCGGCGTCGCGGCCGGGCTGGTCCAGGCGCTCGCGCAGGAAACGCCGCCAGTCCAGCGGCTGCACGGCGGTCAGCGCGGCGATCAGCGCGTCCTCGGTGTAGGGCTGCGGGCGGATCGAGCCATCGGCGTGGCGGCCCGGCGCGCGGCCATGGAACGCGCGTGCGAAGTCGTCCAGCGAGCGCTGGCCGCCGCTGGCCTGGCGGATGGCCAGGTCGGCCTCCAGCCACAGCAGCAGGCCCTCGTCGTAGTAGTCCTGCAGGCGCTGCTGGTCCTCCCATTCGCGGGTGTGGCCGGGGCCGATCGCCGGGTCGATCTGGGTGTCGGCCAGCGCACGCCAGCGGCGGCCGGCGCGCGCCTGCACCTCGGCCACGGTGGTGGCCAGGCGGTCCATCGCCTGCTCGGGCGTGGACAGGCCGGCGCGCGCGGCCAGCACATGGCCCCAGTACTCGGTCAGGCCCTCGTAGACCCACAGCAGCGAGGTGCCCATGGGCTGGTGGTAATCGGGCGTCAGCAGGTCGGCCGGGCGGTGGGCCTTGCCGTTCCAGCTGTGCACGTATTCGTGCGGCAGCAGCTCGCGGCCGCGGATCGCGTCGGGCCAGTCCTTGAAGTAGTCGGGGCGCAGCGCGTTCTCGCTGGACTCGTGGTGCTCCAGGCCCATGCCGCCGAAATCGTCGGACAGCGCCAGCATCAGCTCGTAGTGGCGAAAGGGCCGCATGCCGCCGAACAGGCGGTCGGCCTGCGTGACCAGCGCGCGGTGGGCGGCCAGCTGTGCGGGCGTGGCGCTCAGCGCCCCCGGCTCATCGGCCAGCAGGGCCAGGCTGACCGGGGGCGCGCCGGGCGTGTCGTCCAGCGCATGGCGCTGCAGGTGGCGGCCGGCGAACAAGGGCGAATCCACCAGGGTCTCGACCGACATCTCGCGGTACTGTCGCCAGCCGCGGGCATCAGGCTCGGCGCGCTGGCCGGCGGCGTCGCGCAGCGCGCTGGCCTCCTGCCAGCCCGCGGGCAGGCGCAGCCGCGGCGTGATGCGCTGGGCATCGACCGCCCGTCCGTCGACATAGAGCAGCACCGTCTCCCACTCGATGCCCAGCAGCGCCGGCGTGATGCTGATGCGCTCGCCACTGCCGCGCACCGGCGCCAGGTACTGGAAGTCCAGCTCCAGCGTCGACACGCCCGGCGGCACGTCGATCAGGAAGGCGAAGGGGTCGCCGGCCACGCGGCGCCAGGCCAGCGCCTGTTGGCCGGCCTGCACGCGCAGGCCGGCCAGGCGGGTGACGTCACCGTAGGGCCCGTGGCCGCCGGGCAGGTAGCGGGCGTAGCGCAGGGTCAGCGGGCCGGGCCGATCGACGTCGATCTGCTGCTGCACGCGCAGCACGCGGCGATCCAGGTCGGTGGCGTCCACGGCCAGGCGCATCGGTGCCCCCAGGGCAGCCTGGGCCGCCAGCGCCATCCACAAGGTGGCGGCCAGCAGCCGCCGCACAGCGTTCCAGGGCGAGGTCATCACGCGACGATACCCGAGCCGGCGCCGGATCCCGGCCGGTTTGAGGCATCATGACCGGATGTTCGCTGCTCCCCGGTTCCTGCCTCTGGCGCTGCTGGCCGCGTCCGTGTCGGCGGCAGCAGCGGACGAAGCGCCGCGCGGCGCCACCATCTACCGCTGCGACGGCGGCGGCACGCCCACCTACTCCGACAGCGCGGTGCGCTGCGACAACGGTGCGGTGCTGACCAACCCCAAGCCCTCGGCGGTGCCGCTGGTCGGACCGGCCACGGCCAAGCTCACCCTCAACGGCCCGCCCTGCCCCTTGCCCCAGACCGATCCGGAAGGCCCGGCCTGGGCGCCGATCCGCGCCTGCTTCCGCCAGGCCCTGCAGCAGCAGCCCGAGCACAAGCTGGCCGAGACCCAGCTGGCCGGCATGCTGATGGGCGTGTGCGACGCCGAGACCCGCAGCCTGATGCAAGGCAACAGCTTCCCGGCCGAACTGGGCCGCACGCCCGACGAGCGCCGCGCCGCGATCCGGCGCTGGTCGCAGTGGCTGGTGCAGCAAAGCGGCCGCGCCAGCGACAGCGTGCCGGTGCAGGCCCTGGTCACCGGCAAGGCGGTGCCGCTGCAGCGCATCAGCGGGCCGGCCGAGCTGCAACTGCCCAGCGGCCAGATCACCGAGGCGCTGCCCGGCACGCTGCTGCGCCAGGGCGACCAGATCTACGTGCGCCGGGGCGTCAGCCTGCAGGTGGGCGGACAGAACCTGCCCGCGCAGCAGCGCGAGCGCTGCGTGCGCGTCGACTGAACTGCAGCGCGGCCGTCGGCCAGGGCCGACAGCCGCCCAGGCTCACTTGAGCTGCAGGATCCAGCTGACCAGCTTGGACGCGTCGGCTTCGGTGATCGCCACCTTGTTGGGCGGCATGGCCAGGCCGCTGACCTTGCCCTTCCAGTGGCTCTCGTAGGGGTTGGAGCCGGCCATCACCGTGGCGGTGAGGGTCTTCTGGGCGTCCTTCTGGCCCTTGTACTTCGCGGCCACATCCTTCCAGGCCGGGCCGATCGGGGCCAGCCCGTCCGGGCCCTTGCCGCCCGGATCGATGTGGTGGCAGGTCAGGCAGCCACTGGTGTTGGCCAGCTTGAGCATGGCGTCGTCATTGCCGGCGGCCAGGGCCGGGCCGGCGACGAGCGCGGCAGCGAGGGCGATCAGGTGCGGGGTGCGCAGCATGGTGGACTCCTTTTGATAGCGGTGAACCCTTGGACCGCATCTTGGGAGCCGGCGCGCCAGCAGAGTTGAGCCTCGTCAAGACTGCTGGCGCTTTTGCCAGGATGGAACACCCTGGCACACCTGGCGCGCAGCGTCGGCGCGACGGCTGCGCCAGCGCGCGACAGCAGATCGGGCGCCCTGACCGTCAGGCGCGCTGCAGCAACATCGCGTCGCCGTAGCTGAAGAAGCGGTAGCCGGTCTCGATCGCGTGGCGGTACAGCGCCATCACCTGCGGGTAGCCGGCGAAGGCGCTGACCAGCATCATCAGCGTGCTCTTGGGCAGGTGGAAATTGGTCAGCAGCACGTCCACTACCTGGAAGTGGAAGCCCGGCGTGATGAAGATGTCGGTCTCGCCGCTGACCGCCTGGGCCAGGCCGCCGCGGCCCGCATGGCGCGCCGCGGACTCCAGCGCCCGCAGCGTGGTCGTGCCCACCGACACCACGCGGCCGCCGCGCGCGCGGCAGGCGGCGATGGCCTCCACCGTGGTCTGCGGCACGTCGTACCACTCGCTGTGCATGCGGTGTTCGGACAGGTTCTCGGTGCGCACCGGCTGGAAGGTGCCGGCCCCCACATGCAGCGTCACATGCGCGCGCGCGACGCCGGCCGCCGCCAGCGCCGCCAGCACGCCTTCATCGAAGTGCAGCGCCGCGGTGGGCGCGGCCACCGCGCCGGGCTGGCGGGCGAAGACGGTCTGGTAGCGCTCGGCGTCCTCGGGCGCATCGTCGTGGGTGATGTAGGGCGGCAGCGGCACATGGCCGTGGCGCTCCAGCAGCACCAGCGGGTCGCCTTCGACGCGCAGGTGGAACAGGCTGCCGTCGGGGCCGGCGCGGCCCAGGACCAGGGCGTCGAAGCCGTCGGCGCCGCCGAAGCGCACCGTGCTGCCCTCGCGCGGCGACTTGCTGGCGCGCAGGTGGGCCAGCATCTCGCCGTGGCGCGCGTCGGTGCTGGGCAGCAGGCGCTCGACCAGCGCCTCGACCGCGCCACCGGTGGGCTTCTCGCCGAACAGGCGGGCCTTGAGCACCCGGGTGTCGTTGAAGACCAGCAGGTCGCCTGGCCGCAGCAGCGTGGGCAGCGCGCGGAACACGCGGTCCACCGGCAGCAGCCCGGTGCCGTCGAGCAGGCGCGAGGCGCTGCGCTCCGGGGCCGGGTGCTGGGCGATCAGCTCGGCGGGCAGGTGGAAGTCGAAATCGGCCAGCTGGAAGGGCCGACCGTGGGGGTGCAGGGCAGAAGAGGGCATGGCTTGCAGGCTGTACCGGCCTTCAAGGATCTCGGAAGACACCGATTGTTCCATGCACCACGCCAGCCCTGGGCGGCGCAGGGCCGTTGTCGGGCCCCTTGACCGTGCGCGGCAGGCCCACCCGGGGCCCTGCCGGGCCGACTCAGCGGATCGCGGCGGCCGGGGCGTCGGGGTCGTTGCGGTCCCAGGCCCAGGCAAAGGCCAGGCTCAGACCCAGCACCAGCGACAGCAGCAGCAGAAAACGGGCAATGAGGCGCATGGTGGTGGGCAGGATTCAGGGCAGCAGACGGCGCGGGAGTGCGCGTCAGATCTGATTGTCTGCTGCGGCGGGGTGGCCGGCCTAGGGGAAGGTCCTCAGGCCGTGGCGAATTGGGCAGCGGACCGGGCCACTGCGGCCGCCGACCGACAGACGCGCAGAGCAGCGCACACCGCCACAATCACCCCATGGTCACGCCGGCCCCCGCCCCCGCCCCCGCCCCTGCCGCCCTCAGCGGGCCGGCGCGCGCGCTGCAGCGCCTGGGCCTGGACACGCCGCTGGCGCTGGCGCTGCACCTGCCGCTGCGCTACGAGGACGAGACCCGCCTGACCCCGCTGGCCCAGGCCCGCGCGGGCGAGACGGTGCAGGTGCAGGTCACGGTGCAGCACAGCCAGGTCGAGCAGCGCAGCCGCCGCCAGCTGGTGCTGCGCTGCCGCGACGAGGCCGGCGACGAGCTGCTGCTGCGCTTCCTGCATTTCTACCCCTCGCAGCAGAAGGCCTGGGCGCCGGGCATTGGCCTGCGCGTGCGCGGCGAGCTGCGCCACGGCTTCTTCGGCCGCGAGATGGTGCACCCGCAGGTGCGCGTGGCCGAACCGGGCGACGCGCTGCCGCAGGCGCTGACCCCGGTCTACCCCGCCAGTGCCCAGCTGCCGCAGGCCTACCTGCGCAAGGCGGTGGCCGGCGGCCTGCAGCGCGCCGATCTGCGCGAGCTGCTGCCGCCCGACGCCGTGCCGCCGAAGCTGCCCAGCTTGCGCGCGGCGCTGGAATTCCTGCACCACCCGCCGCCCGGCACGCCGCTGGCCACGCTGGAGGACCACAGCCACCCCGCCTGGCAGCGCCTGAAGTACGAGGAGCTGCTGGCCCAGCAGCTCAGCCAGCAGCAGGCCCGGCGCGAGCGTGCCCGGCTGCGCGCGCCCGAGCTGGCCGTACGCCCCGGCGGCGTGCGCGACGGCCTGCTGGCCGCGCTGCCCTGGGGCCTGACCGACGCCCAGCGCCGCGTGGCCGAGGAGATCGCCGCCGACATCGCCCGCCCCCAGCCCATGCACCGCCTGCTGCAGGGCGACGTGGGCGCCGGCAAGACGGTGGTGGCCGCGCTGGCCGCGGCGGTGGCCATCGACGCCGGCTGGCAGTGCGCGCTGATGGCGCCCACCGAGATCCTGGCCGAGCAGCACTTCAAGAAGCTGGTGCAGTGGCTGGAGCCGCTGGGCCTGCAGGTGGCCTGGCTCAGCGGCAGCCGCAAGGGCAAGGTCCGGCGCGAGCAGCTGGCGGCCATCGCCGAGGGCCGCGCGCGCCTGGTGGTGGGCACCCATGCGGTGATCCAGGACGACGTGCACTTCGAGCGCCTGGGCCTGGCCATTGTCGACGAGCAGCACCGCTTCGGTGTGGCCCAGCGCCTGGCGCTGCGCCACAAGCTGCGCCAGGACCTGCCGGACGGAGGCGCGCTGGAGCCGCACCTGCTGATGATGAGCGCCACGCCGATCCCGCGCACGCTGGCGATGACCTACTACGCCGACCTGGAGGTCTCCACGATTGACCAGCTGCCACCCGGCCGCAGCCCGATCGTCACCCGCGTCTTCGCCGAGTCGCGCCGCGAGGAGGTGATCGGCCGCATCCGCGACGAGGTGGCCAAGGGGCGGCAGGTCTACTGGGTCTGCCCGCTGGTCGAGGCCAGCGAGGCCGAGGACCTGAGCGGCAAGTCGATGGCCGAGCTGGCCAACGTGACCGAGACCCACGCCCAGCTGTCCGAGGCGCTGGCCGGCATTGGCGTGGGCCTGCTGCACGGCCGCCTGGCGCCTGCCGAGAAGGCAGCGGTGATGGCGCGCTTCGCCGCCGGCGAGTTGGCCGTGCTGGTGGCCACCACGGTGATCGAGGTGGGCGTGGACGTGCCCAATGCCAGCCTGATGGTGATCGAGCACGCCGAGCGCTTCGGCCTGGCCCAGCTGCACCAGTTGCGCGGCCGGGTGGGACGGGGTTCGGTGGAGAGTGTGTGCGTACTGCTGTTCAGCCAGCCGCTGTCCGAGACCGGCAAGTCGCGGCTGAAGGCCATGGCCGAGACCACCGACGGCTTCGAGATCGCCCGCCGCGACCTGGAACTGCGCGGCCCCGGCGAATTCATGGGCCAGCGCCAGTCGGGCGACGCGCTGCTGCGCTTCGCCGACCTGGCCGAGGACGCCCCGCTGCTGGCCGCTGCCCGCCGCCACGCCCCGCGCCTGCTGGAACAGCACCCGGCCGTGGCCGCCGCCCAGGTGCGGCGCTGGCTGGGCGCGGCGGCGGAGTTCATGAAGGCCTGATGGGCGCACTGCACATGCCTAGAACAGGGGGGTGGTCGGCGCACCAGCGCGGGGCGAGACTAGCGGTCTGTTCTCAACCCACGGCCGATGCCACGAACATCGACCCCACCTGGAAGTCCCATGACCCCTCGCTTTGCCCTTCGCCGCCTGACCCTGGCGCTGGCCGCCCTGGTCGGCCTGTCCGGTACCTCTTTCGCCGCGCCGGATGCCTCGCACCCCGCCGTGCAGCGCGCGCTGCAGCACCTCAGCGGTGGCGCCTTCACCGGGGCCCGTGCCTCGCTGGATGACAGCTATGTCGCCAAGGATGTGGTGGTCGATGCCGACGGTACCGAGCATGTGCGCCTGGACCGTCAGTACAAGGGCCTGCCGGTCATCGCCGGTGACCTGATCGTGCGCAGCCATCCCGATGGCTCGCTGCATGGCGTGATCCAGACGCTGCAGCGTCCGCTGGCGCTGAGCACCACGCCGGCGCTGTCGGCCGGCGCCGCGTCGTCGCGCGCGCTGAAGGCCTTCAAGCACCTGCAGGGCCAGGTCAGCGGCCAGCGCCTGGTGGTCTATGCGCGCGGCGACGTGCCGCACCTGGCCTGGGAAGTGGCGGTGGACGGCGTGCAGCGCGACGGCACGCCCAGCCAGGCCCGCCTGATCGTCCACGCCGACAGCGGCAAGGTCGTCGACCAGTGGGACACCGTGCACACCAAGGCCTATGTCGGCACCGGCAAGACGCTGTACTCGGGTGACGTGGTGCTGAACACCAAGGGCAACAAGGCCGGCACGAAGTTCGAGCTGAAGGACCTGACCCGCGGCAAGCAGTACACGGTGACGATGAACAACGGCACCGGCGTCGAATCCACGATGACCGACGCCGACAACATCTGGGGCACCAACCTCAAGACCAACACCCAGTCCGCCGCCGCTGATGCCCACTACGGCATGGCGATGACCTGGGACTACTACCTGAACGTGCATGGCCGCAGCGGCATCGACGGCGCCGGCACCCCGGCCCGCTCGCGCGTGCATTACTCCAGCAGCTACAACAACGCCTTCTGGAGCGATGGCTGCTACTGCATGACCTATGGCGACGGCAGCGGCAGCTACCCGGGCTTCAACCCGCTGGTCTCGCTGGACGTGGCGGGCCACGAGATGACCCACGGCGTGACCAGCCGCACCGCCGGCCTGATCTACTCGGGCGAGTCGGGTGGCCTGAACGAGGGCACCTCGGACATCTTCGGCACCATGGTCGAGTACTACGCGGCCAACGGCAATGACCCGGGCGACTACCTGATCGGCGAGGAGATCTCGATCGCCCCGCGCGCCTACCTGCGCACGATGATCCAGCCCAGCGCCGACGGTGCCTCGTCCGATTGCTGGTACAGCGGCGTGGGCAACATCGACGTGCACTACTCGTCGGGCGTGGCCAACCACTTCTTCTTCCTGCTGGCCGAAGGCACCACCAACGGCGTGCCGTCCAAGACCTGCACCAGCGGCACCCGCGTGGCCACCGGCAACGGCACGGTCGCCGGCATCGGTCGCGCCAAGGCCGAGAAGATCTGGTACCGCGCGCTGACCACCAAGTTCACCGCCAGCGAAACCTTCGCCGCCGCGCGCACCCACACGATCGCGGCCGCGCAGGAGCTGTACGGCATCGGCTCGGCCGAGGAAGCCGCGGTGGCCGCGGCCTGGTCGGCCGTGAACCGCAACTGATCGGCCTCGCCGGCCACGTCAACGCCGCCTTCGGGCGGCGTTTCTTTTTCCCGCACTGTGCGTGCCCGGTGGCTTGTGCGCACAATCCCGGCATGACCCTGACCGAACTGCGCTACATCGTCGCCGTGGCCCGCGAGCGCCACTTCGGCCGCGCCGCCGAGGCCTGCTTCGTCTCGCAGCCCACGCTGTCGGTGGCGATCAAGAAGCTCGAGGAGGAGCTCGACGTCAAGATCTTCGAGCGCGGCAGCACCGAGGTCACGATGACCGCGCTGGGCGAGGCCATCGTGCGCCAGGCCCAGCAGGTGATCGAGCAGGCGGCGGCCATCAAGGAGATCGCCCAGCGCGGCAAGGACCCGCTGGCCGGCCCGCTGCGCCTGGGCATCATCTACACCATCGGCCCCTACCTGCTGCCCGAGCTGGTGCGCCACGCGATCGAGCGCTCGCCGCAGATGCCGCTGGTGCTGCAGGAGAACTTCACCGTCAAGCTGCTGGACATGCTGCGCACCGGCGAACTCGACTGCGCCATCATGGCCGAGCCTTTTCCGGACGCCGGCCTGGCCGTGGCGCCGCTCTACGACGAGCCCTTCATGGTGGCCGTGCCCAAGACCCACGCGCTGGCCAAGCGCAAGTCGATCAGCAGCCAGGAGCTCAAGCAGGAGACCATGCTGCTGCTGGGCACCGGCCACTGCTTCCGCGACCAGGTGCTGGAGGTCTGCCCCGAGTTCGCCCGCTTCTCCAGCGACGCCGAGGGCATCCGCAAGAGCTTCGAGGGCTCCTCGCTCGAAACCATCAAGCACATGGTGGCCTCGGGCATGGGCGTGACCGTGGTGCCGCGCCTGAGCGTGCCGCGCGAGGCGCAGCCGCACCTGAAGTTCATCCCCTTCGAGGCCCCGGTGCCCAGCCGCCGCGTGGTGCTGGCCTGGCGGCGCAGCTTCACCCGCTACGAGGCGATTGCCGCGCTGCGCAACGCGGTGCACGCCTGCGAACTGCGCGGCGTGACGCGCCTGCGCGAGTAGCGCAGCCGCCGCTCAGCGCGCGGCGCGCATCGCCTGGCCGACCTCGTTGGTGCCCTGGGCCGAGCCCGATTCGGGCACCACCTCGCCCTCGTCGCGCTGCGAGATCTCCTCCCACTGCGCGGCCACCTGCTCGGGCGTGTCCGGCGCCAGGCCCAGGTGCACGCCCTGGGTGAGCGTGATGTAGGCGCGCTCGAAGGTGCCGGCGCCGGCGCAGGCGATCGCGCGGGTGGGTGCGTCGTCGTGGCACAGGTGCAGCAGCGCGGGCGTCACCGCCTCGGGCTTGAGCAGGTCCAGCACGGCCTGCGGCATCAGGCCTTCGGTCATGCGGGTGGCGGCGGTGGGTGCCAGGCAGTTGACTCGGATGTTGTTCTTCGCGCCCTCCAGCGACAGCGTCTGCATCAGCCCCACCAGCGCCATCTTGGCGGCGCCGTAGTTGCTCTGGCCGAAGTTGCCGTACAGGCCCGAGGACGAGGTGGTCATCACGATGCGGCCGTGGTTCTGCGCGCGCATGATCTCCCACACCGCCTTGCAGCAGTGGACCGCGCCCATCAGGTGCACGTCCATCACGAGGCGGAAATCGTCCAGGTCCATCTTGGCGAAGCTCTTGTCGCGCAGGATGCCGGCGTTGTTGACCAGGATGTCCACCCGGCCCCAGGCATCCATCGCCTGCTGCACCATGGCCTGCACGGCGGTGAAGTCGGTGACCGAGGCGCCGTTGGCCAGCGCCTCGCCACCGGCGGCGCGGATCGCGGCCACCACGGCGTCGGCCGGGCTGTCGCTGCCATGCGCGGGCGCGAAATCATTGACGATGACCTTGGCGCCGCGGGCCGCCAGGGCCAGCGCATGCTGGCGGCCCAGGCCGCCGCCGGCACCGGTGACGATGGCCACGCGGCCATCAAAGCGAAGGGGGTTGGCAGTGCTCATGGCCCTGATTCGACCATGAAGCGCCGACCCGGCGCTGCCGCTCGGGTGACAGCCCGTCAATCCAGCGTGCGCTGCACGATGTCCGCCATCGCCCGCGCGTCGTCGCCCGGCTGGGTGCGCAGGCCGGCCACCGTGCCGTGGCGGTCGGCCAGGTCCTCGTCCTGGCTGGCCTTGCGGCGGGCCTCGATGCGATCGATCACCAACTCGATGCCGACGATCCCGCGCAGCAGCCCGTCCAGGTAGTCGGCGGGCGCGTCGGCGGGCTGCCAGGGGCGGGCCTGGGCGGCCTCATGGCGCGCGCTCAGGCGGTCCAGCAGCGCGCGCAGCGCGGCCGGCTCATCGACTGCGCGGGCGCTGCCGTGCAGGTGCACGGCCACGTCGTTCCAGGTGGGCACCACCCGGCCGTGCGCGGCCTTGCCCGGGTACCAGCCGGGCGTGATGTAGGCCTGCGGGCCGCGGAACGCCACCAGCGCCGGCGCCCCGTCGCCCAGCGCGCGCCACAGCGGGTTGGCGCGCGACACGTGGGCCCACAGGCGACCGTGCGCTCCGTGGTCGGGCTCCAGCAGGCTGGGCAGGTGGTGCGCCTGCAGTTCACCGCCAGCGGCCGTGACCCAGGTGCCCAGCGGGTGGGCGTCGACCAGCGCCAGCGCGTCGGCGCGCTCGGGCATCGCATGCAGGCGGGGGATGTACATCGGCGGCGGTCCTTCAGGCCAGGGCTTCGCGCAGCAGCAGCGCGGCCAGCAGCGCCATCGTGGCACCGATCAGACCGTCCAGCCACTGCCAGGCGCGCGGCCGCGCAAACACCGGTGCCAGCCAGCGCGCGCCGTAGCCCAGCGCGCCGAACCACAGTGCGCTGGCGCTGCCGGCGCCGCCAATGAAGGCGCCGCGCAGTGCCGGCGGCTGCTGCGCCCCGATGCTGCCCACCAGCAGCACCGTGTCCAGGTAGACATGCGGATTGAGCAGCGTGAAGGCGGCGGCCTGGGCCAGCGCCGCGCCCAGCGCCATCGGCGCGCCGCCGGGTGCGGCCTGCAGTGATTCGGTGTGCAGCGCCCGGCGCAGCGCACGCCAGGCGTACCCCGCCAGGAACAGCGCGCCGCCCAGCGCCAGCGCGCGCGCCAGCCCCGGCCGATCGCCCAGTGCCTGGCCCAGGCCCAGCACGCCGGCGGCGATCAGCGCCACATCGGCCAGCGCGCAGAACGCAACGATCGGCCCCACATGCTCGCGCCGCAGGCCCTGGCGCAGCACGAAGGCGTTCTGCGCGCCGATCGCCACGATCAGGCTGCCGCCCAGCGCCAGACCCTGCAGGAAGACCGGCGCTGCGGCCGGGAAGTCGTCATTCATGGGGACAGCTTGCCAGCGACCGTCGATGAAGACAAACTCAATCCGCTAACCGAACATAAGGAAAACTGAATCCATGTTGGACTACGCCGCACTCGCCGCGCTGGCCGCCGTGGTGCGCGAAGGCAGCTTCGAGCGCGCCGCGCGCGCACTGCATGTCACGCCCTCGGCGGTGTCGCAGCGCATCCGCTGGCTGGAGGAGCGCAGCGGCTGCGCGCTGGTGCTGCGCGGCCAGCCCTGCACCGCCACCGAGGCCGGCCGCCGCCTGTGCCAGCACGTCGACCGCGTGCGCCTGCTGGAGCAGGAGCTGCAGGGCGCGCTGCCCACGCTGGCGCCGCAGGACGGCGTGCGCGTGCCGCTGCCGGTGGCCGTCAATGCCGACAGCCTGGCCACCTGGTTCGCCCCTGCGCTGGCGGCCTTCGCGGCCGACGCCCCGGTGCTGATGCAGGTGGCGGTGGACGACGAGGAGCACACCGCCGGCTGGCTGCGCAGCGGCGCCGTGCTGGCGGCGGTGTCGTCGGCGCCGCGCGCGCCCGCCGGCTGCAACAGCCAGCCGCTGGGTGCGATGCGCTACCTGGCCGCCGCCAGCCCCGCCTTCATGGCGCGCCACTTCGCCGACGGCGTGGGCGCCGGCAGCCTGGCCCGCGCGCCCAGCCTGGTCTTCAGCACCAAGGACGAGTTGCAGCAGCGCTGGGCCCGCCGCGTCTGCCACCGCCACGTGGAGCTGCCGCGCCACACCCTGCCCTCGTCCCAGGCCTTTGTCACTGCCGCGCTGGCCGGCATGGGCTGGGGCATGCACCCGCTGCCGCTGGTGGCCGACGCGTTGCGGCGCGGCACGCTGGTGGAGCTGGTGTCGGGGACGGTGCTGGAGGTGCCCTTGTTCTGGCACCAGGCGCGGGCGGCGTCGGGGCTGCTGGATGGGTTGACGCGGGCGGTGACACGGGCGGCGAAGGCGGCGCTGGCGGGTTGACGCCGCAGCAGGCGCCAGCCGTGGCTGGCGACCGGTGGGCGACGCCGTCAGCCATCGGTGACCGTCGGGCCCTCGGTGTCGGCTGCCGCACAGACCCGGTCCCGCTGGCGGGCCCAGGGTGAGGCCGTCGCTGGAGGTGCGTGCCTCCTGCGCAGGCCTTCAACGAGGCCCTGCTGTCGTTCCTGCGGACCTGAGCGCCGGCTGCCTTGAAGGGTGCGGCAGCGCACCGACGGTCCCACGGCCCGCGTGCACGATCGCGCCTGTGTCGCCTTCGACAGGCCCATGCCCCCACAGGAGTTCCTCATGACGCACCACCGCCTTGCCATGACCGTTGCCTCGATGGGCGCCCTGCTGCTGGTCGGTGCCTGCAGCGCGCCCCCGATGGCGCCGATGTCCACGATGCTGTCGGCCAGGCTGTCCGGCGCCAGTGAGGTGCCCAACGTCATGTCGGACGCGACCGGCACGGTCGACGCCAGCCTCGAACCTGACAGCCGGGTCCTGACCTGGCGGATCAGCTACTCGGGCCTGAGCGGACCGGTCACGGCCGCACACTTCCATGGACCGGCGATGGCTGGCCAGAACGCGGCGCCGGTCGTCCCGATCGGCGGCCCGCTGCTGAGCCCCATCATGGGCCGTGCCACGCTGACGCCGAGCCAGGCCGCAGACCTCATCGCCGGCAAGTGGTACCTGAACCTGCACACGACCGCCCACCCGAACGGGGAGGCCCGCGGGCAGGTCAACGTCCGGCCATGATCCAGGCCGGTGGAGACGAGCGTGGCTGGTCCTGCTGAGACGCTGGCGCACCGCGCCGGGCGGCCCGCCGCCGCCGCCACGATCCCATCCAACCAGCCCGATCGACCCGACGTGCCCGATGAGTCCGACTCGTCGGTGGCGGGTGAAGAAGATCCTGGCGCGGCGCTGGACCTGCCGGGCGCGGGTGCCGAGCCGCCCGCGCCATGGTGCCCGTGGCCGCGGCGGTGTCCGGACTGACACGGCGGCGCGCACCGCCCGGCTGATCAGCGTTCGCGGAAGCCCTGGCGGAAGAAGCCGGCCACCGGTTCCAGCAGGAAGTCCAGCGCGCTGCGCTCGGTCACCCGGATGTAGACCTCGGCGGCCATGCCGGGGCGCAGCGGCACCGCGGCGCGGCGGGCCTCGTCGGCGTCCACCTGCAGCAGCACGGTGAAGTAGGCGCTCCCGTTGCGCTCGTCGGTCAGCGCATCGGCCGAGACGCGCTGCACGCGCGCCGCCAGCAGCCGCTCGAAGCGCTGCGCGCCGGTCAGCAGCTTCAGCTCGGCGGCCATGCCTTCGCGCACGTCGGCGCCGGCGTCCAGCGGCAGGCGGGCTTCGACGAACAGCGGCGCATCGGCCGGCACGATGTCGACCACCGGCTCGCGCGGGCCCAGCGCCGAGCCGGGGGTGTTGACGCGCAGGTTCAGCAGCCGGCCGTCCACCGGCGCCAGCACGCGCTGGCGGCTCTGGTCGTCGCTGCTGGCGCGCAGGCGCTGCTCGGTCTCGGCCAGGCGCGGGCCCAGCTCGCGCAGCTCGTCGCTGGCGGTCTGCACATAGCTGTCGCGCAGGCTGCGGCTGCGCGCGTCCAGCGCGCCCAGGCGCTGGCGGGCCTGGGCCAGCTCGGCCTCGTTGGCCAGGTGGCGCGACTGGTATTCGCTGGCGTTGCGCTCCAGCCCCAGCACGCGGGCGCGGCCGACGAAGTTCTGTGCCTCCAGCGCCTGGTTGGCGCGCAACTCCTCGGTCATCAGGGCCAGCGCGCGCTGCGAGTTGACCCGCTCGCGCTCGCGCACCTCGATCTCGGTGCGGGTGTCGCGGATCTGCTGCGACTGGCCGTCGGTCTGGGCCACCAGGTTGGCGCGGCGCGCCGCGAAGGCGGCGCGTTCCTGGGCGGCCAGTTCGGGCAGGCGCTTCACATCGGCGAACTCGCGCAGCAGGGCCGCTGGCGGCTGCCACTGCGCGGCCTGGGCCACCTCGGCCTGTAGCCGCGACTGGCGCAGCCGGTCGGCGGCGAAGGCGGCGCGCAGCTGGTCCTGCGACGCGTCCACGCGCACGTCCTCCAGCTCCACCAGCAGCTCGCCGCGGCGCACCAGCTGACCTTCACTCACCGCGATGCGGGCGACGGTGCCGCCGTCGCGGTGGGTGACGGTGCGGCGGTTGGCGTCCACCTTCACCACGCCCTGGGCCACCACGCCACCGGCGATCGGGGCCAGGGTCAACCAGGCCGTCATCAGCGCCAGCCAGGCGCCGATGATCCACAGCGCCTGGCGCTGCAGCGGGCGCAGGCCGGGCACCGGGTCGGCGGGCAGGGGAGCGACGGCGGCGGTCATGCGGGCACCGCCGGGGTGGCGGCGTTGTTCGGGGTGTCTTGGGGTGTGTCGCGCGGCGCGTTGTGCGGCGCGCTCTGCGCCGGGTCGCGCGGCACGTCGCCGGGCGGGTTCTGGGGGGCCTCGTTGCGGGCGACAGTGCGCTCCACGCTGCCCTCCTTCAGCACCACCACCTGGTCGGCCACCGACAGCAGGCGCCGGCGCTGGGTCACCGCCACCACGGTGGCGCCGCGGGCCTTCAGGCCGGCGATGGCGGCCACCAGCGCGTCTTCGCCCTCGCCGTCCAGGCTGGCGTCGGGCTCGTCCAGCACCACCAGCGCGGGCTCGCCGTACAGCGCGCGGGCCAGCGCGATGCGCTGGCGCTGGCCGCCCGACAAGGCCATGCCACGCTCGCCCACCGGCGTGTCGTAGCCCTGCGGCAGGCGAAGGATGAAGTCATGCACCTGGGCCGCCTGCGCGGCGGCGATCACCGCCTCGGCCTGGGCGTTGCCGAAGCGGGCGATGTTCTCGGCCACGGTGCCGGCGAACAGCTCCACGTCCTGCGGCAGGTAGCCCAGGGCCGGGCCCAGGCGGGCCGGGTCCCAGTGGCGGATATCGGCGCCATCCAGACGCACCGCCCCGGCGGCCGGGCGCAGCACGCCCACCAGCAGGCGGGCCAGCGTGGTCTTGCCGGCGCCGCTGCCGCCGATCACCGCCAGCACCTCGCCCGGACGCGCCGACAGGCTGACCTGGCGCAGCAGCAGGCGCTGGCCGCCGGGCACGCTGGCGCTGAGCTGTTCCACGGTGAGCGCGCCGCTGGGGCGCGGCAGCGCGGTGGCGGCGGTGGCCTCCAGCGGCTGTTGCAGCAACTGGTCCAGGCGACGGTAGGCGGCGCGGGCATCGGCCAGCAGGCGCCACTGCGCCATCAGCTGCTCCACCGGCGCCAGCGCGCGGGCCAGCAGCACGGTGCAGGCGATCATCAGACCCGGCGTGGCGCCGCCGCGGATCACCAGCCAGGCACCCAGGCCCAGCATCAGGATCTGCACCGCCTGGCGCAGCGTGCGGGTGAGGCTGCCCAGACGCGCGGCCAGGCGGCCGCCGTCTTCGGCGGTCTGCTGTTGCTGGTCGAGCTGGCGCAACCACTGCGCTGCCAGGGCGTCGCCCATGCCCAGCGCGGTGACCACCTCGGCGTTGTGCAGGCTGCGTTCGGCCACCCGCTGCGTGGCCCGGGCCTGGGCCTGCACGCGCGCCTGATGGCCGCGCAGGCTGCGGTCCTGGGCCCAGCTCAGGCCCAGCAGTGCGGCGGCGCACAGCAGCGCCAGGCCGCCCAGCCGCAGGTCGAAGGCGGCGATCAGCGCCAGGTAGACGGGGGCCCAGGGGGCGTCGCACAGCGCCACCACCGCGGGTCCGCCGATGAAGGCACGCAGCGTGCCCAGATCGCGCAGGCCGTCGGTGGGGGCACCGGGTTCCTGGCGGGCGCTGGCGGTGATCAGGCGGCTGAGCACGCCGGGGCCCACCTGGCGTTCCAGCGCATGGCCGGTCAGCGCCAGCATGCGTGAGCGCAACTGCTCCAGCGCGCCCATCGCCACCAGCGTGAGCAGCGCGGCGATGGCCAGCATGGCCAGGGTCTCGACGCTGTGGGTGACCAGCACGCGGTCGTAGACCTGCAGCATGTAGATCGACGGCGCCAGCAGCGCGATGTTGACGGCCAGGCTCAGGCCCAGCACGGCGCCGATCGGCCGCGCCAGAAAGGCGCGCAGGGGCATCGGGGGGCGGTCGTGGGCGGGCATGTCGGGGCAGGGGACAGCGGCGCGCGGGCAGGCCGCAGCACCAGGCTGGGCCATCCTAGGCCGCCTGCCCCCCCGCCAATGCCCGGAAAAGCGGCCCGCCAGCCGCCCGATCCCGGGCCCTGGGTCAGGTGATGATGAAGTCCAGCGCGCTCAGCGCCAGTCCGGGCCCCAGCTTGGCCACCAGCACCGCGGCGCCGGCGCCGTTGCCGTCGGCGTCGTAGTAGAGCTGGCCGCCGTCGCTGTCGTAGACCAGGTAGTCGTTGGCGTCCATCGCCACGCCGGCGGTGTTGGCGGCGAAGTAGGCCGCCGACAGCGTGCCGGTGGTGACCAGCTTGGTGAACACGCCGTTCTCCAGCGAGAAGCTGTCGTCGGCCACGTTGTAGTCGGTGATGGTATCGGCGTTCAGCGTGGCGGAGGGGGCGGTGTCGAAGCGGAAGGTGTCGGAGCCCAGGCCGCCGGTGAGGGTGTCGTTGCCCAGCCCGCCGGCCAGCGTGTCGTGGCCGGCGCCGCCGCTCAGCAGGTTGTCGCCCGAGGTGCCGCTCAGGCGGTCCGAGAAGCCGCTGCCCAGCACCGCCTCGATGTTGCGCAGCGTGTCGGTGCCGCTGCCGCCGGTCAGCTGCGCGCTGGTGCTGGCCAGGTTGACCGTGACCGCGCCGGTGGCGTTGCCGTAGTCCACCGTGTCGAAGCCGGTCAGGCCGTCGATGGTGTTGTTGCCGGCGCCGGCACCCAGCAGGTTGGCGCCGGCATTGCCGGTCAGGTTGGCGCTGCCGGTGCTGGCGATGCGGCCGTTCTCGATGGTGGTGCCGAGCGTGTAGCTGCTGAGCAGCGAGGCCACGGTGTCGGTGCCTTCGCCGGCCAGTTCGGTCACGACATCGCCCAGGTGGTCGACCAGGTAGGTGTCGTCGCCCGCGCCGCCGGCCATCGTGTCGGCGCCGATGCCACCGTCCAGCGTGTTCGCGGCGGCGTTGCCGGTGAGCTGGTTGGCCAGCGCATTGCCGGTGCCGTTGATCGCCGCGCTGCCGGTGAGCGCCAGGTTCTCGACGTTGGCGCCCAGCGTCACGCTGACCGAGGCGCGCACGGTGTCGAGGCCGCCGCTGCTGCTGCTCTCGACCACCACGTCGGCGGTGCTGTCGACGATGTACGTGTCGTTGCCGGCGCCGCCATTGAGCGTGTCGTTGCCCAGGCCGCCGTCCAGCGTGTTGGCCGCAGCGTTGCCGGTGATCTGGTTGCCCAGCGCATTGCCGGTGCCGTTGATCGCGCCGCTGCCGCCCAGCACCAGGTGCTCCAGGTTGGCGCCCAGCGTGTAGCTGACGCCGGACTGCACCGTGTCGATGCCGCCGCTGGCGCTGCTCTCGACGACGACGTCGCCGACGTGGTCGACGATGTAGCAGTCGTCGCCCGCGCCACCGTTCAGCGTGTCGGCGCCCAGACCGCCGTCCAGGAGGTTGGCCGCGGCATTGCCGGTGATCTGGTTGGCCAGCGCATTGCCGGTGCCGTCGATCACCGCGCTGCCCAGCAGCACCAGGTTCTCCAGGTGGTTGCCCAGGGTCCAGCTGACGCTGGACTGCACGGTGTCGATGCCGTAGGTGGCGCTGCCTTCGGTGACCACGTCACCGACCTGATCGACGACGTAGGTGTCGTCGCCGGCACCGCCGTCCAGGGTGTCGGCACCGGCCTTGCCGTCCAGCAGGTTGGCGCCGCTGTTGCCACTCAGCAGGTTGGCCGCGCTGTTGCCGGTGGCGTTGATCGCGGCGCTGCCCAGCAGCGCCAGGTTCTCCAGGTTGCTGCCCAGCGTGTAGCTGATCGCGCTGCGCACGGTGTCGGTGCCCTGGCTGACGCTTTCGGTGACGACGTCGCCGGCCTGGTCAACCACGTAGATGTCGTCGCCGGCGTAGCCGCTCATGGTGTCGGCGCCGGTGCTGCCGTCCAGCAGGTTGGCGCCGCTGTTGCCCAGCAGCGTGTTGGCCAGGCTGTTGCCGGTGCCGCTGAGCGCCAGCGTGCCCGAGGCCAGCTGCAGCCGCTCCAGGTTGGCGCCCAGCGTGTAGTTGACCGCGCTGCGCACGGTGTCGGTGCCCTGGCTGGCGGCTTCGGTGACGATGTCGCCGGCCTGGTCGACCACATAGGTGTCGTCGCCAATGCCGCCGTTCAGGCGGTCGCTGCCGGCGCCACCATCCAGCGTGTCGTTGCCGGCCCCGCCTTCGAGGTACTCGCCCGAGCGCAGGCTGCCGGTCAGCAGGTCAGCGTAGTTGGAGCCGCGCAGGCCCTCGATGCGCAGCAACTGGTCCTGGTTTCCGTAGCCGTCCTGGCTGACGCGGCCGGTGGCCAGGCTGGCCACCACGCCCTGGCGGGCGGTGCCGTAGTCGGCGATGTCGAAGCCGGCGCCGCCGTCGATCGTGTCGTTGCCGGCGCGGCCTTCCAGCAGCTCGAAGTGGCCATCCACCGCCTTGGTGTCGCGGTCGGAGCCGACGATCAGGTCGTTGAAGTCGGAGCCGCGCACCTGCTCGATGTTGCGCAGCTCATCCGTGCCGCCCAGGCCGTCCTGGGCCCAGCCACCCAGCGTGGCCGTCTGCGCATCCCAGCTGAGGTGGACCTCGACGCCGCTGGTGCTGCTGGCGTAGTCGGCGCGGTCGAAACCGGCGCCACCGTCGATCGTGTCGTTGCCGGCGCCGCCGCGCAGCACCTCCTTCTTGCCGCTGTTGCTGTAGTCGGTGCCGTTGGCCGTGGCGCCGCCGAGCAGCACATCATCGAAGCTGGTGCCGAAGGCGCCCTCGATGTTGAGCAGCGTGTCGGTGCCCATGAAGCTGCCCTGGGCCGTGCCCGCCGCCAGATCCACCGTGACCGCGCTGGTGGTCGATGGGGCGTCGTACCTGACGATGTCGAAGCCACCGCGGCCGTCGATCGTGTCGTCGCCCTGCATCCCCTCGAAGGACTCGGTGTAGGCGGTGGCGTCGCTGCCCAGCAGCACGTCGGCGTAGGCCGAGGCGCGCACCTGGTTGATGTTGGTGAACTGGTCGTGGCCGGCGTTGCCGCTCACCGTGTCATCCCGGGTGTCGGCGCGGCCGGTGGCCAGGTCCACGGTGACACCGGCGCGGGCGCCGAGGTAGTTCAGGCGGTTGTTGCCGAAATCGCTGACCTGGCCGCCATCGATGGTGTCGTTGCCGACGCCGCCGTAGAACATCTCGAACTGCTCGGCGGCGCTGCCGATCATCACGTCGTTGCCGTTGCCGGCGGTGATGAAGTTGACGTTCACCACGGTGTCGGTGCCGACGCTGCCGTCGGCGCTGGTCACCGTGCCGCTGCCGGTGCTGCCGTTGCCGGTCAGGCCGCTGAGGTCGATCGTCAGCGCGGCGTTGACGCCCGAATAGCTCAGCGCGTTGCCGTCGGTGTAGTTGATGCGGTCGCTGACCACGCCGCCGTCGATGTAGTCGTCGCCCGCGCCGCCCAGCAGGGTGTCGCCGCCGGCGCCGCCCTGCAGCACGTCGTCGCCGGCGTTGCCGATCAGCAGGTCGTTGTCGGCGCCGCCGTCAATCTGGTCGTGGCCCAGGCCGCCGTCGATCGAGTCGCGGCCAGCCCCGCCGTCGATCGTGTCCTGGCCCTGGTAGCCCATCAGGCTGTCGTTGCCGGTGCTGCCGGCCATCACGTCATTGCCCCAGAAGGTGGCTTCGTTCATCGAGGCCCACAGCGAGAAGCTGCCGCCCTCGGGGCTGCTGATGCGCAGGAAGTCGAGGGTGTCGGTGGCGTTGTCGGCGCTGTCGCCGACCAGCCAGGACACGGTGTTCGACAGCGCCTGGATGCCCAGGGCCGGCGAGAACAGGTCGGACATCATCACCGAGTCGCCCAGGTGCCAACCCATGCCTTCCCACTGCACGATCTGCACCGTCAGTTGGGCATTCATGAAGGCGTGGCTGTCCAGCCCTTCGGTGGCGTTGGCATCGAAGTTCGGATTGGCCACCAGCGTCGAGGGGCGGAACTGGATGGTCAGCGTACCGTCGGCCTCGGCCACCACCTGGCCGGCCTGGTCGAAATTGGCGAAGGCCGGATCGGCGCTGGCGTAGCCGCGCAGCGCATCGAGCATGCCGCCGGACAGGCCGCGCGCGGCGCCGTCCAGCGCCTCGAACTGCAGACCAGTGTAGTGCTGCGAGGCCACCTCACCCGCGGGCGCGTCGTTGCCCACCCAGTCCTGCACCACCTGACCACCCTGGTCGGTGGCCGGCGGGTGGTAGCTGACGCTGACCTGGGCGTTGTCGGGGATGCTGCGGTCCAGTGTCAGCAGCACGCCGCGGTTCATCTCGGCCTTGAGCACGCCGTAGGTCTCGGTCTGGCCGTTCACCGTGACGCTGACGGTGAACAGCGAGGGGTCGGGCTGGCCCATGTCGGCGCGCCAGCCGTTGGACGCGGTGTTGGGCAGGCTGTCCAGGCCCTGCCAGTTGGGCGTGTCGAAGTGCAGGTTGACCTGGTCGCCCTGGTGGAAGGCGGCGATCAGTGTGGGTGCCTGGTCGGTCATGCCGATCTGCACCGTGCCGGCCTGGTCGCCCGCGGCGCCCACCCAGGTCTGGCCGTCGGCCGAGATCGACACCGTCCAGCGGATCACGCTGGCGTGCGAGGGCTGGTCCACCCCCGGCACATAGGACACGCCGATCTGCTGCAGCACCGCCTGCATCGTGGCGCTGTCCAGCGCGCTGCCGTCGGCGCTGTCGATGCGCAGGTCCCAGGTCGGCTGGCCGTCCTCGGCCACGCCCTCGACGCTGCTGGCGCGCAGGGCCACGCTCTGGCCGTCGATCCACAGCGTGAAGTCCACCGGGTCCTGGGCGCTGGCATAGGCCAGCGTGGGGGCGTCGTGCTGCAGCTCACCGGTGACGGGGTCCACCGAGTCCCAGCCCAGGCGCCATTGCAGCGACACGTCCAGGTTGGTGGCGGCGCGGTCGGTGTGGATCAGGATCGACGAGATGCCGGCGTCCAGGCCGATGTGCGCGTTCCAGAAGGGGTTGGGCTGGCCTGGCACGAAGCCGCCGTCCACCGCCCAGGCCAGGTGCGGCCCGAAGTCGTAGTAGGACAGCGTGCCCGGGTTCTGGCCGTTGAGGTCCACGCCCAGGCCGGCGGTCAGCGAGGGCTGGACGTCCACCATCGTCACATGGGTCACCGGCACCGCGTCCGGCTCGGCGCCGCTGAAACTCCACTGCAGGCCGATCTGGCCGGCAGCCGTGCCATCGGCCGGCTGGAAGGTCAGCGCGGCCAGCAGCGCATCGAGCTGGGCCTGCGTGAAGCCGGGCGCCAGCGTGATCTGCACGGTGCCGCCGCCCTGGGTCCAGGTGCAGCCGCTCAGGTCCACCACCGGCAGGCCGGCGTCGTTGGCGGCCACGGCGAACTGGTCGCCGGGGTCGGCGCCGCCCAGGCGGCTCAGGGTCAGGGTGCAGCCGCCGTAGTTGCCCTGCTCGCCATTGAGGGCCGCCAGGTCGGCGTCGTGCAGCGCGACGAAGCGGCCGATGGCCACCGGCGCGTCGCCGACATGCCAGTGGGCGGTGGTGTCGGCAAAGCTGGCGTCAAGCTGGCCGTCGGCCAGCAGGCGCACGACGAAGCTGTCGCGGTTGTCGCCATTGACCGCGTCGCCGACGATCAGCACCCGGCCCTGCGCATCCACCAGCACCTGGCGGGCGATGTCCTGGCCGCTGCTGACCGGCAGCAGCGCCACGCCGCCGTTGCCGAACTGGGTGTCCAGGCTGCCGTCCGCGCCCAGCCGGATGGCGAAGCTGTCGGCGTCGGCGCCGTCCAGCAGCGTGCCGCCGTGGCCCACCACCACGACGCCGCCGTCGGCCAGCACGGCCAGGTGCATGGCGGTGGATTCGGTCAGGCCGGTGTCGAGCACGACCATGCCGTCCTGGCCGAAGCTGGTGTCGAGGCTGCCGTCGGCATGCAGGCGCAGCACGGTGCCGCGGGGATGGCCATCGACCATCGTGAAGCCGCACATCAGCAGCGAGCCGTCGGCCATCTGCACCAGGCTGTGGTCGCCGGGCTGCGGCATCCGCAGCGGCAGGACCACCTTGCCGTCGATGCCCCAGGTCAGGTCGAGCGCGCCGCTGGCGTCCAGCTTGGTCAGCACGCGGTGGGTGCCCTGCATGCCTTCGGTCCAGCCGCTGCAGTCGAGGATCAGGCCGCCGTCGGCGCTGGCCACCAGGCCGCGCAGGCCCTCGGCGGTGTCGATGCGCGGCACGTCCAGCGTGCCGTTGCCGTTGCCGCCGAACCCGGTGGCGATGCTGCCATCGGCGTTCAGGCACAGCAGGCTGGCGCCGTTGTGGTCGGCCGACCAGCCGCCCAGCACGATGCGGCCGTCGGCCAGTTGCACCAGGTTGCTGCCGTAGGCGTCGCCCGCGCCCAGGGGCACGCGCACCAGACCGTTGTCGCCGAAGCTGCTGTCGCGGCTGCCATCGGCGTTCAGGCACAGCACCGCGAACTCGTAGCGCCAGCCGTCGCCCACGAAGCCGCCCAGCAGGGTGCGGCCGTCGTCCAGCACCAGTACCGCATTGGCCTGGTCGACCGAGAAGGGCAGCGCGTCCACGGTGGTGGTGCCGCGATCGGCCCAGTCGGCGGCAGGGCGGCCGTCGGCGTCCACCCGCCAGGCGCGGAAGTCAAAGCCGGCCAGGTTGCGCTGGTGGCCACCCAGCACCAGCGAGCCGTCGCTCAGCAGCTGGGCACCGGTGGCCCATTCATCGTGGCCATGCTGGGCCAGCATCAGCACGCCCTGGCCGCCGAACTCGCCAAACGCGGGCGCGTCGTCCACCGGGGTGACGGTGCCTTGCACCGTGCCGTCGGCCACCGCGGTGCCGCTGGCATCCAGCCACTGCAGGGTCAGCGACAGGCGGTCACCGTTGTCGTTCGCCTCGGGCACGAAGCGCACGCGCCCGGCCAGCACGTCGGCCAGCGGGATGTCCGAGCCCGGTTGCAGGAACTCGTCGCCGTTGTAGAGCTCGCCGCGCAGGTTCAGCGCGGCGATGTGCAGGGTGATCGCGTCCTCGGTCTGCGGCCAGCCCAGCAGGCTGGCATCGAGCACGAACGGGGTGTCTTCCGGGGTGGTGAAGGCGGTGCTGGTCGTCACGGCAGGTCTTTCGGGCTGGACAGGCGCCTGCGCGGACGCGCGCAGGCGCACCCCCGCCTGGGGGCCTATGGGCTATCGGCGCCGCAGCGCAGCGAATAAGCCGGCGGTCCCTCGACCGTGAACTGCTTCACGCCGCCTGCCGGCGGCCGGGCCCTCAGGCCTGCTCGGCGGCGACCAGCGCGGCCAGCGCCTGGGCCACCTCGTCGGGCGACACGCCCTCGCCCAGCGCCACCGGCGCGCCGTCCAGCGCGGCGGCGCCCTCGGTCTTCAGGCGCTTGACCCAGGCGCCGGCGTCGCGGCCGCCGTCAAAGCCCTGGCTCTGCAGCAGCACCCGGCCGTCGTGGGCGCTGAGCTTGAAGTAGAAGCGGTTGTCGGCCTCGCGGTACTGCTTGAACACCGGCAGCTGGACCTTGGGCTTGGCCGCGGTGTCCACCGGCGCGGCCAGCGCCTGGAAGCGGCGCAGGCCCACCGCGTGGCGCAGCTCGTCCAGCAGCGGGCGGGCGATGGCGCGCGCCTTGGCGGCGCCGGCCTGCAGGATGGCCTCGATCTTCTCGGGCTCGGCCATCAGCGCGTCGTAGCGGGCGCGCATCGGCGCAATCTGGCGGTTGATCTGCTCGAACAGGCGCTGCTTGGCCTCGCCCCAGGCCAGGCCGGCGCGCAGCTCGGCGCGGAAGGCGGCGCGCTCCTCGGGCGTGGCGAAGGCGTCGAAGATCTGGATCAGCGCGGTGCCCTCGGGCTCCTTGGGCTCGCCGGGCAGGCGGCTGTCGGTGACGATGCGGGCAATGGCGTCGCGCAGCGCCTTCTCGCCGCCCTCGAACAGCGGGATGACGTTGTCGTAGCTCTTGCTCATCTTGCGGCCGTCCAGGCCGGGCAGCAGCTCCATCTCGGCGTCGATCTGCGCCTCGGGCAGCACGAAGAACTCGCGCCCGATGGCGGCGCCGTAGAGGTGGTTGAAGCGCTGCGCCACGTCGCGCGCCATCTCGATGTGCTGGACCTGGTCCTTGCCCACCGGCACCACATGGGCGTTGAACATCAGGATGTCGGCAGCCATCAGGATGGGGTAGCAGTACAGGCCCATCGTGATGCCGGCGTCGGCGTCCTCGCCGGCGGCGGTGTTGGCGTCGGTGGCGGCCTTGTAGGCGTGGGCGCGGTTCATCTGGCCCTTGCCGGTGACGCAGGTCAGCAGCCAGGTCAGCTCGGGGATCTCGGGGATGTCGCTCTGGCGGTAGAAGGTGGCGCGGTCGGTGTCCAGGCCGGCGGCGATCCAGGTGGCGGCGATCTGCAGGCGGCTGGCCTCGATGCGGGCCGGCTCGTCGCACTTGATCAGCGCATGGTAGTCGGCCATGAAGAAGAAGCTGTCGACGTCGGCGCGCCGGCTGGCCTCGATGCAGGGACGCACGGCGCCCACATAGTTGCCCAGGTGCAGGGTGCCGGTGGTGGTGATGCCGGTGAGGACGCGGGTGACGGGCATGGTGGCGCAGTGCAGCGGTGGAACGACGGGAGCGGCGATTGTCGCCGCTCCCGCCAGGCCGGTCGCTCAGCGCGGCAGGCGCAGGCCGCGCCGGCTGCGCTCGCGCAGCGCCTGCAGCAGCGCCTGCACCTCGTCGCCGGGGCGCTGCGGCTGCTTCCAGTAGGCCGAGCAGTCGTCCTCACGCGCCAGCAGGCCCATGTTGATCAGCTCGCGCCGCGGGGTGACGTGGTCGCCGTAGATGGTCCAGGCCTTGAGCAGTTCGTTGACCTCGCGCTCGGTGTAGCGCCGGCCGGTGTCGAAGCGGGTCCACAGCACCCACATCGCCAGCCGCTGCACGCTGTGCTTGTGCGGCCAGCGGGTCAGCCGGCCCCAGTCGTCGAACTGGGTCAGGGCCTTGGCCGCGGCGGCGCTGAGCGGCGCGGCCGGGGTATCGGGCGCGTCGTCCACCACCGGCGGCGCCTCGGCGGGCGGCTCGGGGGCCAGCATCGGCGCCAGCGCGCGCATCGCCTGCCAGTTGCGGTGGCCGGCGGCGTGGGCCAGCATCTGCAGCAGCTGGGTGTGGCTGGGCGGCTCGGCGTGCTCGGCGTGGTGGCCGACCAGCTGGCGCCGCAGCGCCTTGGCAAAGCCCGACAGGTCGGGGCTGTGCAGGGGCACGCGCTGGCGCTCAGTTCGCCGCGCGGGAAGGGAGGTGTCCGTGTTCATGCATGTCTCCTGCATGCACCGGGGAGTGGCGCGAGTCAGGCCCGCGCCGGCTGGGGTTGCCGACTTGCAGCCGCGGTGCACACCAGACAAGGGGTGAACAACAGGCGGTGGAATCAGGGCAGGTTCAGCTCGCAGACGGGCTGCGCGGCAACGCCTCGGTGAACTGCCGACCGGGGCCGCGATGATAGCGGCCCCGACGGCGGCGTCAACGCTTGAGCGTGGGCGACTCCAGGTCCAGCGCGCTGGCCTCGATGCTCAGCGCCTGCGGATCCAGCGCCTTCAGCGTGGGGCCGCTGGCGGCCACGTCGCCGACGATCACGGTGCGCAGCTGATCGGCGCGCCAGTGGCGGGCGGCGTAGTCGCGCACCTGCTCGGCGCTGACGGCCTCGATCTCGGGCACCACCTGGCGCAGCTGGGCCAGCGGGCGGCCGCGCTCGATCTCGCCCAGGACGATGCCGGCGATGCCGCCGGTGGTGTCGAACTGGCGCGAGAAGCCGCCGATCAGCGAGGCCTTGCGCGCCGCCAGCTCGTCGGCAGCGGGGGCTTCGCGGCCCAGGCGCTGCATCTCGTCCATCGTCACCTGGGCCAGCTCGGCGGCGGTGGTGGGCTTGGTCTGCGCGGCGGCCTTGAGGATGCCGCCGCTGGCCTGGCTGTCGTGCATGGCGGTGGCGCCGTAGGTCAGGCCACGCTTGATGCGCAGCTCGGCGCCCAGCCGGGCCGAGTAGCCGCCGCCCAGCACCGCGGTGGCCAGCTGGGCCGCGCGGCGATCGGGGGCATCGACGGCCACGCCGGGCGCGGTGACCACCACGCCGCTCTGCCCGGCGCCGGGCAGGTTGACCAGCACGGTGCGCGGCGTCTGCGGCGCAGGCGGCTCGCGCCGGGCCTGCGGCGGCGCCGTGTCGGTGCCGCGCCAGTCGCCCAGCGTCTGCTGGGCCAGGCGGCGCGCCTGCTCGGGCGTGATGTCGCCCACCATCACCAGCGTGGCCTGCTGCGGCTGGGCCAGTCGGCGCTGCAGCTCGCGGATGTCGTCCAGCGTGATGCGGCCGACACTGGCCGGCGTGGCCTGGCTGCCGAACACCGACGCGCCCCAGGCGCCCTGGGTGGCGGCCAGGTTGGCCAGCTGCATCGGATCGGCCAGCGGGATCTTCAGACCGTCCAGGGTCTGGGCCTTCAGGCGTTCGAGCTCGTCGGCGGCCAGCAGCGGCTCGCGCACCACCGCGGCCACCAGGGTCAGCGCCTCGGGCAGGTGGGGCGTGACCACGGTCATGCTGGTGCTCAGGCCGCCGCGGCCGGCACCGGCCTCCAGCGCGCCACCCAGCGCCTCGGCGCGCTGCGCCAGCGCGCTGGCGCCCAGGGCCTGGCCGCCGACACGCGCGCCCTTCAGGCGCAGCTGCGCGGTCAGGCTGCTCAGGCCGGCGCGGCCAGCGGGCTCGGCGCTGCTGCCGGGCGCCAGGTGCAGCACCACGCTGACCAGCGGCACCGAGTGGCGCGGCACCACCACCAGGCGCAGGCCGTTGGGCAGGCGGTCTTCATGGATGTCGGGCAGGGCCAGCACCGGGGGCGTGCCGGGCACCGGGGGCTCGTCGACCCCCGGGGTGGCGGCGGCGGGCAGGGTGGCCAGCACCAGGCTGGCCAGCAGCGTGGCGCGGCGCAGACGCTGGGGCAGGCGCTGTGGCAAGGCGGGGGACATCAGCGGCTCTCCTGGCGGGTCGGGGTGCGGGGCCGCGCGCTGCGGCCCTGGGTGTAGTGCAGCACCGTGCTGGGGCGGCCCAGCACGTACTGGCGCAGCACGCGCTGCACATCGGCCGCGGTGACGGCCTGCAGTTCGGCCAGCTCGCGGTTGATGGCCTCGGGGTCGTTGCGGTGGATCACCGCCCAGCCGATGGCTTCGGCCAGGCCCTGGGCGCTCTGGCGCGCGCCGAGCGAGGCGGTGAGCATCTGCGTCTTGACCTTGTCGAGCTCCTCGGCCGGGATCGGGCCCTGGGCCAGGCGGCGCAGCTCGGCCAGCAGCGGCGGCAGCAGCTGCTGCGGCGTGCTGCGGCCGGCGGCAATGGCGTAGGCGAAGATCGCGCCGGCGTCGGTGTGCGGGTCGGCCTGGAAGGCGGCGGCCTGGGCGATGCGCTGGCGGTAGACCAGCGACTGGTTCAGCCGCGACGATTCACCCGAGGACAGCAGCGCCTGGGTCACCGACAGTGCCGCCACGTCCGGGTGGCCGGCCTTCGGGCCCTGCCAGATCGCCACCACCGCCGGCAGCGGCACGCTGGGGCCGGTGACGGCCTGGCGGCGGCTGCTGCGCCAGACCGGCTCGGCCACGTCGACGCGCGGCACCGGGGTGGCGGGACGGGCGATCGGGGCGAAGTAGCGGTCGACCCAGGCATCGAGCTGCGCCGGATCGAAGTCGCCGGTGACGATCAGCACCGCGTTGTCCGGCCGGTAGTAGGTGGCGTGGAAGCGGCGCACGTCGTCCAGCGTGGCGGCGTCCAGGTCCTCGATGCTGCCGATCACCGGGCGCCGGTAGGGGTGGCGCTGGTAGGCCGCAGCCGGGATCGCGTTGAACAGCCGGCCGTAGGGCTCGGCCAGCACGCGCTGGCGGAACTCCTCCTGCACCACCGCGCGCTCGCTGCGGAAGTTGGCCTCGTCCAGGCGCAGGCTGGCCAGGCGGTCGGCCTCGGCCCACAAGATGCGCTCCAGGTGGTGCGAGGGCACGACCGCGTGGTAGGCGGTGACGTCCTCGGCGGTGAAGGCGTTGTTCTCGCCGCCGACGTCCTCGGTCAGGCGGTCGAACTGCTCGGGCAGCATGTGCGCCGAGCCCTTGAACATCAGGTGCTCGAACAGGTGGGCGAAGCCCGAGCGGCCCTCGGGGTCGTCCTTGCCGCCGACGCGGTACCAGACATTGATCGCCACCGTGCCCACGCCACCGGCGCGCAGGCTGATGACCTGCAGGCCATTGGCCAGGCGGCGCTGTCGCAGAGGCAGGGGGGGCACGGCCAGCGGGGTGGCCGCCAGGGCGGAGCCGCCGGCCAGGCTGGCCAGCGGGGCGCCGGCCAGGCCCGCGAGGAGCTGGCGGCGATCGAAACAAGGCATGGGTGGGGTCTCCTGATCGGTGCCGGCGAGCATACGCCCGCGCGGCCGACCCGGATGGATCCCGTCCTGCGCCGCCGGTTCCGTGACCGGCGTGGGGGGGTCAGGCGCTGAGGTCGATGTGGCGGCCCAGCGTGCCCTCCTGGGCCAGCGGGCGGCTGGTGGCCTTCTCGGTGCCCGGGTCCTTGCGCTGCTTGGTGACCATCTGCTCGAAGGCCGTGCTGGCGGCCTGCAGGTCGCCACCAGCCAGCGCGGCCTGCAGGCGGGCGAAGGGGCCATCGGTGCGCCGAACGCGGTCGTCGGCGGCGGCCTCGCTGAGCTGCCCGAAGGCGCTGCGCGCGGCGTCGAGGTTGCCGCTGGCCAGCGCCTCGGCCAGGGCCTCGCGGGCCTGCTGGCGGCCGGGCTTGACGCGGTCGCCTTCGGTGATCATGGCGGTGCGGCCGCCCTGGATGCTGCTGATGCTCATCGGATGCTCCGGGTAGGGTGGGTGCCCGGTCCCCCGGCGGGGGCTGCACCCGGCGCTATTTCAGCGCGCCCGGGCGCGGCACAATGGCCGGAAGTGCGCTGCCCTGGGGCGCCTGTTTCGCGCGCCACACCGATGAACGACCTTGACGCCACCATCCACCACCTGCGCCTGACGCTGAGTCAGCTGGACGCCGGCGAGATCAGCCCCGAGGCCGTGTGCGCACGCTTTCGGCTGGCGGCGCTGCAGTGGAACGGCCTGCCGCAGCGCTATGCGCAGGTGCTGGAGCGGCTGCTGCAGCCGCTGGACACCGCGGTGATGCTGGGCGAGGAGAGCTGCTCCTTCAGCCGCTCCGACCTGGTGCAGGCACTGGGGCAGTGGCTGGACCACGCGGCGCAACTGCCGCGCTGAGCGTCTGACCTGGCCGCGCCGGCCAGCGGTAAGTGTCAGGCCTGGTCGTTGCCGGCGCCCTGCAGCCGCGAGACCACGAACAGCAGCACCATCGCGCCCAGCACCGAAGCGATCCAGCCGGCCTTGTCCCCGGCCACGTAAAAGCCCGCCACCTGACCGGCAAAGCTGGCCAGGAAGGAGCCCGCCACGCCCAGCAGGCTGGTCATGATCCAGCCCATGCGCTGGTCGCCGGGCAGCAGCAGGCGCGCCACCGCGCCCACCACCAGCCCCACCAGCAGCGTCATCAGGATGTTCGTCATCGTGTTGTCCTCGCCTTGCGATGTTCAACCCGACACCCTAGCGGGCCGGGCGAGCGGCGTGAAAACGATCGACATCGCCTTGCGGCAGACCCGGCGCGGCAGTGGCGCCAGGGCGACTGGGGCGCCAAATCCTGCTCAGCCCAGCAGCAGGCGCAGCGCCTCGGGCAGCGTGCGCGCCTGGGGCAGCCAGTGATGCAGCAGGGCGCCGGCCACGGCCACACCCCCGGCCAGGCCCAGCATCGGGGCGGTGGTGCGGCGCAGCGCGTGCATCAGCCAGCCCTCGCGCCGGGCGCGCCAGGCCAGCGCACCCCCCATCGAGGCGAAGGCCAGCTCCACCGCCACGCCCAGCAGCACGTCCACGCCGAACAGGCCGAAGACCGCGAAGCCCAGCGCTGCGGCCAGTGACAGCGCCACGCCGACGACCACCAGCAGCGGCACGGCCTCGTCGGCCTCGCCCAGCGTGCCCAGCGCATCGAGGGCGCCGGAGGCCGCGTCGTCGGCCGCTTCGGACACCGCGCTGCCCGGTACCCGCGGCAGGCCGCGGCCGGCCGCACGGGCGCCCGCAGCCACCAGGTCGGCGGCACCATCGACCAGGTCGGCGCCGTCCACCAGATCGCCCAGGTCGGCGCTGTCGCGCGACAGCAGCCAGCGCCCCCAGGCCCACAGCAGCCCCAGGTACAGCGGCCAGGTCAGCAGCACCGCGGCCAGCGGCCGCCAGGCCAGCGACTCGACCCCGGCGCGCCGCAGCAGCGCCGACACGCCCCAGCACAGCGCGGTGGTCAGCGCCGCCAGCAGCAGCACATGCAGGCGCAGCCAGCGGCGCTGCTGCAGGTCGGCGCGGGTGGCCTGCTCGAAGCCGTCGGGGTCGCGGTGCCAGGGCCGGCGCGCCATCGCTGCGCGCGCCTCAGAGCGGCTCGGCGTGGATGGGCACGCGCGGCGCGACTGCGCACATCAGCTCGTAGCCGATGGTGCCGGCGGCGCGCGCCACCTCGTCGATGTCCAGCCGCGTGCCGCGCGGGCCCTGGCCCCACAGCGTCACTTCGCTGCCGAGCTGCGCCGCCGGCACCGGCTCCAGGTCCACCGCCAGCATGTCCATCGACACCCGGCCGATGCTGCGGGTGCGCAGCCCGTCGACCAGCACCGGCGTGCCGGTGCCGGCATGGCGCGGGTAGCCGTCGGCGTAGCCGCAGGCGACGATGCCGATGCGCATCGGCACCTCGGCGGTGAAGGCGCTGCCGTAGCCCACCGTGTCGCCCGGCTGCAGGTGCTGGATGCCGATCAGGCGCGAGCGCAGCGTCATCGCCGGCTGCAGGCGCCAGTGGGCGGCGTCGTGCTCGGGGTAATCGGGCACGCCGCCGTAGCTCATGATGCCGGCGCGCACCCAGTCGGCGCGCACGCCGGCACGTTCCAGGTGGCGCAGCGTGGCGGCGCTGTTGGCCAGGCTGCGCTCGCCGGGCAGGTCATGGGTGGCCTCGTCCCAGGCGGCCAGCTGGTGGGCGATGCCGTCGCCGCCGTGGCGGCTGGCATCGGCGTCCGAGAAGTGGGTCATCAGCGAGACCTCGTCCACCTGCGGCAGCGCATTCAGGCGCGCCCAGGCGGCGCGGAAGGCGCGCGGCGTGAAGCCCAGGCGGTTCATGCCGCTGTTGAGCTTCAGGAACACCCGGTGCGGCTGGTGGGTCTTGTGCGCGGCCAGCCAGTCGATCTGCTGCTCGCAGTGCACCGCATGCCACAGGTTCAGGCGCGAGCACAGCTCCAGGTCGCGCGGCTCGAACACGCCTTCGAGCAGCAGGATCGGGCCGCGCCAGTCCAGCGCGCGCAGGCGCTCGGCCTCGGCCAGATCCAGCAGCGCGAAACCGTCGGCGGCGCGCAGGCCCTCGAAGGCGCGCTCGATGCCGTGACCGTAGGCATTGGCCTTGACCACCGCCCAGACGCGGGCATCGCCGGCCTGTTCGCGGGCGCGGGCCAGGTTGTGGGCCAGGGCGGCGGTGTGGACGAGGGCTTCGATCGGGCGGGGCATGGCCGGGCGGGGAAAAAAGGGGTGTCGGGACAGGGGGGCGCCGGGCAGTGTGCCAGAGGGTGGGGCGTGATTTCCTCGGTTCGGTGCGGGTCTGGCGCACCCGGCTGGTGCCCCGGCTGGGGTAAATTCGCGGTTTCCGGCCCGCCTGCCGGGCCGCTGGCCGTCTTGCAGCGGCCGCCCGCGCGGGGTCGACGCCACCGCCGCCATGGACGTCTTCAACGCGCTGCTTCCCCTCTTCACCGAATACGGCTACCTGGCGGTTTTCACCATGCTGCTGATCTGCGGCTTCGGTGTTCCCGTGCCTGAGGACGTGACCCTGGTGACCGGCGGCGTGATCGCCGGCCTGGGCTATGCCGACCCCCACACGATGTTCGCGGTGGGCATGGCCGGCGTGCTGATCGGCGACGGCCTGGTCTTCACCGTCGGCCGCTTCCAGGGCGCCAAGGTGATGCGCTGGCCCTTCTTCCGCCGCGTGCTGACGCCCGAGCGCTTCGAGCTGGCGCAGCGCGCCTTCGCCAAGTACGGCCGCTGGGTGATGTTCGTCGCCCGCTTCCTGCCCGGGCTGCGCACGCCGGTGTTCTTCACCGCCGGCATGAGCCACCGCGTGGGCTTCGGCACCTGGTTCCTGATGGACGGCCTGGCCGCGCTGATCAGCGTGCCGATCTGGGTCTACCTGGGCTATTTCGGGGCGCGCAACTGGGACTGGATGTGGCGCATGGTGCACAACTTCCAGTACGGCATCTTCGGTCTGCTGGGCGTGGTGCTCGTGGTCGTGGGCGTGGTCTGGTGGCGCCGCCGCCAGCGCGAGCGGCAGCTCTGACAGTGCCGCACGGTGCGCTCCAGCCCGCCGCCGTCGGCGGGCTGCTGTTCAATGCCATGACCTGGGGCCTGTCGTGGTGGCCGATGCGCCAGCTGCACGACGCCGGTCTGCACCCGCTGTGGGCCACCGCCATCATCTTTGCCGTCGCGTCGGCCGCGATCAGCTGGCGCAGCCCCGGGGCCTGGCGCGAGCTGGCCGGCTCGCCGCCGCTGTGGGGCATCCTGCTGGCGGCCGGCACCACCAACGCCAGCTTCAACTGGGGCGTCACCGCGGGCGACGTGGTGCGGGTGATCCTGCTGTTCTACGTGATGCCGCTGTGGGCGGTGGTGCTGGCGCGCCTGGTGCTGCATGAGCCGATCACGCGCAGCGCAGTGCTGCGCGTGGCCCTGGGGCTGGCCGGCGCGGCCACCGTGCTGTGGCCCACCGAGCCCGGCCGCGCGCTGGCGGTGGCGCCGGTCGACCTGCTGGGTCTGCTGGGCGGCTTCAGTTTCGCGGTCAACAACATCCTGCTGCGGCGCGAGGCGCACCGCAGTGGCGGCGGCCGCGGCCTGGCGATGTTCGTCGGCGGCTGCCTGGTCTCCACCGTGCTGGCGCTGACGCTGCAGGCCCCGCCGCCGCCGCCGCCGGGCCCCTGGCTGGCTGGCGCGGTGGCGATGGGCGGCGTTTTCCTGGCCAGCAACCTGGCGCTGCAGTACGGCGTGTCGCGCCTGAAGGCCAACGTGACCGCGGTGATCATGCTGACCGAGGTGCTGTGGGCCAGCGGCTCGGCGCTGCTGCTGGGCGCCGGCGTGCTGACGCCGCAACTGCTGATCGGCGGTGGCCTGATCCTGGGCGCGGCGGCGCTGGCGGCGCTGCGGCCCTGACGGGGATTTGGCTTCGGCGCTAGCATCGGGGCCCTGCCCTGCGGAGCGCGACATGCCCAGCCTCTACGACTTCGACGCCACCGACATCAACGGCAAGCCGGTGAAGCTGGCCGACTACCGCGGCCGCGTGCTGCTGATCGTCAACACCGCCAGCGCCTGCGGCTTCACGCCGCAGTTCAAGGGCCTGCAGGCGCTGTGGGAGCGCTACGGCGAGCGGGGCCTGACGGTGCTGGGCTTTCCCAGCAACGAGTTCGGCGGTCAGGACCCGGGCAGCAATGACGAGATCTCGTCCTTCTGCGAGCTGAACTACGGTGTCAGCTTCCCGATGATGGCCAAGGTCGAGGTCAACGGCAGCGGCGCGCACCCGCTGTGGCAGTACCTGAAGAAGGCCAAGCCGGGCCTGCTGGGCAGCGAGGCCATCAAGTGGAACTTCACCAAGTTCCTGATCGGCCGGGACGGCGCGGTGCTGGCGCGCTACGCGCCGCAGGACACCCCCGAGAAGATCGCCACCGACATCGAAGCGGCGCTCTGAGCGGACCGCCCGGACAGCGACTCGGCCCGATGAGCCCGCTGTTCCTGGAGCTGCACCGGATCGATCCCGGCGCACTGGCCCGCGAGGCCGCGCTGGGCCTGCTGGCGCAGCCGGCGGCGGTGTCGCCCAAGTTCTTCTACGACGCGCTGGGCTCGCGCCTCTTCGAGGCGATCACCGCGCTCGACGAGTACTACCCCACCCGCACCGAGGCGGCGATCTTCGAGCGCCACGGCGCCGCGATCGCGGCGGCGGTGCACGCGCGCCTGGGCCCGCGGCCGGTGATCATCGAGCCCGGCGCCGGCAGCTGCCGCAAGGCCGCGTCGCTGTTCGGGGTGCTGCGGCCGCGGCGCTTTGTGGCGCTGGACATCTCGGTCGACTACCTGCGCGAGGCGCTGCGGGCGCTGCAGCCGGCCCACCCGGCGCTGGCACTGGTGGGCGTGGGCCTGGACTTCTCGGCCCGCCTGGCGCTGCCGCCCGAGGCGCTGGGCACCGATGCCGGGCCGTCGCTGGTCTTCTACCCAGGATCGAGCATCGGCAACTTCGCGCCCGAGCAGGCGCTGCGCCTGCTGCGCGAGGCGCGTGCGCTCAGCCAGGGCGGGGCGCTGCTGATCGGCGTCGACCGCGTCAAGGCCATCCCGGTGCTGGAAGCGGCCTACGACGACGCGCTGGGCGTGACCGCGGCCTTCAACCTGAACCTGCTGCGCCACCTGAACCGGGTGCTGGGCAGCAACTTCCGGCTGGACGACTGGCGCCACGTGGCCTTCTACGACGCGGCCGCCTCGCGCATCGAGATGCACCTCGAGGCCCGCCTCGCCACCACCGTGCACTGGCCCGGCGGCGAGCGCCGCTTCGCCGCCGGCGAGCGCCTGCTGACCGAGCATTCCTACAAGTGGACGCCCGAGGCGTTCGACGCGCTGCTGCACGACGCGGGCTACCGCAGCTGCCAGCACTGTAGCGACGACGCAGGCTGGTTCTCGGTGGTGCTGGCGGCTTGATCAGAACAGCGTCGTCAGCGCCAGCCAGCCCTCGGGCAACCAGGCGTTGACGCGGGCTTCCAGCCACTTGTCGCCGCCGGTCAGGATCAGCACGCCCATGCCGCCCAGCAGCAGTGCAAAGGCGTTCTTGACCAGGCCGATGCGCCCCAGCACCCAGCCGCGCACGCGCTGGAAGCCGGCCCGCGAGGCATAAGCCACCGCCACCAGCGGGATCGCCGCCCCCAGGCCGAAGGCACCCAGGATCAGGCCGCCGCGCGCCACACCGCCCTCGCTGGCCACCAGCGTCAGCGCCGAGGCCAGCAGCGGGCCGGAGCAGGGGCTCCAGACCAGGCCCAGCACGGCGCCCAGGCCGAAGGCGCTGGCCAGCGAGCCGCCCGACAGGCGCGATGAAGCCGCATTGGCGCCACTGGCCAGCGGCGCCATCAGCTGCGTGAAGCGCTCGTTCCAGGCGGGGATCAGCATCACCAGCGCGAAGCCGATCAGCAGCCAGGCGCCGGCCACCCGCACCACATCGCCATCCAGGCCCAGGGCCGGGCCCGCGGCGCCCAGCAGCATGCCGATGCCGGCAAAGGCGCTGGCCATGCCCAGGCCCAGCGCCACCGGCGCCAGCCGACTGGCCTGCAGCGCGCCGCCCAGCACCAAGGGCAACAGTGGGAACACGCAGGGGCTGAGTGTGGTCAGGCTGCCGGCGGCCAGGCTCAGGCCGAGTTCAGGCAAGGACAGCATCGCTGACCAATCAGAGCGCGGCCTGCAGCGCGGCGCGGATCTTGTCGGGCGCGGTCTCGCCGGCGATGCGGGCCTTTTCGGTGGCACCGCGGTAGACGATGACGGTGGACTGGGTGCGCACCTGCAGCGCCTTGCGCAGGTCCTTCTCGTTGTCGTAGTTGACGACCAGCACGGTCAGCTTCAGCGCCGGGTCGGCCTTCAGCTGCTTCAGCACCGTGGTCTGCTGGCGGCAGGTGGGGCACCAGTCGGCATGGAAGTGCAGGGCCACCGGCTGGCCGGCCTGCTGGGCCGCGGCCAGGGCCTGGGCGGTGTAGGGCAGGGTCTCCAGCGCCTGGGCCAGCGGGGCCAGGGTGGACAGGGCGGCAGCGAACAGGCTGCCCAGCAGCCAGCGGCGGTTCATCATGGGGACTCCTTCGATCGGTGGACACAGCTCCGGCCGACGGCCGGTGATTCCCCTCTGTCGCACGAGCGGGGCGATTCCTTACAGCTGGGCGAGGCGCTTCGGTGATACTGGCCGCCGATCGAGCTTCCACCGGGCCGAGCGTGCCGCCGCTGTCCACCGAACCGCCGTCTCCCGCCGACGCCGCCACGCTGCTGCAGCGCCTGCGCGCCGTGCGCGCGCAGACCGAGGCGCTGGCCGCGCCGCTCAGCGAGGCCGATGCGCAGGCGCAGAGCATGCCCGACGCCAGCCCGGCCAAGTGGCACCTGGCGCACACCACCTGGTTCTTCGAGACCCTGGTGCTGGAAGCCGCCGAGCCTGGCTTCCGGCCCCACCACCCGGCCTACCGCGTGCTGTTCAACAGCTACTACCAGGCCATCGGCCCGCAGCATGCGCGCGCCGAGCGCGGCCTGATCACCCGCCCCGGGCTGGCCGAGGTGCGGGCCTACCGCGCGGCGGTGGACGAGCGCCTGGCGCGGCTGCTGCTGCAGCAGCCCGAGCGCGTCAGCGCCGGCCTGGTCGAGCTGGGCCTGCACCACGAACAGCAGCACCAGGAACTGCTGCTGACCGACCTGAAGCACCTGCTGTCGGCCAACCCGCTGCGCCCGGCGTACCGTGATGCGCCGCCGCGGCCCGCGACGGCGGCCGAGCAGGCGATGGGCTGGCTGGTCTGCGACGGCGGCCGGGTGGACATCGGCCACGACGGCACCGGCTTCGGCTTCGACAACGAGGACCCGCGCCACCCGCACTGGCTGGCGCCGCACGCGCTGGCCGACCGCCTGGTCAGCGTGGCCGAGTACGCCGCCTTCATCACCGATGGCGGCTACCGCAGCCCGCGCTGGTGGCTGTCCGACGGCTGGGCCTGGGTGCAGCGCAGCGGTGCCCAGGCCCCGCTGTACTGGGAGGGCCCGGCGCCCGGCGACGGCCTGTTCACGCTGCATGGCGTGCAGCAGCCCGACCCCGCCGAGCCGGTGCTGCACCTGAACCTGTTTGAGGCCGATGCCTATACCCGCTGGGCCGCCGCGCAGACCGGCCTGCCGCTGCGCCTGCCCACCGAGCAGGAGTGGGAGCACGCCGCGCGCCGCCTGCACGCCGACCCCGAACGCCGCGCGCTGCGCGACCCCGCTGCGCAGTGGCTGCATGCCAGTGCGGCCGGGGCCGACGGTGGCCTGCGCCAGGCCTTCGGCGAGGCCTGGCAATGGACCGCCAGCGCCTATGCCGCCTACCCCGGCTACCGGCCTTGGGGCGGCGCGGTGGGCGAATACAACGGCAAGTTCATGGCCAACCAGTCGGTGCTGCGCGGCGCCTCGTTCGCCACGCCCGGGGGCCACGGCCGCGCCAGCTACCGCAACTTCTTCCCGGCCGAGGCGCGCTGGCAGTTCACCGGCCTGCGGCTGGCGCGCGACCTGCGCTGACGCCCATCCGGGACAATCGCGCGATGACCGACATGCTCCCGACCTCCCTGGAAGAACCCCGCCTGACCTCGCTCTCGCACGGCGGGGGCTGCGGCTGCAAGATCGCTCCGGGTGTGCTGTCCGAGATCCTGCGCGGCACCGCAGCGATGCCGCTGCCGCCCGAGCTGCTGGTGGGCATCGAGACCGCGGACGACGCCGCCGTCTACCGCCTGAACGACGAGCAGGCGCTGATTGCCACCACCGACTTCTTCATGCCCATCGTCGACGACCCGTTCGACTTTGGCCGCATTGCCGCCACCAACGCGATCAGCGATGTGTACGCGATGGGCGGCCGGCCGATCCTGGCGCTGGCGCTGGTGGGCATGCCGATCGGCCGCCTCAGCACCGCCACCATCGGCCGCATCCTGGAAGGCGGCGCCAGCGTCTGCCGTGCCGCCGGCATTCCGGTGGCCGGCGGCCACACGATCGACTCGGTCGAGGCCATCTACGGCCTGGTGGCGCTGGGCCTGGTGCACCCGGCGCGCGTCAAGCGCAACGCCGACGCGCGCGAGGGCGACCTGCTGGTGCTGGGCAAGCCGCTGGGCGTGGGCGTGATGAGCGCGGCGCTGAAGAAGGGCGCGCTCGACGCCGAGGGCTACGCCCGCATGATCGCCAGCACCACCGCGCTGAACACCCCGGGCCCCGACCTGGCGCAGATCGACGGCGTGCACGCGATCACCGACGTCACCGGCTTCGGCCTGGCCGGCCACGGCCTGGAGATGGCGCGCGGCGCCGGCCTGCAGGCGCAGATCGACTGGCGCGCGGTGCCGCTGCACCCGGGCGTGCGGGCGCTGGCTGAGCAGGGCTTCGTCACCGGCGCGTCGGGCCGCAACTGGGCCGGCTACGGCGCCGAGGTGAGCCTGCCCGCCAACTTTGCCGAGGTCGACCGCGCGCTGCTGACCGACCCGCAGACCAGCGGCGGCCTGCTGGTGGCCTGCGCCCCGGAGGCGCTGGACGCGGTGCAGGCGGTGTTCGCCCGCCACGGCTTTGCGCAGGCCGCGGTGGTGGGGCGGATGGCGGCGGGGCAGGGCCTGGCGCTCAGCGCCTGAACAGGAAGGCCAACGGGATGTGCACCCGCTCGGCCCAGGCGGTTTCGTTGTGGCCGGTGCCGGGGAAGACCCGGCTCAGGTAGTTGGCGTCGGTGTAGCCGCGCGCGCGCACCAGCGCATCCACCGGCGGCTGGTAGGGTGGGTACAGCGCGTCCAGCTCGGTCGTGCCGTGGTCCTGGTACAGCCGGTGCGTGGCCGGGTCGGGCAGGTGCTCGCGCAGGTAGGCACGGGCCGCGCCGGGCAGGTCCTCGTTGGGCTGGAAGATGCCGATCCAGTGGGTGGACAGGCCTGCCGCGGCGCCGAAGACCTGGGGGTACTCGCACAGCGCATAGACCGAGATCAGCCCGCCCATGCTGGAGCCCATCACCGCGGTATGCGCAGGGCCGGTGTGGGTGGCGTAGCGGGCGTCGATCAGCGGCTTGAGCTCCTCGACCAGGAAGCGCAGGTAGGCGTCGGACTGCGGCTGGCCGTGCAGCGCCTCGGCGACGAAGCGCGCGCGGAAGGCCTCGGGCAGGTGCGGCAGGAACTTCTGCGGCAGGTACTCGCTGTGGCGCCAGCGGCCGTTGTTCCACACCGCCACCAGGATCACCGGCGGCATCTGGCCCTCGGCCACCAGACGGGTGACGGCGCGGTCGATCGCCCAGGCCTGGTGGTTCCAGGTGGTGGCGGCGTCGAACTGCATCTGGCCGTCGTGCAGGTAGAGCACCGCGAAGCGCTCACCGCGGGCGACACGGGCGTCGTAGTCGTCGGGCAGCCAGACGTCGACCGGGCGCGCATCCACGTGGCGCGAGGCAATGGTGGGCAGGCGCTCCAGCCGGCCGTGGCTGGGGCGGGGCAGGGCGGGTGCAGGGGCAGGCTGGGCCAGGGCGGGCAGGCTCATCGCGAGCAGGCTGGTGAGGAAGTGGCGGCGCATGGGGCGGTCAGTCGGGCAGCAGCCAGAGCGTGCCATAGCGGCGCTGCACGCGGCCCTGGGATTCCAACTGAGACAGCAGGGTGTTGACGCGCTGGCGCGAGAGCCCGGCCAGCTCGGCCAGTGCCTGCTGGGTGGTGCGCAGCGGCACCGCGCCGTGCCCGTCGGGGGCGGGCGCCTGCTCGCGGCGCAGCTGGGCCAGGGCCAGCGTCAGCCGCTCCATGCCGCCCTGCAGCCGGGCGGCGGCCAGCTGCTGCACCGTGCCGTCGTGGCGCCGCGCAAACTCGCGCAGCAGTGCGCGGCCGAAACCGGGCACCGTGTCCATCAGCAGCGCGTAGACGGCGGCGTCGATGCACAGCAGCCGCGTGGCTGCGGCGGCCACCGCCTCGTAGCTGGACGGCGCGCCGGTGGCCAGGCTGGTCAGGCCGAAGAGCTGGCCGGCCCCGACATGCTCGATCACCGACACCCCGCCATCCGCCGCCAGCAGGCGGATCTCCAGCGCCCCCGACAGCACGCCGTACAGCGGGTGGCCGCTGGCGCCCTGCGGCACGATCACCGCGCCGCGCGCCACCCGGCGGCTGCGCAGCAGCGGCGCCAGCGCGGCCGGCCAGCGCAGGCCGGGGAAGTGGCTGTCCAGGAAGCGGCGGGCGTCGTCGTCCATCGTGCTCAATTGTCCAACGTTGGACAATCTGGTGGGACGCTGGCCGCTAGCCTTGTGAACCATGCACGACGACGACCTCCACCGCCCCCTGGCTGACCACCCCGACGCCGCGCTGTACGAGCGCTGCGGCTTCGACGAATTCCAGGAAGAGCCGCTGTACCAGCAGCTGTGCCGACGTGTGGCGCGCCGGCCCGCGCTGCTCGCGCTGCATGACGCTGCGCCACCCACCCAGCGCCGCGCCACGCTGCTGCTGGCCGCGCTGCACGAGCGCGTGCTGGCCGATGGCCGGCCGCTGGGCCTGGGGGCCTGGTACGCCAGCGTGGGTGGCACGCGTTCGCCCGAGGACCCGGCGCTGGGCGCGGCGCTCGATGTCTTTGTGCGGCAGCACCACCACGCGCTGACCGACACCCTGGCGCGCCGCCACACGCAGACCAACGAGGTCGGCCGCTGCAGCGTGCTGTGGCCGGCCCTGGCGCAGGTGGCGGCGCTCAGCGGCCGCACGCGGCTGGCGCTGTTCGACTTCGGCTGCAGCGCCGGCCTGAACCTGCAGGTCGATGCCTGCCACATCCGCTACCAGGGCGTCGACGGCGTGCACGAGTGCGGCAGCACCGCCGACGGCGTGCTGCGCCTGGATGCCCGCCACCACGGCCCCGTGCCGCCCACCGCGCCGGCCTGGCAGCTCGACGCCCGCCTGGGCGTGGACCTGCAGCCGGTGGACCTGGCCGACCCCCACGCGCTGCGCTGGCTGCGCGCCTGCCTGTGGCCGCGCGACCGCGACCGCGACACCCGTCTGCAGGCCGCCGCCGCACTGGCGCGGCGGCGGCCGTTCCCGGTTGAGCGCTGCGACGACGGCCTGGCCCGGCTGAACCGCTGGCTGGACACGCTGCCGCCCGGCGTGCAGCCGGTGCTGCTGCACAGCTGGGTGCTGGCCTACTTCGACGCCCCGGCACTGGCCCGCTTTGCGGCGCAGGCCGAGACGCTGGTTCGCCAGCGCGGCCTGGCCTGGCTGTCGGCCGAGGATGCGCGCTGCACGCAGGCGCTTGGCGGCATCACGCTGCCCACCGACCCGGTGCCCGGCGAGGCCCGCGCCGACCCGGCGGCGCAGACTTTCTGGCGCCTGCGCTGGGGCCAGCAGACGGCGTTGCTCGCGCGCAGCCATCCGCATGGCGCGTGGCTGCAGTGGTGGGCGGTCAACCCGCCCGCCAGCCAGGCCGTTGGCCCTGGATGACAATCACACGCAGGGCGTCGCTGGCCACCCTGGCCAGCCTGGGTGCCGTGTCCGCGCAGGCGGGCCTGGTGGACTGGTTCAACGGCGTGCGTGTCGATGCGCGCATCGACCTGCCGCCGCTGGACTGGTTGGCGGCGCCGCCTCCACCCGGCGGCACGATGACGCTGTGGTACTTCTGGGCCACATGGTGCGAGCCCTGCCGTCAGACGCTGCCGCTGCTCAACACCTGGCTGACGCGCTATCCGGCGCTGCGCATCGTTGCGGTGACCGACGAGCCGGCGGCCACCGTGCGCAGCTTCGCCGAACGCGTGCCGCTGCAGATGGCGGTGGCGCTGGACCCCCAGCGCGCCCTGCTGGGCCCGCTGGGCATCCGCGCGCTGCCTTACGCGATGCTGCTGGATCGCGGCCAGGTGGTGCGCTGGAAGGGCCAGCCCAAGGCGCTGGAGCCGGCGCAGTTGCACGCCTGGCTCGCCCAGGGCTGATCAGGCCTCGTGCGGCGCAAACGCGCGCAGCCGGTGCCCATCCGGGTCGGCCACGGTGCAGGTGTGGCCGAAGTCCATGTCGGTGGGCGGCTGCAGCACCTGCAGGCCCTGCGCGGCCCACTGGGCATGCAGCGCGCCCACCTCGGCGCGGCTGGCCAGCGTGATCGTCAGCTCGCTGCCGCCGGGGGCAGCGGCGGCGGGCTGCACGTCGGGCGCCTTCCACAGGCCGATCTGCAGGCCGCCGGGCAGCACGAACATCGCGAAACCGGGCGAGGCCTCGACCGGCTTCAGCGCGAGTCGCTCGCCCCACCAGCGGGCGCTGGCCAGCGGATCGGCGACATAGAGGATGGTGGTGCTCGGGTGGGTCATGGGGATCTCCGTTGAAGAGCCACCATGCTCGCGCCGGGCCGTGTCAGATTCCGTCAGCAGTGATGCCCTGCTCGGCGCGCCACTCGGCCAGCAGCGTGGCGCGGCGGCGCGGGTAGCGTTCGGTCAAGTCGTCCACGGTGCTGATGCGGTCGGTGCGGAAATGGCGCAGCGCGCCACGCAGCTCGCACCAGGCGACCAGCACCTGCACGCGGTCGAAGAAGCCCAGCGCCAGCGGCCAGACCACGCGCTGGCTGGTCTCGCCGTGGACATCGCGGTAGCCGATGCGCAGCCGGTGCTCGGCGCGGATCGCGCGGCGCAGCGTGGCCAGGGCCTCAGGGTCCTGCTCGGCGGGCGTGGCCGGGCCCACCAGCAGGCCGCTGTGCTCCACCGCCATGCGCCGCTCGGGCGGCAGCACGGCGCTGATCTTGGCCAGCGCGTCACGCGCGGCGGCGGCCAGTGCCGGATCGGCCCGGTCGGCCACCCAGCGGCAGCCCAGCACCAGGGCGTCCAGCTCATCGGCACCAAACATCAGCGGCGGCAGCAGGAAGCCGTCGCGCAGCTGGTAGCCCAGGCCGGGCGCGCCGTCGATGGCCGCGCCCTGCGCCTGCAGCGTGGCGATGTCGCGGTACAGCGTGCGCAGGCTGATGCCCAGCTCGGCGGCGATGGCCAAGCCGGTCAGCGGGCGGCGGTGGCGGCGCAGCAGCTGCAGCAGATCCAGCAGGCGTGCGGCGCGGCTCATGGGCCGGAAACGGCGATGGGCGGAGTCATCCGCCCATCGTACGCATTCGGTCGTGCCTCAGTGGCGCATCAGGCGCCACGGCAGCCAGATCAGCGCCGCCAGCCAGACGAAGGGCCAGGAGATCAGCATCCCCAGCAGCCGAAACGGCAGCGTGATCAGCCACACCAGCGGCCACAGCACCAGCGCCAGCAGGGCCAGCGGCCAGCACAGCACGAACAGCAGGCACCACAGCAGAAAGCTCAGCATGGCCGCGCTCCTCAGGCGATCTGTGCCGACGGCGGCAGCGGGCGCTCCGCCAGCGGCACCAGGAACCAGGCCAGCAGGTAGAGCACGAAGCCGGTACCGCCGCACAGCGCCAGGCCCAGGAAGACCAGACGCCAGATCCACGAGGCCAGGCCGGTGGCCACCGCCAGCCCGCCGCAGACGCCGCCCAGCCAGCGGTCATCGCGGTGGCGGCGCAGGCCATTGAGGCCGCGGCTGACCTGGCCGGCCACCGAGGGGCCGGCGATCAGCTGCGCCTTGGCGCGGGCGTACTCGTCGTCACTCAGCTGGCCCTCGGCATGCAGGCGGGCCAGGCGTTCCAGGTCGTCGGGCAGGGACATTGCGTTCTCCTTGGGGTGGTCCATCACTCGATGACTGCACTGTGCGCCTGTCGCGGCGGCGGCGCCAGCCCCGGGCGACGAAGGGCGGTCCCGGCGGGACGAAACGCCGCTGGCGGCGATAATCCGGGCCCCCTTCCTCTCTTCGAGCCCACCATGTTCGCGCACATCGAGCCCTACGGCGGCGACCCGATCCTCACCCTCAACGAGAACTTCCAGAAGGACCCGCGCGAGGGCAAGATCAACCTGTCGATCGGCATCTACTTCGACGATGCCGGTCGCATCCCGGTGATGGCCTGCGTGAAGGAGGCCGAGGCGCGCATTGCCGCCCAGGTCGGCCCCAAGCCCTACCTGCCGATGGAAGGCCTGGCGGCCTTCCGCTCGGGCGTGCAGACGCTGCTGTTCGGCGCCGGCCACCCGGCGCTGGCCGAGCGGCACGTCACCACCATCCAGACCGTGGGCTCGTCCGGTGGTCTGAAGGTGGGCGCCGACTTCATCGCCCGCTGGTTCCCCGGCAGCGGCATCTGGGTCAGCGACCCCACCTGGGACAACCACAAGGCGGTCTTCGAGGGGGCCGGCCTGACAGTGGGCACCTACCCCTACTACGACGCCGCCACCGGCGGTCTGCGCTTCGAGGCGATGTGCGAAGCGCTGCGTGCACTGCCCGCGAAGAGCGTGGTGCTGCTGCACGCCTGCTGCCACAACCCCACCGGCGTCGACCTCACCGCCGCGCAGTGGGACGCGCTGATCCCGCTGCTCAGGGAGCGCGGCCTGATCGCCTTCCTGGACCTGGCCTACCAGGGCTTTGGCGACAGCGTCGATGACGACGCCTACGCGGTGCGCGCGCTGGCCGCCTCGGGCCTGTCCTTCTTCGTGGCCAACTCGTTCAGCAAGAGCCTGTCGGTCTATGGCGAGCGCTGCGGCGCCCTCAGCGTGGTCTGCCCCGATGCGGCCCAGGCCGAGCTGGTGCTGGGCCAGCTCAAGGCCACGGTCCGCCGCAACTACTCCAACCCGCCGCTGCACGCCGGCCTGCTGGTGGCCAGCATCCTGAACACGCCGGAGCTGCACGCGATGTGGGTGGCCGAACTGGATGGCATGCGCGCACGCATCAAGACCATGCGTGAGCGCCTGCACGCGGTGGTCAGCTCCAAGGTGCCGGGCCGCGACTTCAGCTACTTCCTGACCCAGCGCGGCATGTTCAGCTACACCGGCCTGAGCGCGGCCCAGGTCGACCGCCTGCGCGAGGAGTTCGGCGTCTACCTGGTGCGCTCGGGCCGCATGTGCGTGGCGGGGCTGAACACCGGCAACGTCGAGCGCACGGCCCAGGCGATGGCGGCGGTGCTGGCGGTTTGATCCGCGTCAGACCGGCGTTAAGAGGGGCCTAAGCCCCCTTGGCCACCATGGGCACCATCGCTTCCCGATGGAGTGCCCATGTTCAAGCCCCTGATCCTTGCCGCCCTGCTGGGCGGCGCCCTGGCGGCCCAGGCCGCCACCCCCGCCGAGCTGCTGGCCGGCTACACCGCCCAGGCCGGCACGCCGGCCCAGGCCGCGCGCGGCCAGGCCTTCTTCACCAGCAAGCACGGCAAGGAATGGTCGTGCAGCAGCTGCCATGGCGCCACGCCCACCGGCACCGGCCAGCACGCCAGCACCTCCAAGGCGATCAAGCCGCTGGCGCCGTCGGCCAATGCCGAGCGCTTCACCGAGCTGGCCAAGTCCGAGAAGTGGTTCCGCCGCAACTGCAACGACGTGGTCGGCCGCGAGTGCACCGCCGGTGAGAAGGCCGACGTGCTGGCCTGGCTGCTGACGCTGAAGTGAGGAGCCCGGCCATGATCAAGACCTGGATCACCACCGCCGCGCTGGCCCTGAGCGCCCTGTCGGCGCTGGCCGACGAGCACGGCTCCCGCACCCCGCCGCTGCCGGCCTACCAGTCCGAGTGCGGCAGCTGCCACGTGGCCTTCCCGGCGCGCGGCCTGCCGGCCTCGTCCTGGCAGCACCTGATGGGTGGCCTGGGCAAGCACTACGGCACCGATGCGTCGCTGGACGCGCCCACCGCCAAGGCGATCGGCGACTGGCTGCAGGCCAACGCCGGCCGCGGCGATCCGCCGCCCGAGGACCGCATGACCCGCAGCCGCTGGTTCGTGCGCGAGCACGACGAGGCCGGCCCCGGCGTGTTCCAGCGCGCCTCGATCAAATCGGCCAGCAACTGCGCCGCCTGCCACACCCGCGCCGCCGAAGGCAGCTTCCGCGAGCGCGAGATCCGCATCCCGAAATAAGGAGCCTGCGATGGACACCTCCATGAGCCGCGTGCGCGTCTGGGACGTGCCGGTGCGCGTCTTCCACTGGCTGCTGGTGCTGAGCTTCGCCGGCGCCTGGCTCAGCGCCGAGAGCGAGCGCTGGCGCCTGCTGCATGTGACGCTGGGCTACACCGTGGCCGGGCTGGTGGCCTTCCGCGTGGTGTGGGGCCTGGTGGGCACCAAGCCGGCGCGCTTTGCCAGCTTCGTGCGTGGGCCGGCGGCGGTGCTGGCCTACCTGAAAGGCCTGCTGGCCGGCCGCGCGCCGCACACCACCGGCCACAACCCGGCGGGGGCGCTGGCCATCGTCGGCCTGCTGGCGCTGGCCGTACTGACCACCGCGCTGGGCTGGGCCACCTACAACGAACTGGGCGGCGATGTGGCCGAAGAGGGCCACGAACTGGCCGCCAACCTGATGCTGCTGCTGGTGGGCGTGCACCTGCTGGGTGTGCTGGTGGGCAGCCTGGCGCACCGCGAGAACCTGGTGCGCGCGATGTTCACCGGCCGCAAGAACGGCCGGCCTGAAGAGGCGGCGCAACGTGCCTGGGCGCCGCTGGGGGCTGTCCTGCTGGTGGCGGTGCTGGGCTTCTGGACCTGGCAGTGGAACAGCGCCCCGCAGCCGGGGGCGTCGTGGCAGACTGCGTCGGTCGGCGCGCCCGCGGCCACCGGTCCGCTGGCGGCCTTGAAGTCCCTGCTGGGCGACGATGACGACGATGACGAGGAAGGTCACTGATGCGCATCCTGCTGGTCGAGGATGACCCCCTGCTGGGCGACGGCCTGCGCGCCGGCCTGCGCCAGCAGGGCTTCCAGGTCGATTGGGTGCGCGACGGCCTGGCCGGCGAGCGCGAGCTGCGCAGCGGCGCCTACACCGCCGCCGTGCTGGACCTGGGCCTGCCCGGCCTGGACGGCATGGAGGTGCTGCGCCAGACCCGCGCCGCCGGCGGCCACCTGCCGGTGCTGGTGCTGACCGCGCGCGACGCCATCGACGACCGCATCCGCGGCCTCGACGGCGGTGCCGACGACTACGTCGTCAAGCCGGTCGACCTGCACGAACTCGGCGCGCGCCTGCGCGCGCTGGTGCGCCGCGCCCACGGCCAGGTGCAGGAACAGCTGCAGGCCCAGGGCGTGGCGCTGGACCCGGCGGCGCGCACGGTGACGCTGGACGGCGAGCCGGTGGCGCTGTCGATGCGCGAGTTCGACCTGCTGCAGGCGCTGATGCTGGGCGCCGGGCGCGTGCTCTCGCGCGAGCAGCTCGAGCAGAGCCTGTACAGCTGGGGCCAGGAGGTGGAGAGCAACGCGGTGGAGGTGCACATCCACCACCTGCGCAAGAAGCTGCGCCCGGAGCTGATCACCACCGTGCGCGGCGTGGGCTACACCATCACCCGCACGCCGCCGGCATGACGGCACGTTCGCTGCAGCTGCGCCTGGCGCTGCGCACGCTGGCCATGGTCGGCGGGCTGTGGCTGCTGGCCGCGCTGTGGACCGCCTGGGACGCACGCCACGAATTGGACGAGCTGTTCGACGCCCACCTGTCGCAATCGGCCGCGCTGCTGGTGGCACAGCAGTCGGGCGGACACGGCGATGACGACGGCGAGGCCATCGAACACGCACTGGGTGGGGGCCGCAAGGGCCACCCCTACGAGCGCAAGGTCGCCTTCCAGGTCTGGCACGAGGGCCGCCTGGGCGCCCATTCGCCGAACGCCGACGGGGCGCCGCTGTCCACGCTGAGCGAAGGCTTCGAGACCATCCAGTACCGCGGCGCCACCTGGCGCCTGTTTGCCGCCAACGGCGCCGAGGACGACGTGCAGGTCTACGTGGCCGAGCAGGAGGAGGTGCGGCTGGACGTGCTGTGGCCGGTGCTGCAGGGCACCTTCGGGCCGCTGCTGCTGGTGCTGCCGCTGGTGGCGCTGTCGGTGTGGTGGTCGGTGCGCCAGGGCCTGGCGCCGCTGCGCGAGCTGGGCGAGGTGCTGCGGCAGCGCGCGCCGCAGCAGCTCTCGCCGGTGGCCCTGTCCGATCCGGCACCGACCGAGCTGCAGGCGCCGCTGGACGCGCTCAACGCGCTGCTGGAGCGCACCGGCCGGCTGATCGATGGCGAGCGCCGCTTCACCGCCGACGCGGCCCATGAGCTGCGCACGCCGATCGCCATCGTCCGCACCCAGGCCCAGGTGGCGCTGGGCGCCACCGACGACGCCGAGCGCCGCCACGCGCTGCAGTCCACGATCGCCGGTTGCGACCGCGCGGTCCACCTGGTGCAGCAGTTGCTGACGCTGGCGCGCCTGGACGGCAGCGCCGGCCAGCGCGCCGCCAGCGTGCACGACGGCGCGGTGATGGCGCGGCGGCTGCTGGGCGAGCTGGCGCCGCAGGCGCTGGCGCGGGGCCAGACGCTGGAACTGGACGCCCCCGATCACTGCGCGCTGGCGATGGACGAGGCCCTGGCGGCGATGCTGCTGCGCAACCTGGTCGACAACGCGCTGCGCTACAGCCCCGATGGCGCCACCGTGCAGGTGACGATCCAGGCCGGCCCGGACGGCGCACGCTGGACCGTGGAGGACAGCGGCCCGGGCCTGTCCGAGGCCGACCAGGCGCGGCTGGGCGAGCGCTTCTTCCGTGCTGGCGCCACCCAGGACCAGGCGGGCAGCGGCCTGGGCTGGTCGATCGTGCGGCGCATCGCCCAGGCGGGCGGGCTGGGCATCACGCTGGGCCGCTCGGCGCGGCTGGGCGGGTTGTCGGTGCAGGTGGCCTGGCCGCCCGCGGCCTGATCACTGCGGGCCCGGCGCCTGCGCCACCTGCTGGCGCAGCCAGGCCTGGGCGGGCACCGCGTCCAGCCGCATGTGCCACAGCATCGCCACCTGGATCGGTTGCAGCGAGAACGGCAGCTCGCAGGTCAGCAATTCGTCCGGCACGCCGGTGGCACCCAGGAAGGACACCGGCAGCACCGTCAGCAGGTCGGAGCCGGCCACCACCTGGCCGGCGGTGTAGAACTGGTTGACCGTCAGCACGATGCGCCGACGCCGGCCCAACGCCAGCAGCGCCTGGTCGACGAAGCCGTGCGGCCGGCCCGAGAAACTCACCAGCAGGTGCTGCGCGGCGCAGTAGGCGTCCAGGTCCAGCGGCCGCCCGGCCAGCGGGTGGCCGCGGCGCATCACGCACACATAGCGGCTCTCGTAGAGCTGCTGGTGGCGCAGCGTGGCGGTGTCGCCCTCGGCCACCAGGCCGGTGATCGCGTCGGGGAAATGGCCCACCGCCAGGTCGGCGTCGCCGCGCGCCAGCAGCGCCCGCGGGTCGCGCGTGGTCAGCGGCAGCACGCGGAAGTTGACCGCCGCGCCGCTGCGCTCGACGGTGGCGATCAGGTGCGGCATCAGCAGCACCGCGGTGGCGTCGACCATCGCCAGGCGGAAGTTGACCGGGTCGGCCACCGGGTCGAAGTCCTGCGGCGCCAGCGCCTGCTGCAGCCCCGCCAGCGCCGCGCGCACCTGTGGCCACAGGGCCTGGGCGCGCGCCGTGGGCTGCATGCCGCGCGCACCGCGCTCGAACAGGGTCTCGCCCAGGGCGTCGTGCAGGCGGCGCAGCGCGTGGCTGGCGGCGGGCTGGGTCATCGCCAGGCGGCTGGCGGCGCGGGTCAGGCTGCCCTCGGCCATCAGGGTGTCGAACACACGCAAGAGGTTCAGGTCCAGCGTGCGGAAATTGGCCTGGGGACGAGACATGCCTGAAATTTATATCTGACTTGAAGAATATTCAGTCGACAAACACTGGTGGTAACCCTAGGATTGCACCCCATGAGCCTGCACCCGTCCCCTCTGGCCCGCCCCCGCGCCGCGTCGCTGCGACAAGTCATCGCCGCGTGGCTGCGCGGCTGGCCGTGGCGACTGCGCAGTGCGCCGGTCGGTTACCGCTGACCCATTCCCCTGGCTCGCGGGACGCGGCGAGCCGCTTGATCGGACACCCCGAAGGAGCATTCCATGGCTGCCATCACCTCCCAGACCTTCCATCCCGCCCCCACCCTGGGCATGCCGCGCGGCGCGCGCATCGCCGCCACCGCCTTCCTGGCGCTGCTGTCGGGCATCTCGCGTCACCTGGCCCACCAGGTCACCGCGCCGCGCCGCCGCAGCCGCTCGGACGAAGCCGCCGAGGTGCGCGAAATGGCCCGTCACTGGGAACATTCCGACCCCGGCTTCGCCGCCGACCTGTACGCCGCCGCCGCCCGCCACGAGGGCCTGGACGACTGATCGTCCGGTCGCCGCGCCGCACTGACGGCCGGCCGCGTTTTTGAGGCACCATCGGGCCTGTCGCCCTGACGGGCGCTCCGATGGGGCCGATGACCGCACTGCACGCGATTCCCGCGGCCGAACTGGCGCCGCTGTACCGCCGGCGCACCTTGTCGCCGGTGGAGGTCACCCAGGCGGTGCTGGACCGCATCGCCGCCTGTGATCGGCGCATCGCCGCCACCTGGGCGCTGGACCCCGAGGCCGCGCTGACGCAGGCCCGCGCCAGCGAGTTGCGCTGGGCGCGCCGCGCGCCGCTGGGGCCGCTGGACGGCGTGCCGGTCACGCTGAAGGAAAACATCGCCTCGCGCGGTGTGCCGCAGCCGCTGGGCTGCGCCGCCTCGCTGCTCAACCCCGCCCGCGAAGACGCCCCGCCCACCGCGCGCCTGCGTGAGGCCGGCGCGGTCTTCGTGGCCCGCACCACCATGCCCGACTGGGGCATGCTCAGCTCGGGCCTGTCCAGCTTTCACCGCCTGACCCGCAACCCCTGGGACCTGCGCCGCAACCCGGGCGGCTCCAGCGCCGGCGCGGGCGCTGCCGCCGCGATGGGCTACGGACCGATCCACCTGGGCACCGACATCGGCGGCTCGATCCGCCTGCCCGCCGGCTGGTGCGGCGTGGTGGGCCTCAAGCCCAGCCTGGGCCGCATCCCGATCAAGCCGCCGTACATCGGCCGCGTGGCCGGCCCGCTGACGCGCACCGTCACCGACTGCGCGCTGGCGATGAGCGTGCTCAGCCGCCCCGACTGGCGCGATGCCAGCAGCCTGCCGCCCGCCGACATCGACTGGCTGGACCTGCAGCGCCCGCTCAAGGGCCTGCGCCTGGGCGTGCTGCTCGATGCCGGCTGGGGCGACCCGCTGCAGCCCGAGGTGCGCGACGCGGTGATGCTGGCCGCGCTGCTGTTCGCCGCCGAGGGCGCCGAGCTGGTGGAGCTCAAACCCATGTCCACCCGCGCCATGGTCGACGGCCTGGACCGCTTCTGGCGCATGCGCTCGTGGCTGGACTACGCCGCGTTGCCGCCCGAGCGCCAGGCCAAGGTGCTGCCCTACATCCGCCGCTGGATCGAGCGCGGCGCGCAGATGAGCGGCGAGGAGGTCTTCCGCGGCTTCAGCCAGATCGCTGCGCTGCGCGACGCGGCGATCGCCGCCACGCACGGTGTGGACTATGTGCTCTCACCGGTCAGCCCCGACGTCGCCTTTGGGGCTACCAAAGCCAGCCCGCTGAACGACCCCGAGCGGCCCTTCGAGCACATCGCCTACACGCTGCCCTACAACATGAGCGAGCAGCCGGCGATCTCGGTGCCCGCGGGCCATGACCGCCGCGGCCTGCCGATCGGACTGCAGATCGCCGGACGGCGCCATGACGACATCGGTGTGCTGCGCCTGGCCCGCGCCTGGGAGCAGATCCGCCCGCCGCTGCGCGACTGGCCCGAGCTGCCCGCGGCTTAAGATCACGCCATGAGCGCGCCCGCGGACCCGGCCCAGTTGCGCGACCAGCGCGACCAGCGGCTGGGCACGGCCTCGCGCGCTGCCGCCGACGCGGCCGAGACCGCGCTGTGGCGCCTGGTCAGCCAGATCGGCTCGCCCGAGGAGGCGCTGGACCAGGCCTGTGCGGCCGACCCGGCCTGGGCCTGGCCGCCGCTGATGCGCGCCGGCCAGCGCCTGCTGCAGGCCGACGGCCGCCTGGACGACAGCACGCGCGCGGCGCTGGTGGCCGCCAGCCGCGGCATCGACGCCGCGCCGCCGCGCGAGCAGCGTCACCTGGCCGCGCTGCAGGCCTTGGCCGAGGGCCGCTGCGCAGCGGCCTGCCAGGTCTGGGACGACCTGCTGCTGGACCACCCGCACGATGCGCTGGCCCTGCTGTGGGCGCAGGCCTGGGACCTGCGCCGCGGCGAGCTGCCGCCCCTGCAGACGCGCCCTGCCGAGGTGCTGCCCGAGTGGTCGCCCGAGGACCCGCTGCACCCCCACCTGCTGGGCCTGTACGCCTTCGGCCTGCAGGAGAACCAGCGCGATGCCCAGGCCGAGGAAGTGGCCCGGCGGGCGCTGGCCCGCGAGCCCCAGGTGCCGCGCGCGGTGCTGGCGGTGGCCCATGTGATGGAGAGCCAGGGCCGCTTCGACGACGGCACCGCCTGGCTGCGCCAGCACCAGGCCGGCTGGGCCGACGACTCCGCGCTGGCCGCCCACCTGTGGTGGCACATGGGCCTGTTCCGGCTGGAGGCGCTGGACCTGTCCGGCGTGCACCGCCTGATCGACGCCCACCTCAGCGGCACCGCCCTGGTTGGCGATGCCGACCACCGCGATGCCGTCGCCCTGCTGTGGCGTCTGCATCTGCTGGGCGAGGACGTCGGCGCGCGCCTGGTGCAGCTGCTGGCGGCCTGGCCGGCCGACGAGGGCGAGGCCGGGCTGTGCGCCTTCCACGACCTGCACGTGCTGCTGTGCCTGCTGGGCGCCGACGAGCTGGTGCGGGCCGAGCGCTGGGTGGCGCGCGTCGCCGCCCGCGCGATGCAGGCCGAGGACGCCCGGCGCAGCAACCACGCGGTGACCCGCGAGGTGGCCCTGCCGGTGATGCGCGCGCTGCTGTCGATGGCCCGCGGTGACGCCGGCGCCGCCTGCAGCGCGCTGCGCGCCAGCCGCCCGCACTGGCCGCGCCTGGGCGGCAGCCGGTTGCAGCGCGACCTGCTCGAGCTGACCCTGATCGCTGCCGCTGCCCGCGCGCCGCAGCCGGCGCTGCACCGCGCGCTGCTCAACGCCCGCCGCCTGGCGCGCGCGGCGTCGCCGCTGCTGCGCCACCTGGAAGCGCACTGAGGGGCCCGCTGGGCGGCGTGCTCAGGCCCAGGGCAGCCGCAAGGAGAAGGTGGCGCCCTCGCCCGGCGCGCTGTGCGCACTCAGCGTGCCGCCCATCGCCTGCGCCAGCTGCTGTGACAGCGACAGGCCCAGCCCCGTGCCCTCGATGCCGCGGCGCGCGGCGTCCAGGCGCTCGAAGGGGCTGAAGAGGCGGGCGATCTGTTCGGGGGTCAGGCCCTGGCCCTCGTCGCGCACCTCGAAGACGATGGCCGGGCCGTCGGCGCGCAGCGTCACGTGCACCGCACCGCCCGGGCGGTTGTACTTGACCGCATTGCTCAGCAGGTTGACCAGCACCTGCAGCAGGCGGCGGCGGTCGGCGCGCACCGGCGGCAGCGCCGGCGGGATGTCGCGCACCAGGGAGCAGGGCGGCCGGCCAGCCAGCGGGGCGGCCTGCACCATGGACCAGGCCTCCTCCAGCAGGGGCTCGGCCGACAGGTCGCTCAGGCTCAGCTGCAGCTGGCCGCTCTGGGCGGCCGACAGGTCCAGCACCTCGTCCACCAGGTCCAGCAGGTGGCGGCCGGCCTGCAGGATGTGGCCGGTCCATTCGGTGGCGGTGCTGCCGGCCGGCAGGTCGCGCTGCAGCAGCTGGGCGAAACCCAGCACCGCGTTGAGCGGCGTGCGCAGCTCGTGGCTGACGCGCGAGAGCAGCTGGGTCTTGGCCTGGTTGGCGGCCTCGGCGCGGTCGCGTTCCATGCGCAGCGCGTCGGCCTGGCGGCGTGCGGTGATGTCGGTGTGGGTGCCGATCATGCGGGCCGGGCGGCCCTCGGCGTCGCGCTCGATCACCAGGCCGCGCGACAGCACCCATTTCCACTGGCCGTCGCGGCAGCGCACCCGGTGCTCGTTGACGTAGGTGGGCGCGCGGCCGCTGAAATGGGCCTCGCGGTCGCGCAGCATCGCCGGCACGTCGTCGGGGTGGGTCAGGCTGTCGAGCACCCGCGGGTTGTGCGCCAGGTCGGCTTCGGTGTAGCCGTACATCGCCAGGAACTGCTCGGAGTAGGTCTCCTCGCCGGTCTGCAGGTTCCAGTCCCAGACGCCGTCGCCGGTGCTGTTGAGCGCCAGCTTCCAGCGCTCGTTGCTCTCCAGCAGCCGCGCCTCGGCACGCTTGCGGGCGGTGACGTCGATCACCACGCCGGCGTACTCGCTGCGCTGCGGCGTCAGGTGGACCGGCGTGGAGCGCACGTGCAGCCACTTCTCTGAGCCGTCGGCCAGCAGCACGCGGTGTTCGATCGACAGCGTGCGGCCGCTGGCCCGCGCGGCCTCGCTGGCGGCGGCCACGCGGGCGGCATCGGCCGGGTGCCACAGGCGGCGGATCGCGTTGCCGTCGGCCATCACCTGCTCGGGCGTCAGGCCCAGCAGCTCGCGCACACCGCGGCTGACGTAGGAAAAGATCCGCGTGCCGTCGGGCTGCATCACGGTGCGGAAGACCATGCCCGAGACCTGGTCGGCGATGCGGTCCACCTGGTCGCGGCTGTGCTCGAGGTCGCTGATGTCCTCGACCGTGCCTTCGTAGCAGCGCACGCGGCCCTCGGCGTCGCGCAGTGCATGGGCGTGTTCGCGCACCCAGATGCGTTCGCGCGTGCGGTGGCGGTGGATCTCGGAGACGAAGCCCTGCACCTGGCCGTCGCGCGCCAGCAGCCGCATGAACTCGCGCCGCCGTCCGGGCTGCACGTACCACTCGCTGCCGATGTCGCGCACTGCGTGCAGCAGTTCGGCCTCGGTGCTGTAGCCATTGATGCGTACCAGCGCCGGATTGGCGCGCAGCATCGTGCCATCGGGGTGCGAGCGGTAGGCTCCGATGGGCAGGAAATCGAAGAAGCTGGAGAAGTCGTCGTGCACGACGGGCCTGACGCGCGGTGGCGTGACCCCTGCCACGCTCAGCCAGCGAGCTTAGCGCATCAGCGCGGCCGCAGCAGCAGTGCGGCTGCTCCTGCCACTACGCCCCAGAAGGCCGCGCCGATGCCCAGCAGGCTCACGCCCGAGAGCGTGACCAGGAAGGTCAGCAACGCGGCGTCGCGGCGCGACTCGTCCTTCAGCGCGCCGTGCAGGCCGCCGGCGATCGTGCCCAGCAGCGCCAGGCCGGCCAGCGTCACCACCAGGCTGCGCGGCAGCGCGCTGAACAAGGCCACCACCGCACCGCCGGCCAGGCCGGTGGCCAGGTAGAACACGCCGGCCGAGGCGGAGGCCCAGTAGCGGCGGCGCGGGTCGTCGTGCGCCTCGGGGCTCATGCACAGCGCCGCGGTGATCGCGGCCAGGTTGATCGCGTAGCCGCCCAGGGGCGCCAGCAGCAGGCTGACCAGGCCGGTGGTGCCCACCACCGGCGAGACCGGGGTGTCGTAGCCGGCGGCGCGCTGCGCGGCCACGCCCGGCAGGTTCTGCGAGGCCATGGTGACGATGAACAGCGGCAGGCCCAGGCTGATGATCGCTGCCGGTGCGAACACGGGCGTGGTCCAGACCGGCTGGGTCCAGGCCAGTGTCACGCCGCCCAGGGCCAGCCGACCGCCCACGGCGGCCACCGCCAGCCCGCACAGCAGCACGCCCGGCACCGCGTAGCGCGGCCACCAGCGCCGCCCGGCCAGGAAGGCCGCCAGCATCGCCAGCACCAGCGGCGGGTCCACCGCAGTGGCCAGCGCCGCATCCAGTGCAAAGCGCACCAGGATGCCGGCCAGCAGCGCCTGGGCGATCGCCGCGGGGATGCGCTCCATCAGCCGCTCGAACAGGCCGCTGTAGCCCGCCAGCGCGATCAGCAACGCGCAGACGACGAAGGCGCCGGTGGCCTCGGGCAGGGCCAGGCCGTGGCTGGCGGCGATCAGCGCGGCGCCGGGCGTGGACCAGGCGGTCAGCACCGGTCGGCGGTACCACAGCGACAGGCCGGTGCTGGTGACCGCCATGCCCAGACCCAGGGCCCACAGCCACGAGGCCGTCTGGTTGGGCGTAGCGCCCAGCGCCTGCGCGGCGGCGAAGACGATGGCCACCGAACTGGTGTAGCCCACCAGCACGGCGATGAAGCCGGCGACAACCGCCGGCAGGGACAGCTCCTTCAGCACCGAGGAAGCGCCCTCAGATCTCGACCTTCGCACCGAGCTCCACGATGCGGTTGGACGGCAGGTTCAGGAAGTCGGCCATGTCGGCGGCGTTGCGGTGCATGCTGGCGAAGAGCTTTTCGCGCCACATGGCCATGCCGGCGCCAAAGGTGGGGATCACCGTGTCGCGGCTGAGGAAGTAGCTGGTGTCCATGTCGTCCAGCGGCACGCCGCGGTCCTTGAGCTGCTGCAGCGCCTCGGGCACGTCGGGGTCGTTCTTGAAGCCGAAGTTCAGCGTCACCTGCCAGCAGTCATGGCCCAGCGATTCCAGCTGCAGGCGCTTGTCGAAGCCGATCCAGGGCACCTCGTGGTGGCGCACGGTGACGAACAGGTTGTACTCGTGCAGCACCTTGTTGTGCTTGAGGTTGTGCATCAGCGCGTTGGGCGTGAGGCCCTGCTCGGCCACCAGGAAGACCGCGGTGCCGGGCACCCGCACCGGCGGGCTGACGAAGATGGCCTCGAGGAAGCCGGCCAGGTCGATCGCCTCGTCGCGCACGCGGTCGCGCATCAGGCGCCGGCCCTGCTTCCAGGTCAGCATCAGCAGGAACATGCCGGCGCCGATCAGCAGCGGGAACCAGCCGCCCGCCACCAGCTTGAGCATGTTCGACAGGAAGAAGGTGATGTCGATCGTGAAGAAGAACACCGTGACCAGGATCGACAGGCCCAGCGGGTACTTCCAGCCGTAGCGGATCACGAAGAAGGTCATCACCGTGGTGATCGACATGTCCAGCGTCACCGCGATGCCGTAGGCCGAGGCCAGGTTGGACGAGTTCTTGAACAGCGCCACCGCCAGCACGATGAAGACGTACAGGCTCCAGTTGATGAAGGGCACGTAGATCTGGCCGGTGTCCTTGACCGAGGTGTGCTTGACCGCCATGCGCGGCAGGATGCCCAGCTGGATGGCCTGCTTGGTCACCGAGAAGGCCGCCGAGATCAGCGCCTGCGAGGCGATCACCGTGGCCGCGGTGGCCAGGAAAACCAGCGGCAGCTGGGCCCAGTCGGGCGCCATGTGGAAGAAGGGGTTGGCCACCGCCTCGGGTTCCTTGAGCAGCATCGCCCCCTGGCCGAAGTAGTTGACCACCAGCGCCGGCATCACGAAGCCATACCAGGCGATGCGGATCGGCCGCTTGCCGAAGTGGCCCATGTCGGCGTAAAGCGCCTCGCCGCCGGTGACGCACAGCACCACCGCGCCCAGCGCGATGAAGGCCACCAGTGGCTGTGCGATGAAGAAGCCCGCCGCATGCACCGGGTTCAGCGCCACCAGCACCGCCGGGTTGTCCAGGATGTGCGGGATGCCCAGCAGCACCAGCACGATGAACCAGACCAGCGTGATCGGGCCGAAGAACTTGCCGATGCCGCCGGTGCCGAAGCGCTGCACCGCGAACAGGCCGGTCAGCACCAGCAGCGTGATCGGGATGATCCAGCTGTGCAGCGCCGGCGCGGCCACCTCCAGGCCCTCGACCGCCGACAGCACCGAGATGGCGGGCGTGATCACGCCGTCGCCGTAGAAGATCGCGGTGCCGAACAGGCCCACCACCATCAGCACCCGGCGCAGCGCCGGCTTGTCCTTCACGGCGGTGGTGGCCAGGGCCAGCATGGCGATCAGGCCGCCTTCGCCGTTGTTGTCGGCGCGCAGGATCAGCAGCACGTACTTCAGCGAGACGATGATGGTCATCGTCCAGAAGATCAGGCTGAGCACGCCCAGGATGTTGCCGGGCGAGGCCTCGACATGCCCGGCGTGGAAGACTTCCTTCAGCGCGTAGAGCGGGCTGGTGCCGATGTCGCCATAGACCACGCCCAGCGCGGCCAGCGTCAGGGCGGCCAGGGCGGGCAGGGAGCGGTTGTCTTGCGAGGAGGCGCTCAAAGGATCGGGTGCGGTGCGGCGAAGCGCCTATTGTGCGCTGCAGCCCCCCCTGCCGTGGACGCCCGGGCGTGGCGCCACCGCCACAACCGGGCCTTGCATCCGGCGATCAGTCGTAGGTTTCGGCGTTCGGGTCGGTGGCTTCCAGCTCGTAGGCCGCGGCCAGCATCGCCAGGCGACCGATGACGCCGTACATGTAGAAGCGGTTGGGCGCGCTGACGCCCGGCTTCTCGCCCGGGCGGGGCAGCTGGTTGCTCTTCTCGAAGGCCAGCGGCACGAAGCTGGCGCCAGGGGCATTGAGGTTCTCGTCGATGCCGCGCTCGGCATGCACGCGGTAGAAGCCGCCCACGACGTAGCGGTCGATCATGTAGACCACCGGCTCGGCCACCGCCTCGTTGACCCGCTCGTAGGTGGGCACGCCTTCCTGGATGATCACCTGGGTCACGCGCTGGCCGTCCTTGACGACGTCCATCTTGTTGCGCGTGCGGCGGTTGACCTCGTCCAGGTCCTTGGCGTCGCGCACCGTCATGATGCCCATGCCGTAGGTGCCGTTGTCGGCCTTGACGACGACAAAGGGCTTCTCGCCGATGCCGTATTCCTTGTGCTTGCGGCGGATCTTGGTGAGCAGCGCATCGACCTGGGTCTGCACGCACTCCAGGCCGGTGCCGGCCTGCCAGTCGACCTCGCCGCAGTGGGCGTACATCGGGTTGATCAGCCAGGGGTCCATGCCCAGCAGCTTGGCGAATTTCTTGGCCACTTCCTCATAGGCCTCGAAGTGGCGGGTCTTGCGCCGCACCGCCCAGCCGGCGTGCAGCGGCGGCAGCAGGTACTGCTCGTGCAGGCCCTCCAGCACCGCGGGAATGCCGGCCGAGAGGTCGTTGTTGAGCAGGATGGTGCAGGGGTCGAAGTTCTTCAGCCCCAGGCGGCGCTGGGTGCGCAGCAGCGGCTCCAGCGTCAGGCTGGTGCCGTCGGGCAGCTCGATCGGGGTGGGCTCGGTGATCGCCTCGTCCAGCGTGCCCAGGCGCACGTTCAGGCCGGCGTTGGTGAAGATGCGCACCAGCCGCTGCACGTTCATCAGGTAGAACATGTTGCGGGTGTGGCGCTCGGGCACCAGCAGCAGGTTGCGCGCCTCGGGGCAGATCTTCTCGATCGCCGCCATCGCCGCCTGCACCGCCAGCGGCATCATCTCGTCGGTCAGGTTGTTGAAGCCGCCCGGGAACAGGTTGGTGTCCACCGGGGCCAGCTTGTAGCCGGCGTTGCGCACGTCCACCGAGGTGTAGAAGGGCGGCGTGTGCTCCATCCATTCCAGGCGGAACCAGCGCTCGATCGCCGGCATCGACTCGAGGATGCGCTGCTCCAGCTCGTTGATCGGGCCGGTGAGTGCGGTGACAAGGTGGGGGACCATGGCGGCGGGCAGCGGGGGTGCGGTGGGCGATTGATTCTAGGCAGATGGGGCCCGCCGGGGGGATTTCCAGCCACCCGGTCCCAAAAAGTGGCCGCACCCCGGCGGTGCGCCCGGGGAAGACGCCGCCCGCCAACCCAGCGGGCGCCGTGCCGCCTCAGGTGCGGGCGCGCAGCCGGGCCAGGGCCTGTTCGTGCAGGCGCAGGTCGTCGGCGTTGTGGGTCAGCAAGGCGGTGTAGCAGGCCTCGCCCACCTCGGCGCGCAGGCGCTCGAGGCGTTCCTCCAGCGGCGCGCTGGTGTCGCGGCTGACGTTGGCATGCACGCTGCGGGCGACGAACTCGGGCAGATCCTGCTGCACCAGCGACTGCAGCAGCGCCATCGAGCGGTCGAACTCCTCGACCACCCCCACGAAGGGCAGGGTCTCCACCGCGCGGCTGGCGCGCTCGAATTCGGTGCCCTCGGCCGGCGGGAACATCGGCGCGAAGCGGCTGACGTGGAAGTTGCGGCACTGCCGGTCGCGCCCCATCGACAGGCGCACCTCGATGTAGCCGGCCAGCGTGGTGTGGCGGGCCAGCACGCTGCCAAAGCCGTCACCGCCCTGCTTGCGCTCGAAGGCGTAGGCCGAGGCGATGCGGTCGATCGGGTGGCGGATGAAGATCACCGGCAGGATGTCGACCTGACCCATGTCGGGCGGCGGCAACTCGACGGTGTGCGACGAGAAGGCCACCGCCTCGGGGTGCTCGCGGATCCATTCGGCCACCTCGCGCCGGTGCGGCGCAGGGTTGGCGCGGGCCGCGAATTCGCGCGTCACCCAGCGACTGCCGAAGCAGGCCCGCAGCAGTTCATCCACCGAGGTGCCGGCGTTCTTGAACAGGTGGTGGTGCAGGATGACCTTGCGGCGCGGGCGGGGTGGCGTCATGCGGTGCTGGCCGGGCTGGCGTCGATGGCCGCGGCGATCGCGGCATCCACCACCTCGGCGGAACAGTGGTCGGCGATCATCGCCAGGCCGGCCTGGGCCAGGCGCTCGGCCAGCGCGCGGTCGGCGTGCAGGGCCAGGATCTTCGCGGCGAAGGCGGCCGGGTCCTCGGCGACCAGTTCACCCAGCGGGCCGTTCACGGGAATGCCCTCGGCGGCGCAGGGCGTCATCACGCAGGGCAGGCCGGCGGCCAGCGCCTCCAGCACCTTGCCCTTGACCCCGGCGCCGTAGCGCAGCGGCGCCACGCTGAGCAGGCTGCGCTCATAGACCTCATGCACATCGGGCACGTAGCCCAGCGCGCGCACGCGGGCGCTGCCCAGGCGGCGCACCTCGTCGGTCATGTAGCTGCCCACCAGCGTGACGGTGATGTCCGGGGCGGTCTGCCAGACCAGCGGCATGATCTGCTCGACCAGCCAGCGCGCGGCGTCGACATTGGGCGTGTGGCGGAAGCCGCCGACGAAGACCACGCCCTGGCGCTGGCGGGCCTCGGTCTTGACCGGGCGCAGCGCATAGGTCCAGGGCACGACGTGCACGCGCGAGCGCGGCGTGGCCTCGGCCAGCAGGGCCTGCTCGACGCTGGAGTGCACGATGGTGGCGTCCACCGACTGGATCACCGACAGCTCGACCTGGCGCACCTCGGCGGCGCGCTGGGCCAGCGCGGCGTTGTCGGTGTGACGGGCCTCGCGCTCCATGCGCAGGTGGTGCAGGTCGGCCACGTTGTAGAGGATGCGCGCCTGCGGCTGGTGGCGGCGCAGCATGCCGGCGTACTTGGTGCCGTTGGTGAAGCGGTGCAGGTAGACCACGTCGATCGACCACGGGCACTTGCGCAGGTACTCCTCCACGCTCCAGTAGAACGGGTGGTAGATGCATTCCACGCCCAGGGCCTGCAGCGCCTCGGTGTAGGGGCTGATCCGGGCCATGTTGTCGGCCGGGATGAAGGTGACCTTGTAGCCCAGCCGGATCAGCGAGCGGATGTGCTGCATCGCGGCGTTGCTGCCGGCGTCCTGGTCGGGCGTGGGCACCACGTCGTCGATGAACAGGGCCCGCTTGGTCACGCCGCGCTCGGCCTCCAGGTCGGGCTGGCCGGTGTTGAAGCTGTGGCGGCCCAGCACGTCCTTCCAGCGCTCGTAGAACTTGCGGTGGTTGACGGCCTGGTACTGCTTCATGCCGCTGCCGGTGACGCTGGTGCCGCTGGTCACGCCCTCCAGGTGCACCACCACCGATTGCGGCTGCACCACCACCCGCCAGCCCGCCTGGCGCACGCGGAAGCACAGGTCGGTGTCCTCGTAATAGGCGGGGGCGAAGTGCAGGTCGAAGCCACCCAGTTCATCGAACAGGGCCTTGCGGATCATCAGCGCGGCGCCGGAGACATAGTCGACATCGCGCAGGTGGCTGTAGCGCGGCTCGGCCGGGTTGCCGTGGCGGCCCCAGTTCCAGGCGTCACCCATGCGCCAGACGATGCCGCCCACCTCCTGCAGCGAGCCGTCGCCGAACAGCAGCTTGGAGCCGGCCACGCCCACGCGCGGCACCTGCTCGAAGGTCTTGACCAGCTCGTCCACCCAGCCCGGACGCACCAGGGTGTCGTTGTTCAGGAAGAACAGGTACTCGCCGCGCGCCAGCGAGGCGCCGCGGTTGCAGCTCTTGACGAAGCCCAGGTTGACGTCATTGCGCACCACCCGCACCGTGCCGCCGAAGACCAGCGGCGCCAGCAGGGTCTCGTCGGCCGAGCAGTCGTCGACCAGGATCAGCTCGATCGGTGCCTCGGGCAGCGCCTTGGCGATCGCGTCGATGCAGTCGTAGGTCAGCTGGAACTTGCCATACACCGGGATCACCACCGACACCAGCGGCGCCTCGGCCAGCGGCAGGCGCAGCGGGCGGTAGCGGGTGGACAGCGCCACGCTGGCGCCCTGCACCCACTGCGCCGGCGTGGCGGCGTCGATCAGCTCGCTCAGTGGGCCCAGGTCGGGCAGGGCTGGCGCGGCGGTGAGCTCGGCGCGGCGGCGCATCAGCAGGCCCAGCTGGTCCACCAGGAAGGCCAGCGGCGGGTCCAGGTCGGCGGCGCGGCGCGCGGTGTCGGCCTGGTTGCGGCACAGCATGGCCAGGTGGCGCTGCGCGGCCAGGTCCAGGCCGCCGTCCTCGCGCACCAGCTCGCGCGGCGAGCCCATCAGATCGACGCCATCGCGCAGCCGGCGCACGGTGATGCGGTGGCGCGAGCGCGGCAGCAGCGAGGGGCTGAAGCTCAGCACGAAGCCGCAGTAGCCGTTGCCCAGGCCGGCGTCGCGCACATCGGGGCGGAACAGGTTGGCCTCGATCGTGGCCAGGCGCTCGCCGCCGTCCAGGATCTCCACGATCGCCGGCCGGTCGGGCGTCTCGGGGTCCCAGGCCCAGCCCGAGATCTGGGTGGCCGAGACCTCGTCGACGTGGCCGCTGCCGAAGCGGGCCACCAGCTCGTGCGCGGAGGGTGTGCTCATGGAGGAGATTGTCTGCGCAGCGCCAGGGGCCGAAGGCGCCACAGGCGCCGGGCCGCTGCGGCGCTGCCGGAACCAGGCGCCCCAGCCGTCGGGTGCGGGGGGAGGGGAAGGCGCGGTCATCGCGGCGGCGATCGGGGCCGGGTCAGTCGCCCCGTTGGGCCGCGCGCTTCTCGCGGCGCTCGGCCTTCTCGGGGTCTTCCACCGCGAAGTGGCGTCGGGTCTGGCGCAGGATGGCCGCGTCCTCGGCCTGGGCGGCCACCTGCAGCTTCTCGGTCATGGCGGCGCCGATGTCGGCCGACTGCGCCGGCACGCCCAGCACATCCACCGCCCAGCGCCGGGTTTCCTCGTCCAGGTCCAGCACCTGCCGCAGCTCGGTCAGACCATCCGGCGCCGGCTTGCGCTTCAGATGGCCCAGCGGGCAGCCCAGGCGCGATTCCATCCAGGCGATGTCCCCGGCGGTGCCGCTGGCGGCCTCGAGCAGCAGCTCGTTGCTCAGGCGCAGCTTGGGGCCGGGCAGCTGCGAGGCCAGGCGGGTGATCCAGCGCGTGGCCTTCAGGTCGCGGCTGTGGGTGCGGCTGGCCAGCTGGTGGTTGAAGTTGGCGATCACGGTCACGCCGCGGCGCGACAGGCCCTCGTTCTTGCGCACGATCGAGGATTCGGGCAGGTCCAGCCCGGTGGTGGCGATGAAGTCGCTGACCACGTCGCCGTTGCGCAGCTTGGCGCTGTTGAAGTGGCGGTAGATGACCTTGTCGGCGCCGAAGACCTCTTCCACCTCGCTGAACCAGGCCTGGTAGGGCGGGCTCATGCGCGCCAGCTTGACGAAGTCGACCGAGCGCTTCTTCAGCTGTTCCTGGAACAGGCTCTCGATGTAGCCGTAGGGCTCGCGGACGTAGAGCACCACCTGCATCTCGTCGACCTTGCGCGCGAACCAGTCGCGCATCATGGTCAGGCTGGCGGTGCCGAAGGCCGAGCCGATCATCTCGGAGGAGATCACGAAGATCGATTTCGGGCGCTCGAGGAATTTCTCGATCCGGTCGCCGAAATTGTGAAGGCCCGCGACGCGACCCTTGCCCTTCTCGTGGACGTTGCCGGTGAAGCTGGCGTCGAACATCGAGCGCAGGTAGTAGCCCGAGTTGCCGTTCTCTCGGTAGAGGAACTGGTAGTTCGGCGTGGTCGGCGTCTCGCTGAGCGTCACCTGGATCGAGGTGCTGCCCGTCTTCTGCATGCCGCCGTGGATGAACAGGGTCTTGCGCGGGGAAGAGGTCATGGCGTGTTCGCAGTCTAGGTCACGTGCACCGGACACTCGAGCGGGGTGAAGCCCTTCTGCTCGAACCAGCACCAGCCCTCCTGCAGGCCGGTGACCTGCAGGATGTAGCGTCCGGGCTCGGCGGGCGCCAGCACCTCAATCTCGGCCGGGACCCGCTGCCCGGGGGCCAGGACCTGCACCGGCAGCGGCGTGCGTCGGCCCTCGAAGTGGGCCATCTGGCGGTCTTCGTGGAGCCAGTGGTAGCACAGGCGCAGCGGCAGCTCGGGCGTGCCGCGCCACCAGTGGCAGCTCTGCTGCTGCAGCGTCAGCGGCAGGCGCACCGTCTCGGAGGCCCGCATCGTCGTCGGCGCCGTGTCCCAGACCAGGTGGCCCTGGGCGCATTCCAGGCGCTGCGGGCCCAGCGAGGCTTCCATGTAGAGCAGCGCAGCCTCGTTGGCGAAGCGGGTGGCGTCGGCGTCCTGGTCGTCGTCGGCGCGCAGGAAGCGCTCGGGCGCCTCGTCGAACTCGATGCCGAACTCCCGGCGCAGCACCTCGGCATGGGGCTGGAACTCGGTCTGGATGAGCTCGATCTGCTCGGCGCTGAGCTTGATCGGCGCGCCGGTGATGCGGTTGAGCTGGCTGCCGTGGCGGTTGTTGAAGTCGGCCTGCGACAGGCGGATGTCCAGCGCCGCCAGGTGCTCGCGCAACGCCATGCCGAAGGCCAGGCCGCGCGCACTGAGGCTCTCGTTGGCGCTGCGCTGCAGCTTGGACAGCGCGCGCGCCTGTTCCAGGTCCAGGCCCAGGGCGCTGAAGAAGTCGATCACCACATCGCCTTCGGTCAGGGCCTGGCGGGTGAACACCCGCACCTCCAGGGCGTTGCGGCCGAAGGCCGAAGCCAGGCGCTTGAAGCGCTCCTTGAAGCGGTAGACCGGGCGTTCCTCGTCGGGCGCCCAGGCCGGGCGGCCCATCTTGACGCGCTGACTCATCGCGCTGACCGCATAGGACAGCGGTGGCCGCACGTAGAGCAGCACCTTGACCCGCTCGGCGAAGTTCTCGCAATGGGTGCGCAGCGCGATCAGGTCGGGCAGGTTCAGGCTGATGAAGCCCTCGTACGAGAACAGCAGCTGACGGGCCCGCGGCTGGGCCCGGATCCAGGCGCTCTGCTCCTGCAGGTAGCGCCTGTCCGCGGCGCGGATCGCGGTCTCGTCGGTGCGGCCGTTCTCGACGTTGAGGACATAGCGCGCCGGGTGGCTGGAGAAGCACGAGCCCAGCTGGGCGTGCCAGCTGCCCGGCGGGTAGACGATCGAGCAACGCGATGCCAACTCGGCCCGAGCCTGGTCGCACACATCCTGGATGGCGGTGGAGCCGGTCTTGTCGAGGCCGAAGTGCAGGATCGCGGTGTCGAAAGGCTTGTCGGTCATCAGTCGAAGTCTGCCTCAAAGGCAGCGTGCGTCACGCCACGCTGAGTTTGGCCGAGAATTTCGTGAACCCCTTCTGGTCCAGCCAGGCGTGCTGCTCCTGCACCACGCTGATCTCCATGGTGTAGTCGCCCGGGGCTTTGGGCGCCTTCACCTTGAGTTCCAGCTTGCACTTGTCGCGCGCGCGCAGTCGGGCGTGGGGCAGCGCAGTGCGGCCACCGCCGCCGATCAGCTTGCCGTCGGCACCGCGGTAGCGGTAGCCGATGTTGATCGGGTTGGGATTGGTCGACTGCCACAGCACGCTGGACTCGTTGAACAGCGTGACGCCCAGCTTCAGCTCGGCCCCGGCCTTCATCTGGGCGGGCAGGTTGTCGACCTCGATGTGGCCGAAGGCGTTCTCGAGCAGGCACTGCTTGAGCACCATGCCGGTGACGACGCCGGCGATGTCGCGCAGGATCTCCTCGGAGGCGGTGTCGGCCGGCGCGATGTACTTCTCGGGCGGGTCCTTGAAGACGATGCCGAACTCGCTGCGCAGGTAGTCCAGGCCGGTGCGGCTGGTCTGGGCGACCACCTCGGCCTGTTCCGGCGTCAGCTTGATCGAGGGGCCGGGCAGGTCGGCGATCAGGCCGCCGTACTTGCGCTGGTACTCGGCCGACGGCAGCTTGATGCCCGCGTCCAGCAGCGCCTTGGCGAAGGCGCCACCGAACATCATGGCCCGCGAGGTCATGCGCTGGTTGGTGCGCTCAGGCGTGACGTAGTCCGGCGAATCGATGATGTCCGCGGCGCCGACGATGTGCAGGAAGTCGATCACCGCGTCCTTGCCGGTCAGCTGGTCGGACTCGAAGGAGCGCACCATCACCGAATCACGTCCGAAGAGCTTGACCAGGCGGCCGATCTTCTCGGGGAAGTTGTGGATCGGGATGCGGCCGTTGGGGCAGGGCTCCTTGCCCATGCGCACGTTCTGGCCCATGGCGCTGACCGCGTAGGAATGCGGCTCGCGCACGTACATCACCGCGATCACCGAGTCGGCGTAGCGGCGCGCCCACTTGTACATGCCCTCCAGCGCCTCGTCCGGCAGGTGCATGAAGCCTTCGTAGGAGGCCACCAGGGTCTCGCAGTTCTGCGCCGACTTGATGAAGTCCTCGACCTCGACCAGGTACTGCTTGTCGCGGGCCTGGATCTTGGCGCGGTCGGCGATGCCGACATTGCGGTTGAAGACGTAGCTTTCAGGTTCGGCGCAGAAGGCCGAGCCGAGCATCGGGTGCACATCGCCAGGCAGGTAGGCCGCCAGACCGCGGCTGCGCAGCGGCTCGCGCATGGTGCCGAAGGCCTTCTGGATCGAGGTGCTGCCGGTCTTGTCTGTCCCAACGTGAATGATGACTTGTTTGAACTGCTTCATGGAGAACTCCTGGGGGGTTCAGGGGTGCCGAGCGTGCCTTGTGGGCTGCTCTGCAACTGCGACTCAACGAGAACGAAACCAAGGCTGCGCGCATCCCCGTTGCGGGTCGGGAAGGCGGGCAGTTCCAGCTCCACGTGGTAGCGGGCCGGTGCGTTCATGGTGAACACGACTTCGAACATATCGCCGTCGTATTGCACCTGGGTGTCGCTGGTGTCGGTGCGGATGCGCAAGGCATGCAGCGCGCCGCTGATGCCCTCGCGCCAGCCTTTCAGGCGCAGACAGGCACCAGGCCGCTGGGTGGTGCAGCGCAGACGCAGCGTGCTGCTGATCCAGTCGTCGTCGTAGCGATGGCCGTCGTGGATGTGCACCGCGGCACCGAGCGCTTCATCGCTCAGCATCAGGCGGCTCGGGTCGGGGTCGCCCAGGTCGAGCTGCTGCGGCGGCGCCTGCACGCGCAGGATGTGGATCACGTCCTCGAGCAGGCGCGGCAGGTTGGCGTCGGACAGCAGCGAGTAGCGCGGCCGCATGGCCTTGAGCTTGTCGCTGAACTCCTGGGCACCCAGGATGCCGCTGCGCACGCCGTTGAGGCGGTCGATGTGGGGCGCGTGGTGGCGCGCGAACTCCTCCAGGTCACCGCCTGAGGGCATGCGCGAGAGCAGCGTCAGGTAGGCATACACCGCCATCCGGTCGGCGTCCTTGAGCAGCAGCGGCACATGCGCGTCCAGGCGCTCCAGCGCGGGCAGCAGCAGGTCTTCACGGATCTGCGTGCGAAAGCGCTGGTCGGCCGCATCCCAGGTGGCGCGCAGCGCCGCCAGCGGCAGGTCCAGCAGCGTGAAGGCCACGAAGGCCAGCGGCATGTCCTGGCTCAGCGGCCAGCGCAGCTGGTACAGGCCACCGGCATCAGGCGCGGCCGGTCGCAGCACCTGCACCGGGTCACCGCGGAACCAGACGATGACCAGTGGGTGCAGGCCATGCGACCCCAGGCTGCCGCACTCGATGTGGCAGTGGTCAGCCTCGACACGGACCAGCAGGGAGCTCATCGCAGCAGCGCCGACTTGACGGTCTCATAGGAGCTGTCCCAGTGGCTTTCGGCGATCGCCTGGCCACGCGTGTCCGCCGCGTTGGCGGTGAAGCGGGCCGCCAGGGCCTCGAACTGGCGGCCGAAATCGCCGCGCTTGAAGGGAGAGAAGTAATGCACGTGACTGGGCGCCACCTCGGGGATGGAGCTGGATCGGGTGGTCAGCACCGGCGCGCCGCAGACGAAGGCCTCGCGCACCGGCATGCCGTAGCCCTCGAAGACCGACGGGTAGATCAGCAGGTGCGAGCGGCGGATCAGGTCGAGCTTGGCTTCTTCCGAGATGTAGCCCGGGAACTGGATCGTGCCGGCCTCGACCTGCGGCTCCAGGCCCAGGCGCTCGATCAGGCGGTGCATGGACTCGCCCCAGCCGAACTTGCCCGGCAGGATGAAGGCGAAGCGCGAGGCGAAGGTGGGGCTCTCGGCGATGTACTCCAGCACCTGGCGGATGTTCTTGCGCGGCTCCAGCGTGCCCAGCACGGTGACGATCGGCCGCTCGTCATGGAACGAGGGCATCGAGAAATCGGCCACCACCGCCCCGGGGTTGCAGATCACCCGGCGCTTCTTCATGGACTGCGGGAAGTACAGCTCCAGGTCGCGCAGCGTGGCCTGCGAGACGGCGAAGATCACGTCCGAGGTCTCGATGTCGCGCGCCACCGTCGTGCGGTGGTGGCGGATGGTTTCCTTGGAGTGGAACTGCGGCGTGGTGACCGTGCTCAGGTCGTGGACGATGAAGCCCTCGGTGCTGAAGACGCCGCGGATCGACTTGTAGTTCGGGAAGAAGCCGATGCTGCCCGGTGCCGGGGCGATCTGGCGCAGCGGCATGCGGGCCATGTCGGCCAGGCGGGCGCCGCTGGCGTCGTCGATGGCCAGGCGGACGAAGGACTGCGGGATCTCGTGCCAGTTGATGAAGAACCGGGTCTCCAGCGTGTCGGCGTCGGCCAGGAAACGGCGCGCCAGTTCCTTGGCGACGTTGGGGATGCCGCTGAAGTTTCGCTCGAAGAGCGGCGACACCTCGAAATACACGACGGGTTTCATGCGAGCAACTGGTCCAGGCGAAGGCGGCGCCACAGCGGCTGGCGATCGGGCTCGTAGGTGCCGTCGAAGTCCTGCGTGGCGACCCGCAGGCCGATCAGCTGGGACAAGGCGTTCTCGAACAGGTGGCGGCTGCGGTAGCCGGTGCTGAACAGCTCGAAGTCCAGGTCGCGCAGCGCGGCCATCAGGCCAAGCTCGATGTCGATGGTCTGCAGCAGCACCACGCCGCTGTGCCGTTGCGCCAGGCGCTCCAGCGCCTCGGCCACCGGGTCGTCGTGGCCGTCCTCGGTGCTGAAGACGATCATCAGGTTCAGCACCACGTCCAGGCGACGGGCGGCCAGGTCCAGCGCAAAACCCAGGCGGGTGATCTCGTCCAGGTCAGGCTGGACCACCAGCAGGTTGCGCGCGCGGATCTCGTCGGAGCGCTGCTGCAGCAGCCGGATGTGCAGCTTGGACATCGCCAGCTTGTGCTTGATCGGCAGCCGCACATGGCTGGGATCCAGCGGAAACACGGGCGGCGTGGGGCAATGCTGCACGAAGCGCTGCAGCAGGTCGTCGCCGGCCAGGTTGGCGGTGGGCAGGCTGGCGCCCAGCGCGTGGTCGCCCACGTAGTCGCCCTGGATGTCGACGTAGTAGCCGATATCGGCGCCCTTGAGGTAGCGGTGGTCCTCGGGGGCGCGCAGGCTGAAGAAGACGATGGGCGTGTCGTCGTCGACCTCGAACTCGGACAGCAGCTCGGCGCGGCTGGCGAAGTACTCGGGCAGCGCCAGATGCGCCGCCTTGGGCAGGCCGTGGCGCTGGGCCGTTTCCACCAGGATGCGGGCCAGCGCGAAGGACAGGTCGGCCACCTCGTCGGCGGCCGGTCGCCGGCCGTAGACGTGCGAGGTGGCGAACAGCAGCAGCGGCGGGCGACCCGACGCCAGCCGGGCTTCGGCCGCCGGAGCCGGGGTCACCTGTACTGCCGAGGGGTTCATTCGACCGACGAATCCTGCAGATCGGCGGCGCCGTCGTCGGCCTTGTCACCGGCCGGCTTGAGCTGTACGAAGACCGTGCGCATCACCGGCTTGCCGGCCGACGGGCCTTCCTTGGCGGTGACCGACTTCGAACGGAACACGCCCAGGCGGGGAATGCGGGTGTCGCCCTCGCCAGCGTCGCGGATCTCGGCAGTGATCACGCCGAAGGCGGTCTCCAGCGCCGCAGCCAGCGTGGCGTTGGGCAGCGCCCGGACGTCGGGACCGCCCTCGTCCTTGACGCGCTTCATGAAGTCAGAGAAGGTCATGTTCATGGCTCAGGCCTCCCCCAGACCGGCGGCGCGGTGGCTGGCCGCGAGGGAGGCAGCCGGGCGAGTGCCCGACCGGAAAGCGAATTGCATCTGCATGGTGGCTACCTGAAGTTTGTAAGACCTGTGAGCATGCGCGAACGGCGCCAAATCTGCCAGGGACGACTGCACGGATTGTCTTTGCTCTTTCGGTAGCCAGGCGCCGAACTATAGGCGTAGCGTTGATGTCACCCACCCCACTGATCGCGCGCTTGCGCAGCGCCGGAAATGTTGCTAGGCGCGGCTGAGCGGGCGTTTGGCCTGGGTGGCTCCTGAGGGTGAACGCAGGAAAAAAAACGGGGCCACGTCACCGTGGCCCCGAACTCGCTCCGAACTTTTAGGGGGGTGGGGCGCACCCGCAGGTGCCGCCCCGACCCGCTCAACTCACTTGTTGTAGGCGGTTTCGCCGTGGGTCGTGATGTCCAGACCCTCGCGTTCCTCTTCCTCGGTCACGCGCAGGCCGATCACCATGTCGACCACCTTGTAGGCGATCAGCGACACCACGCCCGACCAGACCACCGTGATCGCCACGGCCTTGGCCTGCACCCAGACCTGGCTGGCGATGCTGTAGGCGTCCGGGGCGATCATGCCCGCGGTGACCCAGTCGCCGACGGCGCTCGGGCCGCCCAGGTTGGGCGAGTTGAACACGCCGGTCAGCAGCGCACCCAGGATGCCGCAGACACCGTGCACGCCGAACACGTCCAGCGAGTCGTCGGCGCCCAGCATCTTCTTCAGGCCCGACACGCCCCACAGGCCGGCGAAGCCCGAGACCGCACCGATCACCAGCGCACCGCCGATGCCGACGTTGCCGGCGGCCGGGGTGATGGCCACCAGGCCAGCCACCGCACCGGAGGCGGCACCCAGCATCGAGGCCTTGCCCTTGTGCAGCGCTTCACCCACGCTCCAGCCCAGCACCGCAGCCGCCGTGGCGACGAAGGTGTTGATGAAGGCCAGGGCGGCGAAACCGTTGGCTTCCAGGGCGGAGCCGGCGTTGAAGCCGAACCAGCCCACCCACAGCAGCGAGGCACCGACCATGGTCAGCGTCAGGCTGTGAGGCGCCATCGATTCCTTGCCGTAGCCCACGCGCTTGCCGATCATGTAGGCGCCCACCAGGCCTGCCACGGCGGCGTTGATGTGCACCACGGTGCCGCCGGCGAAGTCCAGCGCGCCCATCTGCCACACGAAGCCCGCCTTGGCGTTCATCGCGTCGACCACTTCAGCGCCGGTGTAGGCGTCCGGGCCCATCCAGTACCAGACCATGTGGGCGATCGGGGCGTAGCTGAAGGTGAACCAGATCACCATGAACAGCAGCACGGCCGAGAACTTGGCGCGTTCGGCGAAGGCACCGACGATCAGCGCGCAGGTGATGCCCGCGAAGGTGGCCTGGAAGGCGGCAAAGACGATCTCGGGGATGTAGACGCCCTTGCTGAACGTGGCCGCCGGCGCGAAGGTGCCGCCCACGTTGTCCCAGATGCCCTTCATGAACAGCCGGTCGAAGCCGCCGAAGAAGGCGTTGCCCTCGGTGAAGGCCAGGCTGTAGCCGTAGATGGCCCACAGCACGACGATCAGCGAGAAGGTCACCAGCACCTGCATCAGCACCGACAGCATGTTCTTGCTGCGCACCAGGCCGCCGTAGAACAGCGCCAGGCCGGGCACGGTCATCAGGATGACCAGCAGGGTGGAGACCATCATCCAGGCGGTGTCGCCCTTGTTGATGACGGGGGCCGCGGCGGCCGAGGCGGCTTCCGCAGGGGCCGAGGCGGCGTCAGCGGCCGGAGCCGCCGCGGAAGCGGCGTCGGCCACCGCCGCTGCCACGGAGGCGGCGGCGGCGGGCGCGGAGGCAGCGTCCTGGGCCAGGACGGCGCCCGCGAAGCCCCAGGCCGCGAGGCCCAGGGCGAGGGAGGCAATCAACTTCTTCATGATGTGCGTGTCTCTGGTGGGTCTTGCGGTGTCAGAGCGCGTCCTTGCCGGTCTCGCCGGTGCGGATGCGAACGACCTGTTCCAGCGGCGAAACGAAGATCTTGCCGTCGCCGATCTTGCCGGTGCGGGCGGAGCCTTCGATCGCTTCGATGACGCGGTCGACCAGGGCGTCGTCGATGGCCGCCTCGATCTTGACCTTGGGCAGGAAGTCGACGACGTACTCGGCGCCGCGGTAGAGCTCGGTGTGGCCCTTCTGGCGGCCGAAGCCCTTGACTTCAGTGACGGTGATGCCTTGCACGCCGATGGCGCTCAGGGCTTCGCGGACTTCGTCGAGCTTGAAGGGCTTGACAATCGCGGTGACCATCTTCATGGCGGGGTCCTTTCAGACTGCGGGATCAGAAGGCGGCCTTGATGGCCAGGACCAGACCAGCCTTGCCCAGGTCCTTGTTGTTGACCGGCGAGACGTAGACGTCGGTGTCGGTGCCCACCACGGCGATCGACGGCGTCCAGATGCCGAAGGTCTTGCTCAGGGTCAGCGAGTAGTCGGTGTAGCTGGCGGCGCTCAGGTGCGAGACCTTCTGGTAGCCCACGTGCGGGGCCAGCATCAGGCCGTCGCCCAGGTCGAACGAGGCGCTCAGGTCCAGGTAGCCGCTGTTCTTGCTGTCGGGGAAGCCGAACAGGTTGGTCACGCTGTGCGAGTACTTCAGCGTGGCCGGGCCGTAGCTCAGCGCGCCGTAGATTTCAGTGGTGTTGGCGCTGGGGCTGAGCTTGTTGCTCGGGTAGACATAGGTCAGCACGCCGACATCCAGGGTCAGGTCCTTGGAGACCTCGCCCTTCCAGCCGCCGTAGACGTCGATCTCGACGTTGGCGTCGCCACCACCGTCCTTGACCCACTTGATGGTCGAGGCCCAGGTGCCCAGGTACAGGCCGTTGGGGCCGGCGAAGTCCATGCCGCCTTGCAGCGCGGGCTTCACGCGGGTCTGCGAGATGCCGCGGTAGCGGTAATCGCTGGTCAGGCTGACGTTGAACGACAGCGGGCTGGCTTCCTCGGCCTGGCTGACGGTGGGCAGGGCGGTCAGCAGCAGGCTGGCGGCGAGGGCGATGAGCGACTTGTTCATGTGGGAGTGACTCCAGGTGTGGGATGGAAAGATCCGTGCGATCGGCGGTCTTTCTGCAGCTTCCGTGCCATGAGCCTCCCAGGGGTGTGGCGCGGTCATGCCCTGGATTGGTGCACCGTCTTGGTGCGCGGGGCTTCAGTCCAGCGCGGCGACGCGGCACAATGGGGCGCATCCGCCGGCGATGTACCGGCTTTGCCCATCGATGGGGCGCACGGGGCCGTCAGGTCCCCAGGGGAGGTCCTGGAATGTCATTGGCAGTGGTGGTCAGCCGCGCGCTGGACGGCTTGCGCGCGCCCGAAGTGCGGGTCGAGGTGCACCTGGCCAACGGCCTGCCCAGCTTCACGCTGGTCGGCCTGGCCGATACCGAGGTCAAAGAGGCGCGCGAGCGCGTGCGCGCCGCGCTGCAGCAGTGCGGCTATGACTTCCCGCACAACCGCCGCGTCACCGTCAACCTGGCGCCAGCCGACCTGCCCAAGGAGTCGGGCCGCTTCGACCTGCCGATCGCCATCGGCCTGCTGGCCGCCCAGGGGCTGCTGGACGAGGCCCGGCTGGCGCGGCTGGAGCTGGCGGGTGAGCTGTCGCTGGCGGGCGAGCTGCGCCCGGTGCGCGGCGCACTGGCGCTGGCCCTGGCGGCGCAGCGCGACGGCGAGGGCCGCACCCTGGTGCTGCCGGCCGACAGCGCGGCCGAGGCGGCGCTGGTCGACGGCCTGGACGTGCGCGCCGCGCGCCACCTGTCGGAAGTGGTGGCGGCGCTGCTGCCCCAGGCGGCCGAGGCCTTGCCGGCGGCCCAGCCGCGCGCGCCCGCGCCGCCGGCCGCCGCCCCCGACCTGGCCGAGGTGCGCGGCCAGGCGGCGGCACGGCGGGCGCTGGAGATCGCGGCCGCTGGCGGCCACAGCCTGCTGCTGGTGGGGCCGCCCGGCACCGGCAAGTCGATGCTCGCGCAGCGCCTGCCCGGGCTGCTGCCGCCGATGACCCGCGCCGAGGCGCTGGACAGCGCCGCGCTGCAAGGCCTGGCGGCCAGTGGCTTCGACGCCGCCGGCTGGCGCCAGCGGCCCTGGCGCGCGCCGCACCACTCGGCCAGCGCGGTGGCGCTGGTGGGCGGCGGCAGCCCGCCGCGGCCGGGTGAGATCTCGCTGGCCCATGGCGGCGTGCTGTTCCTGGACGAGCTGCCTGAATTCCCGCGCAGCGCGCTCGAAGCGCTGCGCGAGCCGCTGGAGAACGGCCACATCACCATCTCGCGGGCGGCGCGCCAGGCGCGCTTTCCGGCGCGCTTCCAGCTGGTCGCGGCGATGAACCCCTGCCCCTGCGGCTGGCTGGGCACGCCCGATGGCGGCCCGATGGCCTGCCGCTGCACGCCCGAGGCCGTGGCGCGCTACCAGCGCCGGCTGTCGGGCCCGCTGCTGGACCGCATCGACATGCAGGTCGAGGTGCCCGCACTGACCCCGGCCGAGCTGCTGGCCGCCACGCCTGGCGAGCCCAGCGCCACCGTGGCCCAGCGCGTGGCCGCCGCCGCGGCCCGCGCCCAGGCGCGCCAGGGCGAGCTGCCCAACGCCTGGCTGGCCGGTCCGCGCCTGCAGGCCCACGCGCCGCTGGTGCCGGCGGCGCGCACGCTGCTGGAATCGGCCGCCAGCCGCCTGGGCTGGTCGGGCCGCGGCCTGCACCGGGTGCTGCGCGTGGCGCGCACCATCGCCGACCTGGCCGACCAGGCCCAGATCGACGTGCCCGCGGTGGCCGAGGCCATCCAGTACCGCCGGGCCCTGCCCGATACTTGAGGGGTGACGCCTACCCCCGCCGCCCGCCCTGCGCCTGCCCGACCCTGGTCGCTGGCCTTCCTGGCGGTGGGGGGCGAGCGCGCCCGCACCGTGGACGACGGCTCCTGGCGCTACCGCATGGCCCACCTGGCGCAGGCGCTGCAGGCGCGCGGCCACCGGGTGCACCTGGGACACGGCCTGGCGCCGCTGCCCTGGCGACCCGACCTGGTGCTGCTGCACCGCCCGGCCGACGGCTTCTGGCTGCGTCGGCGCCTGGCCGCGTGGCGCCGCGCCGGCGTGCCGGTGCTGGCCGACTTTGACGACCTGGTGTTCGAGCCCGCGCTGGCACCCGAGAGCCCCGCGGTGCTCAACCGCCGCCTGCCCGAGGCCGAGATGGCGCGCCGCTACCAGGCCCACCGCGCGGTGCTGGCCCAGGTGGACGGTTTCACCGTGGCCACCCAGGCGCTGGCCGAGGAGCTGCACACCGTGCTCGCCCGCGACGGCCTGGCGCGCCCGGTGGCCTGCGTCCCCAACGCCGTGCCGCCGGCCTGGCGCGGCCTGCCGGCCACGCCCTGGCCGGCCGACCCGGCGGGGCCGGCGATCGGCTACTTCAGCGGTACCCACAGCCACGACCGCGACCTGGCTGAAGCCGCCCCCGGCCTGGCCCAGGCGCTGCGCGGCCAGCCCGGCTGGCGGCTGCAACTGGTGGGCCGCGGCGACTTCGCGGTGGACGTGGACCCCGCGCGCCTGCGCCGACTGCCGCGCCTGCCCTTCGACAACGGCTACACCGACGCGCTGCGCCAGGTGGCGCTGGCCCTGCTGCCGCTGCAGCCCACGCGCTTCAACCGCTGCAAGTCGGCGCTCAAGCTGATCGAGGCAGGCTGGTGGAACGTGCCGGTGCTGGCCTCGCCGCTGCCCGATGCACGGCGCTTTGCCGGTCCCGGCCTGGTCACGGTCGAGCGGCCGCAGGACTGGGCCGACGCGCTGCAGGCGCTGATGGCCGATCCCGCGCGCCTGGCCGCCGCGTCGAGCGGCCTGCGCGAGCGTGTACTGGCGCAGGCCGACGGCCAGCGCATCGCCGCCGACTGGCGCCGCTTCGTGGTCAGCGCGCTGGGGGTGGGGCGGTGACGGCCTGGCTGCAACGCTGGCTGGCCGCCTGGCGCCGGCGCCAGGGCCATTACGACCGGCGCCTGCTGGCTGCTGCCCACGCCCAGCCGCTGGGCTCGGCCGCCGGGCTGTTGGTGGCGGCCCAGTGGCGGCGCGACCTGGGCCGTCCGTTGCCCCGCCGCTGGGTGGTGCCGCTGCGCCAGGGCCTGGCGCAGCTGTCCGCCGCGCAGCGCAGCCGGGCGCTGGGCCTGCTGGCCGAGGTGGCGCCCCGCTCGCTCGATGGCTTGCCCGAAGACTGGCTTGTGCAAGCTGCGCAGCTGCCCGGCGTGGCCGAATGGCTGGGCCGGCCGTCCGCGCTGGCCAGCCTGGCGCAACGGGCCCAATTCGAACAGTGGGTGCTGGCTCACTGCGCCCAGGGCCACTGTCTGGTGGGCAACGCCGCGGCGCTGGCCGGGTGCGGCCTGGGCGTGCAGATCGACCGTGCCGGCGCCGTCTGGCGCTTCAACCAGTGGCAGGGCGGCCAGGCCGCGCCGGCCGATGTCGGCACGCGCTGCGATGTCTGGGTGTTGTCACCGGCGCTGCAGGACGCGCCGCTGCCGCCGGGCCTGCGCTGGGCCGTGGTCAGCGGGCCGGACATGCGCTTCCAGGGGCGGCACTGGCCACTGGCGCAGCGGCTGCAGGCGGCTGGCGTGGCGGTGCTGACGGTGCCGCTGCCGGCCTGGCGCGCGGCGGTCGAGGCGCTGCAGGCGCCGCCCAGCGCCGGCGTGCTGGCGCTGGCCTGGCTGTCGCAGCTGGGCGGGGGCTGGCAGGGCCTGCGCGCGCTGGGCATCGGCCAGGGACTGGCCACGCCCGGCAGCTACCACCTGGCGCGTCCCGGCGCGCGGCCGGGCAGCCGCCACGATTGGGCGGCCGAAGCGGCGCTGGTGGCGCGCTGGCGCGCCCAGGGCCTGGGCTGAGTCAGCCGCAGACCTGTGCGATCACCTGCTGCCACCGCGGCAGGCAGACGCTGCGCAGGTCACAGCGCTCGACCACCGTGCGGCGCGCGGCGGCGCGCAGCGCGGCGTCGGCCTGCGGCGGGGCCAGCAGCACGCGCGCCGCGGCGTCGGCCAGACCCTCGGTGTCGAAGAAGTCGACCAGGCTGCCGTTCACGCCGTCCTCGATGAAGTCCTGCACCGGCGCGGTCCGGCTGCCGATCACATGGCCGCCCACGCTCATCGCCTCCAGGCAGCTCCAGCTCAGCACGAAGGGATAGGTCAGGTAGACATGGGCGCGCGCCACCTGCAGCAGCCGGCTCAGCGCGGCGCGCGGCAGCAGGCCGGTGAAATGCACCCGCGACAGGTCCAGCTGGTCCTGCACCTCGGCCAGGAAGTGCTGCTTCCAGGTGCTGCCGGCGGGCGCCGCGGCGCCGTAGCTGACGCCGTCGCCACCCACGATCACCACCTGCGCGTCGGGCACCAGGCGCTGCAGCCGGGGCAGGGCGCGCATGAAGCGGTGGTAGCCGCGGTAGGGCTCCAGGTTGCGGTTGACGAAGCTCAGCACCCGGTCGCCCGGGCCCAGGTCCAGCCCCAGGGCGGGCCATTGGAAGCGGGCCTGCGGGTCGGGCGCGATGGCCTGGGTGTCAATGCCGTCAAAGACCACGCTCAGCTTGGACGCGAACGCCGCCGGCATCCGGCTGGCCTGCCAGGCGGTGGGCACCACACCGTGGTCCATCTGCAACAGTGCTTCGCTCAAGGCGGTGTTGCGCATCCGCAGCTTGACCCGCTCGTCTATGCCCACGCGGTCGAATTCGGGGTCGAAGCCCACGTCGGCGCCGTCGCTGCCGTAGAAGAACTCCATCAGGCAGATCAGCCGGGCGCGCGGGAAGATGTCCTTGACGAACAGCGCCTCGCCCCAGCCGGGGTGGGCGATGACCATGTCGGGCACCCGGCCGGCGCGCGAGAGCGCCAGCATCGCCCGGGCGCAGGCCTCGCCGCGCAGCACCTTGGTCTCGGCGTCGCGCAGCAGGATGTGGGGCAGCGGCAGGCCCTCAGGCCGACTCACCTGGTAACGGTGGATCTGCACGCCGGGCAGCGGCTCGCAGGGGTGCACGCACAGCGCATGCACCTCGTGTCCGGCCGCCGCCAGCGTGGGCGCCAGGTGGCGAAATTGGCCCGGAAAGTTCTGGTGGATGAACAGAATCCGCATCGAAAGCAGGAATAGTGGCGCCTGTCCACCCACTTTAGGGGGAGTCTAAACAGGCCGCTTTGCTACATTCCCCGGACTCAGGGAGACCCATAGGGTACCGGGGCCGCTGTTCGCGGCAGATGATGAGCACCCCCCAAGGGCCGGGCCAGGCCCCGCCCACTCCCGACAAGGGGCTGGACGACATGGGGCGGCCCGGCGATTTCTTCAGAGGTATCAGTTGAGCGGCTGGCGGGGTGAGCGTTGATCGAGGTGCCCAAGCGCGCCTTGGACGCGCGGGTGATGTTGCAAAGCATCCGCCTGCTGCGTTCGCTCGGCCGTGCGGTGGGCCGCTCGAATGCGCTGGTGCGCTTCGAGGCCGAGCTGACCCGGGGCATGGGCCTGTTCGACACGCCGTTCTACCTGTCCCAGGTCGACGCCGCCGAACTCGACGGCATGAAGCCGCTGCGCCACTACGTGCTGCGCGGCGACGCCGCCGGCCTGTCGCCCAGCCCGCTGCTCGATGTGCGCCACTACGATGCCCAGTGCAGTGACCGCCAGGGCATCAACCGCCTGCTGCACTACGGCCTGATCGGCCGCTTCCAGGGCCTGTCGCCCTCGCCCTTGTTCGACGCCGAGTACTACCTGCGTTGCAACCCGGACGTCGCGCAGTCGGGCGTCGAGCCGCTGCGCCATTTCGTGCGCTGGGGCTGGCGCGAGGGCCGCAACCCGCTGCCCGGCGTCGACATCCGCCGCCTGCTGGCCAGTCAGCCCGAGCTGAGGGTGGTCAAGGGCAATGCACTGGCGCTGTTCGCCACCGACGCGATCGCCCGCCATGTGCAGGCCAATGCGCAGGAGCGCGCCGGCCGGGTGCCGGCGCCGGTGCCGGTGCGCCGCACCGACAGCCCGCTGGAGCGCGACATGCTCGACCCCGAGCTGTGGCAGGGCGTGCAGCCGCGCCAGTGGCCGGCGGAACCGCAGGTGGACGTGCTGATCCCGGTCTACGGCGGTCTGCAGGAGACCCTGCGCTGCCTCTACACCGTGCTGACCACGCCGGTGCGCACGCCGCACGAGGTGGTGGTGGTCAACGACGCCAGCCCGCTGCCCGAGCTGTCAGCGATGCTGCGCACGCTGGCGGGCCGCGGCCTGATCACGCTCGAGGTCAACCGCGCCAACCTGGGCTTTGTCGGCACCGTCAACAAGGGCCTGCGCATGCATAGGCAGCGCGACGTGGTCATCCTCAACAGCGACACCGAGGTCTACAACGACTGGCTCGACCGCCTGCTGGCCCACGCCCGCGCCTACCCGCGCCTGGGCAGCATCACACCGCTGTCGAACAACGCCACGATCTGCAGCTACCCCGAGACCCTGGGCGACAACCGCCTGCCGCTGGAGCTGCCGCACGACGAGATCGACCGCCTCGCCGCCGAGGTCAACCGCCTGCGCCATGTCACCGCGCCCACCGGCGTGGGCTTTTGCATGTACCTGCGCCGCGCGGCGCTGCGCGACGTCGGCCTGCTGGATGAGCGCCGCTTCGGCCGCGGCTATGGCGAAGAGAACGACCTGTGCCAGCGCATGCTGCAGCGCGGCTGGACCAACGCCATCGCCTGCGACATCTATGTGCGCCATGTGGGCTCGGTCAGCTTCAAGGGCGAAGCCGCGCAGCGCACTGCCCGCGCGATCCGCACGCTGGAGCGGCTCTACCCCGACTACAACCAGCAGGTCGCCCGCCACATCGCCGCCGACCCTGCGCTGCCCTACCGCGCGCGCCTGGACCTGGCGCGGCTCAAGCGCCTGCGGCGCGAGCGCAACGTGCTGCTGGTCTGCCACAGCCGCGGCGGCGGCACCGAACGCCACCTGCTGGAAGAGTCCCAGCGCTTGCTGGCCGAGGGATCGGGCGTGTTCGAGCTGCGCCCCTCGCCGCAGGCCGATGCGGTGGCCCTGGTCCACCCCGGCCTGTACGGCCTGCACAACCTGGCGGCGCTGTCGCTGGCGCCCGGCGGCCTGTTCGACGAGGCGGTCGAGGAACTCGGGCTCAACGAGATCCACGTCCACCATCTGATCGACTTCGCGCCGCGAACCGCCGAGCGCCTGACCGAGATCGCTGCCGCCCGCTCGCTGGCACTGCGCGTGGCGGTGCACGACTACTACAGCGTCTGCCCGCGGGTGAACCTGATCAATGCCGAAGGCCGCTACTGCGGCGACGCCGACGGCGAGACCTGCAACCGCTGTCTGAGCGCCGACCAGATGATCAGCCAGACCGGCCCGATCGAGGCCTGGCGCAGCCGCCATGCCAAGCTGCTGTCGGTGGCCGACCAACTGGTGGTGCCCTCCGAGGACGTCGCGCGCCGCATGGTGCGCCTGATGCCGGGCCTGAAGCCCGAGGTCGAGCCGCACGAGGACGAGCCGCCGCCGCGCATCTCGGCCTCGCCGCTGGTGCCGGCCGGTCAGGCGGTGCGGGTGATGGTGATCGGCGCGATCAGCCGCATCAAGGGCTTCGACGTGGTGCTGGGCCTGGCCCGGGCCGCGCGCGAGGCCCAGCTGCCGCTGGAGCTGTCGCTGCTGGGCTACTCGATGAACGACGGCGAGCTCGGCAGCCACGGTGTGCGCCTGCTGGGCCGCTACTTCGACAACGAGCTGGGCGAGCGCATCCACCAGGCCGACCCGCACCTGATCCTGGTGCCCTCGGTCTGGCCCGAGACCTACTGCTACGTGCTCTCCGGCGCGCTGCACAGCGGCCGCCGGGTGGCGGTGTTCGATCTGGGCGCCCAGGCCGACCGCGCCCGCCAGCACGACCCGCACCACCTGGTGCTGCCCCTGGCGCTGGCCGACCGCCACGAGGAACTGGCGCGGCTGCTGGTGGGCTCGGCGCGCGCGCCCGAGCTGGCCAGCGGCGCCGAGCCGGTGCGTGCGCAGGGGGGGGCATGATGCAGTGCAACAGCCGCCCCCACTACACTAGGCGGGTGATCGTCGTTCCGTACCTGGCCGCCCGCCGCGCCCGCCTCGTCCTGCACCGGGGGGCCATCGCATGAGCCTGTCGGCGGTCAACCAGGTCCTGAAGCGGCGCACGCCCTGGCAGATCCAGAAGGCCGTGGTCTTCGCGCTGGTGATGCGCGAGCTCAAGACCCGCTTCGGCGGTCACTGGACCGGCGTGTTCTGGATGTTCGCCGAGCCGATCGCCGAGCTGATGATGTTCCTGTGGATGAACACCGCCATCCGCGGCCGCATCTCGCGCGACGGCTACGACTTCATCATCTTCCTGCTCGCCGGCGCCACCGGCTTCCGGATGTTCCGCGCACTGTGGGGCCGGCTCAGCCACGCGGCCGCGGCCAACCGGGGCCTGTTCGGCTTCAAGCAGGTCAAGCCGATGGATGCCTTCGTCGCCCGCACCCTGCTGTACGTGGCCATGGAGGTTGCGATCTTCCTGATGACCGCCCTGCTGCTGGCGCGCATGGGCTACGGCCCCTTGATTCCCCGGGACATCCTGGCCTTCATGGGCGTGCTGATCCTGTTCGTGCTGCAGGGGTTGTCACTGGGCATCATGTTTGCGGTGCTGCTGGACCTGGCGCCGCGCCTGGACCTGGTCACCTCGGTGCTGACGATGCCGCTGATGGTCATCTCCGGCGTGATCTTCCAGCTGCATGACCTGCCGCCCGCAGTCATCCAGTGGCTGCTCTACAACCCGCTGCTGCACCTGGTCGAGATGTCGCGGCTGGCCTACCTGCCCACCTACCGGCCGCTGCAGGGCGCGAACATCTACTACCCGATGATGTGGGTGATCGTGACCACCACGCTGGCCCTGATGCTGTACCGCTGGCGCCATCGTCAGCTGATCGCCTCGTGAGCGTCGGATGATCGAGCTCGTCAACCTCACCAAGTACTACCCCACCCCGCAGGGGCGCTACTACGTCTTCCGCGACCTGAATTTCACCTTCCCGGACGGCGTCAGCATCGGCCTGATGGGGCGCAACGGCGCCGGCAAGTCGACCCTGATGCGCATGATGGGCGGGCTGGATTCGCCCGACAGCGGCGAGGTCCGCACCAACAACAGCATCTCCTGGCCGGTGGGCTTCGGCTCGGGCTTCCAGGGCTCGCTCAGCGCCCGTGACAACGTGCGCTTCGTCTGCCGCGTCTACGGCGCCCATGGCGAGGCGATGCGCGAGCGCGTGCGCTTCGTCGAGGAGTTCGCCGAGATCGGCCGCTTCTTCGACATGCCACTCAAGACCCTGTCCTCCGGCATGCGAGGACGGGTCAGCTTCGGGCTGAGCATGGCCTTCGCCTTCGACTACTACCTGGTCGACGAGGGCATGGCCGCGGGCGACCCGATCTTCCGCAAGAAGGCCCATGCCGCCTTCAAGGAGCGCGTCAGCCGGGCCAACCTGATCCTGGTGTCGCACAACATCAAGGACATCCAGGACCTGTGTGACGTCGTCGTCATCCTCGAGGGCGGTGCCGTCACGCTCTATGAAGACGTCGCCGAAGGCCTGAAGGTCTACCAGAACATGAAGTCGCCTGCGGCGACACCTCGCTGATGAACATCCTCAAGATCCTCAACCCGCGCGTCGTCGCCCTGCTGACGCTGGTGCTGCCGACGGCGCTGGGCACCGTCTACTACGCCGGCCTGGCCGCCGACCGCTACGTCAGCCACGCCGTGGTCGGCGTCAAGGACACCAGCGACGGCGGCTCCTCCGGTGGCAGCGGTGGCCTGGCCGGCGCCGCGTCCATGCTGCTGGGCGGCGGCGGCTCGCCCACCTCGCTGGGCGACACCTTCTATCTGCAGAACTACATCCTGTCGATGGATCTGCTGAACAAGCTGGACGCCCGCCTGAAGCTGCGCGAGCACTACAGCCACTCCGGCCTGGACCCGATCTACCGCGTCTGGAGCTGGACCACCCAGGAGTCCTTCCTGGACTTCTACCGCAATCGGGTGGAGATCACGCGCGACGACTACTCCGGCCTGCTGACCATTGACGTGCAGGGTTTCGAGCCACGCTTCGCCCAGGCCCTGGCCCAGGGCATCCTGCAGGAGAGCGAAGCCTTCATCAACGAGTACTCGCACCGCATCGCGCGCGAGAAGATGCGCTTCGCCGAGGGCGAGCTGCAGGACACGCGCAAGCGCCTGGAGAAGGCCAAGCAGGAGGTGGCCACCTTCCAGACCACCTACAAGCTGCTCGACCCCGGCTCGCAGGCCGCCGCCGCCAGCTCCCTGACGGCCGGCCTGCAGGCCCGGCTGGCGCAGCAGGAAGCCGACCTGCGCGCCGCGCTGGCCATCATGCAGGACGACTCCTTCCAGGTGCGCACGCTGCGCGCCCAGCTGGCCGCCACCCGCGCCCAGCTCGAGTCCGAGCGCCTGCGCACCACCGGGGCCAGCGTCGACAGCGCCCAGCTGCCGGCCCTGAACATCAAGTTCCAGGAGCTGCTGGCCACGGCCGTCTTCGCCGAGGAGACCCACAAGGCCTCGCTGATCGCCTACGAGCATGCCCGCCTGGACGCCTCGCGCAAGCTCAAGACGGTGGTCGTCATCGAACCCCCCACGCTGCCCCAGGAAGCGCTCTATCCGCGCCGCATCTACAACCTGCTGACCGTGATCGCCCTGGCCATCATGGCCTACCTGATCATGCGCCTGACCCTGGCCACGATCCGCGAGCACCAGGACTGACCCATGAAGAACCGTCTCCACCACGCCCTGTCGCTGCTGCTGGTCTCGCTGGCCCTGCTGGGTCAGCCCCTGGCGCAGGCCCAGGCGCCCGCGGCGGCGTCTGCGCCGGCGCCGACCGCCCCCGCACCGTCCCTGGTCATCGTGCCGCCGACGAGCGCACCGGCGCCGGCCACGCCGGCCACCACCGCCACCGTGCCGCTGGCGCCGCTGCCCATCGATCCGGCCACCAGCCTCAAGCCGGTGGTCTTCGGCTCGCAGATGTTCACCGGCCGCTTCGCCCAGCAGACCTTCAGCGGCTTCAACCCCGACTACCAGATCGCCGTGGGCGACCGGCTGATGGTGCGCATGTGGGGCGCGCAGGTCTACGAGGCCTACCAGACCGTCGACCCGCAGGGCAACATCTTCGTGCCCAACGTCGGCCCGGTGGCTGTGCTGGGCGTGCGCAACACCGACCTCAACCGCCAGGTCGAGGAAGCGGTCAAGCGCGTCTTCCGCTCCAATGTCGGCACCTACGCGACGCTGGATTCGGCCCAGCCGGTCAAGCTCTTCGTCACCGGCTTCGTGCGCGCGCCGGGCCTGTATGCCGGCCTGTCGTCCGACTCGGTGCTGGCCTACCTGGACCGCGCCGGCGGCATCGACCCCGAGCGCGGCAGCTACCTCAATGTGCAGGTGCTGCGCGCCGGCCGCACCCGGGCGACGATCGACCTCTACCGCTTCCTGCTCGACGGCGTGATCGAGCGCCCGCAGCTGCAGGACGGCGACACCATCGTCGTGCAGCCGCGCCGCCACACCGTCACCGTCACCGGCGAGGCGCAGAACCCCTACCTGTTCGAGATCCGCCAGAACACCATCCCCGCCGCCGACCTGCTGCGCTACGCCGTGCCCAAGCCCTCGGCCACCCACCTCAGCGTGGTGCGCAACACCGGTGTCGAGCTGAAGAGCGAATACCACGCGATCGGCAAGGCCGACCAGGTGATGGTGCAGTCGGGTGACCTGGTCACGCTGACCGCCGACAAGTACCCCACCACGCTGCTGGTGCGGGTGGAAGGCGCGCAGCGCGGCGAGCGCTCCATCGTGCTGCCCAACGGCGCCACACTGAAGGACCTGATCGCCCGTCTGAACCCCTCGCCGCAGGCCAACATGGCCGGCCTGCAGCTCTACCGCAAGTCGGTGCAGGCGCGCCAGAAACAGACGCTGGAGGTGGCGCTGCGCAACCTCGAGACCTCGGCCCTGACGGCACGCTCCACCACCGCCGAGGAAGCCGCGCTGCGCAAGACCGAGGCCGACCTGATGCTGGCCTTCGTCGAGCGCGCCCGCAACGTGCAGCCGCTGGGGCAGGTGGTGCTGGCCGACCGCGAATCGGCCGACACGCTGCTGCTGGAAGACGGCGACGTGGTCAACGTGCCCGAGTCCAAGAACCTGGTGCTGGTCAGCGGCGAGGTGCTGTTCCCCAACGCCCTGGTCTACAGCCAGAAGGCCGCGGTCAACGACTATGTCGACCTGGCGGGCGGCTTCACCCAGAAGGCCGACACCTCCAAGGTGCTGGTGCTGCGCGCCAACGGCAGCGTGGCGCCCTCGGGCAGCGCGCCCGGCCCGGGCGACGAGATCATGGTCCTGCCCAAGATCGACTCGAAGAACGTCGAGGTGGCCCGCGGCCTCACGCAGATCATCTACCAGATCGCCATCGCGGCGAAGGTGGCGCTGGGCCTGTAACCCGCCTCACCCCCCGCCTGACCAGGGCGCCGGACGAGAGTCCGGCGCCCTTTGTCTTTGGATCAGCCCCTTGGCAGGGGCGCATTCCCCCGATTCAGTCGCTGCTGCTGTTGTCGTGATCGGCGGCAGCGCTGCGAACTTGAGCGGCAACAGCGCCAGAAAGGTCCCCCACACACGCCTCAACGGCGAAGCCCAGCCCTCCGAAACCCAGGCCATGCGCCGCGCAGCACGCGCCGCGCGCCACCAGCCGAGGTTTCGCGATGTCTGTCTCCGTCACTCCTGTCCGCGGTGCCCTGCCGGCCCGCCCCCTTCATGCCCTCAGTCTGTTGGCCATGGCCGCAGCCCTCAGCGCCTGCGGCGGCGGCGGTGGCGGAGGCAGCAGCACCGACACCGGCGGCAATGTCGACCAGCCGCAGGGCGGCGGCGGCACCACCACGATCGACGCGTTGTCCAGCGGCACCGGCGTGTTCCACTTCAAGGTGGGCGCCACGCTGGCCACCGACACCGGCCTGAAGGGCGCCACCGGCGGCAGCACCTATGCGGCCTGGAACCCGGCGAGCAGCAGCAAGCTGCTGTCGGCCGGCCTGAAGGTCACGTTCTTCGGCAAGGCCAGCGGCTGCCCCACGACGCGTGACGGCCCGGTCGGCGACGGCGAGGCGCGCGACCTGGGCGTGGCGGCCGCGGCGGCAGCGATCAGCAGCAGCGCCTCGACGCTGTGGCGCTGGGCCCCCTCCGGCCAGTCCAGCGGCTGCAACAGCGCCTCCAAGGTGCTCAGCGGCCCGTCGATGACCTACCTGAACCCCACCGACACCACCGGCGGCCTGGCCATGTACACGCATGCCGGTCCGCGCAGCGACGGCAGCAACGGCCTGGTCGACGCCTATGGCGCCGATGGTCAGGACGGCAAGGGCAGCAACGCCCACATCATCGGCACCTTCTCGGCCTTCCGGCAGAACTGGAGCAGCAGCTCGGCGATCAAGCCCTGGGTGGGCCTGAAGTCCACCGCGCAGCAGGCCGCCGCGCGGGTGGTGGCCACGCTGGGCGTGGGCGCCGCCGACCTGGGTGTCGACGTGACCGGCCAGACCATCCAGGCCAAGCAGCAGATCGATGTCAGCTTCATCAACACCCAGTGCATGGCCGAGGGCTTCAGCGCCAAGCGGCCGTGCCAGCTGCAGTACCTGTTCAACACCGCGATCTACCGCTACGGCGTGAGCGACTGGTCCAGCGTCGGCTGGTTCCAGGAGGGCAGCGTCTGGTTCGACCCGGCGCAGGGCGGCGTGCCGGTGATCGACGGCCCGGTCAAGGCCTCGGGCCAGACCGTGGTGGACGGCACCAGCGGCCTGGCGCTGTTCAGCTCGAAGGGCGACGCCACGCAGCACGGCAGTTTCAGCGGCAAGACCTTCGACCTGCGCATCAGCTTCACCCAGCTGCAGAACGTGCTGCGGGTGATCTCGGGCCGCAAGGCCGGCGTGGCGCCGGCCGATGTCAGCGACGACCTGCTCGCCGCCGACTGGGGCACGCGCTGGAACGATCCGAGCGCCTGGGCGCTGCTCAGCACGGCCGTGGGTCAGGAGATCTACAACCCCGAGTCGCAGCAGCGCACCGTCAGCATCGGCGGCAACCTCAAGCAGCTCTACGTGGCGCCGCAGTCCTGATCAGCGCGGCAGGCTGCTGATCTCCAGCAGCCGCAGCTGGCCACCGATCGCGGCGGTCTCGCGGCTGCCGCGGTTGTAGGCCTCCTGGCCGACGTTCACATCCAGCAGCACCCAGGCCTCGGGGCGGTTCCAGTCGGGGCCGAACTCGGCCTCCAGCTCCTCGGCGCGCAGGTTCTCGGGCGCGCGCCGCAGCTGCCGCCCGACAATCACCCGCTGCGCCGCCAGCAGGTCGCGAAAGCGCACCCGCAGGTCGAACAGCCGATCGGCGAAGGGCTGGTGCTGTGACGCCGCGCCCTCCGAGCGGTACAGCGGCAGCTGGCTGCCGGCGTCCACCGCCACGCGGCCCGCTTCGCCCACCGGACCATGCACCACCGGCATCGCGCCCTGGGCCGGGTCCCCCATCACCGAGGCCTGCTGGAACCAGGCCACGCGCGACCAGTCATTCACGCCACTGCGGTAGACCGCGGTGTTGAACAGGTACTGGATCTGGCACAGGCGCCGCTGGCCGGGGCGGTTCTCGCGCAGGCAGCGCGGGTTGATGACGGTCATCCCCAGCTGCTGCTTGACCTGCACCTCGCCTTCGGGCGTGCGTGCCGAGCCGGCCTGCACCTGGGCCACGCCCTGGCGCGAGCGCAGCTGCAGCGTGGATTCGGGGCCGCCGGCCCAGGGGCGGAACGGGTCCGGCCCGTTCCAGGCCTGGCGGAAGTGCACGAAGCTGCCCTGGATGTCGGCGTTCGCGCCGGTGCGGCCCTGGCCGCCGGGGCCGTAGGCCTTGAAGCGGGTCTGCGGGCCGCTGACGCTGTACAGCCCCAGGCCGCCCTCGTCGGGGTCGGTGTTGAGCTGCGCGAAGGCCAGCTCGCCCGGCGCATCATCCGCCGCACTGCCGCGGCACAGCCGAGGGTCCGGCGCCGGCGCCCAGCGGTGGCGCTGGCCCTGGCGGCCTGGCGGCAGGCCGGTCAGCTCGGCCAGCTGGCGCCAGCGGGCGCCGTCAAAGGACTCCTGCAGCGGCCCGCCCTGCGGCGCCTCGGTGCCACTGGGGCAGCCCTCCAGCTCACCGAAGAACATCAGCTTCAGGCCCGGGCGCAGGATCGCGTCGGTCGGGCCGCCGTTCCACGAGCGCCAGACGTCCGAGGTGGCCAGGCGCTGGTAGTTGCCCGGCCCGAACAGCGGCAGCGTGGCGCCTTGGCGCTCCTGCGCTGCAGCAGCGCCGCACAGCGCCAGGCTGACAGCCAGGGCCAGCGGGCGCCGGGTGGGGGTCATGCGGCGGGGCTGCCCACGCGCTGGCGGTAGAGCGCGTAGAGCTCGTTGTCCATCTCGCACCAGGAGGCGATGCAGGCCATGGTCTCGTCCGAGGCGCCCAGCTCGCGCAGGCGCTGCACGCGCGAGGCCACCGGCAGGCCGTCGTTGACGTTGTTGCGGAACTCGCGCTCGGGCACGCTGCGCCCGGGCATGGCCAGGTCGCGGATGGTCTGGAACACGGCGGGCATCTCGTCCACCGTGAACACCCGGTCCAGCTCGGCCAGGTTGGCGCGGGCCATGTCCATCAGCTGGGTGCGGCTGATCAGGCCGCGGTTCTGCAGCCCGATCAGGCCGGTGCGTCCGCGGTAGGTGCGGCCGGCGAAGTAGTAGGTGTAGAAGTTGTCGTAGTGGTCGTTCAGGAAGTTGCGCAGATGCGGCGGCCCGGCGAGGAAGTACTCGTCGGGCGACATCTCGGCCGCGGCACGCATGCCGGTGTGCTGCGGCTTGGCGCGTTCCTGCGGCGACAGCGCCTCGCCCTGCTTGCGCAGGAAGAAGTAGAACGACAGGATGCGCTCCATCGGATCGCGCAGGATCGTGAAGCGGTAGCTGGGCCCCTTCAGGCAGTCCAGCAGGCACCAGTCGAAGTGGCCCGAGAACACCTGGTAGCGGTTCAGCTCGGCAATGCTCATCGGCCGCAGCTGGTCGTTGACCCGGGCCGGGCAGATCACCGAGGGTTCGAACGCCGCCTCCAGGGCGGCATGCACCGACTGGCCGGCGGTCTTGGGAATGTGGAGAAAGACGACGCGCATGGATCACCGGGCCGGCGGCCGACAGGGCCGCGCGGCAGAGAGGCCGATCAGGTCAGCGAGGACAGCTGGATCTTTTCGGGCTGGTAGGTCTGCTTGCCATCGGCACGCAGCTGTTCGACGAAGTCGAGGAAGGCCGGGAACTGGTCGACCGGCGCGCCCTTGAGGTCCCAGGGCGCGAACTCCCACCAGCGGGTGCGCAGCATGCGCTCGACCCGCTTGTCGCGGAAGCGGTACTTCTTGACCACCGCCGGGCTGCCGGCCACCACCGCGTAGGGCGGCACGTCCTTGGTGACCACCGACATCGCCGCGATCACCGCGCCGTCGCCGATCGTCACGCCCGGCAGGATGAAGGCGCCGTGGCCGATCCAGACATCGTTGCCGATGGTGGTGAGCTTGGCGGTCACCGGCGGCGCGGTGCGCGGGAAGTCCTTGCCCGGCTGCATCGTGTGGCCGTCGGGCGGCGGCATGTCCAGCACGCTCTTGAAGTCCTGGTAGAAGAACGGCGAGGTGCTGAACCAGTGCATCGGGTGCGGATGGCGGCCGATCTGCACGTTCTCGCCGAAGGAGCAGTAGCGGCCGATGCGGCAACCGAAGTAGAAGCCGCTGACCGCGTAGCTGAAGGCGCCCAGGTGCAGCGAGTGCGCCACCTGCATCCACTTCAGGCTGCAGGGCGGCTCGAAGACCACGTTGTCCGGCAGCGTCGCGCCGGGGGACAGCAGGGTCGACACGCCGCGAGCGGCCATCTTGTCGATGAGTCCCGAGGTGAGTTTGATCGGCATGCGCGGACGGCAATGAGACGACGGCCGGGCCGTCGAGAAAGCACAAGGCCCGAGCGCGGGGCACTCGGGCCATCAAGGCCCGATCATGTTGATGCGGGCCATCAGGGCCCGATCGAACTGATGCGGGCCGTCAGGGCCAACCAGCCCGGGCAGGGCAGGTCGATCAGGCCGACGAGGCGGCCTGGCTCGATCAGGCCGGCTTGGCGGCCTTGGTGGCCTGCTTGGCGCCCTTGCCGGCCTGGCGGGCGGCCTTCTTCTCGGCGCGCGCAGCGATGCGCTCGGGGCCCACGGTCTTCTTGCCGGCGGCGCGCTCGGCCTTGGCTTCGGCGTCCTTGGCCTTGGCCAGCTTCAGCACGACGCGGCGCTTGGCTTCGCCACCTTCCTCGCCCTTGGCGGGCTTGGTCACCACCTGGAAGTTGCCCAGCGGTGCCATCTTGACCGCGCCATCGGGGGCGCTGCCGAGTTCTTCGGACAGGGCGGTCAGCGCGGTGCGCAGCACCTTGTTGATCTGCGGCGCGGCGATCTCGGGGTGAGCGGCGGCGACTTTGGCGGCCAGTTCCTTGATACCCATGTCGATACTTTCCTTGTGTCAGCTTTCGAAGGGTGCAGGCGGGACGACGAGCCTGCCACTGCACGCGGTGAATTATGCGACCAATCATTGGACGCACAGGTGCACAAACTGGGGGCTTTGCACAGTGCGCGCGGCCCGGGCCGGGACATTTGCACGCTCTCAGGCGGTGCGCGCGTTGATAAAGGCGCGCACCGCGTCCAGCGCGGCGCGGATGGTCACGTCCATGTCCATGTAGCGGTAGGTGCCCAGGCGCCCCACGAAGGTGACGCCCTGCTCGCGCGCGGCGCGGGCCTGGTAGGCCTGCAGCAGCTGGTCGCCCTCGGTCAGGTGCACCGGGTAGTAGGGGATGTCGTTCTCGCCGCAGCGGCGGCTGAACTCGCGGTAGCAGACCGAGCGCGCATGCTCCTCCCAGGGGGCGAAGTGTTTGTGCTCGGTGATGCGGGTGTAGGGCACCTCGACATCGTTGTAGTTCATCACCGCGCAGCCCTGCACGTCGCCCTCGCCCTCGAAGCGCTCGAAGTCGAGCGTGCGGTAGGGCAGGCGGCCCTCGGCATGGCCGTAGAAGGCGTCCAGCGGACCCGACCAGAAGACATGGTCGTACTGGCCCACATCGGCCGGCCGCAGCGCGCTGCCCAGGTGCACGATGATGTTCGGGTGGTCCAGCATGCGCTGGACCATCACGGTGTAGCCCTCGGCCGGCATGCCCTGGAAGCGGTGCGCGAAGTAGTTGTCGTTGTAGTTGAAGCGCACCGGCAGGCGCTTGAGGATGGAGGCCGGCAGGCGCTTCGGATCGACCTCCCACTGCTTGAGCGTGTAGCCCTTGAAGAAGGCCTCGTACAGCTCGCGGCCGATGAAGCGCAGCGCCTGCTCTTCAAAGCTCTGCGGGTCGGTGATCGTGGTGTCGGCCTGGCTCTCGATGAAGGCGCGCGCCTCGCTGGGCGAGAAGGTCTTGCCGAAGAACTGGTTGATCGTGTGCAGGTTGATCGGCAGCGAGAACACCTGCCCGCGCGCCGTGGCCTTGACCCGGTTCACGTAGGGCTTGAAGTCCATGTAGCGGTTCACCAGCGTCCACACCTCCTCGTCGTCGGTGTGGAAGATGTGCGGCCCGTAGACATGCACCATCACGCCCGAGCCCGCGTCGCGCTCGGTGTGGCAGTTGCCGGCCACATGGGGCCGGGTCTCGTGGATCGTGATGCGGTGGCCGCGCTCGGCCAGTTCGCGGGCAATGACCGCGCAGGACAGGCCCGCGCCGGCCATGCCGATGTGCATCGATTCGCTCATGGGTGCTCTCCGTCCGGAGCAGCCATGATCACGGCGGCGGCGGCGGCCGGTTCAGCCCAAAAGCGCCCGTCCGCGCCTGCTTTTCCGCACCCCGCGGGCGGGGCAGGCCGGGCAGGGCCAGGCCGGGTCAGCGCCTGTCAGCTGGTGCGGCCGTAGGTGTCTTCGAAGCGGACGATGTCGTCCTCGCCCAGGTAGCTGCCCGACTGCACTTCGACGATTTCCAGATCCACCTTGCCCGGGTTGGCCAGCCGGTGCACCTGGCCCAGCGGGATGTAGGTGGACTGGTTCTCGGTCAGCAGCAGGGTCTTGTCGCCATTGGTGATCTCGGCGGTGCCGCTGACCACGATCCAGTGCTCGGCGCGGTGGTGGTGCATCTGCAGGCTGAGCGAGGCGCCCGGCTTGACCATGATGCGCTTGACCTGGAAGCGCGCGCCCATGTCGATGCTGTCGTACCAGCCCCAGGGGCGGTGCACCTTGCGGTGCAGCAGCTGCTCGCTGCGGCCGCCGGCGGCCAGGCGGTTGACGATGTGCTTGACGTCCTGGCTGCGGCTGCGGTCGGCCACCATCACCGAGTCGGAGGTCTCCACCACCACCAGGTCGCGCACGCCCACGGTGGTCACCAGGCGGCTGCTGGCGTGCACCAGGGTGCGCTCGGTGTCGTGCAGCATCACGTCGCCGGCGGCCACGTTGCCGGCCTCGTCCTGCGCACCCACCTGCCACACGGCATCCCAGGCGCCCAGGTCGTTCCAGCCGGCGGCCAGCGGCACCACGCGGATGTCGAAGGCGCTGCCCGGGCAGCGCTCCATCACCGCGTAGTCCACCGATTCGGAGGGCACGGCCTCGAAGGCGGCCTTGTCCGGGCGCACGAAGCGGCCGTCGGCCTGGCGGCCAGCCCAGGCGGCTTCGCAGGCGCGCAGGATGTCGGGGCGGAACTGGGCCAGCGCGGCCAGCCACACCGAGGCGCGCAGCACGAACATGCCCGAGTTCCAGGTGTAGCCGCCCTCGGCCAGGTAGCCTGCGGCGGTGGCGGCGTCGGGCTTCTCGACGAAGCGCGCCACCTTGGCGGGGCTGCCGCTGCCGGCCTCGGCGCGGATGTAGCCGTAGCCGGTCTCGGGCTTGTCGGGCGTGACGCCCAGGATCACGATGCTGCCCTGCGCCGCCTGGGCCACGGCCTGGCGCAGCGCGGCATTGAACGCGGCGCCATCGGCCACCGTCTGGTCGGCAGGGGTGACCACCATCACCGGGTCGGCGCCGTCTGCGCGGGCCTGCAGCGCAGCCAGAGTGAGGGCCGGCGCGGTGTTGCGGCCGGCCGGCTCCAGCAGCACGGCGGCGGGTTCCTGGCGGATCTCGCGCAGCTGTTCCAGCGTCAGGAAGCGGTGCTCGGCATTGCCCACCACCACCAGCGGCTGCACCGCCAGGTCGGGGCCGGCCAGGTCGGCCAGGCGCTGCGCGGCCTGCTGGAACAGGCTGCTGTCGCCCGACAGCACCAGGAACTGCTTGGGGAAGCCGGCGCGCGACAGCGGCCACAGCCGGGTGCCGCTGCCGCCGGCCATGATCACGGGAACGACGGAGGTCTTGTCAGTCATTGCAGGGTCTCGGTCAATGAAGGAGATGGAAGACAGACGCAGGATCCGCGCCCGCCAGGGGTCAGGTCGGGTTCAGGCGCGGGGCTGCGGCGTCCTTGGGCGACAGCAGCGGCGCCATGCCCACGTCGGGCCAGGCGATCGCCAGGTCGGGGTCGTCCCAGCGGATTGCGCCCTCGGCCTGCGGGGCGTAGTAGTCGGTGGTCTTGTAGAGGAAATCGGCGCTGTCGCTGAGCACCAGAAAGCCATGCGCCAGACCGGGCGGGATCCACAGCTGGCGCTGGTTGTCGGCGCTCAGCTCCAGCCCCACCCAGCGGCCGAAACTGGTGCTGCCGGGGCGGATGTCCACCGCCACGTCGAACACCGCGCCGGCCGCCACCCGCACCAGCTTGCCCTGGGCATGCGGCGCGTTCTGGAAGTGCAGACCGCGCAGCACGCCCTTGGCCGAGCGCGAGTGGTTGTCCTGCACGAAGGCCGTGGGCTGGCCCACCGCCTCGTCGAAGACGCGCTGGTTGAAGCTCTCCATGAAGAAGCCCCGGTCGTCGCCGAAGCGCTTGGGCGTGAAGATCAGGACGCCGTCAATGGCGGTGGGTTCAACGTGCATGGCCCGCGCAGTATCGCCTGATTGCCTGGCGCGGCTCACCCCAAGAAAGCGAGTCGGCGCGCGGTGGTGGGCCAGTTGCCCAGCGCCGGCAGCAGGGCCAGCAGCTCGCTGTCGCTCAGGCCGAACCAGCGCCCCAGCGTGGCGGCGTAGCTGGCCAGACCGGTGCTGGGCAGCAGCGCGCCGCGCTGGATCTGGTCGGTGCTGTCGAACTCGCCATTGCCCAGCGCCGGGCCATAGGTGGGCAGGCTGCCGTAGAGCTCGCCGCCGCGCACCGCGCCGCCCATCACGAAGTGGTGGCCGCCCCAGCCGTGGTCGGTGCCGTCGCCGTTGCTGACGAAGCTGCGCCCGAAATCGCTGGCGGTGAAGGTGGTGACCGACTGGTCCACGCCCATCTGCGCCAGCGTGCGGTCGAAATAGCCCAGGCCGTGCGACAGCTGCGCCAGCAGCCGCGCATGGCGCGAGGGCTGGTCGTCGTGGGTGTCCCAGCCGCTGAGGCTGACGAAGAACACCTGCCGCCCCATGCCCAGCGCGCTGCGCGCCGCGATCACCCGGGCCACCGCCTGCAGCTGGCCAGCCAGCGGGTTGAAGGCGGCGGTGCCGCTCAGCGGATCGGTGCACTGCAGCAGCGGGTCGGCGGCCTGGGTCTTGGCGCCCGCGCTGCTCCAGGGGCCGGCTGCCAGGCCCGGCAGCGCGGCCGAGAGCAGCGCCTCGCTGTTCACCGAGCGCTGGGTCAGCGCCGCCAGGTCGCCTTCGAGCACCCCGTTGCCACGCTGGCGGCTGGCCACGGCCAGCAGCGCCTGGCGCGTGGCGGCGCTGCCCAGCAGCGTCTCGCCCGCGCCGCCCAGGCGCACCGGGCCGGTGCCGGCGATCTGGCCGCCCGGCAGGCCGGCCACGCTGGTCCACACCGCGCTGCCGTTGACGCCAATGGCCGCCAGCCCCGGGTGGGTGTTCGAGGCCCCGGCGCGCGCCGCGAAGGCGCCGCCCCAGCCCTGGGTGCTGCCCTCGTTGCCGAAGGACTGCCAGTAGGCCTGCTGGTCGTTGTGCGAGAACAGCCGCCCGGGCCGGCTGCCGCGGCCGGCGGTCCAGTCGGCCTTGGTCAGTGGCTGCGACAGCGCACCCACGTTGGACACCACGGCCAGCCGGCGTGCCGCGAACAGGTCGCGCACCGTGCCCAGCACCGGGTGCAGCGCCATCTGGCGGCCGCCCGGCAGCGCGGTCACCGGCTCCAGCGGCAGCACGCCGCCCAGGCGCGCGTTCACCGAGGACGCCCCGGGCCGGGCCGGCGTGCCCGGCGCGGCCAGGGCCACCGGGTCGCTGCCGCCGCCGCGGGCGGCCTCATAGGCGGCCCAGGACGCGGCGTCCAGCGGCAGCACGGTGTTGCAGGCGTCGTTGCCGCCGAACAGGAACACGCAGACCAGGGCCTTGTAGCCGCTGGTGCTGGCCGCGGCGGCCTGCTGCATCGCCAGCAGGTTCAGCGCCATCGGGCTGGCGGTGTACAGGGCGGCCTGGCGCAACCAGGCGCGGCGGGACAGGGAAGTGCTCACAGGGCTCACCTCTGGACGATGAATTCGGGGCTGGCGGCGGTGATCAGCACCGCGGCCTGGACTCGACGCAGCCGGGCGTCATTGACCTTGGCGCGGTTGCTGCCATCGGCCTTCAGCACGGGCACGGCGATGCCGTTGACGCCCTGCACGACCAGGGTCTTCAGCGCCGCCGGCGCCGTCGGGCCCAGCAGGCGCGCGGTGGTGGCCTCCACCAGTTGGGTGGGCGAGTCGGCCAGTGGCAGCAGGCCGCTCAGGTCGGGGTGCAGGTCGGGGCGGGTGCCCAGGCTGGTGCGGTTGTGGGTGCCCACGCCCAGGGTGACCAGTTTGGCCACGTGGTTCACGTAGCCGGCCACGCTGACCTCGGTGGTGGTCTGCCATTCGGGCACGGTCATGCCCAGCGCGCCGGCCTGGCCTTCCAGCGGCACATGGCCGGGGCGGAAGAAGTTGAACACCGTGGGCGAGCGCAGCGGCGTCTGGCCAAGGCCGCTGGCGGGGTCGTCGTCCACCTCCATCAGCACCTGGCCCGAGTCGGACTTCGGCCCCAGCGCGCGCAGCAGCGCGGTCTGGCGCAGCACCGGCTCGCGCAGCTTGCCGAAGCCGGGGCTGGCGGCGGTGGTGGCGCTGCGCGCTTCCGGGTCCAGCAGGATGGCGCGCACCACGGCGCGCAGGTCACCGCGCACCCCGGCGCCGTTGTTCGCCCACACCGCCGAGATGCGTGCCACATAGGCCGGGCTGGGCTGGCTGGTCACCAGGCGCTGGATCAGCTGGCGGCCGATGAACGGTCCCACCGATGCGTGGTTGGCCAGCGTGTCCAGCGCCACCCGCAGGCTCAGCGAGGGCTGCGCCGTGGCTTGCGCCGCCACCGTGGTGCCCAGGAAGCTCTTGGCCTGGGTTTCGTGGAAGGCCGGGTAGCCCTGCATCGGGCGCCACACGGCGTCGCCCGCGGCCAGGAAGGGCGTGGCGAAGCGCGCGGTGCTGGTGTCGGGGCCGGCCCAGGAGAAGCCGGTCATCACCTGCGACAGGCCCTCCACGTCGGCCGGGCCGTAGTTCTCCACCGGCAGCCCGCCCACCAGACGCGGCGTGCCGTCGGGGTTCAGCGCCACCAGGCCGATGCTGAACAGCTGCATCAGCTCGCGGGCGAAGTTCTGGTCGGGCTCGCGGCCACCCACCGGGTCGGCCTTGCGGTTGCGCAGGTGCGACAGGTACATGCCCATCGCTGGGTGCAGCGCCACCTGCTCGATCAGCTGGCGGTAGTTGCCCAGCGCGTTGGCGCGCAGCATGTCCAGGTACGAGGCCGCCGACACCGCCTTGCGGCCCGACAGGTCGTTGGTGGAGACCACCATGATCTCGGACAGCGCAAAGGCCACCCGCTGGCGCAGCTGGTCCGCGCCGAACAGCGCCTGCTGGTGGAACGAGGAACTCACCGACGCCGCCCCCGCCGACAGGCTGGGGTTGCGCGCGCGCACCGCGGCGTCATCGGCCAGCCAGCGCGACAGGTGCGAGCCTTGCGGCGCCAGCGCCATCTGGGCATCGATCCAGGCCGCCGGGCCGATGGCCATGACGCGCTGGATCTCTGCCTCGGTGGGCCCGAAGCTGGCCTGGGTCAGCAGCCGGAAGGCATCGGCCCGGGTGGTGGGCGTGGCCGGGGTGGTGGCCTGCGCCACCTCGAAGGTGCTGACGGTGCCGGTGGTGGTGCTGGCCGTGCCGGTCTGGCTGGTGCCGCCCTGGCTGGTGCTGACCTGGCCGGTGGTGTCGGCCGCCTGGGCCGCTTCGGCCGAGGTGTCGGTGGCCGCCGGGTCACCTCCGCCGCAGCCTGCCAGCAGCACCAGCGCGCTGGCCCCTACCCACCCTTGCCACCGCCGGGACCACGGTCCCCGCCTGGCGCCACCGCGCCGATTCGTCTGCCGCATTGCTGCCACCCACCATCCGGGCGCGCCTCCGGAACGAGACGCGCATCAGACCGGGTACTTCGGCAGGTGGGCGGGGGCCTTGAGCGGCGGGGGGTGGTGGAATGCACAGAACCGCCGGTCAAGCCGGTACTGGCGCAAGCGGATTCAGCGGACGTTCAGCCATTGCCAACGGGTGGCCAGCTCAAGCCACTCAGGCACATAGTCCAGCGATCTCATTTCGTCGATCGTGATGCTGACCCGCGCCGCCATGGCCGGAAGGTCGGCTTCAAATCGCCGAAGACGCTGGCTGATGTCCGCATCACCACGCGGACGGTGCGCTTCAGGCCACAACTCCTTGGTTTTGGCCGCCAGGAACTTTCTGACGGCCTTGATCAGCAGTGCCGGCTGGTGGTCGTGGTACGAAGCATCCTGGCCGGCCAGATCGCTCAGCGTCTGCTTGTCCTGAAACCGCTCAGCCGCCAGCAGCAGGAAGTCTCGTTGTCCGCGGCGGGTCGAACCAAACCTGCTGGCCCCCACGGCCAGACCGCACTCGAAGGGCATGTTGAAACGCGGCAGGCTCTGCTCGGCCGACCACTCCACGCGGCAAATATCGTGGATCGAGAAGCGTGACTCGCCAATGATGCGGACGATCTTGGCCAACCGGGTCTCGCCAGAGCCGTTGGCCTCCAGCGCTGACCTGGCCACGAAGCCGCAGTCGTGGATGGTGAACAGGCAGGCGTGGAGCAGCGGCAGGTATGCCGCGTCAAACGGGCAATTCACAAACACAGAACGGTCGAAGACCTCCGACCGAAGCCGTCCCACCGCTAAACCACGCTCAGTACTGCAGCGTCCAGGTCATCGGGATCGACACGGCGGGAACGGATGGCTGGCGCAAGCACCAGGTGTCGGCGACCGCGTGATGGGGCGGTGCGCTTGGCCTTCACGCGAACCTCCACACCAGCCACAGCCACGCTGGCAACCGACGCTTCGCTTCGATCGGGCTTGCTCGACTTCGACGAGCCCAGCATGTCCAACCACTTTCCGCGCGGAGCCTCCTGACCGCTGGTCATGCGCTTGGCGCGGGCCACATTACGCGCGCGTGCGGTCTTGGGGAGTCCTTTGTTGACCATGGCGCGAGTCTACGCCCCGCACCCGTGCATCGTCACGCGGTGCCTTTGACGGCTGGTGCCGCGGTTTGAACCCCCGCCGCTCAGCGCTTGAGCCGCCGCACCATCAGCCCCAGCGCCAGCACGCCCGCGGCCAGGCCGGCCAGCAGGGTGTCCAGGTCGGAGGTGTCGGGGAGGGCTCCATCGGCTGCCATGCTGCTGTGCATCATGACCAGACCCGTCAGCAGCACCGGCAGCTGGCCCCATGGGAAGCGCTTCATTGCAGGTCCTTTCAATGCGAGGGTTGTTGCAATGCAGCATAGGGATGGAGTGGGCGATGGTCGCCCCCTAAGCCTAGGGGTTTCTACCAACTTTCTCACGCTAGCCGGGAATCAGGACCTCGGTGCCTGGGTAGCGCTGGCGCAGCAGGCCGGCCAGCATGGCCTTGGCGGTGGCGTCGCCATGCACCAGGCGCAACTGCCGCGGCGGCCGGGGCAGACCGGCCACCCAGGCCAGCAGACCGGCCTGGTCGGCGTGGGCAGAGTAGCCGCCCAGCAGGTGCACATGGGCGCGGATGGGCACGGTCTGGCCGTCCAGGTCGACGCTGGCGCTGGGGTCGGGCGGGCGGCCGGCCTGTTCCTGCAGGCGCCGCCCCGGCGTGCCCACCGCCTGGTAGCCGCACAGCAGCACGTCGTGGCGGGCGTCGGGCAGCAGCGCCTTCAGGTAGTTCACGATGCGCCCGCCCGCGCACATGCCGCTGGCCGCGATGACGATGGCCGGCTCGCCGCTGCGCGCCAGGTGGCTCACCACCTGCAGGTGCTGGTCGTGCGGGCCTACCGTCTGCAGTTGCGAGAAATCCAGCGGGTGCCGCCCCGCCGCCAACTGGGCCCGCGCTTCATCGTCCCAGTAGGCCTTCAGGCGGCCGTAGCCGCGGGTGAAGTCGGCGGCCAGCGGCGAGTCAACCACCACGGTCAGATCGCCCCAGGCCAGGCCGGGCGCCGCCGGCTGCCGGCGCTGGCTGTGGATGATGTCTTCCAGCTCGTAGAGCAGTTCCTGCGTGCGACCGATGCTGAAGGCCGGGATCAGCACCGTGCCGCGGTTGGCCAGCGCGCGTTCGATCACGGCCTGCAGCCGCAGGCGGCGCTGGCGCCGGTCGTCGTGCAGGCGGTTGCCGTAGGTGCTCTCCAGCACCAGCACGTCGGCGCCACCGCGCGGCAGCGCAGGGTCGGGCAGCAGCGGGGTGTCGGTGGCGCCCAGGTCGCCCGAGAAGACGATGCGCTGCGGCGTGCTGCCGGCCTCGCGCAGGTCCAGCTCGACGAAGGCCGAGCCCAGGATGTGGCCGGCCGGCTGCAGCCGCAGCATCAGATGGCCGCGCTCGTCGTCCCACAGCGTGTGCCACTGGCCGTAATGCAGCGGCACCAGGCGCTGGCGCAGCCGCGCCAGCAGCGGCGCCACCAGGTGGCGCTCGGCCGCAAAGCCGATTTCCATGGCGTCTTCCAGCACCAGCGGCAGCAGCTCGGCCGAGGCCTGGCTGCACAGGATGGGCCCGTCAAAGCCCGCCGCCACCAGCTGCGGCACCCGCCCGACGTGGTCAATGTGGACATGCGTGAGCACCAGCGCCTGCATGCCCTGCAGCGCAAAGCCCACGTCCAGCCGACCCGCGCCGGCCCGGCCATCGGACGAGGTTTCCGCCCCCTGGAACAGCCCGCAGTCCACCAGCACCGAGCGGCCACACGCCGCCTGCAGCTGATGACACGAGCCGGTGACGCCGCGCGTGGCGCCGTGGTGGAAGATCTGCATGCCGCCCTGCTGCCAGTGATGAGTGCAGGCCAGTCTGGCGCAGGCCGCGGGGCGGGGCGATCCCCCTGAAGAGGGAGTGAAGAACGCCACCGCTTCATTGAGCATGGCGGCCTATCATTCACGACCAGCGACCTGCCCATGGGACACGCCTTGCAACGCGACCGCCTCGAGATCGACGCCTACCTCGCCTGGGACCATACCCAGACCGAGCGCAGCCAGCTGGTGGACGGCGAGATCTTCGCCATGACCGGTGCCGAAGACCGGCATGTCATGGTGGCCGGCAATGTCTACATCGCCCTGCGCGAACACCTGCGCGACAGCCCCTGCCGCGTCTACATGAGTGACATGAAGCTGCGCGTCGATGCCGCGCGCAGCGTTTTCTACCCCGACGTGATGGTCACCTGCGACCCGCGCGACCACGACAGCCGCCTGCTCAAGCAGCACCCCTGTCTGGTGGTGGAGGTGCTGTCGCCCAGCACCGCCGCCTTCGATCGCGGCGACAAGTTCGCCCATTACCGCCAACTGCCCAGCCTGGCCGAGTACCTGCTGATCGACCTGGACACCCGCCGCTGCGACCTCTACCGCAAAGGCCCTGACGGCCTGTGGGTGCTGCACCCCACCGAGCCCGGCCAGGCACTGTCGCTGGCCAGCGTGGACCTGAGCCTCAGCGCACAGCGGCTGTTCGAGCAGGTGGACTGACCCACCAGGGCCCGCCCACCCCCGTCATTCCGCCCCAGTCAGTCCACGCCCACCAGATCCTCTGTCTGCGGCACCCCCACCAGCCTCAGCAGGGCCCGGCGATGGCGTGCGCGCAGGCCGCGGTGCATGCTGCTTGCGGCGGCGGGGCCGGTGCTGACCACCTGCAGGCCCATCGGGCCGTGCCAGACCTCGCGGCCCAGGCTGCCCAGCTGGCGTTCGATGCGTTCGCGGATCACGGCCCAGCCGTCGGGGTATCCGGGCGTGACCGGGTTCAGGCCCCGGGCCAGGTCGGTGCGCAGCATGTAGCCGTCCTGGCCGGCGGGCAGGCCGGAGCGGCGCTCCAGCACGGTGATGTCGCCGCCCTCGGTGATCGCCAGTTGCAGCGCCATGCTGGCTGCGGCCTGCGGGTGCTGCGCCAGGTGGTGCTGGCGCGCCCGCACGGCCTGCGGGTGCCACACACAACCCGGGGTGGCCCAGATCATCCACGGCGTGGTGACCGAGTCGATGGCCTCGTCGGTGCGGCCGGACACCTCCAGGTCGGGGTCCACGCGTACTTCCTGGACGGCCCGGCTGCCCGGCGGCAGATCGGCGTCGGTCAGCGGGCGGTCGGTCACCACCAGGATCTGCAGGTCGGGCGCGTCCTGCATCAGCAGGCTGCGCAGTGTCAGGCGTGCGTCGTCCTCGGCGCCCGGGACGGGGTTGCCCATGCCGGGCCACAGCAGCACGGCGGTCACCGGCATCGGCAGCGGCCAGGGCTGGGCGGCGGGCCAGGACGTGGCGAGGGCCGCGTCCAGCAGGGCCTGCGGCGAAAACGTGGTGCCCGTGGCCAGTGGGGCCAGGCCCAGGGTCTGCCACCAGTCGTTCAGCGTCTGCCAGGCGCGGGTGGTTTGCTGCTGGTGGATGGCCAGCGTGATCTGGCTGACCGCCAGCCAGGCCCGGTCGCTGGCCGAGCCCGAAGCGGCCAGGCTGTCGCGCCAGCCGGCCAGCAGCGCCTCGGCCTGCGCCTCGCGGCCTGACAGGCACAGGGCGGCCAGGGCGTCGTGGCCCTCCACGCCCGGCGCCAGCTCGGGGGCGCCATAGCGTTCGCACCAGTCAAACCAGCGCTGCAGGCCGCCCGGATGGCGCAGGCACTCGCGCAGCGCGCGCGCCGACCACCACGAGCGCAGCTCCTCCAACGGCGCCCGGGCTTCCAGCCAATCCAGCAGGTGCGCGCCGTCCACATCGTTGTCCAGCAACCAGTTCAGCTCGATCTGCGCCGTGGTGCGCTGCGCCGCCTGACGGGGCCAGTGCCGCGACAGCGCCTGCTCCATGGTCTCCAGCCAGGGCTGGCGCAGCACCTGGGCCTGTTCGGCCTGCAGCGCCAGGCGTGCCAGCGCCTGGCGCTGGATGGCCTTGGGCCAGGCGTCCAACACCGAGTCCGGCCAGATCAGCCATGCCGACCACAGGCCACTGCCCGCACGCCAATGCGCCACCCGCTCGGCCTGTTCCAGCCAGTCGGCCCAGGCCCCGGCAGGCACCCGTTCGCGCCAGGCCGCGATGACACCCGCATGACCGCCCTGCACCCAGTGCTCCAGGCGGCTGAAGGCGCCCGGGTCGGGAATGAAATTGCTGTGCGCATCGCCGGCCGTCAGCCAGCGGCTGTCCAAGTGACGCATCCAGGTGGCCACAAAGGCCTCGTCGCCTTCACCGCCCCACAGGGCCAGCACATGCGCCCACCAATTGCCGGTGTTGTCGACCTGGTCCACCCGCGCCATCAGCGCACGGGCGCCGGTGGGGCGGCGCAGCGCCACGCCGCGCTGCACCTGTTCCTTGCGCCAGGCCGGCTTGCCGGGGGTGTCTTCACTGACCAGTTGCCACAGCGGGGCCAGCTCGGCGTCCCAGGGCGCTGTGAAGAGCCATTCCACCAGCGCCTGGCGCAGGGCCGGCTGCTGCGCCGCCTGGGTCCAGCCGCTTTGCCAGCGCAGCAGCACCGCCGGCAGATCGGCGCGGGCGGCGGCCAGTTCACAGCCCAGCATCCACCAGCGGGTGGGCGGGGCCTCTTGCATGGGGCGGGTCAGGTACAGCGTCTCGGCGGCGTCCACGCCCTGGTCGCGCCATGTTTGCCGCACCCTGTCGATGCCCACCACCTGTTGCTCTGCCATTGCGTCCCAGCCTTGCTTGCGAAAACCGGCGCGGATTTTCGCCGTGCGGTGACGGACTCAGGCATCAGGTCAGGCCCCCGGGCGTGACGGATGTCCGGCGACTGCCCACCAACTGTGGCGCGGGCCGCGCACACCCTGACCCGGAAGTGCTGGCCTTCATCACTTTGAGTGATCGACAATCCGCAGGCATTGCAGTACCGCGCTGCCCCATTGGCCGAACCGGATGGACCGGCCCAACCCTTCCACTGCGCATGACCCACATCGCCATCGCCGGCACCGGCTACGTCGGCCTGTCCAACGCCATCCTGCTGGCCCAGCACAACACCGTGGTGGCGCTGGACATTGACCCCGCCAAGGTGGCCCTGCTCAACCAGCGCCGCAGCCCGATTGCTGATGCCGAGATTGAGCACTACCTGGCCCACCAGCCCCTGAACCTGCAGTTCACGCTGGACAAGCAGCAGGCCTATGCCGACGCTGAGTTTGTGGTGATTGCCACCCCCACCGACTACGACCCCGAGACCAACTACTTCAACACCCGCAGCGTGGAGGCCGTGGTCAAGGACGTGATGGCCATCAACCCGAACGCGGTGATGGTGATCAAGAGCACCGTGCCCGTGGGCTACACCGCCAAGCTGGCGCAAGAGCTGGGCACGCCCAACCTGATCTTCTCGCCCGAGTTTCTGCGCGAGGGCAAGGCCCTGTACGACAACCTGCACCCCTCACGCATTGTGGTGGGCGAGCGCAGCGAGCGCGCCCAGCGCTTTGCCGATCTGCTGCGCCAGGGCGCCATCAAGCAAGACATCCCCGTGCTGCTGACCCACAGCACCGAGGCCGAGGCCATCAAGCTCTTCGCCAACACCTACCTGGCCATGCGCGTGGCCTACTTCAACGAGCTGGACACCTACGCCGCCACCCACGGCCTGGACACCCGCCAGATCATCGACGGCGTGTGTCTGGACCCGCGCATTGGCAACCACTACAACAACCCCAGCTTTGGCTACGGCGGCTACTGCCTGCCCAAGGACACCAAGCAGCTGCTGGCCAACTACCGCGATGTGCCGCAAAACCTGATCCACGCCATCGTCGAGTCCAACACCACCCGCAAGGACTTTGTGGCCTTTGACATCCTGGCGCGCCAGCCCAAGGTGGTGGGCATTTACCGCCTGATCATGAAGGCCGGCTCTGACAACTTCCGCGCCAGCAGCATCCAGGGCATCATGAAACGGCTCAAGGCCAAGGGCGTGGAGGTCATTGTTTATGAACCCGCACTGCCCGACAGCAGCTTCTTCAACTCGCGCGTGGAGCGCGACCTGGCCAGCTTCAAGGCCCAGGCCGACCTGATTGTGGCCAACCGCCGCGTGCCCGAGCTGGACGACGTGCAGGCCAAGGTCTACACCCGCGACCTGTTCGGCGGCGACTGAGCCGCATCGCCCTGCCGGGCCCTGCCTGGGCGTGATTTAAGTCACGGCTGTGACGATTGAAAGGCCCCGACCTCCTCCATTCAAGTGATGGTCGGCTGGCCCGGCTATTGCTAACTTCTGTAACGCTGCGGCTATTGCCCGGCAGCCAACGAAGTCAATAGAGGGAAGTACAACATGAGAAACGCCAAACTGGCCCTGGTGGCCGTGCTGGCCCTGGGCCTGATCGGCCTGGTCAGCGTGCAGGCCGAACCCGCCAAGGCCGCGCAAGACACCACCCAACCCGTGCGGTCTGCCACCTGAACCCACAGGTTCCCCCGGTGTACCCGCCCCGCCAGCGCGGTGCCCATGCGATCATTCAGGGTTTGCGAGGGTATAGCGCACCACGTTGGTGCTGTTCCCTGCGCAATCTGCGGTCAGGAGCGCCCTGGCAACGCCGCGTAGGGCCTGTGCGGCCCACGTTTTGGCGGTGGGGCGCCCTGGCCAGGTTCTCGTCCCCATCTCGGGCCACAGGCACTGCCTGCGGGCCCTGAGGTGTCGCCCCCTGAAGTTTGGGGGCGGCACATCCGAAGTCATGTCCATGAATCTGCCCAGCCTGCCGCCCACCCCCGCCCGCACTGACGTGGCCGACCCCGCCGCCTTCCAGCCCATCGGCTTTCAGCTGAGCGACGAGCACAAGCTGGAGCTGCTGGAGCACTGGCGCAGCATCAAAAAGCGCAAGTGGCCCATCCTGAGCCTGGCCGGCGTGGCTGCCGTGGTGGCCGCCGCCGTGTCTTTGGCCATGACGCCCATCTACCAGGCCACGGCCATGGTGCAAATTGAATCGGGTCCCGGCAAGCTGGTGTCCATTCAAGACATTTACAGCGCCGGTGCCCAGGTCAAAGAGCACTACCAAACGCAGGTTGAAATCCTTAAATCCCGCGAGGTGGCCGAGCGCACTGTGCGTGCCCTGAAGCTGTGGGAGCACCCCGAGTACGACCCGCGCGTCAAGGGTGCCGGCCTGCTTGATGGCTTGAAAGAAGCATTGGGTATGGGCACCGAGCCCGCCAAGGATGAGGCCGACCTGGCCGCCGCAGCCACCAAGCGGCTGATGGAGAACGTCAGCATCGAGCCTGTGCGCCTGAGCCAACTGGCCAAGGTGAATGTGGAAAGCGCCGACCCGGCCCTGGCGGCGCGGCTGGCCAATGCGCTGGCTGAGAACTACATCCTGAACGACCGCGAGGCCCGTTTCAAGGTGAGCCAGCAGGCCAGCGGCTTCCTGCAAGACCGCTTGGGTGACCTGCGCACCGCACTCAGCAAGAGCGAGCAGGCCCTGCAGGACTACCGCCAAAGCAAAGGTATCGTCAGCCTGGACGGCTCGGCCCAAACGCTGGCCGGCCAGCAGGTGGGCGGCACCAATGCGCAGTTGGTAGAGGCCCGCTCCCGTCGGCTGCAACTGGAATCGGCCTACCAACAGGTACAGGCTGCCCCCAAGGGGGATTTTTCCGGTGTGCCCTGGGTGGCGCGTGAAGCCGGTGTGGCCCTGGCCCAAGGCCGTGTGAATGAGGTGCTGCAACGCCAGGCCCAGCTGTCTGAGACCCAGGGCGCCAAGAGCCCGCTGCTGCTGCAGGTGCAGGCCGAGCTGGAATCGGCCAAGGCCACGTTGCGTAGCCAGCAGGCTGCGGCCGCAGACGCCCTTACCCGCGAATACCAGGCCGCCCGTGCCACAGAGCAAAGTCTGGAGCGCGCCCTGGGCGCCGCCCGCAGTGGCGTGGCCGAGGTGAACAAAGAGGAATTCCAGCTGGCCGTGCTGGAGCGCGAGGTGCAATCCAACCGCGAGCTCTACAACATGTTTGTCAGCCGGGCCAAGGAAACCGACATCGCCGGTGAAGTGCAAGCCGCCATTGCGCGGGTGGTGGATACGGCGGTAGCCCCCAGCAAGCCCGTGCGGCCCAAGAAGCTGCAATTGGTGGCCGTGGCCCTGGTGTTGTCGCTGCTGCTGGCATCGCTGGTCTCGGTGTTGCTGGACAAGCTGGACAACACCCTGAAGGGTGGCGATGACGCTGAACTGCGCCTGCGCCTGCCCATGCTCACCGTACTGCCTAGCCTGCAGGCGCATGACCATGCAGCCATGGCCCAGCTGTTCATCCACGAGCCCAACTCGGCCCATGCCGAGGCCATCCGCACCGCCCGCACCGGCGTGCTGCTCAGCAACATCGACCAGCCCCACAAGAGCCTGCTGGTGACCAGCACCATCCCGGGTGAGGGCAAAACCACCGTCTCCATCAACCTGGCGCTGGCCCACGCCCAAACGCGCCGCACCCTGCTGATTGACGCCGACATGCGCCGCCCCCAGGTGGCGCGCCGCCTGGACCTGGCGCCGGGCCTGAAGGGCCTGTCCAACCTGGTGGCTGGCGACGCCACCTTGCAGGAATGCCTGCACACCGTGGCCGACACCACCCTGCTGGTCATGCCCGTGGGCGACCTGCCGCCCAACCCGCTGGAGCTGTTGCTGTCTGAGCGCTTCAAGGCCGTGTTGGCCCAACTCACCGAGCAGTTCGAGATTGTGGTGATTGACTCACCACCCGTGGAGCTGGTGTCTGAAGCGCTGGTGCTGGCCCCGCTGGCCACCAGCACCATCCTGGTGGCCAAGGCCATGAGCACCCCCACCCCCATGGTGCGCAAGAGCATCACCCGCCTGCAACGTGCCGGCGCCAAGATGCTGGGCGTGGTGCTCAACCAGTTGGACATGAGCAAGGCAGGTAGCTACCACAGCCAGTACCAGGCCGACTATGGCTACAACTACGCCGGTGCCGGTTATGCCGCCAAGGACGCGGCAGTCGATCCGGGTCGCTCTTGAATCTTCAGCCTTAGGGCCCTTCGATGACCACAAGCTACACCCCTGACAAGACTGCCCCCATCCTGGTGGCCGGCGCCCGCGGCATGGTGGGCAGCGCACTGGTGCGCCGCCTGCAAGCCGGCGGCTACGCCAACATCCTTGCACCCGGCCGTGCCGAGCTGGACCTGATGGATACGCCCGCCGTCCACTCCTACCTCGCCCAGCATCAGCCTGCCTACATGTTCATCGCTGCTGCTAAGGTGGGTGGCATCCATGCCAACAACACCTACCGCGCCGAGTTCCTCTACAACAATTTGCTCATCCAGAACAACCTGATCCACGGCGCCCATCTGGCGGGCGTAAAACGGTTGATGTTCCTGGGCAGCAGTTGCATCTACCCCAAGCTGGCACCCCAGCCGCTGAAGGAGCAGTACCTGCTCACCGGCCCTCTGGAGTCAACCAACGAACCCTACGCCATTGCCAAGATTGCTGGCATCAAGATGTGTGAGGCCTACAACGCTCAGTACGGTCGCCAATACATCAGCGTCATGCCCACGAACCTCTACGGGCCCAATGACAACTACGACTTGGCCAACAGTCATGTGCTGCCCGCCTTGATCCGAAAGGCGCACGAGGCCAAGCAGCGTGGGGACAAGCAACTGGTCGTGTGGGGCAGCGGTACGCCGATGCGCGAGTTCTTGTATGTGGATGATTTGGCGGATGCGTGCGTGTATCTGATGAACATGGGCTACGACGGCCCGCTCGTGAACATTGGCACTGGCACTGACGTCACCATCCGCGAACTGGCCGAGACCGTGATGCAAGTGGTGGGATTTGCCGGCGAGATCGTGTTCGATGCCAGCAAGCCGGATGGCACGCCCCGCAAACTGATGGATGTTGGCAGGCTCACTGGCTTGGGTTGGACGGCCAAGACAGAGCTGAGACAGGGCATTGCGGCTGCCTATGAGGCAGCGCATTGGTGAGAACAACGGCTAGGGTCAGCAGCAGTTTGACCCCGGTGGCAGAGCGAAACACCGTCAGCGTCTTGGGGGTCCCAATTGATACGCTGACATGGGACACCGCCGTGTCTCGCCTATTGCTTTGGGCGGAGCGGCGGGAGGGCAGAGTTGTCGGCATCTGCAATACGCACTCTGTAGTCACGGCTCATGACGATCCGCTGTTTGGAGCTGTTCTACAAGGTGCAGACATGAACACTGCAGACGGGGCACCTGTCGCTTGGTTCATGCGGCTGTCCGGCGCACGGGGACAGCAGCGCATCAATGGGCCGGACCTCATGTGGCGTACGTGTCAGGCGCTCGACAGAGCAGGTGCCCCCTCCATCTTTCTCTATGGCAACACTGAAGACACCAATCGTCGGCTTGAGGCCGTCTTGCGTACACGTTTCCCTGACTTGACCATTGCCGGTTCGATCTCGCCACCGTTCCGAGACTTGACAGCAGAAGAGACCGCGCAGCACATCGCACACATCAATCGATCAGGTGCCGGCATCGTCTGGGTGAGCCTGGGCTGTCCGAAGCAAGAGGTGTGGATGGCCAAGTCACGTGAGTCCGTCCATGCCGTAATGGTGGGCGTGGGAGCTGCCTTCGATTACCATGCTGGCACGATCAAGAGAGCGCCCCTGTGGATGCAGCGCGCTGGGCTTGAGTGGGTGCATCGGCTTGCCTCAGAGCCTCGCCGCCTATGGCGAAGATACCTCTACAACAACACGCAATTCGTTCTCCGAGCGGTTCAGACCTATGTGCGAAGGCGCTGAAGCGCATGGAACCTGACCTGTGTCGCTGGCGCGCCAAGTTCGGTGTTCGTCTCACACACAGAGCCAATCAAATTGGCTCGGTTTGCTCGGCGAGACGACGAAGCTTAGAGGGCAGTCACACTGCAGACACGCATCGCCTCGATAGTGCTGAATCACATCAGCGCCAAGGGGCAGCACAATGATCATTGCAGCGTTTATCGCAGGCTTGATGCTCGGAACATGCTCAGGTGTAATGGTCCTAGCGCTATGCCGCACGGCAGGACAGAGCAGCACACTGGAGTCCAGGCTGCCGGACTAGTCGCCTCTCGGCGGCCCCTCACGGTGGTTCGCGATAGCCTCTTCGTAGATGCTGGTCAATTGCGCGAGATTCCGTGACGGCGTGTACAGGGATTCGTAGCGCCGCCGTGCAGCTTCGCCCATGCGTCTGATCTCGTCGGGGTGGTTCAGCGCCCACTCCATCTTCGCAGCCAAGTCGTCAGAGTTGCCGGGCTCGCTCAAAAGGCCTGTGACCCCATCTTCCACCAACTCAGCGAGTGCACCTATACGACTGGCTATTATCGGCAGACCACACGCGTAGGCCTCTACCAGCACCATAGGAAAACCCTCGTACCAGATGCTGGGCATTACCAATGCAACGGCAGTGGTCATGTGTTGACGGACCTCGGAGCCTGATTTCGGACCCAGCGCGTTCACCTCGGCCGTTGCGACAACGTTAGCCATCGGTCCGCCGCCCAGGATTGTCACGTCTCGTTCGGTGATCGATGCTGTGCCACGTAGTTTCGCAACGGCATCCAGCAAAACGCCGATGCCTTTCTCGGCAGACAAGCGCCCTACAAACAAAAGTCCTGCCCGTGGATAGTCGCCCTGTCTAGGAATGTCGACGAAGTTCGGCTTCACAACCATCAACTCCGCCGGAATGCCGGCAGCCTTCATGCGCTCACGTCCAAACTCACTGAGTACTATGAATCGATCAACTTTATGCTTCCACGTGCCTGCCCTCTGATGGAACCAAATCATCAAGCAAAGAAAGAACGTGCCGGCCCATGAGTTTCTATAGACCCTTTGCCGAAATGCCCACCAAGGTCCTTCTGTTAGGCTTCGCTCGGTGACCTTCCCTTCGTGGAGTAACATGGCGGTAGGGCAAACGATCCGATAGTTGTGGAGGGTCAAAACAGTCGGAATACCCTCAGCCCTGCAAGCATAGAAGACTGATGGAGACAGCCGGGGAAAGAAGTTATGTACATGCACCACATCGGGCTGGCAATCACGAATCAGCTGACGAGTCACACGATAGCTTGTCCAAGAGAAGACCACGCCGGCTGCTGCAGAAATTTTACCTGCGAATCCCTGGATATCCTGATTAGATGTGATGTGCAAGGCCGCCAATAGGCCATGCGATGACAGCATCTCTGACTCCACTCGAACAACGGTATCCTCACCGCCATACTGCTGGTAGGCATTATGAATAACAAGAACTCTCATAGCGGGTCTACGCTCAGCCTCATACGGTAGATCTCTTCCAGTCGGTCCACCTTCAAGCGCCAGTCGAACAATCTTGAGCGCCTAAGGGCGCCATCTGCTAGATCTCTACGACGGGTCTCGTCCGCCATTTGAATGAGCGCATCACGAAAACCATCTATCACCGCGTTTGGGGTAGTGACCGGCACCTTGATACCGCAAGTTTCATCAATTGCTGATGAAAAGCCACAATGATCGAGACAAATAACCGGTAAGCCAGCGGCCAGTGCTTCAACTGTGACGGTCGATGTCAAATCGCGCAGGCTGGTGATCAGCATCACGTGCGCCCGGTGCATGACATCAATAGCCACACGTCGTTCAATCCATCCATGAAAGCGACATCTAGAGCCAATCCCCAGGTTCTCAGCCAGCCGCTGCAAGGCCCTTGTTTCTCGACCCTTGCCAAGAATATCAAGGGTCCAATCAATATTGGGCGGCAAAATGGACAATGCCTTCAAACCTAAGGGCAATGCCTTCCTGGGAATGTGCAGGCCACTCCATACCACACGCAGAGGCTCATCGCTATTGCGGTAGGTCGGAGTGTCCTTAGTGTGGGCGGGGAGTCCAACCTCCGCCAACAGGTGACTGGGCCTATGCCAGTGCGTCATCGTACCAGTCTGGTCTTCCGGGGTGGCCGAAATCAAAGATGGTCCAGCCGCAGCAGCAGCAAGCTTCGGACGGGGCGCGAATCGTTCTTGCCACGCATTGACCAGGTTGTAAGCTGAATAATAGAGCGCGCCGTACAGACCAAGCGAAGGGAGGAATCGCCAAGGGAATGAACCCATACCACCAATAGGCCCCCACACAAAAGGAACGCCTAGCTTCCACAGGTAGCCTGGCTCGCGGTAGCCCACCATGGTGAGCTGATGCACCAGATCAAATGGCTCCTTAGCGTGCAAATGTCTCGCCAGATTCAAGGCTTCAAGATGCCACTTTCGATAGTAGCGGTAGTAGGATGGTGGCCAGAGCTTGCGCAACAGACGTCGGCGCTGCTTTTCGATGAAATGAAACTCCGCCCTTTGAGCCAGTTCTGGGCAGTTTGCCAAAAAGCGTTCAATGTCGCGTTGGCAGTTCTCTTTTTCCGCAATCACGCAGACACGATGACGCCTAGCGAGTTCCTGGATGAAGCCCCAGCCTACTGAATGTTCAGACCCGTGGTAAGGGTTGCATGTATAAGCATTCACCAGAATACGTAGCTCGCGCTCGGTATCTGAAGCGTTAGAGGCCATCGCTCACCTCCACGGCGATTTGAGTAAATATTTCCGGAAAAAAGTATGCGGGCCGCCGCAAGCTCCAATAAACAAGGCATGCTCGAATCACACGAGGGTCAAGGGTTCTCGCGACACGAAGACTCTTGGCCAGGTCAATGGCCCTTTGCGCCAACAGGTGAGTGTCTTTAATGTGATGAACCAAGATAAGGGGTAGCACGGCGTAACTAAAGGCGTCGTCAAGGAGCAAACCCTTTAAATCTCCCTCCTCCCAGTCGTACACCAGCAGACGTCCTGCAGCAAGACCGCAGTTCCAAGGCGCAAAGTCGCCGTGAACGAGACCAATGGGTACAGGCAAACCTGTCACATGTCTCTTCAAAAAGCGAAGTGTGTCCCTCCGCTCTTTGATGTGAACCGTGCGTTCGGGCGCCTCATCAGCGATCATGTCGCCAAGCGATACCCAAGTCGTACCGGTTGAATGCATCAAATTGAGGAACTCAATTGCAGCCTGTTGCTTCTGCAGCGCCTTTATTGGCTCAACGCTGCGGTACTCTTGCACGATTATGGTGGCGGAATCATTTTCGTGAAAGGAGTAAAGCGCCGGTACGTGAATCGCCAGCGGAGTTTCCGCGAGTCGCTTAAGCATTATCGCCTCGTTGGCCAGCTTAATTCTGGGGATAGACTGTTCCGCTGTTTTGATGACTCGTTCGGGTGCTTGCTGTGGGTTTACCGGGAGCGCAACCGTCTTGCGATTCGAACCTTTTGCGCCAAGATACAGGGCATAGTCGTCACCGGGGAGCACGTTGAACGATGAGTTTCTTAGCACCCAAGGCTGTACCGGAGCCGAGGAGGCGATTCGAAGCATTTTGCCCTTGAGTGGCGCAAGAAATCCCCATGCCGTCAATCGCCGAAGAACCCACACAGCCCACTGTCCATGACGGCTGCCAGGGTTGTGGAGAGACAAGCCCTGAAGTGCTGAAGCCCTGTTTGATAGCGGTACTACAACCCGTGGCGCACTGGGGGGAAGCAAGCCGTAGTCGCTGACGTGGGCATTCTTCATTCCAAAGGTCCGTGACAATCCAATGGCCCGCGACAACCGCTCCACTGCTTTGGGCGACCCATAGATGGCGATGGAGTAAGAACTCATTACTACATTCAATTCCCCCACCGTTCCTGCCCGAAGGCATGCATCAGCATCGATTAATGCGACAACACCGGCTTCGTCACCTTGCCCACGTACGCTGGCCAGGAGCAACCGATCTACGGCCTCGTCTCCAGTGCACACAACATTAGGTGCAGCGGGCAAGAGCCAACGCCAAGCGAAGGTGTAGTCCGCATGAATCTCCACATCATCCATCATGACCTAGGGTGATTCCTTGCCTTCAACGCACCAACAATTGCACCCAACACCAGGTCTCGGGTTTCCTCAATGCCTTGTGTCGTAGAAATTAGCACCGCTGTCCGGGTGCGCGCGGCAAAGGCGAGAAGTGCCGAGATCTGACGAGATGTCTCGTCAACCGAAAGCTCATGCTTTCGTTGCGCGATCGCCTCGGCTGAACCATGAAGGCACACCACCAAGTCAGGGCGGGGCGCAAACCGAACCAATGCTCGAATGACCGCCTGCGGTAACTTAATTCGAAATCGACGTGGATCAATTGCTATGTCATACGCATAGCGATCGAATATCACGACATTCGGAAGCCTAGAGATTTGCGGTCGGATCAATATCCAATATCCCAGAATGTAGTCAAGAGTCAAATAAAAAAGCCGAAATAGCGACAACACCAAGCCCGAAGGTGTCTGACCATGTGGGTCTGTAACGGGACCGCTCGTCTGCCCGCCCCCCTTAAGGCGACCCAGCGGCGGCAGTAATGCGGGACGCAAATGTTCAATCATCAGTGCATGGTGTGTCGCGTCATCCAACGCCGGTTTGATCGCTTCAATGACGGTGGACTTTCCTGCGCCATCCACACCTAGCACAGCAAGCATCAAACCCGAAGGTCTAACATATCTGAAAACCTTGCTGTACTGAAAACGAACCAAATTATCCATCGTCTGAAATGGACGGCGGGTTAGAGCATGTACCATAAAAGCTCGCCGCAACTGACGGCACAGCGCAGGCCTGACTTCTGTATCACAGGACGCGTCAAGCAGCTGTTCCAGTAACTGTAGCGCCCTCTCTCCCATCGGCGTCAAGAGTGCTCGCATCCTAGGCCAGTCTCTGACGTGTGCCGCACGGGCGGCTCCCACGTAGCGCTCCGGAAGTATTTCATTATTCAAGACTTCCTTCAGCACACCCAATAAACCAGACAGACCATCAGGAAGAACTCGAACCGCACCGTGATAGACCTCTGTATGGTGCCAGTCATCAGTCAAAAGAGGCAAGCCACAGAAGCGGAATCCTGGAAATAGATCCACTTTCAGTCCCCACCATCCCGAAGCGAAGTCTGCGGATCGTCCTAGATAATGTGTCTTGACAACATCAGGGCTTTCGGCCGTGCCAATACAAACCCCCTCAGCATCTTCGGCGGCTCGTTGCAACAAATTCTGGGCAGAGACAAGATCAGCATCAAGACACAGAATATCGAGGTCGCTACCACCAGCAGAATTCGGCAGCGAGAAATAATTCCGCATCACCGCATATCGAATACCGTGCTCTTTAAAGAGATAAAATATCCGCAGAAGAAATGCCGATTCAGGGTCAACTGCCAAGGAGGGGTGGGTAATCATCAACGATCTCGCCTGACGTTCCATCGTCGAAAGGACCGGACACCCATCCAATAATATTTCAACAATGAAAATACTATCGGGCGTATTGAATCCGGCAATGGAAGTCGACTGTATCGCAACTGCACTTCCAATCGCTCGGCCTTTCGCTTCGCTTCAAAAGTGGAGCTTATATTCGTTTCATGCCAAGTGAATGAGGCCAAAACCTCTTTAAGTGGCGCGAACTTAGCGCCAGACTGAGCTAGTCGCAAGTACCACTCAAAGTCCATGACAACCTTAAGTCTCTCATCAAGAAAGCCTGACCGCATAAGCGCCGTTCGCCTTACAAAAGTGCTGCAGCTAGGAATAAAACATCCATAGTAGAGGAGCATATGCCAAGAGTAATCTGACTCACTCTTGAATCTCAAAGTGGCCGAGCTGGCATCCACAAACTCCACATCGCCGAAGACGACATCGACCTCCGGATGCTCCGCGAAAAAGCGTTGGACAAGCGCAAGCGATCGCTCGTGATAGAACTCGTCAGTATTAAGCCAGCAAAGGATATCACCTTGTGCAGATCGGAAGCCTTTGTTGATTGCGTGTGTCTGTCCTCGATCCCGCTCGATAGAAATTTTCAGATGCGAGTATCTGATGTCAGCTGAGCACTCAAGCAGTATCTGCTGAGTGGTATCTGATGATTCATTGTCAAATATTAGATGCTCAAGCTCAACGTGACTGGACTGCTGAGCAACCGAATCAATGCATTTTCTAATAAAGACGCCCTGGTTATATGAGGGCGTGACTATTGAGAACATCACCTAGGAATCACTCCGATAGAAATATAAGGAGCATCAGAAAATAGAGAGACTATCGTATGAGATGAAGATGGTTTCCCTTCTTGTGGTTTCTGGAACTAGACTCGAAAATATCTAGTTCCGACTCCCGACGCTCTCCGCAACAAATGACCAACCGCGACGTACCACAGCACATAGGGTGCCGTTATGGAGGCTGGTAATTCAATACAAAATATGAACAGCATAAGCAAAACAAAGCGCAGCGCGCCGAGTTGTTCGTCGTCCTTATTGCTGTTCTCGCGACTTGCGGTCCACAGGCTGAGCAAAATTTGGCCTAAGAAGAGGAATAGTCCAACGAAACCGAACTTAATAATAATATTGATCCAACCGACCTCCGAGCCGGATCGAATATAGTAGTCGGCCTCCAGTAAATCCTGCGTTCTCGTCAGCGCATAAAAGTATGGGCTATAGTAAGTTCCATCTATACCCCTGCCTATCAAGATCTCTTGAAATGAATAGTCATCCCAGAGTTCTTGGAAAAGAAAGGTTCTGGTATCAACAAGCAGAGCATTTTGGTCTAAAAGCCTTTCCAGTAATCCGTCGGATACGATCCAGGCATAGACGAATGGCAGGGAAAACAATCCAAGCAGCACCAACAAGACACGCCACCGTGACATCCGCGATAAAAACAACCGCAGTGGCCAAACCAAGATTGCGGCCAACATATAGGTGCGATATCCGGTGGCGGCCATGCATGCGAGAACAACTGCCGGACCAAGTAGAGTGTACAAAAGCTCCTGGTTAGAGTTTATAGGTCTGGCGATTGCAGCGTACAGCACCAAGATCGACAATGACGGAAGGTATAGCCCGAGGGGGCTGCGAATTTCTATTGTCGTGGCTATGACTATCGATAGCAGTGCAAACCAGCGAAATGGTCCAGTACAAGAGGATAGAACTGCTCTGCCCACTCCGGTCACCGAACTCAACATGATCCAGAGAATGAGCATCCAAGTTGGGAGAGAGTAACTGGGATTCAGTAGTATTGCAACCCACCCCAACTGCGCATTCCTCTCTATCAACCAGATGAAAAACCACGCAACAACAAGTCCACAAAATAATGCGGTAGGGGTAAACACGAGAGGTATTCCGCGCAGTCGTGCCAGATAAATTGCACAAAAGGCCAATGCAAATATGGAAACCCCCCACCTAAAAGAGTAGCTTATGGTCTTGACAATGGAATCTCCCTGCCATGCCCTGTAAGTAAGAAGATCCAAAAAGACTAGAGTTAGAAAGAGGCCTGTGGCAATCTGAGTTATGCCGAGAGCGGCTCTTCGCTTGGCCTGAGAGAGTTCGAAGTGCACCAGCTAACTCCGGAGGGGTTTCATAATAATTCGAGCCGCCGTCAGTAAAGCATATAGGAGGCGTGCGGCGATGACTCTAGTCATGAATTCGATTCGAGACAGTTTGCCATCAAAAAGTGTACCCATGGTGCTTAGCCTGTGCACGACACCATTACGCTTGCATCGGCGCGCATGAACTGGAAACTGAAAGATCCATGAACCCCGAACATACAGCCAAGGTGCAAATCGATCCTGCCAGGGCAGCGGTCGCAATTTATGCATTTTGCAAAGAAGAGAGAATATTGACTGATCTTGCCTATGGTTTGTCAGAAAACTTAGGTTTGACGAGCCAGTATTTGGGTCTGTCGGTGCCCCAATGAGATATTCGCTGCTCCCTAACAAGCAGAGGTTCAGCCACCGATCAGTCAGATCCAATGTCCGCTGAGTGCGTTTGATGATGAACCAGGTGGCTTGAATCTGACGAGATGCTTGATATTCCGAAGGGACAGCTAAACTCTCAATGAGATAGCTACTTGTCCAATCGCGCTCAATGAATGGAATCTCCCACAGCATTGCTTCGTTAACATTGGCGTAACGAAGGTACTCTGTAAAGACATTTTGTCCACTTTGGCTCAACTCGCACCCACTGTCCATGTAGACCAAGAGGTCACCATCGCCAATCGCTCGAATCGCTTTGTGAACCAAGTAAGGTTTCCAGAGCCAAAGGCCAAAGCCCTTTTTGTGGGTGCGAAGAAAAGGCCCGTGCTCAAGCAGAAGCCGTTGCACCCAGGGGTGGTCCGAAACATCAGTAAGCGCGTGTATAGAATCAAAGCATCCAAGCTCCTTGGCTTCGCGTTCTATACGTTGGACTTGCCGGCGGAAAATATCGTCGCCTCCAGCAAAGGTGAGAAAGTGGACCTGGCTCTGAATCGGTGCACTGTAGGTCCTAGGCAACTGAGGTGGCGGATGATGCCTGTTGTAGGCTTCTTTCATGAGAGCCTAGCCATGCTTGAACTCAGCTAGAGTCTTGGCTGCCTGATAGTTGTTGTACCAATAGGACGTCATCGCCCCGCTAAGAAGCTGTGCCAATACCGCAGCTTCGCCCCCAATCGCCGGCATGAGAACTAGCAGTAAGCCAACTGACAGAAGTCCAGATGAAAACACAGAGAGCTTGAATGGATTCCTATTGCAAGAATTAACGAAGCTTGCCGAGACTGAGGCGCAGTTGTTAAGTATGAAATCAATGCAGAGTAGGGCCAGGACCCACCAATGGACCTCGTATGCTTTTCCGGCGAGAATGGCCGGAGAATAGACAAGTACAATGGAGGCTATAATCCCGAGTGCGGCGGAGGATACGAGGCTCTTCCTCATAATCCGTCGATACAGTTCTTTAACTTCAACATGACGTGCTTCGGCATAAAGTGTTGCCAAACGTGCGCGTTCTGAATTAACCAGAACCGCAACCGCATTGGCGAGCGCGGCAAAGATCTTTATGACGAAGAAAACTGGCGCCAACTCCGCGGCGCCAACATTCACTGCTAGTAGCGGTGCAAAGGCAAATTTTGTAAGCGCTGCGCCTAAACTTACGGAGAAAAAGTCAAGTGATGCGCTAAGTAGACTTCGAAAGGAAAGGCTTGGCCTGCCGCTTAATACAAGGCTGCTCTTCCTCCATACGGCAATTCCCACGAGTGCGGCAATATTTACAAGTGCCGCTAGCCCTGTCGAGAGGCACATCAGGGCGGGGTCGCCGAAAATCATGGCGGCCAACAGGATAAATAATGTTTGAATGAAGTGGGAAAAAATTGCCGAAGATCGCTCAAGGTGTAACAGGCCGCTACCTTCAAGTAGGGACCTAATAGGAATAGCTATCAAATTTAGCAGTGCTGTGGGAAGATATAGTAACCATAAGTGGGACAAGCTGTATTGCGTTGAGGCATTTGTTGAGCTTTGATTTTTTGTAAAGTAGTACCAGATGATCGCGCCTATAAAAGTCGCGGCAGTCAGAGACAGACTTAAAAATTTAAGCACCGTCTTGGAGTGAGTTCCTCTGAGCCTTGGGTCTGCCCCCCCTGCCTTTGAATACGCGACCTCGCGCATCAGGGTATAACCAAGTCCCAACTCAGCTAACATCACAAAGGAGGTTGTTGCCTGCAATGTAAACCACATTCCGGCTACGTCGGGCGTCAAATATCTAGCAGCAACCACTAGCAAGAGCAAGCCGCTCGCGCCGGTGGTTGCTATATATAGCCACGAAGCTAAAGCGCGTTTATTGGGGACTTGCATGTGAATTCTGAATGATCCCCTTTGCCGCTGCCGCAAACCTGTGAAGTGAATGTCGTTGTTCAAGCACTGCCTGAAACCGGCCAGGCTGGTATTCGTCTGATTTTGATAGAAAACTGGAAATGCTGCTTGGTTCGTGCTCTACACCAATCTCCGGCAGACTCTTGAGGTACTTCGCGATACTTGAATAGCTTGGGGCGAGAACGTAAATATCTCGTGCTGCGGCGAGATAATCCAAGAACTTTGATGGGAAGGATGTCGATACCATTGAGGCAGACTCCGCGTCAAATGAACAGGGCATCAGCGCTGCCCTGGACTTGGCGATCTCCTCCAGCATTCGAATACGCTCAGGTATTGGTTCGCAAATTACCCAATCCGGTAAGGGGCCAAGTTGGCGTTCTGCAATATCTCTGGTAACGGTTAATCGAAGCTTGGTCGGGCAAGTTCTATTGATGTTGTACTTTAAAAGTTCATTGACTATTGTGGCAAGACTTGACTTATATAGGAAGTTAAGAGCGCCAATATAAATTAATTGATCCGCGCGAGTTCTTTGTTGAGAGATTTTTTCTCGCTCAGGCTCACTGATGATGTAAGGCAAGGGTAGTGCGGTTGTTTCGAACCCGTGTCTTGATTTCAGAAGGGCTGCCAGTTCTTGGGTTATAGAAAACCCTTTTATGCTGCGTCTTTCGACGCCAAGACTATCCAATAGTGAATTGCTTTCACTGCGTCGATTGGAAGTGGATGCTTTGGGGTGATCAATTTCATCCACGAAGTAGCATAAAAGCGTCGCTGACTGACGCTTGGCGAACTCGTTTGCCCGAATCAGTGACTGGGTGTTTGCGCCGATCACCCCTATGATATATTTCGCTGCTCCATTTGGACTGGCCGCTTTTTCAGCCATCGCCATGGCGAGAGAGAAAATTTTAAGGGCCAATGTAGGATGCTTGCTTTCAAGGCGGGCGGCAACTTTTGCAGCGAAATTGTTGGCTACGGTTACCTTTGCCCTCACCTCCGGTAGTATTCGGTGCGATCGGACAAATCCATCCCTTGGGAAAATGTAGACTTTGTCGATGATTGAGCCTAAACTGAGAACAACAGGTACTAGGGCTCTTTGTAGTCCATAGGTGACATATTGCTCGGCCAGGGGCGCTGACTCGCAGTAGACGCCGACAATGGGTTCATTTTTCTCTTGCACCTTAGGTCTCTCGTGCTGACAGTCTATTGCCTCAATGTCTGCTACTGGCTGTCGGTGGGCTTATTCGTGATGATCAAAGGCCTGAAATCCTGCCAGCTTAATCAAGCTATCTTTCTTGGCGGTTAGGTAATCTGCTGCGACCATTTCTCTGACCAGTTCGGGTAGCGTAGTCTTTGGAGTCCAACCTAATTTTTCCATTGCCTTGGTTGGGTCGCCAAGAAGGGTCTCAACTTCGGTCGGGCGATAATAGCGGGGATCAACTCGAACAATGACATCGCCAGGCTTGCAGCGTGCTTTGACTTCACCTGCTACCTGATGAATTGAACTTACTGTTCCGATTTCTTGTTCACCTTTTCCGGTAAATTCCAGTGTGATGCCGAGCTCGCTTGCTGCAAATTCGACGAATTGGCGCACGCTATACTGAATTTCGGTGGCGATAACAAAATCCTCGGCTTGGGATTGTTGAAGCATCAGCCATTGCATTTCGATGTAATCGCGGGCATGTCCCCAATCTCGAAGGGCACTCATGTTTCCAAGGTGCAGACAGTCTTGTAAACCCAAGGCGATACGGCTTATGGCCCGGGTGATTTTTCTAGTCACGAACGTCTCGCCACGAAGTGGGCTTTCGTGATTAAACAGAACACCGTTGCAAGCGTATATTCCGTAGGCCTCTCGATAATTGACGGTGATCCAGTAGGCATACATCTTGGCTACAGCGTACGGGCTTCGGGGATAAAAGGGTGTAGTTTCCTTTTGGGGAATTTCTTGTACCAAGCCGTAGAGTTCGCTAGTGCTGGCTTGGTAAAAACGTGTCTTCTTTTCCAAGCCGCAGATGCGAATGGCCTCAAGCAGGCGGAGTGCCCCAATGCCGTCGGCGTTTGCCGTGTATTCTGGTTCCTCGAAGCTCACTGCCACGTGGCTCTGAGCAGCAAGGTTGTAGATCTCGTCGGGCTGTACCTGCTTGACAATGCGCACCAAACTTGTCGAGTCCGTCAGGTCACCATAGTGCAAAATGAACTTTCGACCAGTCTCGTGGGGATCTTGATATAGATGGTCGATGCGATCAGTATTAAACAAGCTGCTGCGACGCTTGATACCGTGTACAACGTAGCCCTTGTTCAATAGGAACTCTGCGAGATAAGCGCCATCTTGACCGGTTACTCCGGTGATGAGAGCGACCTTTGTGTTTGATGCTGCAGCAGGTGACATTTGTAGTTTCGAGTTAGGGTATGAAACAGGTGATAACTAGGCTGTCGCTCGGTACTTTCTTGAGCTGTCTGTCTCAAGGCCTAGCACGCTCAACACGCCTTGAGGTCCGTCGCACTGCTTGTACGCGTGGCTCCATAGTGTGCCGGGCACTGCAATGGGTTCCTGGCTTTCAACTTCCAAGCTCCCAATGCCAAGCAGGTATCGTGCCGACCATCGCGCAGGCGGACAGCGAAGCTGCGATGGGTTCGTAGCGGGTCCCTTGAGTCTGCCTTCGAACGAACTTGGCCGCGATTTTAGCGGGCTTTGCTGCGATGCACCAGTTTGAGTCGGTCTCGTAAGCTCCCCCGTCAAGTAGACAATCCAGAAGTAGAGACTTCCTGGTTGAACACCTTGGTTTGAACACCACCGGCGGCACCTTGCCGAGGGAGTCGCGCGACCGGTACTCGTTGTAGTCAATCAGCCAGTCGTCGGCAGCGGCCTGCACTTCGCTGACGGCATTGAACAGTCAGGCATCGAGCACCTCCTGGCGGAGGCTGCGGTTGAAGCGTTCGATGAAGGCGTTCTGGTTGGGCGTGCCGGGCTGGATGAACAGCAGCTTCACCTTGTTCCTCTCTGCCCATCCGACAAACGCCTCGGCGGTCAATTCCGGGCCGTTGTCCAGGCGGATCGCCTCGGGCTGGCCGAACATCTCCACCAGTTGATGCAACACCCGCACCACGCGCGATGACGGGATCGAGGTGCCACATTCGATGCGCAGCGCCTCGCGATTGCCCTCGTCGATGACGTTCAAGGTTCGGAACGGCCTGCCGTCGTAGAGCGTGTCGCGCATGAAGTCCAAGGCCCAGACGCGGTTCAGCTCCGAGCTGGCCAGATGCGGTTGGCGCTCGCGTGTCAACACTCGGCGCCGGACCTTGCGCTTGAGGTTCAGCCGCATCGCGCAGTACACGCGGTACACCCGTTTGTGGTTCCAGCCGTGCCCGTCCTTGCGCAGCCGGTCAAAGCACTTCCAGAAGCCCCAACGCGGGCGCTTCTCCAGCACGCCGTTGATGGCGTGGATGACTGGCGCATCCTTGGCGGCCTGGTCTGTCGTGGGCTTGTAGAGCGCCGACCGCGGTAAGCCCACGGCTTGGCAGGCGCGCACACGGGACAGATGGTGTTCCTCGACCATGATCTGCACCGCGGCACGCCTGGCGATCGGCGTCACATTTTCGCGACAGCACGTCCTTGATCGCAGCGTTCTCCAGCGCCAGGTCGGCGTACATGCGTTTGAGCCGGGCGTTCTCCGCCTCGAGCTCCTTGACGCGCTTGAGCTCGTTGACGGACATCCCTGCGAACTTGCTCTTCCACTGGTAGTACGTCGCCGAACTGATGCCGTGCTTGCGGCACACCTCCGCCACGGCCAGCCCCGTCTCGCCCTCGTTCAGGATCGCCAGAATCTGGCTCTCTGTGAATCTCGACATCCTCATCGCTCTTCCTCGAAGATGCGGAAGTCTCTGATTTCAGGTTGTCTACTCAGTGGGGGAGCTTGCGAGTACGCCACTCAATCCTCATGGTCCATCCGGCTAAATTGGCGCCAAACCGCGAGACATGCGACGTCAAGAAGGAAAACGGCCCCATGATGGGGCCGTTGCTAGCCTAAGGCGGGCTGCTGAAGGCCACCGTGGTGCTTACTCACTGGTGCGGTCGTTGCCAATGACCTGGAAACGCAGCTCAGCCTTGTTGGCCCCTTCAATGCCCACACACTTGCCCAGCGTGTCGAAGCTGGTGCAATCGGTGCCGAAGCCATTGCCAGGGTTGCGCCACAGCGCCGCCATGCCGTTGCCGATGTTCATGGTTTGCCAGTACCACTGACCTTCGGTGTCGGACATGACCGGCACCACAGACATCCAGTAGCGCCCGGGCTTCTTGGCACCGCCGGTGAGGCGCACATTGCTGGGCAGCGTGATGCGCAGGGACGGGCCGGTCACTTCGATGGCAGTGGCCGTTTGGGTGCTGATCAGCGTCTTCTTTTTGTCGTAGAACGACACCACGACAGCACTGGGCACGGTGGCCTCGTTGGTCAGGATGCCGCGGGCCAGCACCTTGCTGACCTGCCACACGCCGCCAACCGGCACAAGGAAGTCGTCAGCGGCTTCGCTGTCGTAGGAGGAGTCGCCAACAAATTGCTGCGAGATGGCGCCGTCAGCGTTGCCGTCGCCGTACTGGTCCCACAAGACCTTGTCGGGGTCAACCGCGAAGGACTTGGCGGCCTTTTCGGCCTTGGTGAGCTTGGAAGCCTGAAGGCCGGCCTTGGCGGCGGTCGCGGCCGGCGCGGCCAGCGCGGCCGAGCTCATCAGGGCGGTAGCGGCCAGAGCCAGCAAAGTGCGTGCGGTAAGACGAGTCATGAATCCCCCAGAAGCTTGTGGTCAAGAAGGTGGCAAAAGCCTAAGCAAGTGCCAGGCCAGTGTAAGCGACGATGCCCATTCCTGTTACACCCTGTGTTGAACTGACAAGACAGCCAACTTAGGGGGGGGTGGGCGAGCGCCACATCCTGGGCTCACTACATGCTAGAGCTTCTATGATGGCAGCATGATGAACGCCGTGCGTCATCCGTTTGGTGGAGATCCTGCCACTTCACGTTTACGCAACCAGATGCTACATTGCACCCCACTGGCGGTGTAGCACCACCTGGACTCTTCTTGTCTTGAGGGAATGAACATGAACGCAAAGCAATTGATTGCCGGCCTGGCGGCCGTGTTGGCTCTGGGCCTGGGCTCGGCTTCGCACGCTGCTGTCACGGTCAAGGCTGCACAGCCTGCCCAAGCTACCAAGGTGGCGTCCGCTGACTCGCTGCTGGGCGGCAAGGATCCTGAAGAGCGCTGCGAGCGCAAGGAAACGTACAAGAAGTATGTGCGTTGCCTGTGCCGCAAGGGCGTTGATCTGCCCAACTGCCCGCCCAGCAAGAGCTGATCTGGGCTGACGGCTGTTGAGTTCGGCTGAAGTTCAAGCCGGCCGTCGCCGTACATCCCGTTCTCGTGGCCGCCCGGTGCGTAGCAGCGCACCCGGTGGCCATTTGTTCTGGGTGTTGGCGGCGCTGCTGCTGATTTTGCCCCTGTTGCTGGGCGGCAACCGCGGCTGGGCCACCGGTCTGGCTGCGCTGGCCTGCTGGGTGGCGCTGGCCGGTTGGGCGCTGCTGGTGTTGCGTGCACCTGCTGCTGCCGCGGGCCATTTGGGCGCGTCGGCGGCTTTATCTGGTGCGCGCGCACCGTTGCTGTGCTTGCTGGGCCTGGGGGGGCTGGTGGGGCTGCAACTGCTGGCCGCTGAAGGGCTGCTGCCCGCAGCCTGGGCCACAGAAGACCCCTACGCCACACAAGACTATTTGCTGCGCACATTGCTGTACACCGGCGCGTTTGCGGCGGTGCTGCTGGGCGTCACCACAGAGCAGCGTCTGCGCTGGCTGCTGCTGTCGCTGGTGGGGGCGGGCTTGGTCCAGGCCTTTGTGGGGGCGGCCTTGCTGTCCGGCGGGCAGGATTTTTCGCTCTTCCACACACCGTTTGAGTGGTACGGCCGGGCCACCGGCACGTTCCCCAACGCCGACCACCTGGCCGGCTTCATGGAGCTGTGTCTGGCCGCCGGTCTGGGCCTGATGGTGGCCCAGTTTGGCGATGACGGTCAGCGCCAGCCGGATGGATGGCGAGGCAAGACGTTGGCCCTGGCGCAGTTCGCCATGTCGCCCAAGATGCTGCTGCGCCTGCTGCTGATTGTGCTGGTGATTGCACTGGTGCTCACCCGCTCACGCATGGGCAACGCGGCGTTCTTCATCACCTTGCTGCTGGTGGGGCTGCTGGTGGCGCTGCGTTCGACCAAGCTGCGCCGGCCTGCGCTGTGGCTGGTGGCCAGCATGGTGGTGGTCGATATCTTCATCATCGGCCAGTTGGTGGGTCTGGAAAAGGTGGTCACGCGCCTGCAGGGCACCGACATGGCCTTGCCGGAACTGGCAGCCTCTGGCGTGGTGGCGCCGCCAGACGATGTCTCTGACAGTGAACGTTTCCGGGAAGAGTCGCTCAGCTCGCGCCTCACACCGGTGCTGGCCGCCCTGCAGCTGGTGCCGCAGCGCCCTGTGCTGGGCTGGGGAGGCGGCAGCTTTGAGGCGGTGTTTCCCAAGGTTCGCACGCCCGATGTCATCCCCTACCAGTTCAACTACGCCCACAGCGATTACGCGCAGCAGGCCGTAGAAGTGGGACTGCTGGGTCTGGCGCTGTGGCTGGGCGTGGGCCTGTTGGCGGGGTGGCGAGCCTGGCTTTTGCTGGATGACCAGCAGCCCCGGCTGCACCGGGGCGTGGCGGTGTCCACCTTCATGGCGCTGGGCTGCCTGGGGCTGCACAGCGTGGTGGATTTCAACCTGCAGATTCCGGCCAATGCGCTCACCATGACCGTGCTGCTGGCGCTGCCTTTTACGCTGAAGCTGCAACGGCGCAGTCGAGGTGCAGCGCGCGTGCGGGCAGAAGAGCTCCATGCCCGGCCATGGCGTGTTCAGGCGGTGTCCGCCGCGGTGCTGCTGGTGGCGGCGGGGGTGCTGTGGTGGGGCGGGCGCCTGTTGGTGGCCGACTGGCTGGCCGCACCCACCTGGGACGTGCTGACACGCCACGCCGACAACCGAGGCAAGCTGCGCCCCGTGCCAGCTGAAGACCTGGAGCGCGCGCTGCAGCGGGTGGAGCAATCGTTGGCGCTGGTACCCGATGCACCGCAGCCACACCTGCGGGCCGGGCACTTTCTGCTGGTGTTGGCGGCCCGCCAGCCCGCTGAAGGCGCCACCGCTGAACAGCGGGCGGCCCGCCCGGCGCAGGTGCTGCAATGGCGCCAGCGCGCGTTGGCGCACTTCCAGCAGGCAGCACGCCTGCGCCCGCAGGACCCACGTCCCTGGCTGGGTGTGGCCCAGTCGCAGTTCTACCTGGGCCAGGCCCCGCTGGCCTGGGACACCTGGCGGAAGGCGCTGAGCCTGGGGCCGAACGAGCGTGCAGTGTTGCAATTGGCCCTGGACCAGGCCCTGCCAACCTGGCACCAGGCGCCCGCCGATGTTCAGCAGTGGCTGATGCGCCGCTTTGAGCTGGGCGACGCCGAATTGCGCAAGGAAATCAATGACGAAGCGGCCGAGTTCGGCCTGAGCTTTGTTGACGAATAGGCGCGGCCCGTGCCCTGGGCACAGGCCCAGGTGATGTCAGGCACCGCGCGTCAGGCGGCGCGCGGCCAGGTGGCTGCCGCCGCCGACAGGCCGCACAGGCGTGCCGGGGCATCCAGCGTCAGACGGCGGGCGGTGGCCTCGCCGTATTCCTGAACCAGCCATTCGCGCGCCGCGCCCATGCGGGGCGCGCGGCCGCGCAGGTTGTGCGCATCACTGGCCACAACGGTCACCAGGCCCTGGTCCAACAGGTCCCAGGCGGCGTCTTGTGCGCGGCTGCCAAAGTCGCCCAGCAGGGAGCCGGCGGTCAGCTGGAACTGGCAGCCAGCGTCCACCAGCGGCTGCAGGCGGTCGGGCTGTTCCATCACGCCGCGGTTGCGTTCGGGGTGGGCAATCAAGGGCACGATGCCCTGGCGGCTCAGCGTGGCGCACAGGCGGTCGGTGCCCAGGGGCACCTGGCCGTCGGGCATTTCCAGCAACATCACGCGGGGGGCCTGGCCACGGTGCGCGGCCTCGCCGCCCAGGAACGGCAGCTCGTCCCGGGCCAGCCACTCCAGCACCTCGGGGCCCAGGCGCACTTCACCCGCGTAGCTCAATTGCAGCGGCACGCCGTGCTGGGCCAGCACCTGAACAAAGGCGGCGTGCGCGCGGGCAATGCCGCCTCTTTTGTTCTCGTACCGGCCCGGAAACACATGCGGCGTAGCCACTACGTGCTGCACGCCGTCGGCCACCAGCGCGCGGGCCAGGGCCAGGGCGTCGTCCAGGGTGGCGGGGCCGTCGTCAATGCCGGGCAGCAGATGGCAGTGCAGGTCAATCACGGTGCAGGGCGGGTACGGCAGGAAGGGTCAGAACAGGCTTTCGCGAACGTAGATCACGTCGCCGTCGCGCAGCGGGGTGGCCATGTCGGGCTGCAATTGCTCGATCTTGCCGTCAGCACCGCGGCGGTGCACCCGGATGCCCTTTTCAGTGCCGCGCTGGGTCAGGCCGCCGCCAGCGGCCAGGCCCTGCAGCAGGGTCATGCCACGCTCCAGGCGCAACTGGCCGGGGCGCTGCACCTCGCCATAGATGTAAAACAGCGGGGCGCGCTCCACCCACAACACGTCGTTGCCCAGCAGCACCAGGTCACCGGGGCGGTCAGAGGTTTCAAACACCGAGGGCAGGTCCACTTCGGTGCGGAACGGCTTGCCGGCGCGGGTACCGACCACCACGATCCGGTCAGCCCCCTGCTGAGGCAGCACGCCCCCGGCCTGGGCCAGCACCTCGCTCATGCGGGTGCCGCCTTGTTCCAGCGGGTAGCGGCCGGGGCGGGCCACCTGACCCAGCACGCTCACCTGGCTGCCCCGGGCCTGCATGAGCACCACGGTGACTTGCGGGTTCTTGATGTATTCGCCGCGCTTCAGGCCTTCAGCAATGAACTGCTCGGCTTCGCTGACAGTCAGGCTGCCCAGGCGGATGGCGCCCAGCAGCGGATAGCTGGCCATGCCGGCGTCGCTCAGGCGCAGCTCCAGGCTCAGGTCAGGGCTTTGGTACACCTGCACGCGGATGGTGTCGCCCGGGCCCAGGCGGTACTCGGGTGCGGTGGCAGGGGCCAGCGCAGCCACGGGGGCCGAGGTGGGCTGGGCCCACACTGCCGCCGGAGCCAGCAAAACAAGGGACAGCAGCAAAGAAAGCAGACGAGACATGGATAGGCAAGGCCGGTGAAGGGTCAGAGCGTACGACGAACCGATGGCCTCAGCGCAGCCAGGCCTGCACTGAACAGCCGTACGACGTGCTGGAATACGGAAAAGACAGCCCCGCCACAACGCCGCTGGTGCTGCGCTGCTCGCGAGCGGCGCGGCAGCTGAACTGCAGATTGCGCAGGGCCTGGTAGGTGGCAGTGAGCTGAAGGGTTTGGGTGCGGTCAGAGCCAGCACTGTTGCTGGTGCCGCCTTGCAGACTGGCGCTCAGGCTGCGCTGCGAGCGGCTGGCCGCGGCGTCCACCGCGATCTTACCTGTGGCCTGCCAGCGCACGCCCAGGTCCAGAGTGGTGCGCACCCGGGCATCGCTGTAGCTGGTGATGGTGTCAGTGCTACTGGAGTTGCTGTCTCGGGCGCCGGTGTCGCTGTCGCGCGCCAGGCGGCTGAACAGCCGCGTTTTGCCGCTGAGCTGCCAGGCCCACTGCACCGAGCCCGACCACTGTGATCCGTCACTCACGGTGGCCAGCGAGTGGCTTTCCACGCCGCGCACCAGCCGCGCCTCGAGTTGGCTGGCGCCGCTGGGCTCCCAGGTCAGGCGCAGCTCAACGTCATTGCGTGAGAAGTCATCGCCAGCACCCAGGTTGGGGTATTCACCCTGGGTGTGGCGCAGCAGCGCGGTCAGGCCCAGCTCGGGGGTGGACTGGTAGCGTACACCCAGGTCCATGCTGTTGCGCGATAGGTTCTGCGAGCGAAAGGCGGCGTCAGACTCACGCCGCTGGAACGCGTCCAGCCCCCCCACCAGCGTCCAGGTGGTGACCACGCCCTTGCTGAGCCGCAGGTTGGCCTGGGTTTGCCGCTCCAGATTGCCCTGGGCCAGCACGGTGCCGTTGTCCAGGGTGCGATTGGCCAGGTTGCGGGCATTGCGCAGGTTCAGCTCGCCAAACACCAGATTGCCGGGCTCAAAGCTCAGGCCCACAGTCACCTCATGGCTGAGGTTGTCCAGCTCGCGCTGGTTCTGGAAGCGGTTGTGCTCGAGCAGTGCATTCACGCGCAGCCGCTCGCGGCCGATGCCCTGGTCCAGCTGCCCTCGCAAGCCTGCCGAAAAAATGGTGTCAGACACCGCGCTGCCCGTGGGCGCGCGCAGCACATTGCTGTCATGCGTGATGTCCAGCTCGCCGGCAATGCCCCAGGGGTTGCCTTCGGCCAGCGCGGCGGTGGCGGACAGCAGCGGCAGCGCCAGCACGGCGCGGCGCACGGCGGTGAGGAGAAGATCAGTAGGCGCCACGGTCGAAGAACATGAGTTTGGCGGTGCGGGCGATGATCAGCAGGTCCAGGCCCAATGACCAGTTACGCAGATATTCCAGGTCGTATTCCACCCGGGCGGCCATTTTGTCCAGCGTGTCGGTCTCGCCGCGCAGGCCGTTCACCTGGGCCCAGCCGGTGATGCCCGGCTTCACCTTGTGACGCGCCATGTAGGCCTTGACCAGCTGGCGGTACTGCTCGTTGTGGGCCACGGCGTGCGGGCGCGGTCCCACAATGCTCATGCGGCCCTGCAACACGTTGATGAACTGCGGCAGCTCGTCCAGCGATGTCTTGCGGATGAAGGCCCCGAAGCGCGTGATGCGCGGGTCTCCGCGGGTGGCTTGCTGCACCACCGGCCCGTTGTCCTGGGTGACCATGGACCGGAACTTGTAGACGTTGATGTCCTCGCCGTCCAGGCCGGTGCGGCGCTGCTTGAAGATGATGGGCCCGGGCGAGCTGAGCTTCACGCCAATGGCCACCGCCAGCAGGATGGGTGAGATCAGCACCAGGATGATCGCGGCCAGCACGATGTCGCTGATGCGCTTGATCAGGCCGTTCACGCCGGTGAACGGCGTGACGATCAGGCCCACCACCGGCACGCCGCCCATGTCGGTCAGGCGGCCCTGGATGATGTTCACGGCAAACACATCGGGCACGTAGTGCAGCGACGCGGTGGTGTTTTGCAGCGACTCCATCAGGTCCAGGATGCGCGGCTGCGAGCTCATGGGCAGCGTGATGAACACGTCCTTGATGCCGTGCTCGTCAATGTAGGCGGGCAGGTCGGCCAGCCGGCCCAGCAGCGTGGCGCCGGGGGGCAGCTCGGTGCGCTCGGGCGTGCGGTCGTCAAAATAGCCCATCAGGTCGTGGCCGAACGAGCGCCGCGCCTGCAGCATGGCCGACACCCGCTGCCCGCTGTGGTTGGCTCCCACCACCACCGCCGGCCGCCGCGAGCTGGGCAATGACGCGTGGTGGCGCAGCCAGCTGGTGCCCACCACGGTGAGCAGCAGTTGCATCACGGGCGTGAGCACCATCCAGGTGGCCAGCATCCGCGCCGGAAACTGCTGCAGCGTGTTGGTGGCGTAGCCCAGCAGCAGCAGCACCAGCAGCACGCCCAGCCACGACAGCAGGGTGTTGATCACCACGCCCACGCCGGTCTGCCCAAAGCGGTTGGCGCCCGGGAACATCAGCACCAGCAGCAGCACCATCAGCGCGGTGGAGATGCCGCTGAACGGCTGGCGGTACAACGAATGGCAGAACGCCAGCGTGACGCACGCCACCACCGGCTCCATGATGGCCGCCACCGCCGTGGGCACGGACGGCGGCGAACTCAGGAAACGCTTGCGGGCGCTGTGGTCTTCAAACATTGGCGGTGCCGCAGGTGGTCAGGCTCTGGTGGCCTGCAACCTATCGGCGCACTCCCTTGGTAACAACAGTCGGATTGTAAATAGCGTGCTACGAAGGGGTGATCATCAGTTCACGAATGCAAGGCCTCTGTGTGCGGCGGTGTCCACGGAACTGATGAGTGCGCCCACTTGACACGGTCCAGGGGGTCATGCGGTGGCAGCCGCAAGCGCCATGCCCGGGTGAACACCCGGGCCTGCCAAGTGTGCGCAAGCGCACGCCAGCGGCGCCCCTGAGCACAACGGCGGATTGACCCCACCTGTAAGACCATGTAACTTGCGCCGCCATGGGCACCTTGGCAGTCGTCAGTCGCAAAGGGGGCAGCGGCAAGAGCACGCTGGCCACCAACCTGGCCGTGTACCTGGCGCGCAGCACCGGGTCGGTCACGCTGGGCGACCTGGACCACCAGCAATCGATGCGGGTGTGGCTGGCGCGCCGGCCCTCAGCGGCGCCGCCAATCGTGGGCTGGGTGGGCGATTCCGTGGGCCTGGCGCGGCCAGCGCTGGGCACGCAGCACCTGGTGCTGGACACGCCCGGCGGCCTGCACGGCCTGGGCCTGGCCCGGGTGGTGATGGCGGCCGACGCCATCTTGCTGCCGGTGGGCGGCTCGGTGTTTGACCGCGAGTCCGCCTCGGACTGCTGGAACGAGCTGCGCAGCCACCCTCGCATCATGAAAGGCCAGTGCCGGGTGGCCGCCGTGGGCATGCGGGTGGATTCACGCACGCATGTAGAGCGCATCACCGCCGAGTGGGCGGCCAGCGTGAACATCCCCTACATCACCTCGCTGCGCATGGCGCAGATCTACGTGCGCGCGGTGGAAAACGGCATCAGCCTCTTTGACATGCCCGACAACGTGGGTGCCAATGACCGCGAGCAATGGCAGCCGCTGCTCAACTGGGCCAACCCGGTGTTCTTTCCGCAGCCCAAGGAAGATCCGCTGACCCCCAGTCTGCGCCTGGCGGCGAAGGTGGTGCCGTTGCGGCCCAAGCAGCCACCGGCAGATACCCAGCCCTCCCAACTCCTCGATCTGACCACTCCCCCCATGCCGAGCAAGCCTGGCCGGTTGTCACGCCTGTTGCCGGGGTGGCTGATGGCGCGGCGCTGAATCGGCCTGTCTCTTGTACTGAACTCGGCGGCTCAAGAGTGACCCGCTGAAGCAGGCAGGTCCGTCAGATCAGAGCGAACGGGACCTGTTGGGTGCTGATGGGTGCGTTGCCGAACAGGGGTACGCCCTGCGTCTTCTGGATGCCGTGCCGAACGACCACGCGGTCCACCGGCAGCGTTGTGCCATCCCCAAAGTGAGCAAGGCCTGAACGACCATCCGCCAGGTGAACGTCGAGCAGTTCTTTGCCGGGCAAGAAGTGCGGATGGCTCTGGCGGTCCGGATGTCGCTGCAGGAGTCGCACCACCAGCAGGGCCAACAGGCGGTTGAGCGCGTAGCACGGGCCAAGCTGCGGGTGCTTCATGGACCAGGTCACATGGGGCCGACGGATGAGTGCCAGCGCCTGTTGCAGGCGAGTCGCATCCTGGTCCCACTGTCTGGCCACCGCATCGGCCACTTGTTCAAAGGCCTGGTTCCAACTGTGCAGCAGCGAGGGATCAATCGTGCCAGGTGCGCTCCAGGCCAGCAGGCGTCGATGAGCATCTTCCACGGCGGCCAGTTCGCGGGACTCAGGCAACTGCTCCAGGAGGCTGGGCAGGTCCAAGGCTTCGAACAGCGCCCGGCCGAAGAGGCCGGTCGCGGCGCGCTGCAGGTCCTGCATGGCGCCGTCTCCGCCACCTGAAACCAATATCTTGGCCTTGGCAGGCCACAGGCTCATGTCGTCGGCAGACCAGAACGGCCTTCCGCGAAAGTGGCCCGCTTTCACGTCCTCGTCGCCGAAGCCCACACAGGACAGTGCAGCACCGAACAGGAGCGGGGCCCCGGAACGTCGCAGCCATTGAACGTTGGACACAGGCGTCGATGCGGTACCGCTGAGGTCTTGCACGTCCGAGGCCTCAACCCGATGGCCCATATGGAGGTGAATTTGGCCCAACGCGGGTGTGCTGCGACTCGCTACCCTCGATGCCTGCACGGCGCGATTGAACTCCACGCCCCACGCCACAGCCAGTTTGGCCGCCGTGTCTGCAGCAAACCGGAGTGGCAGAGGCCGGCCGAATCCGGCAGGGAAGCCCGCCTGGTCCCAATGTCGGTGGGGCCAGTCGTATTCAACCGGATCAATCAGGCGGGTACTGACACCGCGCTGGGGCCCCAGCAGGCGCCCGCGAGCCTCGGCCAGGTGCACCTCGACATTCAGTTCACTGGCCCGCTTGGCGGCGCACAAACCCGCTGCGCCACCACCGATCACGAGCAGACCGCCCCCGATATCGGAACGGATGCGGCGGGTGGCATGCAGTCGCTCCACCATGGCGGTGGCGCGCAACATCTGGTCGCGCAGGCTGCCGGTGCGCAGCGCGCTGAGTTCGTACAAGCCCGCCGAGTGGCGGTGCATGGCAAGGATGGGGTCGGCCATAGGTCGAGCGGGCAGGCGCACCTGGGCGGTTCCCGCGCAGCGGCGGGAAGCCCGGCGAACGCCGGAACCTCAGAGCTTGTGGCGGGCCAGAAACTGGTTGACCCAGTGTTCGGCGGCGGCCCGACTGACGTCGGCCTCCAGCGCGAAGGCGACACCCTGGTGGCCGAGCTCGCTGGCGTCCAACCCGCTGCGCTTGAATTCGGTCGGGGTCATCAGGAGCAGCAGCTGAAAACCAGGGTCGGCACGCAGCGCTGGAAGACTCTCTTCCAGCAGTTCCCTGGCCTGGTCAGCACCCACCGCGGCGATACGCAGGCCGTCAAAGTCCCAGCGCGGCGGCGGTTCGCGGTCGCGGCCAGGTGGCTGAGGTGAGACGTTGGAGGTCACACTGAAAGCACGGATGGGGGTGGTCGTGGGCTGACGTCGCGCCTGACCCCATTCAATGAGAAAGGGCTCAGTCGACTGAGCATGTGGCATTGTTCGCTCCCTTGTCTTCGGTGGGGGCGCTGCGGACTTGAGGCGCCCACCCGATCCATTGATGTAACCGGTGATATTCAGCAACCGTCCCATCATGGTCAATAGGGGGGGATGACATAGAAGACAGGCGAAAGCGTTACCGTTGCCCTCGGGCAACGCGATTTCGCCAAATGTGCCCTTCGGTCAGCGCCCCGCCGGCAGCGCCTGCGCCAGCCCCGGCGTGTACGCCGCCCCATGCTTGACCTGCGCGGTCGAGGCCTTGAGCGTGTCGCCGATGGGCTCGGCCCGGCCGCCCAGGCAGCGGGCGAGGAAGTTCTCGGTCACGGCGTTGAAGGCGATGCTGTTGACCGGTCGGGCAAAGCCGTGGCCTTCGTCGGGGAACAGCACGTAGGTGACGGGGATGTTGCGCTCGGCCATGGCCTGCACGATCTGGTCGGACTCGCGCACGTTCACGCGCGGGTCATTCGCGCCCTGGCCGATCAGCAGCGGGCGCACGATCCGATCAGCGTAGGTGAGCGGGCTGCGCTCCTTGAGCAGCGCCTTGCCGGCCTCGGTGGTGGGGTCGCCCATGCGGCGGTAGAGCTGCTGGCGGAAGCTCTCCCAGTAGGGCGGGATCGACTCGAGCAGCGTGAACAGGTTGGACGGGCCGACGATGTCCACGCCGCAGGCAAAGGCGGTGGGCGTGACGGTCAGGCCGGCCAGCGTGGCGTAGCCGCCGTAGCTGCCGCCCATGATGGCCACCTGCTCGCGGGTGGTGATGCCGTTCTTGACGGCCCAGTCCACGGCGTCCAGCAGGTCGTCGTGCATGCGCCGGCCCCATTGCAGATCACCGGCGCTGACAAAGGCCTTGCCAAAGCCGGTGGAGCCGCGGAAGTTGACCGACAGCACCGCGTAGCCGCGGTTGGCCAGCCACTGGTGGTAGCTGTTGTAGCCGTGGTCGTCGCGCGCCCAGGGGCCGCCGTGGACCAGCAGCACCATCGGCACCGGCTTGGCGGGCCGGCCGCTGCCTTGCGGATCAGCGTCCTTGGGCAGCGACAGGTAGCTCACCATGGTCAGGCCGTCGCGCGCCTTCAGCTCCAGCGCCTGCATGGGCACCAGCGGCGCGCCGTCCAGCTCGGGGCGGCTGACGAACAGCGGCGTCAGGCGGCGCGCCTGGCGGTCAAACAGCACGGTGTAGGACGGCGCGGTCACCGGATCGACCGCCAGCACCCAGCGGTCGTCGGCATTGGTGCGGGCGGTCAGCGTGAAGCTGCCCTTGAGTGCGCCGCGCAGGTAGGCCAGGTCAGCCGCCACGGCCGGATCCTTGGCCACGTACTCCTCGGTGAGGTAGTTGACCTGCCAGGCCAGCACGCGGCCGTCGCGCAGGTCGGTGAGCACGCTGCCGATGTCGGCGCGCGGGTCTTCGGCCACCACGCGGGTGCTGCCCGTGGCCAGGTCCTGCGCCACCAGGGCGGCGGTGTTGCGGCCGCGCGAGTCGGTCCAGTACAGCGTGCGGCCGTCGGGCGTGAAGCCGCGCGGGCCGGTGGTGGTGGAGTCCTCCATCGAGACACTGCTCAGCGCCGTGGCATCGACCTGGTTGTCCTTCACGCGGTGGTAGTCGGTGCCGCCGTCAGGGCGGGATTTTTCGGCCAGGCGCAACACCAACTGCTCGTCGGCATGAAAGCTGGCCCAGCCCTGCTCGTTGCGCAGCACCAGGCTGAGCTGGCCGCTGGCCAGGTCCAGGCTGTAGATGTCGTGCCAGCGCGGATCGCGGTTGTTGATGCCCAGCAGGATGCGGTCCTGGCGCTCGCGGCTGATCTTGACGATCTGCACCCGCGTCTTCTCGAAGGGGGTGAGCAGGCGCGGCTCGCCGCCGGCCACGGGCACGCCGTAGAGCAGGAAGTTCTCGTCGCCGCCCTTGTCGTTGATGAACAGGATGCGCTGCGAATCGGGGGCCCAGAAGTACGAGCGGATGGGGCGGCTTGTCTCGGCCGTGAGGGCGCGGGCCTGCTCGGGCTGGTTGACCGGGGCCACCCAGATGTTGAGCACGCCGTCGCGCGGCGCAATCCAGCTGAGCCAGCGGCCGTCAGGGCTGATGCGGCCGGCCACCTTGCTGGGGTTGCCGAAGAAGCGGGCGCGCTCGATCAGCGGCACCTGGGCCGGGGCCGGGCTGGCGGCCGGCGCGGCGCTCTGCGCCTGGGCGCTGAGGTGGGGCAGGGCGGTGAGCAGGGCGGCCGACGCGGCGAGCGTGGCCGCGCACAGGGCACGGTGCAGCATGGAGGTCCTCCTGAGAGGACCGGGTTGTAGCACGCAGCGCCGCGGCGCCTTCAGCGGAAGGGGAAGAAGACCGGGATGGCGACCAGGGCCACGGCCTGGAAGGTCAGCGCCACCGGCAGGCCGGCGCGCAGGTAGTCGCGCAGCTGGTAGCGGCCCGGGGCCATGACCATCAGGTTGGTCTGGTAGCCGTAGGGGGTGGCAAAGCTGCAGCTGGCGCCGTAGAGCACCGCCATCACAAAGGGCATGGGCGACAGGCCCAGTTGTTCGGCCACGCCCAGCGCGATCGGGAAGGCCAGCGCCGCGGCGGCGTTGTTGGTCATCAGCTCGGTGAGGATCCAGGTGGCCAGCAGCAGCACGGCCAGCGCGGCATAGGGACCGAACTGCTCGGCGCCGCTGAGCAGGCCGCCGGCCAGCAGCTTGGCGGCGCCGGTGCCCAGCATCACCTCGGAGATCACCAGCGATGACGCGATGATCATGATCAGCTCCCAGGGCACATTGCGCCGCAGGTCGGCCACCCTGGCCAGGCCGCTGGCCAGGAACAGCACCAGCAACAGCAGCATGCCCTTGAGGAAGTCCACCAGGCCGAAGGCGGCCAGCGCGATCACCGCCACAAAGCCGATCATCGACAGCCACCCCTTGCGCGGGTCGACAAACTTCTGCACCTCGCGCTTGGAGACGATGACGAAGTTGCGGCCCAGGTTGTTGCGCTTTTCAAAGTCCTGGCCCACCACCAGCACCAACGCGTCGCCCACCTCCAGCCGGGTATTGCCGATGCTGCCGCCCAGGCGCTCGGCGCCGCGGCGCACGGCCACCACGGCGGCGTCGAAGTTCGAGCGGAAATCCACCTCGCGGATGGTGCGCCGCGCCAGCGTGGAGCCGGCCGCCACCACCACCTCCACCAGGTTGGTCAGCGGCAGATCATCATGGTGGCCGTGCGGGCGCAGACCCGGAAACTGGGCCAGCAAGTCGATGCGGGTGACATCGCCGGTGAAGACCAGGATGTCGCCGGCATTGACGAAGCGGTCGGGCTCGACCGGGGCGATCAGGTTGTCGCCGCGCACGATCTCAGTCAGGAACAGGTGGCCCAGGTTGCGCAGGCCGGCCTGCTCGATGGTCTTGCCGACGAGCGGGCAGTCAGGCAGCACCTCGGCCTCGAGGAAGTAGTCGCTGGCCTCGTCCTCGGCCGGTGGCTGTGCCTTGAGCAGGCGCGGGTACAGCAGGATCATCACCGCGCCGCAGGACAGCACGATCAGGATGCCCACCGGGAACAGGTCGAACAGGTGCAGCTCGGGCATGTGCCGGCCGGCCAGCAGGCTGCTGACCAGCAGGTTGGTGCTGGTGCCCACCAGCGTGAGGATGCCGCCCAGCGTGGCGGCATAGCACATGGGAATCAGCAGCCGCGCGGCGCTGTGCTCGCGGTTGCCCTTGAGCGGCCCGATCAGCGAGGCCACCACGGCAGTGTTGTTCAGGAAGGCGCTGTACACGGCAGTGGCGCCGTACAGCTTGACCAGTGCCCAGCGGTAGGGGCCGCGCACCAGCTTCTCGGCCATCAGCTCCAGCATGCGCGACTTGTCCAGCACGATGGACAGCAGCAGCAACACCACCACGGTGATCAGGCCGTTGTTGGTGAACTGCCTGAGCGCGTCCTTCATGGGGATGAAGTCGAGCATCACGAACAGGAACGCTGCACCGGCGAACAGCGTGCCGGGCGCGCGCCGGCCACGCACCAGCTCAACGATCAGCAGCGCCAGCGTGGCGAACACCAGGCCTTGTTGCCAGGTCATGGCATGACTCCGTCAGGCCGGGCGCACCGTGGTGCGCCCGGCAGGGGCAGGATGAGCTGTGTCAGCCGCTCAGTCGATGATGCCGCGCTGGCGCAGCGCCGCGATCACCGCGTCAGCGGCCTGCTCGGCCGACTGGTTCGTGGTGTTCACGCGCATCTCGGGGTTCTCAGGCGGCTCGTAGGGGCTGGAGATGCCGGTGAAGTTGGTGATCTCGCCGCGGCGGGCCTTCTTGTACAGGCCCTTGACGTCGCGGTCCTCGGCCACGTCCAGCGGGGTGTCCACATAGACCTCGACGAACTCGCCCTCGCCCATCAGGCTGCGCGCCATCGCGCGTTCCGAACGGAACGGCGAGATGAACGCGGTCAGCACGATCAGGCCGGCGTCCACCATCAGGTGCGCCACCTCGGAGATGCGGCGGATGTTCTCCACCCGGTCGGCCTCGGTGAAGCCCAGGTCCTTGTTCAGGCCGTGGCGCACGTTGTCGCCGTCGAGCAGGTAGGTGTGGCGACCCATGGCGTGCAGCTTCTTCTCGACCAGGTTGGCGATGGTCGACTTGCCCGCGCCCGACAGGCCGGTGAACCACAGCACCGCGGGCTTCTGGCCCTTGGCGGTGGCGCGTGCGGCCTTGTCCACGTCCACATGCTGCATGTGGATGTTGTGCGAGCGGCGCAGCGCGAAGTGCAGCATGCCCGCGCCGACCGTGTTGTTGGTCAGGCGGTTGATCAGGATGAAGCCGCCGGTGTCGCGGTTGGCGGTGTAGGGGTCGAAGGCGATGGGACGGTCCAGCGCCAGGTTGACCACGCCGATCTCGTTGACCTCGAGCTGCTTGGCCGCGAGGTGCTCCATCGTGTTGACGTTGACCTTGTACTTGGGCTCGGTGACGGTGGCAGTGACCGTCTGCGTGCCCACCTTCAGCAGGTAGGGGCGGCCCGGCAGCATGGGCTCGTCGGTCATCCAGACGATGGTGGCCTCGAACTGGTCGGCCACCTCGGCCGGGCTGTCGGCGGTGGAGATGACGTCGCCGCGCGAGATGTCGATCTCGTCTTCCAGCGTGAGGGTCACGCTCTGGCCGGCCACGGCCATCGGCAGGTCGCCGTTCATGGTGACGATGCGCGCCACCTTGCTTTCGCGGCCCGAGGGCTGGGCACGGATGCGGTCACCCGGCTTGATGACGCCGCCGGTGACCACGCCGCAGAAGCCGCGGAAGTCCAGGTTCGGGCGGTTGACCCACTGCACCGGCAGGCGGAAGGCCTCGCGCTGCTGGCGCGCCTCGTCGATCTCGCAGGTCTCCAGGAAGCCCATCAGCGTGGGGCCGTGGTACCAGGGCGTGTGGGCGCTGGCCTCCAGCATGTTGTCGCCCTTCAGGCCCGACAGAGGGATGCTGGTGATGTCGTTCAGGCCAATCTGCTTGGCGAAGACGCGGTATTCCTCGTTGATGCGGTCGAACACCTCCTGCGAGTAGTCGACCAGGTCCATCTTGTTGATGGCCAGCACCACCTTGCGGATGCCGATCAGGCTGACCAGGTAGCTGTGGCGGCGGGTCTGCGTGAGCACGCCCTTGCGCGCGTCGATCAGGATCACGGCCACGTCGGCGGTGGACGCGCCGGTGATCATGTTGCGCGTGTACTGCTCGTGGCCCGGGGTGTCGGCGACGATGAACTTGCGGCGGTCGGTGCTGAAGAAGCGGTAGGCCACGTCGATCGTGATGCCTTGCTCTCGCTCGGCGGCCAGGCCGTCCACCAGCAGCGCGAAGTCGATGTCGCCGCCCTGGGTGCCCCACTTCTTGGAGTCGTTCTCGATGGCGGCGAGCTGGTCCTCGAAGAGCATCTTCGATTCATAGAGCAGCCGGCCGATGACGGTGGACTTGCCGTCGTCCACCGAGCCGCAGGTGATGAAACGCAGCAGCGATTTCTTCTCGTGCTGCTTGAGGTACTTCTCGATGTCGACCGAGATCATGTCGGAAACGTGTGCCATGGTCTTTCCTGTGTGCGTAGGGAGTGAAGATGAAAGGTCGAGGGCTTAGAAATAGCCTTCTTGCTTCTTCTTCTCCATGGAAGCAGCGGAATCGTGGTCGATCATCCGGCCCTGGCGTTCGCTGGTCTTGGTCAGCAGCATTTCCTGGATGATCTCGGTCAGCGTGCTGGCGGTGGACTCCACCGCGCCCGACAGCGGGTAGCAGCCCAGGGTGCGGAAGCGCACGCTCTTCATCATCGGCACCTCGCCCTCGCGCAGCGGGAAGCGCTCGTCGTCGACCATGATCAGGGTGCCGTCACGGTCGACCACCGGACGCTCGGCGGCGTAGTACAGCGGCACGATGGGGATGTTTTCCAGGTAGATGTACTGCCAGATGTCCAGCTCGGTCCAGTTCGAGATGGGGAAGCAGCGGATCGACTCGCCCTTGTGCTTGCGGCCGTTGTAAAGGCGCCAGAGCTCGGGGCGCTGGTTCTTCGGGTCCCAGCGGTGCTGCGCGCTGCGGAACGAGAAGATGCGCTCCTTGGCGCGGCTCTTCTCTTCGTCGCGGCGGGCGCCGCCAAAGGCCACATCAAAGTTGTACTTGTCCAGCGCCTGCTTCAGGCCCTGGGTCTTCCACATGTCGGTGTGGATCTGCGAGCCGTGGGTGAAGGGGTTGATGCCCAGCTCCATCGCCTCGGGGTTGTGATAGACCAGCAGGTCCATGCCCGAGTCCTTGGCCATGCGGTCACGCAGCTCGTACATGGCGCGGAACTTCCAGGTGGTGTCCACATGCAGCAGCGGGAACGGCGGCGGCGCCGGGTAGAAGGCCTTGCGCGCCAGATGCAGCATCACGGCCGAGTCCTTGCCGATCGAATACAGCATCACCGGGTTGTCGGCTTCGGCGACAACCTCGCGCATGATGTGGATGCTCTCGGCTTCCAGGCGTTGGAGGTGGGTCAGGCTCATCGGTTTTTCCTGCGCAGGTGGGATGTTGGCGACGGCGGGGCGGGCCCGGCTGTCGAAGGACGGGATGTTCGCCGCTGGCGCGGCACGCGGGGGATCGTTTGTTGTGGCGTTGGTCACGGGCGGCGCTTCGGCCGCTGCTCGGCGTATCGGCGCGATCGGGCAATCCTGAAGTGCCAGCGCGGGCTGGGTGGCCAGCCAAGCGGTCAGAGTGGGCGCGCGGCGCAGGTCGGGGCCGTGCAGGGCCAGCAGCCAGGGGCCGTCGGGGTCGGCGGCCAGGCGCTCGAACAGGCGGCGCCAGCCGTCCAGCGCCGACAGGCGCTCCACCGGCAGCCAGCGCAGGCTGCCACGCGGTGTCAGGGCGACCAGGATGCCGGCCCCTGCGGGTGCGCCACTGTGGTGCGCCAGCGCGCCCACCCACAGCAGCTTGCGGTGCTGGGCGCGGGCCTCGCGCTGCAGCGCGGGCCAGCCCTCGCGCAGCCAGTCGGCGCCGGGGCCGCGCTGGGGTGCGGCGTCGGCCAGGCTGTGCAGGGCCAGGCCCCAGCGCTCCAGCAGGCGCGACAGCGCGCGCGGCTCCAGGCTCAGGCCCCAGCGCTGGCGGGCCAGCGCCTGCAGCGCGGTGGTGTCCCACAGGCCGGCGGGCAGGCCGGCGGTTTCGGGGGGCTGGGTCAACGCGGCCTGGCGCAGCGCGGCCTCCTGGGCGGCGTCCAGCACGCGGCCGCTGCCGCGCGGGCGGCCGCGTGCGGCCACGTCGATTGCCTGCCAGCCGCCCTGCTCGAAGGCCTGGTAGGCCTTGATGATGGTGGGCACGCTCAGGCCGGTGGCGGCCTGGATCTGGCTCAGGCTCAGACCGTCCACGCGCAGCTGCACCGCACGCCGGCGGCGTGAATTCAGCGCAGAAACGTCGGGTGCGTGCGTGGACACGGTCTGGTCAATAAATGTTTTAGGGGTGGGAGTGTGCCATGGGCGCTGCACAATCGGGCATCCCTTGTTTGGCATGACCCCACCATGAACGCAGCCACCACCCCCGACCTGTCCGCCCTGCTGGAAAGCCTGGTGCCGCTGATCCGCGATGCGGGTCAGGTCATCATGGACATCTACGCCACCGACTTTGATGTGACCAAGAAGGGCGACGATTCGCCGGTCACCCAGGCCGATGGCCGCGCCGAGGCGGTGATCCTGGCTGGCCTGGCGCGCCTGGCCCCGGGCATCCCGGTGGTGGCCGAAGAGGCCGTGTCGGCGGGCAATATTCCGGATGTGAGCGACCGCTTCTTTCTGGTCGATCCGCTGGACGGCACCAAGGAGTTCATCAGCCGCAATGGCGAGTTCACCGTGAACATCGCGCTGATCGAGCAGGGCCGCCCGGTGCTGGGTCTGGTCTATGCGCCGGCCATCGGCCGCCTGTTCGGCGGCGTGGCCGGGCAGGGCGCCTGGCTGGAAGACGCCCAGGGCCGCCGCGCCATCCGCTGCCGTGCCGTGCCCGCCGAGGGCCTGACCGTGGTGGCCAGCCGCTCGCACGGCGACGAGACCGCGCTCGACGCCTTCCTGGGGGGCCGCAAGGTGGCCTCGCGCACCAACGCCGGCTCGTCGCTGAAGCTGTGCCTGGTGGCCGCCGGCGAGGCCGACCTGTACCCGCGCCTGGGCCGCACCATGGAGTGGGACATCGCCGCCGGTGACGCCGTGCTGCGCGCCGCGGGTGGCAAGGTCACGGTGGTGGCCGACGGCGCCGACCTGCGTTACGGCAAGCCGGGCTTCGACAACCCGCACTTCGCCGCCGCCGGTCTCTGACCGGCCCCGCCCCGCCCGCCCTGGCCATGTCCGTGACGGACGCCTGCGCGGCGCTGCTGGAGGGCCGTCGCCTGTGGGCGCCCACGCCGGGCGTGGCGCGCATCGCCACGCTGCCCGAGCTGCTGCACGGGGCCCGGCTGGTGCGCTCCCCGGCCGACGCCGACGCGGTGCTGGCCTGGGGCCGCAAGCCCAGCGCCGAGCGCGCCGAAGCGCTGGCGCGCCGCCACGGCCTGCCGCTGCTGCGGCTGGAGGACGGCTTCCTGCGCTCGCTGGCGCTGGGGCCGGATGCGCCGCCGTGGTCGGTGGTGCTGGACGACGAGGGCATCTACTACGACGCCAGCCGGCCCTCGCGCCTGGAGCGCCTGATCGCCGCCGGCGTGGACGCCACCCAGGCCGCGCGCGCCGAGGCGCTGCGCCAGGCCTGGTGCGACGCGCGCGTGTCCAAGTACAACCTGGCGCGTGACCGCGACCCCGCCGGCCTGGTGCGCCCGGGCGACGTGCTGGTGGTGGACCAGACCGCCGGCGACGCCGCCATCACCCACGGCGGCGCCGACGCCAGCAGCTTTGCACGCATGCTCGAAGCGGCGCTGGACGAACACCCCGGCGCGCGCGTGCTGCTGAAGGTCCACCCCGATGTGCTGACCGGTCGCAAGCGCGGGCATTTCTCGCCCGAGCGCCTGACGCCGGGAGTCGCCGCGCGGGTGGTGTGGCTGGCCGATCCGGTGCACCCGCCCGATCTGCTGCAGCAGGTGGCGGCGGTGTATGTGGTGACCTCGCAGATGGGCTTCGAGGCGCTGCTGTGGCGCCGCCCGCTGCGCTGTTTCGGCCTGCCCTTCTACGCCGGCTGGGGCCTGAGCAGCGATGAGCGGCCGCTGCCGCGGCGCGCCCCGGCCGCGCTGGAGGCGCTGGTTCACGCGGCGCTGGTGGACTACCCGCGCCAGGTGCATCCCCACGGTGGTGCACGCTGCACCCCGGAGGCGCTGGTGCAGGCCGTGGGCTGGCTGCGTCAGCAGCGCCAGCAGGATCCCGAACGCGTCACCGCGGTGGGCTTCTCCTGGTGGAAACGGCCGATCCTGCGGCGCTTCATGCCGGGCAGCCAGGTGCAGTTCCAGTCGGCGCGCCAGCCGCTGGCGGGCGGCGAACACCTAGTGCTGTGGGGCCGCTCCGCGCCTCCGGCTGGTGGCGTGCCGGCCAGTGTGCGCCGGGTCGAGGACGGTTTCCTGCGCTCGGTGGGCCTGGGCGCCGAGATGCGCCAGCCGCTGTCCTGGGTCGTCGACGCCCAGGGCCTGTACTACGACGCCACCGCACCCTCGCAGCTGGAGCAGTGGTTGCAGTCGGGCGAGTTGCCGGCGGCGCTGCGCGCGCGGGCGGCGGCGCTGCGCCAGCGCATCCTGGCGGCGCGCCTGACCAAGTACAACCTGGCCGGCCGCGCCTGGCAGCGCCCGGCGGGTGACCGGCCGGTGCTGCTGGTGGTGGGCCAGGTGGAGGCCGATGAGTCCCTGCGCTGGGGTGCACCAGGACTGTGCCGCAATGCCGACCTGCTGCGCGCCGCCCGGGCCGAGCGCCCCGACGCCTGGCTGGTCTACAAGCCCCACCCCGATGTGGTGGCCGGCCTGCGCCGCGCCGGTGACGGTGAGGCCCAGGCCCAGGCCAGCGCCGACGAGGTGGTGGTGGACGTGCCGATCGACCTGCTGATCGAGCAGGTGGACGAAGTGCATGTACTCACTTCCTTGGCGGGCTTTGAAGCACTGCTGCGTCAGCGCCGGGTGGTCTGCTGGGGTGCGCCCTTTTACGCCGGCTGGGGCCTGACCGAGGACCGCGTGGCGCTGCCGCGGCGCCAACGCCGGCTGGACCTGGACAGCCTGGTGGCCGCCGCCCTGATCCTGTATCCGCGCTACGTGGACCCCGCCAGTGGCCTGCCCTGCCCGCCCGAGCGGGCGATCGACGCGCTGCTGGCCTGGCGCGAGCGCCCGCCCGAGGGACGGGCCCGGCGGGCGGCCCGGCGCTGGCTGCTGGGATGGGCACGCCGCTTGCGTGGACGTTGATAGTCGCCGCAATGGAGGCATAGGTCACGGTTTCGGCGGTTCCAAAGCCCCTGTAGGTTCACTATTGGGGATCGCGGACCGTTGTAAAGGCCACTTACACTGCGGACACAAAGACACCATGCTGGTGCATGCGAGGGATTCCGGCATGTTTCCGGTGGCGGTGGCTTGCCCTGAAGTAGCCATGATTCCGCATTCTCTGGACCATTTGCTGTCGCGCCAACGCACCCTGATGCTTCAGGGCCCGATGGGCGACTTCTTCGCGCGCCTCGCCCAGACGCTGCGCAGCAACGGCCAGCAGGTCTGGAAGGTCAACTTCAACGGCGGCGACGACCTGTTCTACAGCGGCACCGACGTGCTGCGCTTCCACCAGCCGGCCGCCTTCTTCGCCGAGTGGTTCGCCCACCTGCTGGACGACCTGCAGCCCGACACCCTGGTGCTGTTCGGCCAGTCGCGCCCGCTGCACGCGATGGCCATTCCGCTGGCCCGCGCCCGCGGCATGGCGGTCTTCGTGTTCGAGGAAGGCTATGTCCGCCCCGACTACGTGACGCTGGAGCAGGGCGGTGTGAACGCCGCCTCCACGCTGCCGCGCGACGCCGCCTACTACCGCGCCCGCCTGCCTGAAACCCTGCCGGCGCCGCAGCCCACGCACCAGACCTTCGGCCAGGTGGCCAAGATCGCCATCCGCTACGCGCTGGCCTGCCGCGCCGAGCGCCGCACCTACCCGCACTACCGCCACCACCGCGAGATCGACACCGTCGCCGAGGGCCTGCGCTGGGTGCGCGGCTGGGCGCGCAAGCACTGGCACCACTGGCGGGAGCGCAAGGACTCGGCCTTCCTGGCCGCGCCCGAGCAGCACAAGCGCTTCTTCCTGGCGCCGCTGCAGGTGTGGAACGACAGCCAGATCGTCGTGCACTCGCGCTACGGCGAGATGGGCGACTTCATCGACGAGGTGCTCAGCTCCTTCTCGCTGCATGCGCCGGCCGACACGCTGCTGGTCTTCAAGCACCACCCGCTGGACCGGCCCTACTCCGACTACACCCACTCGATCGCCCGTCGAGCCAAGGAGTTCGGCGTGGCCGACCGCGTGCACTACATCCACGACCAGCACCTGCCCACGCTGCTGCGCCAGGCGCTGGGCGTGATCACGGTGAACAGCACCACCGGCTTGCAGGCCCTGTTCCACGGCACGCCGGTGATCACGCTGGGCGACGCGGTCTATGACGTCGAAGACCTGGTCTTCGACGGCGAACTCGACGACTTCTGGAAGAACCCGGGCACGGTGGATGCGGCGCTGTTCCAGGCCTTCCGCAACCACCTGGTCACCGAGACCCAGCTCAACGCCAGCTTCTACGCCGACACGCCGGGTCTGCCGACCTACGCGATGTCGTCCAGCACCGCGCTCAGCCGCCGGCTCGAGGCCACCTCGCCGATCCCCAGGCCGCGGCCCCAGTCGGCCGCCTGATCGGCGCCGATCTTCCCCACGTTGAAGTAGCGCGCCTCGGGGTGCGCCAGGTAGAAGCCGCTGACCGAAGCGGCGGGCGTCATCGCCATGCTCTCGGTCAGGCCCATGCCGATGGATTCGGCCTGCAGCAGCGCGAACATGTCGGCCTTGATGCCGTGCTCCGGGCAGGCCGGGTAGCCCGGCGCCGGGCGGATGCCCTGGTAGGCCTCCTGGATCAGCTGCTCGTTGCTGAGCTGCTCGTCGGCCGCGTAGCCCCACAGGTCGGTGCGCACGCGCTGGTGCAGGCGCTCTGCGAAGGCCTCGGCCAGGCGGTCGGCCAGGGCCTTGAGCATGATCGATGAGTAGTCGTCGTGCGCGGCCTCGAACTCGGCCAGCTTCTTCTCGATGCCAATGCCCGCGGTCACCGCGAACAGGCCCACGTGGTCGGGCTGCACGCCCAGCGGCGCGACAAAGTCGGCCAGCGAGCGGTTGGGCCGGCGCACGCCGTCCACCACCGGGCGCTCGCCCTGCTGGCGCAGCGGGCGCCAGCGCAGCACCGGCTGCTGGCGCGCGGCGTCGGCGAACAGCGTGATGGTCTCGCCGTCCACGGTGTTGGCCGGGCACAGGCCGATCACGCCGTGGGCCTGCAGCCAGCGGCCGTCGATCAGCTTCTTCAGCATGGCCTGGGCGTCGGCGAAGACCTTGCGCGCGGCATCGCCCACCACCGCGTCATCCAGGATGGCGGGGTAGCGGCCGGCCAGGTCCCAGGTCTGGAAGAAGGGCGTCCAGTCGATGCACTGGGCGATCTCGGCCAGGTCGTAGGCGCGGAACTCGCGCCGGCCGATGAACTTGGGCGGCGCCGGCGGCTGCGACCAGTCCAGCCGCGCTGCGTTGGCGTGCGCCTGCGCGAAGGGCAGCAGCGGCGCCTTCTTCTTGCCGGCGTGCAGCGCGCGCACCTGGTCCTGGTCGGCGCGCAGATCCGCCCGGGTGGCCGCGCCGCGCTCCTCCGACAGCAGGTCGGCACACACGCCCACCGCGCGCGAGGCATCGGGCACATAGACCACCGGCCCGCTGTAGTGCGGCGCGATCTTCACCGCGGTGTGCACCCGGCTGGTGGTGGCGCCGCCGATCAGCAGCGGCGTGCCGCGCGCGCTGAACCAGGGGTCGCGCTGCATCTCGGCCGCCACATGCTGCATCTCCTCCAGGCTGGGCGTGATCAGGCCCGACAGGCCGATGATGTCGGCGCCCTCGGCACGGGCTTTTTCGAGGATGTCCTGCGCGGGCACCATCACGCCCATGTTGACGACCTCGAAGTTGTTGCACTGCAGGACCACGGTGACGATGTTCTTGCCGATGTCGTGCACGTCGCCCTTGACGGTGGCAATGACGATCTTGCCCTTGGGGCGCACGTCGGCGCCGGCGTCCAGCGCGGCCTGCTTCTCGGCCTCGATGTAGGGCAGCAGGTGGGCCACCGCCTGCTTCATCACGCGCGCGCTCTTGACCACCTGCGGCAGGAACATCTTGCCGGCGCCGAACAGGTCGCCCACAGTGTTCATGCCGGCCATCAGCGGGCCTTCGATCACGTGCAGCGGCCGGCCACCGTTGGCGCGGATGGCCTGCCAGGCCTCTTCGGTGTCGGTGTCGATGAACTCGGTGATGCCGTGCACCAGCGCATGGCTCAGGCGCTCGTTCACACCGTGCTGGCGCCAGGCCAGGCGCGCGCTGTCGTCCTTGGCCGCGCCCTTGACCTGCTCGGCCACCTCGAGCAGGCGCTCGGTGGCGTCGGGGCGGCGGTTCAGCACCACGTCCTCGACGCGCTCGCGCAGGTCGGCATCCAGGTCGTCGTACACGCCCACCATGCCGGCGTTGACGATGCCCATGTCCAGCCCCGCCTGGATGGCGTGGTACAGGAAGACGGTGTGGATGGCCTCGCGCACCGGCTCGTTGCCGCGGAAGCTGAAGCTCACGTTGGACACGCCGCCCGAGACCTTGGCGCCCGGCAGGTTCGCCTTGATCCAGCGCGTGGCCTCGATGAAATCGACCGCGTAGTTGTCGTGCTCGGGAATGCCGGTGGCGATGGCGAAGATGTTGGGGTCGAAGATGATGTCCTCGGCCGGGAAGCCCACCTCCTCGGTCAGGATGCGGTAGGCGCGTGCGCAGATCTCGGTCTTGCGCGCGAAGCTGTCGGCCTGGCCCTGCTCGTCGAAGGCCATCACCACCGCGGCCGCGCCGTAGCGGCGCACCAGCGTGGCCTGGCGCTTGAACTCGGCCTCGCCTTCTTTCAGGCTGATCGAGTTGACGATGCCCTTGCCCTGCAGGCACTTCAGGCCCGCTTCAATGACCGCCCACTTGGACGAGTCCACCATGATGGGCACGCGGGCGATCTCGGGCTCGGAGCCGATCAGGTTCAGGAAGCGCACCATCGCCGCCTGCGAGTCCAGCATGGCCTCGTCCATGTTGACGTCGATGACCTGGGCGCCGTTCTCCACCTGCTGGCGCGCCACGGCCAGGGCCTTCTCGTACTCGCCCGCCAGGATCATCTTGGCGAACACCCGCGAGCCGGTGACGTTGGTGCGCTCGCCGATGTTGACGAAGAGCGAGCCCTCGCCAATGGCAATCGGCTCCAGGCCGGACAGGCGCATCGGGGGCAGGGAAGAGGCAGCGTTCATCGGCGTCATGCAGGCAGGCGGGCTCACCCGCTGGAAAAAGACGGGCGAGCGTGGTTGTTGGGCCCAAGCCTGACGGCCGCCGCGCCCATCAGGGCCCGGCGCGCCGCTGCAACGCTCCTTGGAGGCGGGCAATTTTAACGGAGGCACGGGCCGATCCGGTTGGACCGCTGCGCGCTCCGCGCTACCCTGCGCAACTGCCCATGACCGATCCCGCCGCGCCCACCCTGATCAGCCGCTCGATGAGCGACGAACCGGTCTGGGCGCAACTCGCCGCCGACCTGCTGCGCAGCGCCGACGCGCTGGCCGGGCTGAGCGCGCTGGACGCCCAGTGCATCGTTTCCTACGCCCGCCTGCTGCGCTGTGGCGAAGGCCAGGTGCTGACGCGCGAGGGCGAGGCTGCCGGCGAGGGCTTCATGATGCTGGTGCTGGACGGCGAGGTCACGGTGGAGACCATGGTCGCCCGTCGTGAGCAGCCGGTGGTGGTGTCGGTGGCCGGGCCGGGTCACCTGATCGGCGAGACCGCGCTGCTCGACGGCGGCCCGCGCACAGCCACCTGCACCGCCACCACGTCGGTCATCGGCGCCGGGCTCAGCCGCAACGCGCTGCAGCGCATGATGCGCGCCGAGCCCGAGGTGGCCGCCAAGCTGCTGGCCGGCGTGGGCCAGCGCATGGCCCAGCGCCTGCGCGACCTGACGCGCCAGCAGCGTGTCTACCACCAGCTGCTGGGCGCGATGCAGGCCGAACTGGAGCAGTCCCAGCGGCAATTGCAGCAGGTGATGGACGGCGCCGCGCGGCGCACGGCCCAGCGCGGCGCTGACGCATCCTAGGCATGGCGCAGGCCACCGGCCAGGGGGCCCATGGTCGAACTGACCAGAGCCTCCCTCCTGGAGGGAGGCTGGAGGGAGCAGTCCAACGAACTGGAGGCCCTTCCCGGAGGGGGCTCAGGGGAGCCGTGTGAAAGGCCGAAGCCTGAGCGCCAGCGCGGCCTAAGCCGCGCAGGCGCTCAAGCCTCCGCCACCAGCCGGCTGAACGGCCGGCTGGCCAGCGCGCGCGGCTGGTAGCGGCCCACGCGCTGGGCAATGGCGGCGATGTGTGCCGGCGTGGTGCCGCAGCAGCCGCCCACGATGTTCAGAAAGCCCGCCTTGGCGAACTCCTCCATCAGGCCGCCGGTGACCTCGGGCGTCTCGTCGAAGCCGGTGTCGCTCATCGGGTTGGGCAGGCCGGCGTTGGGGTAGCAGCTGACGAACGTGTCGCCCGCCACCCGGCCCAGCTCCTCGATGTAGGGCCGCATCAGCGTGGCGCCCAGTGCGCAGTTCAGGCCGATCGCCAGCGGCCGCGCATGGCGCACCGAGTGCCAGAAGGCGCCCACCGTCTGGCCGCTGAGGATGCGGCCGGAGGCGTCGGTGACGGTGCCGGAGATGATCACCGGCAGGCGCTCGCCGGTGGCCTCCATCAGCTCATCGAGCGCGAAGATCGCGGCCTTGGCGTTGAGCGTGTCGAAGATGGTCTCGACCAGGAACAGGTCGCAGCCGCCCTCCAGCAGACCTTCGGCCTGTTCGCGGTAGCTGTCGCGCAGTTGGTCGAAGCTGATGTTGCGCGCGCCGGGGTCGTTCACGTCGGGGCTGATGCTGGCGGTGCGCGGCGTGGGGCCCAGTGCGCCGGCCACGAGGCGCGGGTGATCCGGGGTGCTGTAGCGATCGGCCGCTTCGCGCGCCACGCGGGCGGCGGCGATGTTCATCTCGCGTGCCAGGTGGCCCAGGCCGTAGTCTTCCTGGGCAATGGAGGTGGCGCCGAAGGTGTTGGTCTCGATGATGTCGGCACCGGCGGCCAGGTACTGCTCGTGGATCTCGCGGATCACATCCGGGCGCGTCAGCACCAGCAGGTCGTTGTCGCCCTTCAGGTCCTTCGGATGATCGGCCAGCGCGGCATGGCGGAAGTCGGCCTCGCCCAGCTTGTAGCGCTGGATCATCGTGCCCATCGCCCCGTCGATGATGACGATGCGTTGCGCAAGCAGCGCCGGCAGGGCGGCGCCGCGGGTGTAGGCGGGGTCAGGGCGGGTCATGGCCCTGATTGTAGGAAACCCGACCGCGCCGCGCCCGCGCCCGGGCGAATCACTGCAGCAGCCGCTGCAGCGTGCCGACGCAGGTGCCAGCGATGCAGGCGTGGTTGGGCCCGCAGGAGAAAGCACAGCGGCCGCAGTTGTTCGGATCGGACATCAGATTGAACGCGCACATGGACGTGTTGCAACCGGCAAAGCCGGCGACACACTCGCAGCTGACGCCGATGTTGCCGACGTCGCCATTGACGACGCCGCTGCCGTTGCTGACGTTGCACTGGGCGTTCGGACCCGGCGTGACGGCCACGTTGTAGGACGAGCCCTGCGGGTATCGCGGCGCGAAGGCGAACGCGCCGTCGGCCGTGAGGTTGAGCTTGTCGGTGCCATTGTTGGTCAGCGAGGCGCCGCCCCAGGGCGTGCCCGCAGTGACGGTGCCGCCCAACTTGAACAGGCCCACTGCGGCCGCCTGGCAGTCCAGGCGCCGGCCCTTGGCGTTCTCCACCAGCGGTGTCTGCGAGGCCTTGTTGGTGCTGGTGACGAACCACCAGCCATAGAACGGGTAGGCCGCGTTGTCGGTGAAATTGGCGCGCGGGATCAGCAGGCTGTCATGCCGCTTGGAGCCGGCCTCGCGTACCGTCAGCAGCCGGCCCATCGGGACTGCGGCTTCGGTGATCGTGCTCTCGTCGTAGACCACCGCCAGGCCGCCCGTGGGCTGCACGCTCAGGCTGCGCACCGTGGGCGGCGTGCCGGTTTCCTCGTAGCTGACCGTCAGGCCGTCGGCACTGCAGCGGTAGGTGCTGGCGTGGGCGCCCACGCTCAGCAGGGTCAGCAGGACGCCGGCCAGGGCGGTCATGGCGCGAAGAACTGGGCGGGTCATCCAGGCTCCTTGGATTTCAGCAGCGCAGGCCAGCAGCGTATCCGCCCGGGCCGGGGCGGGGCTATCGGTCAAACGAGGGAGGGTGTCGGCTTTACGCCACTTCACACGCCGTCGACGCGAGCGACAGGCGCGCGCCCCAGACTGGCGGGATGACAACAGCGTGGAAGACTCTTCTCGCCACCTGCGGCCTGCTGGTTGCGGTGGTTGCCAGTGCGCAGCCGATGGGCGGCATGGGGCCGGGCCGCGGGCCCGGTGACGGCCCGCCCGGCGCACGTGGTCCGGCCCGCCCCGAACGCAGCCTGGACGACCTGCTGCCGCCCGACCCCTGGCGGCTGTGGTTCCAGCGCGTGACGCTGGAACAGGGCGCGCTGACCTCGCGACCCGACCAGGTGGCCGTGGTGCAGGACTTCGTGCAGGCACTGGACACCGTGCAGCGCCTGTCGGCCCAGCGCCTGCAGCAGATGACCCATCCGCCCGCACCGCCACCCAGCCTGGGGCTGGACCTGGGGCGCGAGCTGCAGATGCAGGCGGGCGATGCCCAGGCCTGGGCGCAGGCGCTGGCGCTGCTGCAGCAACGCTGGCAGGCCGCCCGCGAACGGCTGGACGGCGGTCAGCGTGCGCGCCTGGAGGGCGCCTGGCTGGCGGCCTTCGCGCCGCCGGGCCCTAGCCGAGACCGATCGGCGCCGGCGCGCGATTGAGGATCTGCTGGAACAGCGGCCGGTAGCCGTCTTCCGGCTCATGGCCGGTCAGCGGGTCCTTGTTGGCGGCGAAGGCCGCGTCGAGCTGCGCCCAGTCCTCGGCGCTGAGGTGCTCGACCGCGGCGGGCAGCACCTCGCTCTCCTCCAGGGCCATGTGGCGCAGGTAGTTGTCGATGTAGCGGTCCAGCGCCTGCTCGAAGGCGGCGCGGCGCGGTTCGCCCATCACCTCGTAGGCCAGCAGCAGGTGTTCCAGATCGCGCACGCCGCGCTCGCCATGGGCGTGGTCGCGGTCGAGCTTGTCCAGTGTGTCGGCCAGGGCCGGCACGCGCTGGCGCAGCTTCGGGAACAGCAGCTCGCTTTCCTTGGTGTGGTGCAGGCGCTCGGGGAATTCGTCGATGTAGAACAGCATCGCCCGCACCAGTTCGAAATCGGGCGGGCGGCCGTCGCGGCGGGCCTGGGCCATCAGCAGCGGCAATGACTTCAGCATCGCGGCCAGGGCCTGGTGCTCGTCCTTCATGATCGTCAGCGACAGGGGCTTCACGGTCGTCTCTCCAGCGGTGATGGCCGGAGATTGACAGCACCGGGCCGATGGGCCCTTGAGTCAGGTCAAGACTGAGGGCTGTTCAGGCCTACCCGCGGTGCAGCGACTGGCGCTGCACCTGGGTCGGCCCGAACGCGGCCTGCAGCGCGTCGATCAGCACCGCGGCCTTGGCGCTGTTGTCGTCGCCCAGGTTGCACACATAGGCGTCCAGCGTCACCGCACCCAGCTCGGGCCAGGTGTGCACCGCCAGGTGCGACTCGGCCAGCAGCACCACGCCGGTGATGCCGGGCACGCCGCCATCGGGCGGCGGCGGGAAACGGTGGAACAGCTCGCCCACCGGCTGCAGACCAGCCTGCCGCACCGCGCCCAGGCACAGCGTGCGCAGGGCCGCCGGGTCGTGCATCAGCGGCGCGGCGGGGTCACAGCCACGCAGGTCGGCGGTCAGGTGCAGGCCTTGCATCGGGCCGATTATCGGGGCCGATAAAATGCCGGGTTCACCCTCCCCATCCCCCTCGGACGCGCCATGCCCGCCACCTCCCCCCGCAACGATCACCCGCTGATGGCCCAGGCCATCCGTGCCCTGGCGATGGACGCCGTGCAGCAGGCCAATTCCGGCCACCCCGGCGCGCCCATGGGCATGGCCGAGATGGCCCAGGCGCTGTGGACCCGGCACCTGAAGCACAACCCGGCCCAGCCGCAGTGGGCCGACCGCGACCGCTTCGTGCTGTCCAACGGCCATGGCTCGATGCTGATCTACGCGCTGCTGCACCTCACGGGCTATGCGCTGCCGATCGAGCAGCTCAAGGCCTTCCGTCAGCTGCACAGCCTGACCCCCGGCCACCCCGAGGTGGACGTCACCCCCGGGGTGGAGACCACCACCGGCCCGCTGGGCCAGGGCATCACCAACGCGGTGGGCATGGCGCTGGCCGAGAAGCTGCTGGCCTCCGAGTTCAACCGCGACGGCCACACCATCGTCGACCACCGCACCTATGTCTTCATGGGTGACGGCTGCCTGATGGAAGGCATCAGCCACGAGGCGATCGCGCTGGCCGGCGCCTGGAAGCTGAACAAGCTGGTCGCGCTGTACGACGACAACGGCATCTCGATCGACGGCCAGGTGGCCCCGTGGTTCATTGACGACACGCCGGCCCGCTTCAAGGCCTGCGGCTGGAACGTCATCGGCCCGGTCGACGGCCATGACGTGGACGCGGTGGACGCCGCGATCGCCCAGGCCCAGGGCAGCGCTGACAAGCCCACGCTGATCGTCTGCAAGACCAGCATCGGCAAGGGCTCGCCCAACCGCGCCAACACCGCCAAGGCGCACGGCGAGCCGCTGGGCGCCGAAGAGATCCGGCTCACCCGCGAAGCCATCGGCTGGACCGCCGAGCCCTTCGTCATCCCGGCCGAGATCAAGGCCGCCTGGGACGCCACCGACCGCGGCGCCGTGGCCCAGGCCGAGTGGGAGAAGCGCTTCACCGCCTATGCGGTGGCGCACCCGGACCTGGCCGCCGAGTTCCTGCGCCGCATGACCGGCGAGCTGCCTGCCAACTTCGCCGAGGTCGCCGTCGAGGCAGTGGCCAGTGCCCACGAGAAGGCCGAGACCGTGGCCAGCCGCAAGGCCAGCCAGATCGCGCTGGAGACCTTCACCGCCCGGCTGCCCGAACTGCTGGGCGGGTCGGCCGACCTGACCGGCTCCAACCTCACCAACACCAAGAGCACGCCCAACCTGCGCTTTGATGCCGCGGGCGCGGTGGTCAAGAACGAGGCCGGTGTGGGTGGCCGCCACATCAACTACGGCGTGCGCGAGTTCGGCATGGCCGCCATCATGAACGGCATCGCGCTGCATGGTGGCTTCATCCCCTACGGCGGCACCTTCCTGACCTTCAGCGACTACAGCCGCAACGCCATCCGCATGGCCGCGCTGATGAAGCGCCGCGTGATCCACGTCTTCACCCACGACTCGATCGGCCTGGGCGAGGACGGCCCGACGCACCAGAGCGTCGAGCACGCCGCCAGCCTGCGCCTGATCCCGGGCCTGGACGTCTGGCGCCCCGCCGACACCACCGAGACCGCGGTGGCCTGGACCATGGCGCTGGCCAACAAGAACCGCCCCAGCGCGCTGCTGCTGAGCCGCCAGAACCTGCCCTACGCGCCCAAGACCGACGCCGACCTGATCACCCGCGGCGCCTACGTGCTGGCCGAGCCCACCGAAGTGGGCCGCAAGCGCAAGCCGCAGGCGGTGATCATCGCCACCGGCTCCGAGGTGCAGCTGGCGCTGCATGCCCAGGCCGCGCTGGCCGACCTGAAGATCGCGGTGCGCGTGGTGTCGATGCCCTCGACCACCGTCTTCGACCGCCAGGACCGCAACTACAAGAAGGAAGTGCTGCCGCCCAAGCTGCCGCGCATTGCCATCGAGGCCGGCGTCACCGACTTCTGGTGGAAGTACGGCTGCGACGCCGTGATCGGCATCGACCGCTACGGCGAATCGGCCCCGGCCAATGTGCTGTTCCCGATGTTCGGCTTCTCGGTCGAGAACCTGGTGCAGACGGTGCGCAAGGTGCTGGCCAAGTGAGACGTGCCTGGGCAGGCTGGGTGCTGGGGGCCGTGATCGGCCTGCTGGCGCCGCTGCATGTCCGGGCGCAGGACCGGACGACGGTGCCGTCGCCCTACCAGCAGTGCCTCACGCCGGCCGGTGCCGTGCGCGGCGACCCCGAGTACCCCTTCTACGCCTTCAAGACCGGCCAGCCGGGACGGGTGAAGGTGGCCTTGAACTTCGATTCGCCCACCAGCCGGCCTCAGGTCGAGGTGCTGGAGAAGGAAGGCGGGACGGAGTTCGTGGACGCCGTGCGTGAGCACGTCCAGGTGTTTCGCCTGCCCTGCCTGCCGGCTGGCGCCACGCCGGCGCGCTTGCTGTTCGAGTTCGTGTTCCAGCCAGACCGTCGCGAGCCGGTCCGGCTGGAGATCCAGGACCCGGCCCGCGCCAAGTGGGAGCAGCTCGCGGCCTGCATCAAGCATGTGTCCGGTGTCGAGAAGCCCGACTACCCGGAACTGCTGCGGCTCAGAGGGATCCAGGGCCGTGTCCGGGCGCAGATGCAGTTCACCGCACCGGACCAGCCGCCGCGCGTGCAGATGCTCGGCCGGCCTGCCCACAAGGCCCTGATGGCCGAGGTGGACGACTGGGCCCAGGGCTTGCGTATGCCCTGCCACGAGGGCCCGCCGATCGAGGTCCATAGCTGGTACGTCTTCATCCTCGAGGACTCTGCTTACGGTTTCAAGCCTGGCCTGCGCTTCGTTGACCTGCTGTCCCTGGTCAATGGCATCGAGCGCCAGACGGTCAACATCGACACCACCACGCTGGGCTGCCCGTTTGACCTGCGTCTGAGGTACCAGCAGCCCGATCGCAAGAATGCCGTGGCACAGCTTGGCAATGCCCAGGCTTCCCGCCGAGAATTCATGGCTTGGCTCGAGAGCTGGCAGTTCAAGCTGTCGGCCAAGGACCTGGACCGCATCTATGGCGACGCCGTGACCTTCACCGTTCCCTGTCTCAAGATCAATCTCACTCCCAAGGAATCGACATGACCATCAAGATTGGTATCAACGGCTTCGGCCGCATCGGCCGCATGGTGTTCCGCGCCGCCATCCAGAACTTCGCCAAGGACGTGCAGATCGTCGGCATCAACGACCTGCTCGAGCCCGACTACCTGGCCTACATGCTGAAGTACGACAGCGTGCATGGCCGCTTCAAGGGCGAGGTCTCGGTGGACGGCAACAACCTCGTGGTCAACGGCCAGAAGATCCGCCTGACCGCGGTGAAGAACCCGGCCGAACTGGCCTGGGGTGACGTGGGCGCCGACATCGTCATCGAATCCACCGGCCTGTTCCTGACCAAGGAAACCGCCGAGGCCCACCTGAAGGCCGGTGCCAAGAAGGTGATCATGTCGGCCCCGTCCAAGGACGACACCCCGATGTTCGTCTACGGCGTCAACGACAAGACCTACGCCGGTCAGGCCATCATCTCCAACGCCAGCTGCACCACCAACTGCCTGGCCCCGGTGGCCAAGGTGCTCAACGACAGCTTCGGCATCAAGCGCGGCCTGATGACCACGGTGCACGCTGCCACCGCCACGCAAAAGACCGTGGACGGCCCGAGCAACAAGGACTGGCGCGGCGGCCGCGGCATTCTGGAGAACATCATCCCCAGCAGCACTGGCGCGGCCAAGGCGGTGGGCGTGGTGATCCCCGAGCTGAACAAGAAGCTCACCGGCATGGCGTTCCGCGTGCCCACCAGCGACGTGTCGGTGGTGGACCTGACGGTGGAGCTGAACCAGGAAGCCTCGTACGCCGACATCTGCGCCGCGATGAAGGCCGCCTCTGAGGGCGCCATGAAGGGCGTGCTGGGCTACACCGAGGACAAGGTGGTGGCCACCGACTTCCGCGGCGAGTCCTGCACCTCGGTGTTCGACGCCGAGGCCGGCATTGCGCTGGACAAGACCTTCGTCAAGGTCGTGGCCTGGTACGACAACGAGTGGGGCTACTCGAACAAGTGCCTGGAGATGGCACGCGTCATCGCCGGCTGATCGGCCTGGCGCACGCAGGAAAGCCCGCTTCGGCGGGCTTTTTTCATGGCTGAGTGCGGCCTTGCACACGGCAACATCCCGGCAATGTCCTGCGCCCTAGACTCGCGGGCGAGGAGAAGCACATGGCGATGATCAAGGGACGGACCTTTCTGCTGGCCGGGCTGCTGGCGCTGAGCACCGCGGCCGGCGCGGCCGAACAGGGGCCGCTGCGCGCCACCGCCACCACGGCGGCCCGCAGTGAGCAGGCCGGCAGCGAGCAGGCCCGGGTGATCGTGCGCTACCGCGAGGACAGCAGCGTCGTGCGTGCTGCCGCTGCGCGTGGCCAGGTCCAGGCGCAGCATGCCGGCACGCTGGGCGCGCGCCTGGGCCTGCGGCTGCAGGATGGCCGGCCGATGGGCCTGCGCCAGCAGCTGGTGCAGGCCAGCGGCCTGAGCTCGCAGGCGCTGGCCGAGCGGCTGGCCCAGGACCCGCAGGTGGAATGGGCGGTGCCCGACCGCCGCCGCCGCGCCGCCTTCGTGCCCAACGACCCCTTCTTCGCCAGCGGCCAGGCCAGCCCGATGCCGCCGGCCGGCCAGTGGTGGCTGCGGCCCTATGACAGCACGCTGGTCTCGGCCACCCGCACCACCCGGGCCTGGGACACCAGCCGCGGCAGCGGCGTGGTGGTGGCGGTGCTCGACACCGGCGTGCGCAGCGAGCACCCGGACCTGGCCGGCCGCTTCCTACCCGGCTACAACATGATCTCGCCCGACAGCGGCGGCTGCCTGACCGGCAACGGCTCCTGCCGCAATGCCGATGCCACCGACCCCGGCGACTGGGTCAGCCAGACCGACGTCAACAACCACCCCAGCCTGTTCGACAGCAGCTGCCTGGGCGACAGCAGCTGGCATGGCACCCAGGTCTCGGGCATCGTCGGCGCCGGCACGAACAACGCGCTGGGCGTGGCGGGCGTGGCGGGCAGCGCGCAGATCCTGCCGGTGCGGGTGCTGGGCAAGTGCGGCGGCTACGACTCGGACATCATCGACGGCATCCGCTGGGCGGCCGGCCTGACGGTCACCGGCGCGCCGGTCAACCCGAATCCGGCGCAGGTGATCAACCTCAGCCTGGGCGGCAGCGGCGCCTGCGGTACCGCCTACCAGCGCGCGATCAACGAGGTGCTGGCGCTGGGCGTGACCGTGGTGGTGGCGGCCGGCAACGAGGGCGACGCGGTGGGCGCGCCCGCCAACTGCACCGGCGTGGTCGCGGTGGGCGGCCTGCGCCATGTGGGCACCAAGGTGGGCTACTCCAGCCTGGGGCCGCAGGTGGCGATCAGCGCGCCGGCGGGCAATTGCGTCAACGAGAGCGGCGCCTGCCTGTACCCGATCGTCACCACCGCCAACGACGGCGCCACCACGCCCGGCAGCTCGATCTACACCGATGCCTTCAACTACTCGGTCGGCACCAGCTTCTCGGCGCCGATCGTGGCCGGCACCGCGGCGCTGATGAAATCGGCCAACGCCTCGCTGACTGGCTCGCGCATCCGCACCCTGCTGCGCGCCACCGCGCGGCCCTTCCCCACCACCGGTGGTGACGCCAACAGTGGCGTCTGCCACGCCCCCAACGGCACGCCGCAGGACAGCGAGTGCTACTGCACCACCAGCACCTGCGGCGCCGGCATGCTCGACAGCGCCGCGGCGGTGGCGGCGGCGGTCAGTGACGTGGCGGCAGTGATCAGCGCCTCGCCCAGCAGCGCGGTGGCCGGGGCACGGGTGACGCTCTCCAGCAGCGGCTCCAGCGTGGGCAGCGGGCGCAGCATTGCCTCCTACGCCTGGTCGATCACCGGCGGCGGCACGCTGGCCAGCTTCGTCAGCGCCACCAACGCGGCCAGCGCCACGCTGGACACCAGCGGCGCCGGCACCGTCACCGTCAGCCTGACCATCACCGACGACCAGGGCCACAGCGGCAGCACCACGCTGGCGCTGCCGGTGGCCTCGTCCAGCCTGCAGGCGGCGATCTCGGCCTCGCCCAGCGCGCCCACCGTGGGCGACAGCGTGGCGCTCAGCGCCGCCGGCAGCACCGTGGACAGCGGCCGCAGCATCGCCAGCTACCAGTGGGAGATCGTGGACGGCGGCACGCGGGCGGCCTTCAGCGGCAGCACCACCGGCGCCACCGCCACGCTCACCACCAGCGCCGCGGGCACGGTCACGCTGCGCCTGACGGTCACCGACAACCAGGGCCTGTCGTCCAGTGTCGAGCAGTCGCTGCAGATCAGCGCCCAGGCCGCCAGCTCGGGCGGCGGCGGTGGGGGCAGCTCCTGGCCCTTCGGGCTGGGCCTGGGCCTGGCCGGGCTGGCGCTGCGCCGGCGGCGATAAGCGCTTCAGACGCGCCGGGCGGGCGCCGATATCCGGTCAGACCCACTGACCGGATGCCCGGCATGCCTGACCTTGTTTCACGCCTGCGCCCCTGGCTGGGCGCCGTCGCCTGCGGCTTGCCGCTGGCCGCCACAGCCGCCCCCGCCGCCGCGCCGGAGGCCTTCATCCTGCGCCTGCGCGACGCGCCGGCGCACACCGAGCTGAGTCCGCCCCAGGACCGCCGCCAGGCCAGCGCGCTGGCGCGCAGCCAGGTGCTGCGCCTGGCGCAGCGACGGCAATGGCAGGCGGTGCTCAGCGGCAGCGGCCTGGACGGCGAGACCGGCTGGCGCCTGGAGCCGGTGGGCCGCGCCTCGTGGCGGCTGGTGCCGGGCCACCGCCTGAGCGCCACCGAGGCGCGCCGCTGGCAGTCCGCGCTGGCTGCCCAGCCCGGGCTGGCCTGGGTCGAGCCCGACCGCCGCGAGAGCCGGCTGCAGGCCCTGCCCGATGACCCGCTGTACAGCGAGCAGTGGTGGCTGCACCCGGCCGGTGGCGCCAATGCCAACGCGGCGTCCGAGCGCCGCCGCGGCGTCCCGGGTTTCCAGACCGCCTGGGCGCGCCTGGGCGCCGGCAGCGGCCCGGTGGTGGCGGTGCTCGACACCGGCCTCACCGCCCACCCGGACATCGACCCCCACCGGGTGCTGCCCGGCTTCGACATGGTCAGCGACTGGGACAGCGGCGTGGGCCGCGGCCTGGCCGCCGACGGCGACGGCCGTGACAGCGACCCCACCGACCCCGGCGACGCCGTCACCGACAGCGAGCGCAGCGCCGACCCCACCCGCTACGCCGGCTGCAGCAGCAGCGCCAGCAGCTGGCACGGCACCGCGGTGGCGGGCCTGCTGGCCGGCCACACCCGCGACGCCAGCGGCGGCGCCGGTGCCTACGACGGGCTGCGCCTGCTGCCGGTGCGGGTGTCGGGCCAGTGTGGCGCCAGCCTGCGCGACATCGTCGACGGCCTGCGCTGGGCAGCCGGTCTGGCGGTCTGCCAGCGCTGGGCCGATCCGCAGGATCCAGGCTCGGGTTGCGCTGAGTGGGCGCCCACCAACCCCTACCCGGCCAAGCTGATCAACCTGAGCTTCGGCGGGCAGCTCGACTGCGGCTCGGAGTACCAGGCAGCGATCGACGAGCTGTGGGCGCGCGGCGTGCTGGTGGTGGCCCCGGCTGGCAATGCCCATGCCGCCCCGGCCCGGCCGGCCAACTGCCGCCAAGTGGTGGGCGTGGCCGCACTGAACCGCGACGGCTTCAAGGCCAGCTACTCCAACTTCGGCAGCGCGCTGGCGATTGCCACCGTGGGCGGCGACGACAACCAGGGCCTGTGGGGCGCGCTGCTGGCCGATCCGGGCCTGCTGGGCCCGACCAACGAGGGCCTGGACCACGCCGCCAACCCCGGCTGGGGCGCGCACTACGGCAGCAGCTTTGCGGCGCCGCTGGTCTCGGCCACGCTGGCGATGATGCTGGCGGCCGACCCGCGGCTGAGTGCCGCGCAGCTGGTCGACGGCCTGGGCCGCAGCGCCCGGCCGCATGTGCGCTCCACGCTGATCGGCGCCTGCAGCGTCGACAACCCCGGGCGCTGCCTGTGCAGCACCACCAACTGCGGCGCCGGCATCCTGGACGCCGACCAGGCCCTGGCCTGGGCCCAGGCGCAGGCCGCGGGCAGCAGCTGGCAGGCGCCGAACTGGCCCACCGAATGGCTGGACACCGCCGAGCTGCGCGAGGCCGTGGCCATGGGCCCCGACCGCGAACCCACCGCGTCCACCGGCGGCGACAGCGGCACCGGCACCGGCAGCCCGGCGGGCGGCGGTGGTGGCGGCAGCTCGCCCTGGTCGGCGCTGGGCCTGCTGGGCGCGGCGCTGGCCCTGGGGCGGCGGCGCTGAAGCGGGTTCAGCGGCAGTCGCGCCAGACCGGCGCGGCCGGCAGGCGCGCACGCGCCGCGGCCGACACGCGCTCGATGCGCAGCCGGTGCTCCACCGTGGGCGCCTGCAGCACTTGCACGCGGGCGGTGCGCACGCCGCGCGTCTGCAGCCGCTGCAGCGCCGCCTCGGCCTGCTGCAGATCGGTGTAGCGGCCCAGCAGCAGGCCCGGCGCCAGTGCGCCGGGTGCCGGCTCGCTGGGCACGTTGATGCGCTGCAACTCTTCGATCTTGCGTTTCTGCTGCTCGGCGTCGGCGAAGCGGCCCATGTACAGGCCCCAGCTGCCGGGCAGCTCGCGGCGCAGCTCCACCCAGGCCTCGGACCCGATGCCGGCCAGTGCCATGCCCTGGCGCGCCTGGGCGAAGGCGGCGTCGTCCAGCGGACCGGCTTCCAGGCAGGCCATCACGTCGGTGGCGCCGCTGGCGGCCGAGGCCGCGCGCGAGGGCGGCAGCAACTCCACCCGCTCCGGGTGGACCTGGCGCGCCTGGCGCTGCGGCTCGCGCTGCTCGCTGCCCAGGCCCAGCGGCTCGGCCAGCGGCGGCCAGTGCAGGGCCCACCAGGCCAGGTTGGCCAGCAGCAGCAGGATGACCAGCAGACGCAGCATCTCAGTTCGGCCGCACGCTGACCTCGCCGCTGACGACACGCTGCAGGCGGCCGTCGCAGCGCAGGCGCAGTGCGCCGTCGCTGTCCACGCCGTCGGCCAGGCCGGCGGGCAGCGCGGGGTCGGTGGTGCGGACCGGGCGGCCGGCCAGCACGTCGCGGGTGGCAAAGGCCGCGGCAAAGCCGCTGAAGCCCTCGGTGTCGAAGCGGCGCAGTGCGGCGGCCAGCGCCGGGGCCACGCGGGCCAGCAGCGCCGGGGCGTCCAGCCCGGGTTCGAAGTCGGTCAGGCCGGCCGCGGGCAGCGACGAGTCCGCCGGCGCGCGCAGGTTCAGCCCTACGCCCACCACCGCCACCCGCGGGCCCTGCGGCAGCGGCAGGCCCTCGACCAGGATGCCGCCGAGCTTGCGGCCGTCGGCCAGCCACAGGTCGTTGGGCCACTTCAGGCGCAGCCAGGCGTTGGCGGGGTCGACGGCCTCGGCCAGCGCCACGCCCACCGCCAGCGACAGGCCCGACCAGTTGGCGCGCGCCAGCGGCACCGCCAGCGAGAAGGTCAGCGCATCGCCCACGCCCGACTGCCACTGCCGGCCCAGGCGGCCGCGGCCGGCGGTCTGGCGCTCGGCCACCAGCAGGCAGGGCGCGAAGGCGGCGCCGGCCTCGCGGGCGCGCTGCAGCAGCTCGGTGCTGGTCGAGCCGATCTCGGGCAGGGCCTCGGCCACCAGGCCCGGCCAGTGGGTGGCCAGGGCCGTGCGCAGCTCACCAATGCGCCAGTCCTGCATCGCGTCAGGCGCTCAGCGCCGCCGGCGCTTGGGCACCAGCATCGTGCCGGTGCATTGGGGCGAGCCGCAGCGGCATTCGAAGCGCTTTTTCAGCGCCGGCGTGTAGCGCTCGTCCAGCGTCAGGCCGTAGATGTAGTTCAGCTCCTCGCCGGCGCGGATGGCGCGCAGGGTCTTGATGAAGACCCGGCCGTCGGTTTCCTCGGCCTCGCAGTTGGGGTCGCAGGCGTGGTTGATCCAGCGCGACGCGTTGCCGCCATAGAGCGCGTCGATGGTGTCGCCGCTCTCGAGCTGGAAGTAGAAGGTGTGGTCGGGCTGGTCGGGGTCGTGGGGGTGGCGGCGCAGCGCCTCGTCCCAGCTGATCAGCTCGCCGGTGTACTCGATGACGGTCTCGCCGGGCTCGAAGTCGCGGGTGGCGAACACCCCCTTGCCATGCACGCCGCTGCGGCGCACCTGGATCCCGGAGCCCAGGCGGCGGCGGGGTGATGAGGGCGTTTCTTGCGGCGAGTTCTTCATTGGGTACATTGAAATCATGGGCGCGCGCGTGCGTACGCGTGAGCGCGCGAGAGAACGCATTGTATGGAGGCGGCCGCAGCACCCTGCGGCGGCCCTAGAACCGAGACCGATGAGCAAATCACTGATCATTGCCGAGAAGCCCAGCGTGGCCCAGGACATCGTGCGCGCGCTGACCCCGTCGGCGGGCAAGTTCGAGAAGCACGCCGACCACTTCGAGAACGACCGCTACGTGGTCACCTCCGCGGTGGGCCACCTGGTGGAAATCAAGGCCCCCGAGGCCTATGACGTCAAGCGCGGCAAGTGGAGCTTCGCCCACCTGCCGGTGGTGCCGCCGCACTTCGACCTGGCGCCGATCGACAAGGGCAAGGCGCGGCTGAACGCCGTGGTCAAGCTGGTCAAGCGCAAGGACGTGACCGAGCTGATCAACGCCTGTGACGCGGGGCGCGAGGGGGAGCTGATCTTCCGCCTGATCGTGCAGTACGCCGACACCGGCAAGACGCCGCTGAACAAGCCGGTGCGCCGCCTGTGGCTGCAGAGCATGACGCCGCAGGCGATCCGCGACGGCTTTGCGCAGCTGCGCAGCGACGAGCAGATGCTAGGCCTGGCCGATGCCGCACGCAGCCGCAGCGAAGCCGACTGGCTGGTGGGCATCAACGGCACGCGGGCGATGACCGCGTTCAACTCGCGCGATGGCGGCTTCTTCCTGACCACCGTGGGCCGGGTGCAGACGCCCACGCTGTCGATCGTGGTGGAGCGCGAGGAGAAGATCCGCAAGCACGTGCCGCGCGACTACTGGGAAATCAAGGCCACCTTCGGTGCGGCCGCGGGCCAGTACGACGGCAAGTGGTTCGACCCCGCGTTCAAGAAGAACGATGACCCCGACCGCCGCCAGGACCGCCTGTGGACGCTGGCCGAGGCGCAGGCCATCGTGGCGGATGTGACCGGCCAGAGCGGCACGGTCACCGAGGAGAGCAAGCCCAGCAGCCAGTCCAGCCCGCTGCTGTATGACCTGACCACGCTGCAGCGCGAGGCCAACAGCCGCTTCGGCTTCTCGGCCAAGACCACGCTCTCCATCGCCCAGGCGCTGTATGAGAAGCACAAGGTGCTGACCTACCCGCGGACGGACTCGCGCGCGCTGCCCGAGGACTACCTGGGCGTGGTCAAGCAGACCTTCGAGATGCTGGCCGACGAGGAACTGCCCGGCCCGCTGCGCAGCCTCAGCCAGCACGCCCGCAAGGGCCTGAACGAGGGCTACGTCAAGCCCACCAAGCGGGTGTTCGATAACGCCAAGGTGTCGGACCACTTCGCCATCATCCCCACGCTGCAGGCGCCCAAGAGCCTGACCGAGATCGAGGCCAAGCTCTACGACCTGGTGGTCAAGCGCTTCCTGGCGGTGTTCTACCCGCCGGCCGAGTACCAGGTGACCACCCGCACCACCGCGGTCAGGCAGCACCGCTTCATCACCAACGGCAAGGTGCTGACCAACCCGGGCTGGCTGGCGGTCTACGGCAAGGAGGCCCAGGACGAGGACGCCACGCTGGTGCCAGTCAAGCCGGGCGAGACCGTGGCCACCGACGAGGTGGCGCTGAACGCGCTGCGCACCAAGCCGCCGGCGCGCTACACCGAGGCCACGCTGCTGAGCGCGATGGAAGGCGCCGGCAAGCTGATCGACGACGAGGAGCTCAAGGCCGCGATGCAGGAGAAGGGCCTGGGCACGCCAGCCACCCGCGCCGCCATCATCGAAGGCCTGATCACCGAGAAGTACATGCTGCGCGAGGGCCGCGACCTGATGCCCACCGCCAAGGCCTTCCAGCTGATGACGCTGCTGCGCGGCCTGGGCGTGGAAGACCTGACCAAGCCCGAGTTGACCGGCAACTGGGAGCACCAGCTGGCCGAGATGGAGCATGGCCGCCTGTCGCGCGAGCGCTTCATGGGCGAGATCGCCAAGATGGCCGAGCGCATCGTCAAGAAGGCCAAGGAGTACGACCGCGACACCATCCCCGGCGACTACGCCACGCTGCAGGCGCCCTGTCCGCACTGCGGCGGCGTGGTCAAGGAGAACTACCGGCGCTTCACCTGCACCGGCGCCGATGGCGCCAGCGAGGGCTGCGGCTTCTCGATGACCAAGATCCCGGCCGGCCGCAGCTTCGAGCTGCCCGAGGTCGAGCGCTTCCTGACCGACAAGCGCATCGGCCCGCTGGAGGGCTTCCGCTCCAAGGCGGGTTGGCCCTTCACGGCCGAGCTGCAGCTGGTCTTCGACGACGAGATCGGCAACTGGAAGCTGGAGTTCGACTTCGGCGACGACGACAAGGCCAAGGACGACGGCGAGCCGGTGGACTTCAGCGGCCAGCCCAGCCTGGGCGCCTGCCCCAAGTGCGCCGGCCATGTCTACGAGCACGGCAGCAACTACGTCTGCGAGCACGCCGTGGGCGCGCACGTCACCTGCGACTTCAAGACCGGCCAGATCATCCTGACCCAGCCGATCGACCACGCCCAGGTGCACAAGCTGCTGACCACCGGCAAGACCGACCTGCTGGAGAACTTCGTCTCGAACAAGACGCGGCGCAAGTTCAAGGCCTTCCTCACCTATGACAAGAAGGAAGGCAAGGTGATCTTCGAGTTCGAGCCGCGCGCCGCCAAGGTGCCGGCCAAGAAGGCCGCCGCCAAGAAGGCCACCGCCAGCGAGTGAGCGCGGTTCTCTTTGCCAAGCTGGCGGCGATCGGCCTGATCGCCGGCTTCGGCTGGGTGGTCGGCCGCATGCGCTGGCTGGGCGACGAGCGTGCCGAGCCGGCGCGGGTGCTGGCCAACGCGGCCTTCTTCCTGTTCGCGCCGGCGCTGCTGTTTCGCACCACCGCGCGGCTGGACCTGGCGCAGCTGCCCTGGGCGATGCTGGCCGCCTACTTCGTGCCGGTGGTGGCGATGATGCTGGGCGTCTACGCCTGGCAGCGGCTGTGGCAGGCGCGCCGCGGCCTGCCGGTGGCGGCGCCCTCGGTGCGGGCGATCAGCGCCACCTTCGGCAACACGCTGCAGATCGGCGTGCCGGTGGTCTCGGGCGTCTTCGGCGAGACCGGCCTGGGCCTGCTGCTGACGGTGATCAGCGTGCACGCGCTGGTGCTGCTGCTGGTGTGCACCACGCTGGTCGAGCTGGACCTGGCGCGCGCCCATGCGGCGCCCGACAGCGGCCTGGGTCCGGTGCTGGCCAGCACGCTGCGCAATGCGCTGATCCACCCGGTGGTGCTGCCGGTGGTGGCCGGGCTGCTGTGGAACGCCACCGGCTGGCCGCTGCCCGGGCCACTGGACGAGGTGCTGATCCTGCTGGGCTCGGCGATGGTGCCGCTGTGCCTGACGCTGATCGGCATGTCGCTGGCCTACCTGGGCCTGCCGCGCTCACTGGGCGGCGCGCTGTCGGTGACCCTGCTCAAGCTGCTGCTGCAGCCGCTGCTGGTGTGGGCGGTGGCGGCCGGGGTGTTCGGCCTGAGCGGGCTGCCGCTGCAGGTGCTGGTGGTGGCGGCGGCGCTGCCCACCGGCTCCAACGCGATGATGTTCTCGCAGCGCTACCGGGCGCTGGAGGCCGAGACCACCGCCGTCGACGTGATCTCCACGCTGGGTTTTGCGCTCACCGTGCCGGTCTGGCTGTGGGCGCTGTCGCGCCTGGGGTGACTCGCGCCCGCCACACCGCTGGCCGGGTGGCGTGACCGGCGTCACTTCGCGGCGGCCTCGTGCGCCGCCGCTGGGCCATCGCTGGATTTCCGGGGTGCGCAGCGGCGGTTTCTGGGTTTAACCTACGGGTTGCGACAACCGTTGCATCGTGTCACGGTCGATACGCGGTGCGTCCCCGGACGCAGCCCCCGAAGAAGAGCCCAGGAGTGAGTCGTTGGAAGCCACCCCCCAGGAAGTCGGCGAGCCGCGCTTTGACGTGCGAGCGCGTCGTGCGCCCGACTGCCCCCTTGAGGGACTGCAGCAGCGCCTGATCGACCTGGCCCGGCTGCCGCCGGCCAAGGTGCAGTCGCTGGCCGAGGCGCTGCAGTCCGCCTCCAGTGTGGTGCTGGGCCGCAACATCTCGCGCGAGCGTGCCGAGCGGGCCAACCTGCTGGAGCGCGCCGGTCTGCTGGTCGAGATCACCCCGGTGCTGCAACTGGCGCCCAAGCCGGAGTCCGACGTCGACGGCCGCGTCGAGTGCCCCGCCTGCGGCGAGATCATGGTGCCCGGGCCGCACCGCCAGTGCGCGCACTGCGGCGTCTACATCGACAAGGTCTCGCCCGAACTGCTGATGCGCCGCAAGCTGCGCAAGCAGGAGCAGGCCCGCGTGGCGCTGCGCGTGGCTGCCGAGCAGCAGCAGTCGCGCCGGCGGGCCGAGGCCGCGATGGAAGAGCGCCTGCGCCTGGAAATCCGCCAGCAGATGGAGAGCCGCCATGGGCTGAAGAGCCCTGGCCGGGCCCTGCCAGCCTGGCAGCGTCCGGCGAAGCTGGCGGGCGGCGTGATGCTGGTGGGCGCGGCCTTTGTCGCCGGCTGGTTCATGCCCCGCGGCGGCACGCTGGAGTCGGTGCCGGTGGCCACCGCCAGTGCCGGCATCGCCGGCGTTCCCCCCGGCGAGCAGATCGAGCGCCTGCTGGCCCATGTGGACCGGGGCGAGCAGGCGCCCGGCGCCGGACGGCGCCCGGCGCCACCGATCTGGACGGTTGAGCCAGCCGACTCATTGCGCGCGGGGCCCGATGTGCCACCGCAGTCCCCCGAGCAACTGCTGGCCACCTCCTTCGGGCGGCTCGATGGCCTGCCGCCGCTGGGCGCGGGCGTGACCTGGCCGGTCGATCTGCTGCCGGGCCTGCGCGCCGACCTGGCTGTGGCGCTGGCCGAATCCGGCCAGATGGGCCGCGCCGAGGAACTGCTGCAGTCGCTGGAGCCATGGCGCACCAGCGTCGAACCCCGCCTGACCGAGCAACTGCGGCGCGCCCGCCTGCTGGTGCATGCCTGGGGCCTGCTCGACCACGGCCTGACCACCGTGCAGCCGCTGCTGACGCGCGTGAGCGACGGCCTGCGCAGCATGGTTGACCCGATCGAGCGCGCCAGCCTGCTGGCCCAGGTGGTGCCGGTGATGGCGCGCGCACCGGCGGTGTCCGATGACGTCATCGCCGGGCTCATCCGCCAGACCGGCGCTGCCGTCAAGGCGGTGGCCGAGCAGGGGCCGCGCCACCGCCTGACCGAAGCCTGGATCGTCGCCGAGGCCCAGGTGCTGCTGGCCCGCGCCGAGCACGAGGCGGTCAGAGGTCACTTCAGCCGGCTGCGCACCCGCGTGGCGGCGCTGGCGGCGCTGCAGCCGCAGACGCTCGAGCCGGCCACCCAGGCGCGCCTGCTGGCCATGCAGGTGCGCGTCAGCCAGCTGGCCGGTGAAGCCCCTGAGCGGTTGGTGACGGCCTGGCGGCAGGCCTTCGAGCGCGTGCCCTCGATCGCCGAGCAGGCCGATCTGCTGCGTGAGGCGGTGGAGCTGCCCGGTGGCGCACTGGTCGACGATGCCCGCCGGCTGGCCACGCGCCTGGCCACGCGTGGCGAGGCTGCCAGCCAGGGCGCTGCCCGGGCCGAGGGCCTGGGGCGGCTGTCGCTGCTGTGGGCCGAACTGGGCGACGCCGACCAGGCCGCACTGTGGCGCCAGCGCGCACTGCAGACGCCGGGCCTGCAGCCCGAGACCGCGCTGCGCCTGCGCGCCCAGCTCACCACCGAGGCCGAAATCTGCCTGGCCCAGGCCACGCTGCGCCTGGGCGATCTGGCCCGCGCCGAGAGCCACTGGCGCCGGGTGGCCACCTACGTGCTCTGAGCGGCGCCAGCGCCGCGCGGGCCCATCCCGGATAATCCGGGGATGAACCCGCTCGACATTCCCGCCTACATGGCCCATGTCGGTGTGGCGGCCCGCGCCGCCGCCACCGCCATGGCGCGTGCCGGCACCCGCGAGAAGAACCTGGCCCTGACCGAGCTGGCGGCGCGCCTGCGCAGCCATGGCCCGCAGCTGGCCCAGGCCAATGCCCAGGACATTGCCGCCGCCGAGGCCGCCGGCCTGGCCGCCCCGATGGTTGACCGCCTGCGCCTGACGCCCAAGGTCATCGAGACGGTGGCCGAGGGCTGCGAGCAGCTCGCCGCGATGCCCGATCCGATCGGCGAGATCACCGGCGTGAAGCGCCGCCCCACCGGCATCAGCGTGGGCCAGATGCGGGTGCCGCTGGGCGTGTTCGGCATGATCTACGAGAGCCGCCCGAACGTCACGATCGAGGCCGCCAGCCTGGCCATCAAGAGTGGCAATGCCTGCGTGCTGCGCGGCGGCTCCGAGGCCATCCATTCCAACCTGGCGCTGTGGAAGCTGGTGCAGCAGGCCCTGGTGGCCGCCGGCCTGCCGGCCGAGGCGGTGCAACTGGTGGAGACCACCGACCGCGCCGCCGTGGGCCGGCTGATTGCCATGCCCGAGTACGTGGACGTGATCATCCCGCGCGGCGGCAAGGGCCTGATCGAGCGCATCAGCGCCGAGGCCAAGGTGCCGGTGATCAAGCACCTGGACGGCAATTGCCACACCTACGTCGACGCCCAGGTCGACCTGGCGCAGGCGCTGGTGGTGACCGACAACGCCAAGACGCAGAAGTACAGCCCCTGCAATGCGACCGAGTCGCTGCTGGTGCACGAGGCCGTGGCGGCCGCCTTCCTGCCGCGCATCGGCGCCCTCTTCGCCGCCAAGGGCGTGGAGATGCGCTGTGACGCGCCCAGCCGCGCGATCCTGGCCGCGGTGCCCGGTGCGCAGCTGGTGGATGCGCAGGAGAGCGACTGGTCCGAGGAGTACCTGGCACCGATCATCAGCATCAAGCAGGTGGGCAGCCTGGATGAGGCGATCGCCCACATCAACCGCTACGGCAGCCACCACACCGACGCCATCCTCACCACGAACCACCCGAACGCGATGCGCTTCCTGCGCGAGGTGGATTCGGCCAGCGTGATGGTCAACGCCAGCACCCGCTTTGCCGATGGCTTCGAATACGGCCTGGGCGCCGAGATCGGCATCAGCACCGACAAGTTCCACGCCCGCGGCCCGGTGGGGCTGGAGGGCCTGACCTCGATGAAGTGGGTGGTGCTGGGGCAGGGCGAGATCCGCCGTTGAGCATGGCTGTCGACCCGCGCACGGCCGTGGTGCTGTTCTCCGGTGGGCAGGATTCCACCGTCTGCCTGGCCTGGGCGCTGGCGCGCTATGCGCACGTCGAGACGCTGGGCTTCGACTACGGCCAGCGCCACCGCATCGAGCTGGACTGCCGCCTGACCGTGCGCGCTGAGCTGGCCCGCCAGTTCCCGCACTGGGGCGCGCGCCTGGGCGAGGACCACCTGCTGGACCTGTCGCTGCTGGGCCAGATCAGCGACACCGCGCTGACGGCCGATCGCGCGATCGAGCTGCAGGCGAATGGCCTGCCCAACACCTTCGTTCCGGGCCGCAACCTGCTCTTCCTGGGCTTTGCCGCCACGCTGGCGTACCGCCGCAGCGCCAGCGTGCTGGTGGGTGGCATGTGCGAGACCGACTATTCCGGCTACCCCGACTGCCGTGACAACACGCTCAAGGCGCTGCAGGTGGCGCTGTCGCTGGGTCTGGACACCCCGATGACGCTGGAGACGCCGCTGATGTTCCTGACCAAGGCCGACACCTGGGCCTTGTCGCAGCAGCTGGGCGGTGACGCGTTGAACGCGTTGATCGCCGAGCACACCCACACCTGCTACCTGGGCGAGCGTGGCCAGCGCCACCCCTGGGGCCATGGCTGCGGCCACTGCCCGGCCTGCGCCTTGCGCGCCCGCGGTCATGCCGAGTGGCTGGCCCGAGGGGCGGCCTGATGGACCTGCTGAACTGGGAGTCGCTGCGCCCCTGGCTGCTGCGCGTGGCCGTGCTGGCGGTGCTGCTGTTCTGGGTGGTGGGCGCCTACAACCGCCTGATGCGCCTGCGCCAGGCCCTGGCCCAGGCCTGGGGCCTGATCGACGAACAGCTCACCCGCCGCGCCGCTGCGCTGGAGCCCCTGCTGGCCCAGCTGCAAGAGCCCATGGCCAGCGAAGCCACCACGCTGGCGGCGCTGTCCGCCGCGCTGGAGAAACAGCAGGCGGCCGCCCGCGCGGCCCGCGCCCGTCCCGCCTCGGCCGTGGCCCTGCAGGCCTGGGTGGTGGCCGAGGGCGAATTGGCCTCGCCGCTGGCCCGCCTGTCCGCGCTGGTGGAGCAGCACGCCGACCTGGCCCAGTCCGAATCCATCCGACCGTTGCGCAGCGCCCTTGCCGAAGTGGCCCCCAACCTGGCCTACGCCCGCCAGACCTACACCGCCGCCGCCGACGCCTACAACACCGCGATCGAGGAATTCCCGACGCGGCTGCTGATGCCGGTGTTCCGGTTCAGGGCGGCGGCGCGCGTGTAGTGTGCGTCTGAAAACTGCCCTGAGCGGACGCTCAGAGCGAGATTCCTGGGCCGCGGTAGTCAGCCAACGGTGGATGCAGCCAAGGAATGAGCGGCCTGGGGATGGCGGCGCTGTCGGGGGCGCCGAGGAGCGTAGACGCCCCGGGGGCGCGCCGCAGGCGCGCTTCGTGAACTGACTTGGTCGACACTGTCTGACCGGAGCGAGCCGCAGGCGAGCGCAGGGAGTTTGGCGACCACCCCGGGGTGGTGAGCACCGCAGGGCAGTCGGCGCAGCCGACCGCCACCGTCTGCGACGACAGACCCAGGCCGCTCAGGCCTTGGCTGTGCGCCAACCTCTGCAGCAAGACCGCTTGCACAGCTTTGAGCGAGCCAAGGGCTGGGCAGGCAGGCAGAGCCGGCCAGCGAGGGCGGTCGGCTGCGCCGACTCCCCTGCGCTGCTCGAACTGCAGGGCGGCCCCCAAACTCGCTTCACTCGCCTGCGGCTCGTTGCGCTCAGACAGTGTGGGCCAAGTCAGAAGGATTTGCCCTCCAGTCCTGCGCTGCTCGGCGCCCTCCAATGGCCGGCTCTGCCTGCCTGCCCAGCCCTTGGCGGCAGGGTTGGCGTAGCGCGATGGCCCGAAGCGGTCTATCCCTGCCCCATGATGGCCGCTCCGGCGACCAGTTCGTCGAAAAGCGCCACGGTGGCAGCGCCAGACACGGCGAAGGGATCCAGCCGCGCGCATTCGTTGTACTTGATCAGCACGGCGGGGTTCAGGCGGCTCATGTTGACCTGGCCCATCGCCCAGCCGGCGAAGCGGCGCTCGTTGATCTCTTCGTAGGCCAGCAGCGTGACCTCTTCGTGGCGCGCATCGCCGCAGATGCGGCGGTACAGCGCATTGACCTGCGAGCGGCCGCCTTCAAGCACCTGGATGAACAGGCCGCCGGAGCAGCACAGCACGCCGGTGATCCCGTTCTCCGGGTTGCGGCGGGCGGAGGTGCGCAGGATCGCCGCCAGCTCCTCCTGGTCCACCGCGGTGGCGGCGCGGCTGGCGTACATCAGGCGGACGAGCATGGTCAGTCTTTCTTGCTGAGCAGCGACAGGAACTCGCGGCGCAGATCGGGGTTCTTCAGGAAGGCGCCGCGCATCACGCTGTTGGTCATCGCGGAGTCGTTGTCCTTCACGCCGCGCCACTGCATGCAGAAGTGGTCAGCTTCCATGACGATGGCCAGGCCGTCGGGCTTCACGCGTTCCTGCAGCGCGTCGGCCAGCATGATCACGGCTTCTTCCTGGATCTGCGGACGGGTCATGATCCAGTCGGCGATGCGCGCGTACTTGGACAGGCCGATCAGGTTGGAGTGCTCGTTGGGCAGCACGCCGATCCAGATCTTGCCCAGGATCGGGCACATGTGGTGCGAACAGGCGCTGCGCACAGTGATCGGGCCGACGATCATCAACTCGTTCAGGCGCGAGATGTTCGGGAACTCGGTGACCTCGGGCATCGGCTGGTAGCGGCCGCGGAACACCTCTTCGATGAACATCTTGGCCACGCGCTTGGCCGTCTCCTGGGTGTTGTGGTCGCTCTCGGTGTCGATCACCAGGGCCTTGAGCACATCGGCCATCTTGGCCTGCACCTCGGCGCGCAGTTCCTTCAGTTCGCCCTCGCGGATGAACTCGGCGATGTTGTCGTTGGCGTGGTAGCGCCGATCGGCGCCCACCAGGCGGTAGCGGATGCGCTCGGAGGCGGGCAGCCGGGACAGGTCGTCCTCGCCCAGGATCAGTCGGGGAGGGCGGTTGCGGAGGTCGGGGTCGGTCTGGGCCATCGGGCAGTCTCCTGTCTGGAGGCCCATTGTGGGGCTTCGCGCGCAACCCTGCTGGCAGCGGGCCTGGGTAGACTGCACGGGTGAACGCGCCCCACCCGTCGCCCCCGCTGTCGCGGCTGCTTGAACTGACCGCCGATGCCGTGGCCGCCGTGCTGGCCGGCCGCTCGCTGACCGACGCCCTGGCCGCCTGCGCGGCGCCGGCCCGCCCGGGCGTGCAGGCCTTGTCGTTCACCGTGATGCGCCGGCTGGGCGCGGCCCAGGCCGTGCGTGCCCGTCTGGCCCCGAAGGCGCCGCCGCCGGTGGTGGATGCGCTGCTGTGCAGCGCCATCGCGCTGCTGTGGCCCGACGATGCGCCGCCCTACCCGGACCACACCCTGGTCGACCAGGCGGTGACCGCGGCGCGCCGCAAGGTGCCGGCGGCCAGCGGTTTCCTGAACGCGGTGCTGCGTCGCTTCATCCGCGAGCGTGCGGCGCTGGTGCAGGAGGTCAGCCACGAACCGGTGGCGGCCTGGAACCACCCGCTGTGGTGGATCGAGCGCCTGCGTCACGACTGGCCCGGCCACTGGACCGCGCTGCTGCAACAGGCCCAGCAGCGCCCGCCGATGACCCTGCGGGTGAACCGCCGCCACGGCACCCGTGACACCTACCTGGCCCGGCTGCAGGCCGCCGGTCTGGCGGCCCGCGCGATGCCCGACAGCCCCGACGCGGTGCTGCTGGCCCAGCCGGTGGGCGTAGAGCAACTGCCCGGCTTCGCGCAGGGCGATGTCTCGGTGCAGGACCTGGCGGCCCAGCGTGCCGCGCCGCTGCTGCTGGGCGCCGGCCTGGCGCCGGGGGCCCGGGTGCTGGACGCCTGTGCCGCGCCGGGGGGCAAGACCGCCCACCTGCTGGAGTGTGCCGACCTGAACCTGCTGGCGCTGGACACCGATGCCGCCCGCCTGGCCCGGGTGGACGACACGCTGCGCCGCCTGGGCCTGGCGGCCCGGACCCAGGCCGCCGATGCCCGCCGCCCCGCCAGCTGGTGGGACGGCCAGCCCTTCGACGCGATCATGCTGGACGCGCCCTGCAGCGGCTCGGGCGTGGTGCGCCGCCACCCCGACATCCGCTGGCTGCGCCGGCCCGAGGACATCGCCGCGCTGGCGGCGGTGCAGGCCGAACTGCTGGAGGCCCTGTGGCCGCTGCTGGCGCCGGGCGGGCGCCTGCTGTACGCCACCTGCTCGATCTTCCGGGCCGAAGGGGATGCCCAGATTGACGCATTCTTGCAACGCCACGGGCCCGGCGGCGCCCGTCTGGAGGCCCTATCGCCGGGCCATCTGCTGCCGCTGCCCGACAATCGGGCCACCGTGACCGAGGCCTCGCCGGCCGACGGTTTCTACTACGCCCTGTTGTCGAAGCCGCGCGCGCCCTGACCGGTGGCGGCGGCGCCTGCCCCGAATTTCGCGCCCGTGCCCACCACTGCGGTCCGATCCCTGCCCACCCTCTGGCTGAGGCGCGCCGTGCGTCTGGCCGGGCGCATCGCACTGCTGCTGCTGGTGGGGCTGGCGGGGCTGCTGCTGAGCAGCCGCGGGGCCCTGGCGCAGACGGTGGAGCTGCCGGTCTTCGACATCGCCCGCCAGGATGGCGCGCTGGTGCTGGACTTCCAGGCCCGACCGGTGCTGAGCCGGGCGGTGGAAGACGCCATGCTCAAAGGCGTGCCGCTGTACTTCGTGGCCCAGGCCACGGTGCTGCGGCCGCGCTGGTACTGGCGCGACGAGCGCGTGGCCCGCGCCACCCGCACCTGGCGCCTGTCCTACCAACCGCTGACCGGCCAGTGGCGGGTCAGCCTGGGCGCGCTGGGCCAGACCGTGGGCAGCGCGGCCGAGGCCCTGGCCATCGTCTCGCGTGCCAGCGGCTGGCGCATTGCCGAGCCCGGCGAGATCGAGCCCGGCGAGCGCTACCAGGTCGAGTTCAGCTTCCGTCTGGACAACACCCAGCTGCCGCGGCCGATGCAGCTGGACCTGGCGGCGCAGGCCGACTGGCGTCTCTCGGTGGAGCGCAGCGTCCGCCTGGAGTGAACGGCCCGGCCCCATGAAGCTCACCACCCGCTGGGGCATCGCGCTGCTGCTGACGGCCAGCCTGGGTCTGGTGCTGGCCTTCGTGCTGTCGCTGCTGGCCCAGGGCCCCACGCGCTACGAGCGCCACTTCGTCTGGCTGTTCTGGATCAACGTGGCCGCCGCGGCGCTGCTGGTGGTGGTGCTGGCCGTCACCGCCACGCGGCTGGCGCTGCGCATGCGCTCGGGCAAGTTCGGCAGCCGGCTGCTGCTGAAGCTGGCGGCCATCTTTGCGCTGGTGGGGGTGGTGCCCGGCGGCGTGATCTACACCGTGAGCTACCAGTTCGTCTCGCGCAGCATCGAGGCCTGGTTCGACACCCGCGTGGACGACGCGCTGCGCGCTGGCCTGGCGCTGGGCAAGGGCACGCTGGAAGCGCTGTCCGAGGACCTGAGCACCAAGACCCGGCTGGCGGCCGAGCGCCTGTCCGAAGCGCGCCGCGTGCCCGACGGCCTGGGCCTGGAGCGCCTGCGCGAACAGCTGGGCGTGCAAGAAGCGGCGCTGATCGGCGGCGCCGGCCAGGTGCTGGTGGCGGCCGGGCCCGGCGTGGCCATCTCGCCGGAGCGGCCGGCGTCCACGCTGCTGCGCCAGGCGCGCCAGCAGCCCTCGATCAGCGTCATCGAAGGCCTGGAGGAGGACGATCCTGCCACCGCCGGCCGCGCCCGCATCCGCGCGATCGCCCAGGTGCCCAGCGCCAGCCTGGCGCTGGTGGGCGACGAGGAGCGCTTCCTGATGGTGGTGCAGCCGCTGCCCGAGGTGCTCACCCGCAATGCGCTGGCGGTGCAGGCCGCCTACCGCGAGTACCAGGCGCGCAGCCTGGCCCGCGAGGGCCTGCGCCGCATGTACATCGGCACGCTGACGCTGGCCATGGTGCTGGCGGTGTTCGGGGCGGTGCTGCTGGCGGTGCTGCTGGGCAACCAGATCGCCCGGCCGCTGCTGCTGCTGGCCGAGGGCATGCGCCAGGTGGCGGCCGGCGACCTGGGCGCCAAGCCGGTATTCGCCTCGCGCGACGAACTGGGCGGCCTGACGCGCAACTTCGCCGCCATGACCGAACAGCTGGGCAGCGCGCGCGAACAGGCGCAGCGCAGCCTGCGCCAGCTCGAGAACGCCCGCACCCGGCTGCAGACCATCCTGGACAACCTCACCGCCGGCGTCATCGTGTTCGACCGCGAGGGCCGCATCGACACCGTCAACCCCGGCGCCACGCGCATCCTGCGCGCGCCGGTGTCGGCCGGCGTGGGCCGCCCGTTGGCCGAGGTGCCCGGGCTGGCGGCGCTGGCCGCATCGGTGGACCAGCGCTTCAGCCAGCACCACCACAACCCCGAAGAGGGCGAGCGCGACCAGTGGCAGGACGCCTTCGAGCTGTCGGTGGGCGACGCCGGCGCCACGCTGACGCTGCTGGTGCGCGGCGCCATCCTGCCGCCGGGGCCGGCGCGACTGATCGTCTTCGACGACATCACCGAGGTGGTCTCGGCCCAGCGCGCGGCGGCCTGGAGCGAGGTGGCGCGCCGCCTGGCGCACGAGATCAAGAACCCGCTCACGCCCATCCAGCTCAGCGCCGAGCGCCTGCAGCACAAGCTCGAGGCCAAGCTCGACGAGCCCGACCAGGCCATGCTGGCGCGCTCGGTGGCCACCATCGTCGCCCAGGTGCAGGCGATGAAGCAGCTGGTCAACGAGTTCCGCGACTATGCGCGCCTGCCCTCGGCCAACATGCAGCCGCTGGACCTGAACGCGCTGGTGGCCGAGGTGCTGGCGCTCTACGGCGACGAGCAGGACCAGGGCCGGCTGCAGGCCCAGTGCGACCGCGCGCTGCCGGCCATCCAGGGCGACGCCACCCAGCTGCGCCAGGTGGTGCACAACCTCGTGCAGAACGCGCTGGATGCGGTGGCCGGCCGCGACGACGGCCGCGTGGTGGTCAGCACCGACCAGCCGCCGCAGGAAACCGGCCGCCCGGCCATCGTGCGGCTGCGCGTCACCGACAATGGCCCGGGCTTCGCCGACAAGGTGCTCAAGCGCGCCTTCGAGCCCTACATGACCACCAAGACCAAGGGCACCGGACTGGGTCTGGCAGTGGTCAAGAAGATCGCCGACGAACACGGTGCGCGCGTGCGAATCGTCAACCTCGGGGCATCCGGCGACGACGCCGCGCCGGCAGGTGCGCAGGTTTCGTTATCATTTTCAGGTTTGACGGACGTCGGCGCCACGGCGACGGCGCCGGATCGGCCCGCGACAAGGCCTTGACCCCGGCCGAAAGACCGCGCAGCGCAACCCACCCATGGCAACCATTCTTGTAGTCGACGACGAAATGGGCATTCGTGCCCTGTTGTCGGAAATCCTCACGGACGAAGGTCACTCGATCGAGCTGGCCGAGAACGCCGTGCAGGCCCGCTCTGCGCGCGAGCGCATGCGCCCCGACCTGGTCCTGCTCGACATCTGGATGCCCGATGTGGACGGCATCACGCTGCTCAAGGAGTGGGGCGCCACCGGCCTGCTCAACATGCCGGTGATCATGATGAGCGGCCACGGCACGATCGACACCGCGGTCGAGGCCACCAAGTACGGCGCCATCGCCTTCCTGGAAAAGCCGATCACGCTGGCCAAGCTGCTGCGCGCCGTGGAGCAGGGCCTGGCCCGCGCCCCGGCCCGCGCGCCTGGCGCCGCGCCCGCCACCCCTGCGCCGCCGGTGGGCGGCCCGATCCGCGGCGTGCTGGCCGAGCCCGCGCTGACCGTGGAAGCCGCGATGACCGGCGGCCTGGGCCTGCCGGTGATGCAGGTCGACCTGGGCCCGCAGGCCGAGCAGAGCTTCGACCTCGACCGCCCGCTGCGCGAGGCCCGCGACGCCTTCGAGAAGAGCTACTTCGAGTTCCACCTGGCGCGCGAGAACGGCAGCATGACCCGCGTGGCCGAGAAGACCGGCCTGGAGCGCACCCACCTCTACCGCAAGCTCAAGCAACTGGGCGTGGACCTCTCACGCAACAAGCGCGGTAGCGGCGCCTGAAGCCCGTGCTATACTGCTGGACTTCGCTGATCCGGCCCAGCCGGTGACGTGCAAGCCACGGCGCAAGCCAAGGCCTGGTAGCTCAGTTGGTAGAGCAGCGGATTGAAAATCCGCGTGTCGGTGGTTCGATTCCGCCCCAGGCCACCAACAAATTCAAGGGGTTAGCTCATTATGGGCTAGCCCCTTTGTCTTTGTCCGTAGCCGGAACGTAGCTGATCACCGAATCCAACCGGCTCGCGGCACCCTGCAAGGCCTCTGGTGCCAGGTGGGCGTAGCGTTCCACCATGATGCTGGTCTTCCAGCCCCCAAGCCGCTGTAGCTCATGGGTTGGCGTTCCTGCTTGGCGGTGCCACGTCGCGAACGTGTGCCGTAGGTCATGCCAGCGGAAGTCCTCGATCCCAGCGCGTTCCAGTGCTGCGGCCCATGCTTTCGTGCTGGTTCGCTGCACTGGTTCACCTTGGAACGTGAACACCCACCGTGCATGTTTGCCGACCTGCTTGGTCAGCACCTGCATGGCCAAATCGTTCAGGGGCACGGAATGAGGCTTGCGGTTCTTATGCTGGGCCGCTGGAATCCAGGCGTGCCGTCGCACCAGGTCAACGTGCTGCCACTCAAGCCCCGTGACATTCGCTTGGCGCAGCCCAGTTGCCACCGCAAACATGGCCATGTCGGCCAGATGCTGCGGCAGCTCATGAACGAGCCTCTGGAACTCGGCGGGGCTGAGTGAGCGCACACGCCCCTCTGATTCCCTAAACATGTTGACCTTGGGCACCCGATCGATCCACTCCCACTCCGTCGCCGCCTTGCGCAAGATGGCGCGGATCAGCGCCAGGTAGCGATTGGCAGTGGTGGGGGAGGCCACCTTCTCGCGGTCGAACTTGATCCGGTCGATCAACGTTCGGTCGATCTCGTTGAGGGTCTTACCTCCCAGGTAGGGGTCAAGCCAACGAAGCTTTGCCTTGTCTGCCTCGTGCGTGGCCTTGTGCTTCGTTTCCAAGAGCCAGCGGAGGACCGCCTCTTCCCAGGTTCGCCGAGGCTTCACGCCGAGCCGTTCCTGCTCCCACCTGGCGGCAGCGAGCCGGTCGTGGACCTGCTGCGCTTCGCGTTTGTCGGCAGTCCCAGTGCTTTGCTGTAAAGGCTTCGATTCGCCCCGGATGGGCGGTAGTTTGACCCACCAGTAGGTGGAGTCTTTGCGTCTGTAGAGCGACATTCAGTGTTCTCCTGAAGATCGACCACGGACACACGCGCGAGCGATTGTGTCACCAGGAGGTCGAACAGCAACTGGTCAACGAACACCCAGGACCGCCCCACCTTGCAGGCGGGCAGATGGCCATGCCGGGCCAGCTTCTCAGCGGTCTTGGGATGCACCTTCAACAGGTCAGCGGCTTCGCTCAGGGTGAGGGTACGCATGGAGCGGCCTCAGGAAGCCACGAGAACGGCCCTGCAACGTCCCTCAGCGCGTGGATGTAGGACCAGCGTCGCGTAGCTGTGACAGTGCCCGCAGGGCTGATGGACACCCCCCAGGGCGACGGCAGGCAAATCCCGCTTTGCCGGTCAACCAATCCCACACCTTTTCGGCGCACTGCTCTTCCAGCCAGGTCACAGACCTCGCGGGCCCATGCGGGCAGGTTGAACCATTGCGCCACCGAACGCCCGAAGTCCTCGAGCCCGCCGTGGCCGTGGAGCCTTGCTCCGGGCGGAAATCCGGTCCCGACTTTGCTGTCGAGCTTGCTGGCGTACTTGACGAGGTATCCGGCGGGCTGGCGAGCCCATTCGATGCGAGTTGATCCATGGGGCCACCATCCTTGTTTGTCGGGTTTGGGAAGCGTCAGGCCGCGGGGCAGCCAAATCAGCGCGTGGTAGTGCAGCGCGCCGCGCTGCTGGAGCTCGGCAACCCAGACATACCGAAAGCGGACGCCGCGACGTCCAAGCCACTGCCGAACGAGTCGAAGCAAGTCGCTGATGTGGCGAGGGTTCCATGCGCCTACCTCCCGGTAGGTCAAGGTCAGCATGGCGGGCTTGTGGCGACACCCGTCGAGCAGCTCGAAATCATGTAGCCGAGCGGCCGTTAGCACTGCGCGCCTGAGACGCCTCAGCCGGGTAAGGTGGTGATCGACCTCAATGGAAAGGGAAGGGGCCTGCGTTCCACTTGTACGAGAAGTGACAAGCCCAGGCGCGTCGTCGCGCGCCATGTCCAAAGCGGACATGAAAACTCCTTCGCGTTGACGACGAACGGAAGGAGACGAAACCGAGAGGGATTGCGTTCACACCTGCCGCCCGTCGAGGGTTGACGGGAAGGTGCGAACGAGAAAGGTGACCAGTTGAGCGCGACCTGTGCTCAAACGTCGATCTGGACAACGCGCCTCACACGACGTGACGCGAAGTGGATAAATACTACCACGCAGCTAGTCGACCGCAAAACACTCGGCATCGGCACCACCGCGCCCGGCTTCGCCGGGCATCGCTGTCGCCAATGCCTTGAGCGCGCGACCTCTGTTGGCGGTATGCGGAGTTCGGCTTCCGCGAGCGGGCCGGCGCCTACGGGCAAGGTCGCTCCGCTGGTGTCTTGAAGGACAAGGCTCCCGCAGCCGCTACGCGGCCAGCTCTCCTGGGGGCGCAGCCCCCAGCCCCCGCCCGCGCCTAAAGGCTAGGCTCGCGTCGATCATGCGAACTAGGAAGTACTGACAGAACCGAGGTGTAGCACTAAGATGACGGTGCATACGCCAGCGATGGAGAGAATTTTGCCAACAAAGAGCTATTTTTCAAATCTAGATGTTTCTGGATACCGAGTCTTTGAGTCGTTGAAAATTGAGAAGTTTCGACGAGTCAATGTGATTGGTGGCAAGAATGGGGTTGGCAAGTCATCGCTGCTTGAGTTGCTGTTCTCACTCATGGATCGGCGGAATGTAATGTCGCCGTTTCGGTCATTCACATTTAGAAATGTCGCTCCTGGCGGTGAGATTGCGGTGCGGCAGCTTTTCTATAACCAAGAAAAAGACAAGCCGGTCGTGGTGAAGGCGGGCTTGAGGGATGGCGTTGCCCTTTCAATGACTATGTCCTACTCCGCACCGCCGCCGAATCTTTCTGGATTTCAGAGAGCGCCTGGCGTGGTGGCGTCTGATTCATCGGTAACATTCAATGTTCAGCGCGGATTAAAGGTCGAGTTTACAGAGGGTTCTAACGTCGTGGATGGGCAATTTCTGCTGCCTTCGCGCGATGGATTTGTTGGCGCAACGTACAGGTCGGGAGTTACGTCAATCCCCGCTGGTGTCTATTTGAGTCCAGCTCTGAAGAATTCGCCTAATGACTTGGCAACCAAGGTAAGTGAGATCATCCTCAACGGCAAACACGACAAGTTGCTGGAGGTTGCTCAAAGAATCAACAACGATGTTCAAAAATTAGAGGTGCTTTTTCAGACTGGTGCGCCGGTTGTAAATGCGCTTATGGCTGGCGGGAAATATTTGCCTGTTAGCTTCTTGGGCGATGGAGCCGCAACTTTGCTGTCCATTGCCGCCTCAATGCTGTGGATCGGCCCGGGTTGTCTCTTCATCGATGAGTTCGAGGGGGCAGTGCACTACTCAAAGCTTCAAGATGCATGGAAAATGATTATTTCTCTGTCAAGAGAAACGGACTGTCAAGTATTTGTGGTGACGCATTCGTTGGAGTGCATAAAGAGCGCGGTAGCCGCGGCTCAGGGTATCGGCGCAGAAATGGATTTGCAGTACATCAGACTGGATAGGGTGAAGGAGCGCGTAGTTGCTACACCATATGCGGTCGACAACTTGTCAAAGGCCGTGGAGATGGATTGGGAGATTCGGTGAAGCGCTTTAATAATTTCCATCTCTCTCGGGATTTTGATCGCGAAGCTATTATTATTGTTGAGGGTAAGGATGATATATTTCTGATTGGTAAGCTGCTTGAGCGAATGGGCGCTTCTCCCGAAAGATTTGGCATCGCTGAGATTGATGGCTATCCAAATTTTCAGCCGTTTCTTAAGATGCTTACTCTTGGCTCCTCGTTCACGACGGGGCGGGTCAAGTCTGTGGCCGTAATTTTGGATGCGGATGAGAATTTCGGCGGGCGTCGTAAGGAGGTGTGTGAGGTTTTCCGTCAATTTGGGTGGGATCTCTCTGAGGATTCGCGAGCCACGATTAATCGGTCTGCAACAGATCAGGTAAACATTTATCTTTTTCTCTATCCTGACAACCGGAGCTCAGGTGACCTTGAATCCCTGTTGCTTGGCACACTTGAATCAGATCCGGTGAAGGACAGTGCTCAGCAGCACATTGGCGGTTCTTTCGCCGTCGCCCAGACGAGGGGCGAGTCGCTTAAAGGTTCCATCACGAAGCGAGTAGCACAGGCGTATTTGGCCGGACGAGCCAAGGACTTGTGCAACGGTGCTGGAATGGCAGCGGCAAGAGCTGTCGCCTTTGACCTCGACAGCGCGGCACTTCAGCCTTTGTGCAGGTTCCTCCGTGACATGCATGATGAGCTTGCGGTGACGTAGCGAATTCGTAGCCTTCTCTTGACTTCAAGCGATAGCCTCTCGCGCCGAGTTTGTGCGTGTGCCGATGGTCGGTAATGCAATGGCTGACGGTACGGTTGCTTGAAAATCCGCGTGTCGGTGGTTCGATTCCGCCCCAGGCCACCAAAATTCCTCAGTGCTGACAAGCACTTGCAAGAGCCCCGCGCAGTAGCATCTGCCCGGGGCTTTTCTACAATCGGCCGGATTTTCTACAACTGCGCGTCAACGTTGCCATAGCCTGCCCACTGCAAGAAGCGTCAATCGTGGCTTCTTGCCGGGCTGCGTGGCCGGCCAAGGGGAGATTTCGATGGTTGATATTTCGCACCGCGAGAAAATCAAGATTGAAGAATTGTTGGAGCGTGTCTCCACAAAGGCATTCTCGGCGGTTGACGTTGAAGCTTTAATTATTAAGTTGAGGGATTATTTTTCTCTCAGGCCTGTATTTCGGGAGGTTGCAGACTTTGTTGCGCACTCATCTAGAGATAAGGGTCTTGTCTATGAGTCCATAAGGGGATTTTCGAACTCTGTGAGATTCTCGATCGAATACTCCACGGCGGGAAGGCTGCTTGATCTAAGGCAGCCGATTCCTGGTTATGTTTACGGAATGTTCCTTGATCAGATTAATCTTGTGGAAGAGAGGGTGTTGATTAAGGAGTTTAGGACGAGTCGGACCAGTTTTCGCAAGAAAATGAAGACCCACTTTGAAGTGGTTGATGCAAGCGGCGCCTATGTGCTGAAGGCGGAACGCATGGGATCAGACTTCCTAAAACTACTTAATTTTTTAGCGACGGCTTTTCGGGTGCGTCAGGCCTTCGATATCTCGGAGTTCTTTAATCAGCTTGTTGGCTGCATCCGAGATGCAAAGGTGCAATTCGATTATGGCCGGTTGGCGATGAACCAAGAGAGGATAGCCCTTGCAGTGTTGTGCTTGATTGGCGGTTCAAGAATCGACGTAGCTAAGGGTGTGGTCGGGCTTTGTAGGATTGGATGTGAATCACCTTGGAGAATTATCAAGGGTCGCCGTCCTCTCCCAGATGGGCGAACGTCTGATAGTCCCAATAGCTTTGGTTCACTTCTTGTTGCAGGGTTTGTTGATGTCGATTCGACTAGGGGAAAAGCTACGATCGGTTTTCCTGTGATACAGACCCATCTCGATGCCCAGCGCTACTGTCACCCCAGTCTAATTTCGCGTCACATTGAAGAGAGTGAACTTGGTGCTTGCGAGATTGAGGAGATCGTATTCTGTGACGAGATGAGGTTGGATGTTTCTGATCAGATTATTGCCGTTGGGTAGCATTCACCGCAGGGGCATTACGCGATTGCCAATCCGCTCCCTTACATAGTGCTCGGTCATCTCTCGATTCTTGTGCCCCAGCAACTGCTGCGAGTGCGCAAGGTCGCCCGTATCGCTCGCCGTCTTGGCCCGAATGTCCCGGAACTGAAAGTCCCTCACGCCCGCGCGTGAGCGTGCCTTGTCGAAGCGCGAGCGCACCCCAATGGTCCCCAGCGGCTTGCCGTTGTCGTCCTGGATCAAGTAGGCGCTGAGCCGCTCGCGCGGCCGCGCATTCATCCGCTCGAGCAGCTGAGCCAGCTCGCCGATGATCGCGATCGCTCGCTTGGTGCCGGTCTTGTTCTGCGTGACCCACAGCGTGCCGTCCCGAATGTCATCGCGCCGCATCTTGAGCACGTCGGCCGGTCGCTGGCCGGTCAACAGGGTCAGGTCCATCGCGTTGCGCAGCGTCTGATTCGCGGCTTGCCAGACGGCGTGAAACTCATCGTCCGTCACGTAGCGATCGTGGCCGGACTCCTTGAAGCCCTTCACCCTTGGCAGGGGTTTGGCGCGTCGCTGTAGCCCCGTTCGCGGGCCTTGTTGATCACTTGGCTGAGCAAGGCCTTTCGCGCTTGGCGCGCGACTTCGCCGCCCACGCATCCAGGACGGCCTTGGCACGGGGCTGTCGCGGGTGGACATGGGCGCCTACGAGACGCCCGAGCGGCGCTGATCCTGTCGAAAAAAAAGGGCCAGACATTCGCCTGGCCCTGCACACAGCCCGCCTACCCGCGAGCTGTTACGCCTTGCTCTGCCCTGATCAGGGCACCGGCGGCGGCGGCGGCGGGAGCATCGCCGCGCAGTTGCCGCCACCCGGTGCGTAGGCGTTGGTCTGGATCGAGTTGTCCTTCTGCAGGATCGGGCTCAGGTCGGCCGCCTTGTTGCTGGGGCTGCCAGCCTTGCCGTGCGGGTCGTACATGTTGACGCACAGCTGCGGCGGCAGCTGGGCGCCGGCGGGGTAGGTGGCCTCGGCGGACCAGGCGCCGGTGGCGCCGCTGACGCCGCCGCGCACCTCGACCCGGCAGGTGGTCTTGGAGAACGGGACTTCGCCCGAGAACTTCGGGCCGGTGTGGAAGTAGGTGCCGCCCGGGATGGCGATGGCGCCGGCCGGGTTGACATCCGCGCGGGTGGTCGAGCCATGGGCCAGCACCACGGTGGCGTTGCTCATGGTGAAGCTGGGCACGGGGGTGGTGCGGGTGCTCACGCCCCACCAGTCCACCGACCAGGCCACGCCGTAGCGGCCAGTGCAGTTCTGGCCGGCCCACCACCAGGTGCCCGACATGGTCACCGTGGTGCTGCTGTCGCCGTTCTGGACCACGTTAACCGTGGTGTCGTTGACCGGGTTGGCCGCATCGGCCAGGGCACCACCGGCCAGGCCGGCGAGTGCCAGCGCCACCAGACCGGCGCGCAGGGTGGGTGAAGTGGAGGGGGTCTTCATGGGTACTCCTGATGAGTGAGCGGTGCCCGAGCCGGACGGCCTGGCACAAGGTGGCCGGCGGGCGCCGGAGGAACACAGCGGGGGGGCGCTGTAACTGAATGTATGCAGGTTGCCTCTGGAGCGCATCGGGGCCAGACCGCAGACGCGCGCTGGGTTGTGCACAAATGCTCATGCCGCCCCCGCAGGAAAACGGGGCCACACCCGGGGCGGCGCCTCGTTGGGGGGCCGCTTGTCGGCGCTGGTGGCGTAGGCGGCCCGGGCGCGGCGCGCGGCGGCGTCGGCCCCAGCCAGGCGGCCGGCCTGCAGCGCGCGGGCGCCCAGGTCCAGCCAGTGGCAGGGCAGGATGTCCTCGGGCTGGGCCGTGTCGTCCAGCAGCTGCTGGGCCAGGGCACCGGCCTGGGCGCCGTTGCCGCGCGCCAGCCAGGCCCCCACGCGGTGCCAGGCCAGCCGGGCCGCCAGTGCGCCCTGCTCCAGGCGGCGGGCCTGCTGTTCGACCGCCTCGATCGCAACCGGGTCGGCGTTGCCGGGCCGCGCGCACAGCTGCTCGGCCTGCACACGCAGCAGCAGCAGCGGGTCGTTGGCGTCGGTGGCGGCGCTGTGGGCGCGCTGCAGCGACCGCTCGCAGCCCAGGCCCTCGGCGCTGTCGATGGCGGCCAGCAGCAGCCAGGCGCGCGCCCGCACCGCCGAGGTGGTGGCGTCGGCGAGCCGGGCATGGGCCTGCCGCGCCGCGCCGGGCTGGCCAGCGCACAGGTGGGTGCGCACCAGGGTCTCGGCCGCACGGGCGCCGATGCGGCCCAGCTCGGGCGCGTGCTGGCATTCGTGCAGTGCGCGCCAGGCGTGCTGCAGCGCGCTGGCCACGCGGCCCAGGCCCAGGTCGGTGACGGCGCGGGTCACGTCCAGACCAGCCTGCATGTGGCCCTCCAGCGGGCCGAGCAGTTCGCGCCAGGTGCGGGTGGTCCGCAGCAGCTCGTCGGCATCGGCGAAACGGCCCTGCTGGGTGCGGATGGCGGCCAGGTTGCTGACCTCGACGGTGGCGTCGCTCCACTGCTGCTGCTCGACCAGCAGATCCAGCAGCGCCTGGGTGTGCAGCGCGCACTGGCCCAGCTGACCCGCCTGCCAGCAGACCGCGGCCTGCGCGCCGAGGAAGTGCCGCCGTGCGCTGACCGAGGCCTGGGGCAGCAGGGACTGCCACCCGCTCAGGGTCTGGAAGGCCTCGTCGGGCCGGTTCTGGCCGCCCAGCGCATAGGCCAGCGTGGCGCCGGCCTGCAGCGTGGCGTCGATGTCCTTCAGGGTCTGGGCCACCGGCAGGTGCTCGCGGGCCAGTCGCTCGGCTTCGGGGTAGTGGCCGCGGTGCAGCGCCAGATCGGCCAGCTCCAGCCGGGCCAGCAGGTGCTGGCGCGGCCAGCGCGCCAGCGTGCACAGGCGCTCGGCCACCGGCAGCGCGCTTTCGGCGCCCTGGCTCATGGTCAGCGGGCCGATGCTGGCGCGCAGCGCCTCGAAGGCCTTGTCCAGGTGGCCGCCGGCCTCCCAGCAGCGCGCGGCGTGCTGGTGGAAGCGGGCCTGCTCGGCCACGCGTGCGGCGCGCGCGGCCTCTTGGGCAGCGCGCTCGTACAGCGGGGCGGCCAGCACGGGCCGGCCGGCCGCCTCATGGTGCTGCGCGGCCTCGACGCAGGGGCCTGCGCTGTGCTCCAGCCAGTGGGCGATCTGCTCGTGCAGCCGGACGCGGTCGAGGGCCGGCATGGCCTCGCGCAGGCAGTTGCCGATCAGGTCATGCATGCGTGCGTCGGCATCCACCCAGTGGATGGCGTCCAGGTGGCGCAGCGCCTGGCGCCAGCGGTCGGCCGAGTCGCCCAGGATGGCGGCCGCGGTCTGCGGCGGGATCGGGGCGCGCAGCACCGCGGCGGTGCGGGCCAGCTGGCGCGCATCCGGGGGCAGGCCGGCCTCGCGCGCCAGCAGGTGGTTGGCGATGTCCTGCGGCGGCGGCAGGCCGTCGCCGAAGCAGCCATCGGACATCGACTTGATCAGCTCCACCGCCAGCAGCGGCAGCCCGCCCGAGGCGCGGTGGATGGATTCGGCGGCGTCCGCGGGCATCGGACCGAGCGTGTCGGCGTCGGCGACCAAGGCGCCGATCGCGGCGCGGTCCAGCGGCAGCACCTCCAGCATCAGCGGGGCGCTGGCGGCGCGGATCCAGGTGTCCAGCGCGGCCGGACGCTCGCCCGCGCGGCTGGCCAGCCACCAGGGGGGCAGCGTGGGCTGGGCCAGCGCCGGCAGCAGCTCCAGCGTGGCCAGATCGGCCTGCTGCAGGTCGTCCAGCACGATCAGGTCGATCCCGGCCTGGGTCAGCGCCAGCTCGACCGCGCGCAGCAACCGCGTGGCCTGCACGTCGCTGCTGCGGCCATGCAGCTCCGGCAGCACCGCCGACAGCTCGCGCAGCGCCCACTCGGGCAGCCCGCGCTGGCCCTGGGGGCACAGCCCGTGCGGTGTGGACCACAGCGCCGACAACAGGCGCGCCAGCAGCGCATAAGGCCGCTCGGAGGCGCCGGCATAGGCCGGCACATGCAAGGCCCGGTGGATGCCCAGGCGGCGGATGGCCTCGCCGATCAGGCGCGTCTTGCCGATGCCCGGCGCCCCCTCGATCAGCACCGGCTGGCGCTGCGCCCAGGCCTGCTGCAGTGCGGCCAGCTGGCCCTCGCGGCCGACACAGCTGGGCATCCATGGCCGGGCGGTGGCGCGCGAGCGGCTGGGCACGGCGGCGAATTCGCCCTGGCGGATCCGCGCCACCAGGCTCTGGGTGGCGTCGTCGGGCAGCTCGCCCAGGTCGCCGGCCAGGCGGCCGCAGAAGGCCTGGTAGACCGACATCGCGCTGCCCAGATCGCCGCTCAGGAACAGCTGCCAGATCAGGCGCCGGTGGGCCAGGTCGGAGTAGGGGTTGGCGGCGACGATCTGCTGGCTCATGGCCAGCGCGTCATTCAGGCGGCCGATGGATTCCAGGTGGTCGGACTCGCGCGCCATGCGTTCGAGCTGGCGCTGCCGCCAGGCCGGGCGGGCCTGCTGCAGCCAGCCGGCAAAGTCCGGGCAGTCGTCGAACTCCAGGCCGTCCAGCAGCTCGGCGCCGAGCGGCGGCACCGCCGCGCCGGGCCCGTCGGCCACGCCCGCCAGCGGGTCTTCGACGCGGCTGCTCAGGCGCAGCAGGTCGTCGCCCTCCACCAGCGGTGCGCCAGCGGTGCGGGTGAGGCGGAAGCGCCGCTGGCGCAGGTTCAGACGCGAGCCCTGCGGGTTGTCGCGCGGCCACAGCATGGTGGCCACCAGGTCCTTGGCGGCGCTGCCGTCCACCGCCAGGATGGCCAGCAGCGCGGCGTCCTTGCGCGACAGCGGCACGGATGCGCCCTGGGGCAGCACCAGGCAGGGGCTGCGCGTCAGGTGGATCTTGACCAGGCCGGGGCTGGGCGGGGTTGTCATGGCGGACGGGGCAGGCGGCGGATCCTCGTCGGGACCCTCGCGTGTTACCAAGTGCAGCCAGTCTCCCGCCAGGTCGTTACCGACCTGTTATCCACCGCAGGGCCCGCCTCGCGCGGGACAATCGGGGTCCGATGCGCTCCCCGATCCACATCGTCGACGTCGAACGCCTGTCCACCTGGACCCGCTACCGGCACGGGCTGTGCGACAGCTGCCAGGCCAACTGCTGCACCATGCCGGTCGAGGTGCGGCTGGCCGATCTGGTGCGCCTGGGCCTGGTCGACCCCTTCGAGGCCGAACACGAAGAGGTCCGGCTGATCGCCCGGCGCCTGCAGAAGGCGGGGCAGATCGCGCGCTACACCGCCAAGTCCGGCGTCTTCACGCTGCCCCGGCGCGCCAGCGGCGACTGCCGCTACCTGGACGCGGCGTCACGCCGCTGCACGGTCTACGCGCAGCGGCCCGACACCTGCCGCCGGCACCCGCAGGTGGGGCCGCGGCCGGGGCACTGCCCCTATGGGGCCCGCACGGCGCGGGCCTGAGCCTCACTGCACCAGCATCACGGTGTGGGCCTGCGGCGGGTTCTGCGCCGAGCCCTGCAGCGTCACCACGACGTAGTACGTGTTCAGGGCGAAGTCCATGCCCGGCACCGCCACGGCCACGTTGTTGACGCCCGCGGCGGCCGGGCCCACCACGTTGGCGATCATCGCGGGGACGCCGGTGACTTTGTCCTTCTGGTACAGCGTGGCGTTCACCCGGCCGCCCACGGTGTCACGGTACTGCAGCACCAGGCGGGTCCAGGTGGGCACCGCGGTGGCGAAGGAGTCCAGCACGTTGCAGGTGAAGACCAGCGGCGGGGCGTCCGGGTTGTTGGCCCGCACGAAGCCGAAGGGGGCGTTGATCTGCGCATTGCGCAGCGAGTTCAGGCTGTCGGGCGCGCAGGCGGGCACGGTGTGCTGCCAGTCGTCGATGGTCACGGCCTGGGCGGCAGGGGCGGCCAGCAGGGCGGCCAGCGGCAGCAGGGCGGCGGCGAGGGAGCGTTGAAAGCGTTGCATGGTGAATCTCCTGGGTTTGTGGATGGGGGGCGGGCCTGTCATCAGCGGGTCCGTACTGAAGAAGACGCACCCGGCGCGACAATCCGGACATCCCTGGGTGAACAACCGAAAGGCCGCGCTGTTCCGCGCCTAACGAGGCGCGCGTTGGCGGCAACATCGGCGACAGGACCCTGCTGGAGAATCGCCATGACCTTGCCCCGTGCCCTGACCCGTCTGACCTGTCTGACCCGCCTGAGCCTGCTGGTCGCCACGCTTGCCACGCTGTGCGCTGCCCCGGTGCACGCCGGCCCGGTGGCCGATCGCATCAAGGCCTCGGGCACGCTGCGGGTGTGCATCTGGCCCGAGTACTACGGCGTCACCTGGCGCAACCCGCGCACGCAGCAGCTCGGCGGCATCGACATCGAGCTCTCGGCGGCCTTTGCCAAGGACCTGGGCGTGTCGCTGCAGTACGTCGAAAGCTCGTTTCCCAAGCTGATCGACGACCTGCTGGGGGACCGCTGCGACATCTCCATGCACGCGGTGGCGGTGCTGCCAGCCCGCGCCGAGAAGCTGAAGTTCACCCAGCCCTACCTGCAGAGCGACATCTACGGCATCACCACCCGCAGCAACCGCGCGATCCGCAGCTGGGACGACATCGATCAGCCCGGCGTGCAGGTGGCGGTGCAGGCCGGCACGTTCATGGAGCCGGTGATGAAGGCCGCGCTGAAGCAGGCCACGATGGTGGTGGTCAAGCCGCCGCAGACGCGCGAGGGCGAGCTCGAAGCCGGCCGTGTCGATGTCTTCATGACCGACTACCCCTACAGCCGGCGCCTGCTGGACAACGCCGACTGGGCCCGCCTGGTGCCGCCCAGCAAGCCCTTCCACGTGCTGCCCTACGCCTACGCGGTCAAGCCCGGCGATGCCGAATGGCTGGCGCGCGCCGACGCCTTCGTGGCGCAGATCAAGAAGGACGGCCGCCTGGCTGCGGCGGCCCAGCGCGCCGGCCTGGGCGAGGTGGTGGTGCGCTGACGATGCACCCTGATCGGAGCCCCCTCCGGTGAGTGCCGCGCCCGGCTCGCTGCCGCGCTGGCTGCGCAGCGATGCGCTGCCCTGGGCCGGGCTGCTGCTGGCGCTGACGGTGGTGCTGGGCCTGGCGGCCTTCGTGCGCTACGAGCGGTTCGAGATCGAGACCGACGTGCAGGGCCGCGCCGAGCTGTATGCCCGGGTGCTGGAGGACCAGACCGCGCGCCTGATCGGCAGCACCGAGCTGGCCCTGCAGACGCTGGCGCCGGCCATCGAGGCCGAGCCCGACGCGCCCGCCCAGGTCGACAACCTGCTGGGCGCCACCGTTCGGGGCCTGCCCTTCGTGCGCAGCATCAGCTGGCTCGACAGCGAGGGCCGCGTGCGTGCCAGCTCCCAGCCCGGTGCGCGCGGCCTGCAGCTGCCGCGCGCAGCGGTCACCGCCGGACCCGGCGGCCTGGCGCCGCTGCAGACGGTGCGTGACCTGGCCCAGCTGGCGCGCGGCGAGCGCGCCCCGGCCGGCGTGGCCGTGCTGCCGCTGACCTGGCCGCTGCCGGGCGAGGCGGGCCAGCTGGTGGCCCTGATCAGCACCGACTTCATCGCCAACCAGCAGCAGCTCACCCTCAGCGGCACGCATGTCGATGGCGCACTGCTCGCCTACGACGGCACGCTGGTGGCGGCCACCGAGAACCTGCGCGCGCTGCCGGGCAGCCGGCAGGCGCAGCTGGACCTGTTCACCCGCCACCTGCCGGACCGCGAGTCCGGCGTCGAGGCCGCCCGCGGCCTGGACGATGTCGACGGCCTGCTGGCCTGGCGCTCGGTGCGCCGGGCGCCGCTGGTGGTGCTGGTGCAGACGCCGCTCGCCACGGTCGAGGACCGCCTGGGCGAGGTGCGCCACGGCGCGCTGATCGGCGGCACCCTCGCCCTGGCGCTGATCGCCGCGCTGACCGCCCTGGCCTGGCGCAGCCTGCGCGGCCACGAGCTGGTCAGCGCCGACCTGCGCCAGGCCCAGGGCACGCTGGCCGCCCAGGACGCCTTCACCGACCGCCTGTTCGAGGTCAGCCCGGTGCCGATGGCGGTGCAGGACGCCCTGGGCTGCTTCGTCCGGGTCAACCGGGCCTGGTGCGAGTTCACCGGCCGCGATGCCCCGGCGCTGCTGGGCCAGCAGGCCCTGCCCGCACTGGGCGAGGAAACCGCCACCGCGCTGGCGCCGGCGCTGGGCGCCGGCCTGCTGCAGCGGGGCAGCGCCGCCCAGCACGAAACCCAGCTGCGCGACGGCCGCGGCCTGCTGCGCGACGTGGTGGTGCGCCACATGGCCTTTGCCGACCCCGGCGGCCGCGCCGGCGGCACCATCACCTGCCTGGTCGACGTCAGCGAATTCCGCGAGGCCGAGCGCCGCACCCGCGAGGCCAAGGAGGCCGCCGAGCAGGCCAATGCCGCCAAGGGCGAGTTCATTGCCAATGTCAGCCACGAGTTGCGCACGCCGCTGCAGAGCATCCTCGGCTTCTCCGAGCTGGGCCGTGACCGGGCCGCGGCCAACAGCCGCGAGCAGCAGATGTTCTCGATGGTCCATGCCGGCGGTGAGCGCATGCTGACGCTGGTTGAGGCCCTGCTCGACCTGTCGCAGCTGGAGGCCACCTTCGGCCGCAGCGAGCTGGCCGTGATCGACCTGGTCCCCACGGTGCGCGAGGTGGTGGCCGAGCTGGCGCCGCTGGCCTCCAGCCGGGGCATCCACCTGGCGCTGCCCGACGAGGGTCTGCCGATGCTGGCGCATGGCGACGCCTTCCGGCTGCAGCAGGTGATCCGCAATGTGCTGGCCAACGCGCTGCGCTTCGCCCCGGCCGACTCGGTCATCGAGACCCGCTGGTCGCGCCAGGGCGAGGAGCTGATCGTGCACGTGCGCGACCACGGCCCGGGCATCCCGCCCGACGAGCTGGAAAGCATCTTCGCCCCCTTCACCCAGTCCACCCGCACCAAGGACGGCTCGGGCGGCACCGGCCTGGGCCTGGCGATCTGCCGCAAGATCATGGCCGCCCACCGCGGCCGCATCATCGCGATGAACGCCGAGGGCGGCGGCGCGCAGTTCGAGATCCGTCTGCCGGCGCTCTGAGCCGGCCACCGGTCCGCGCTGCGATACTCGCGCGCATGCCCCCATCACGCAGACTGGCGCCCCGGCGGCCGCTGCCCCCATGAGCAGCGCCTGGCCCTGCCTGCGACGCGCCCGCGACCACGACCCGGCCCGGCGCTGCCCGGTCCTGCTGGGCGACGGCGACGGCGCGCCTGGCCTGGGCAGCGTCGCCTGGGCCGAGCGTGACGCCCTGGCCGCCTGGCCCGTCCTGTTCCACCGCGCGCCCGGCGCCCTGCGGCTGCGCGCCGAACCCGGCGCGGCGCTGGACGCGGCGCTGGACCAGGTGCACCGCGCGCTGCGGGCCCAGGGCCTGATCCGTGCCTGGCGCGACGAACCCTATCCGTGGCTGGACGAGACCGGCCGGCGCCACGCGGTGATCGAGCGCGCCGCCGCGCGCTTCTGGGGCGCGCTGACCTTCGGTGCCCACTGCAATGGCTACCTGGCGGGCCCCGACGGCCGCCCCAGCCACCTCTGGATCGCCCAGCGCTCGCCGCACAAGCCCACCGATCCAGGCATGCTGGACAACCTGATCGGCGGCGGCGTGCCACTGGGCCAGACCCCGCGCGAGGCGCTGCTGCGCGAGGCCTGGGAGGAGGCCGGCCTGCAGGCTGACGAGCTGACCGCCCTGCGGCCGGGCCGGGTGTTCGAACTGCACTGCGACATCCCCGAGGGCCTGCAGCGCGAGTGGCTGTTCGTCTTCGACCTGGCCCTGCCGCCGGGCCGCGTGCCGCAGAACCAGGACGGCGAGGTGGCGGGCTTTCGCTGCCTGCCGCTCGACGAGGCGCTGGCCCAGGTGCGCGCCGGCGCGCTGACCACCGATGCCGGCCTGGCCACGCTGGACTTCGCCAGCCGCCACGGCCTGCTGACGGCGGCCGACGCCCAGGCCCTGCAGGCACTGCAGGTGGCGCCGGCGGCGGCGCGCCGGGTCGAGCCGACGCTTCAAATCCGCTGAAGTGCGTCGTGCATCGGGGTGAACCACCGGGCCGCCGGTGGATCGGACACTCTCGTCCATCCCGTCGAGACCTTCAACGATGAACTCCACTGAACGCTACACCGGCGTCGCGATCGCGCTGCACTGGCTGCTGGCCCTGATGATCGTCGGCGCCTTCGGCGTCGGCCTGTACATGGCCGACCTGCCCAATTCGCTGGCCAAGCTCAAGCTCTACAACTGGCACAAGTGGGTGGGCGTGACCATCCTGGCCCTGTCGGCGCTGCGCCTGGTCTGGCGCCTGACCCACCGCCCGCCGGCCGACCTGCCCGCGCCGCGCTGGCAGCAACTGGCCGCGCACGCCACGCACCACGCGCTGTACGCGCTGTTCTTCCTGGTGCCGCTGGTGGGCTGGGCCTACAGCTCGGCCAAGGGCTTCCCGATCGTCTGGTTCGGCGTGCTGCCGCTGCCCGACTTCGTGCCCAAGGACGAGGCCCTGGCCGAGCTGATCAAGCCCTGGCACGAATCCCTGGCCTGGCTGATGGCGCTGCTGGTCGTGCTGCATGTGGCCGCGGCGATCAAGCACCATGTCATCGACCGCGATGGCCTGCTCAACCGCATGCGTCCGGGCCGCTGAGCCCCCACAGGAGTGTTCCGATGAACCGTGTTCTGATCCCCGCCGTGCTCGCGCTCTTCAGCGCCACGGCCCTGGCCGCCGACCCGGTGGTCAACCCCGCCACCAGCGAGATCGGCTTCAGCGCCAAGCAGATGGGCGTGGCCATGCAGGGCCGCTTCAAGCAGTGGACCGCCCAGATGCGCTTCGACCCCAAGAAGCCCGAGGCCGGCCAGGTCAGCTTCGCCATCCAGACCGGCAGCGCCAGCTTCGGTGCCAAGGAGACCGATGCCGAACTGCCCAAGCCCGAGTGGTTCGGCGTGGCCAAGTTCCCGACGGCCTCGTTCCAGTCCAGCGCGATCAAGGGCCTGGGCGGCGGCAAGTTCGAGGTGGCCGGCAAGCTCAGCGTCAAGGGCAACGTCAAGGACATCGTCGTGCCGGTGGCCCTGACCCAGGCCGGCGGCGCCACCACCGCCACCGGCTCGTTCACCATCAAGCGCCTCGATTTCAAGATCGGCGAGGGCGAGTGGGCCGATACCTCGATGGTGGCCAACGACGTCGTCGTCAACTTCAAGCTGGCGATCAGCGGCATGGCGCCGCTGTGATGCCCGCCTCCTTCTTCTCACCCACCCTGTCAGGGAGTTTCTCGATGAACCTGCGTTCGCTCTTCGCCGCCACCGTGCTGGCCGCCGCCATCCCCGCCATCGCCGCCCCGGTGACCTACAACGTCGACCCGACGCACACCTTCCCGCGCTTTTCGTACAACCACCTGGGCATGTCCACCCAGCTGAGCAAGTTCAACAAGGTCAGTGGCTCGGTGGTGTTCGACAAGGCCGCGAAGACCGGCTCGGTCGACGTGACGATCGACACCACCTCGGTGGACACCGGCTCCAGCCTGTTCAACGGCCACATCCAGGGCGAGGAGTTCCTGGACACCGCCAAGTTCCCCACCGCCACCTTCAAGTCGACCAAGGTGGTCTTCGACGGCGACAAGCCCGCCTCGATCGAGGGCAACCTGACGATCAAGGGTGTCACCAAGCCGGTCACGCTGACGGTGACCCACTTCGTCAACCAGGCCCATCCGATGATGAAGGTCGACGCCATCGGCGCCAACGCCAGCACCGTGATCAAGCGCAGCGAGTTCAACGCCAGCAAGTACGTGCCCTACGTCGGCGACGAAGTCACGATCACGCTGTCGATCGAGGCCGTGGCCGCCCAGTAAGGCCAGGCCACCACCCATGAACGACACAGGGGACCCGCGGGTCCCCTGTTGTCATGAGCACGGTGTGTTCAGGACCGCGCCAGCAGCGTGAAGTGCTCGACCACCGGCGGCTGAGCGAAGAACGGGCCGACGATGGCGCGCCACTGGGTGAACAGATCGGAGCCACGGAAGCCCACCGTGTGGTCCTCCAGCGTCTCCCAGAAGATCTGCAGCACATAGCGCTCGGGGCTCTCCATCCCCTTGTTCACCTTGAAGCCGCGAAAGCCGGGGGCCTGGGCGATGACGGTGGTCAGGCCGCGCTGGATGGCCTCGTCGAATTCGGCCTGGCGGCCAGGCTGGATGCGGATGTCGGCGATTTCAAGAATCATGGTGGGAAGGAGCGTCGTCAGGAAAGCCAGTGTGCCACGCGGCTATGATCCGCGCCGCATTCCGGAGACCGCGCTTGAGCACCCCCCGCCCCGACGACTGGCAGCACGACCACGAGGTCGGCTCGGCTGCCGCCACCCAGGACACCACCCGTGTCGACGACCTGCGCATCGGCGCGGTGCGACCGCTGATTTCCCCGGCGCTGCTGCTGGACGAACTGCCGCTGCCCGCGGCCGCGCAGGATGTGGTCGAGGGCGCGCGCGCCGGCATCGCCCGCGTGCTGGCCGGCCAGGACGACCGCCTGGTGGTGGTGGTCGGTCCCTGCTCGATCCATGACCACGCGCAGGCCATCGACTACGCGCAGCGGCTGAAGGCGCTGAACGACGAACTCTCGGGTGAGCTGCTGCTGGTGATGCGCGTCTACTTCGAGAAGCCGCGCACCACGGTGGGCTGGAAGGGCTACATCAACGACCCGCGCATCGACGGCAGCTTTCGCATCAACGAGGGCCTGCGCCGCGCCCGCGCGCTGCTTCTGGAGGTGGCCGGCATGGGCCTGCCGGCCGGCACCGAGTTCCTCGACCTGCTGTCGCCGCAGTACATCGCCGACCTGGTGGCCTGGGGCGCGATCGGTGCCCGCACCACCGAAAGCCAGAGCCACCGCCAGCTGGCGTCCGGCCTGTCCTGCCCGGTGGGCTTCAAGAACGGCACCGACGGCGGCGTCAAGGTGGCGGCCGACGCCATCGTCGCGGCCAGCGCCGCGCATGCCTTCATGGGCATGACCAAGATGGGCCAGGCGGCGATCTTCGAGACCCGTGGCAACGCCGACTGCCATGTGATCCTGCGCGGCGGCAAGCAGCCCAACTACGCCGCCGCCGATGTCGACGCCGCGTGCGCGGTGCTGCGCGCCAACGGCCTGCGCGAGCAGGTGATGATCGACTTCAGCCACGCCAACTCGTCCAAGCAGCACCGCCGCCAGATCGAGGTGGGCGCCGACGTGGCGGCACGCATCGCCGCCGGCGAGCGCCGCATCACCGGCGTGATGATCGAAAGCCACCTGGAAGAAGGCCGCCAGGACGCGGTGCCCGGCCAGGCGCTGAAGCCCGGCGTGTCGATCACCGACGCGTGCATCGGCTGGGCCGACACCGAGCCCTTGCTGCGCACACTCGCGGCGGCCGTCGCGGCGCGGCGCGGCTAGCCTGGGGCATCAGTTGATGAGAACTCGGGGGTCGTAGAGGGAGGCCCGGAAGTCCACCGGGTGCGTCTCGCCCTCGCCCAGCGCCCACAGCGACAGCATCGCCGCCGGCATCGGGCGGCCGTAGAGGTAGCCCTGGAACTCGTCGCAGTGCAGGGCCAGCAGCAAGTCGCGCTGGCGTTCGGTTTCCACCCCTTCGGCCACCACCTTCAGGCCCAGCGCGTGGGCCATCTTGATCATCGCGTCGACCACGGCCAGCGCGTCGCCGCTCTCGTCGATGTCGGTGAACAGGCTGCGGTCGATCTTCAGCTGCTTGGCCGGCAGCTTGCGCAGTGCGGCGAAGTTGGAATAGGCGGTGCCGAAGTCGTCGATCGACAGCGACACGCCCACGCCCGCCAGCGCACCGAAGGCGCGCATGGTGGTGTCCTCCATGGCCACCGACTCGGTGATCTCGAAGGTCAGCAGCGAGGGCTCGATGCGGTAGCGTTCCAGCGCGGCGCGGATGCGCGGCACCAGGTCGTCCTGGCGCAACTGCTGCATGCTCAGGTTCACGGCCACGCGCATGCGCAGGCCCTGGTCCAGCCACTCGCGCACCTGGCGGCAGGCGTCCTCGATCACCCAGTAACCCAGCGCGCTGATCAGCGCGAAGCGCTCGGCCACCGGGATGAAGACCGCCGGTGAAATCATGCCGCGGGTGGGGTGGTTCCAGCGCACCAGGGCCTCGGCACCGGTGATCTGGCCTGAGAGTGCATGCACCTTGGGCTGGTAGTACAGCTCCAGCTCGTGGCGCTCGATCGCGGTGCGCAGGTCGTGCTGAAGCTCCAGCTGCAGCCGCGCGTCCTGGTCCATGCTGGGCGCGAACACCGCGAAGGACGAGCCGCCGGCGCGCTTGGCCGCGTACATCGCCGCGTCGGCGTTGGCGATCAGCTTGTTGCCGGGGCCATGCGCCGGGTAGGTGACGATGCCGATCGAGCACGACAGGTTGACCTCGACCAGGTTGGGCAGGCGGTAGGGCCGCGAGATGGCCTTGAGCACCGCCTGGGCGGTGCGCGGGCCGCGGCTGGCGTCGCCATCGAGCTGCAGCAGCAGCAGGAACTCGTCGCCGCCCACGCGCGCGGCCAGGTCCTGCGGTTCGACCAGGCCACGCAGGCGCTCGCCCACCTCGGCCAGCACCGAATCGCCGGCGGCATGGCCGAAGGAGTCGTTGACCGGCTTGAAGCCGTCCAGGTCGATGAACAGCACGGCCAGCGATTCACGCTCGCCGGCGGGCACCTTGTCGAGCTGCTCGGCCAGGCGCTCCTCGAACAGCGCGCGGTTGGGCAGACGGGTCAGGGGGTCGGACAGCGCCTGTTCGCGCAGGCGCTCCTGGGCCACGTTCAGCGAGGCGCGCAGGCTGGCCTGGCGGCGGCGCGAGCCGGCGTCGGCCAGGGCTCCGAACACGCCCAGCACCAGCAGGCCGGTGGCTGCGCCGCACAGCAGCCAGACCACGCCCGGGTCGGCGCCGTCGCCGCGCGGGCCCGGTGGCAGCGGCGCGAAAGCCAGGGCGCTGACGCTCAGCTCGGCCGCCAGCCCGCACAGCAGGCCGAAGGCCAGCGCCCCCACCCACACCCGCACCTCCACGCGCGCCACCTGGCTGAAGCGTGGATGGCCCAGCCAGCCCAGGCCCACCAGGGCGCCCAGGCTGATCGCACCCACGGCAATCGCCTGGGTCTCGAGCAGCACATGCTGGGCCGGCCACTGCAGCGAGCCCGCCGCGACCGCCGCCACCAGCTGCCACAGCCCCCCCAGCACCAGGGCCTGCACCGGCACCCGCAGCCAGGGCCGGTGCGACCACAGCAGCGACAGCGACAGCATGCCGGCCATGCCGACAATCGCCACGCCCCAGCTGACCGCCAGCAGGGCCGGGCGGAAAAACAGGTCCCAGGGCAGGCCCATGCCGGCCAATGCCACGCACAGCATGGCCCACAGGCCGCTGCCGCCGGCCAGCGACAGCGCGGCCAGCCAGCCCAGCGCACCGGGTTGGCGGCCGGCGCGCAGGCGCTCGTCGGCGTGGCCGATCAGGGCGAAGAGCAGGATGCCCATCAGCGCGGCACTGAGGCTGGCCACGCCGTTGGCAAAGGGGACGATAGTCTGGGAATCCATCACTGGGCAGGTTTATCCCTTGTTATCGGAATTCCCGCAAGCAACTGAACCCCTGATTCGTGACGAGCGCACGCTCCATTCCCGCCGACCCCACCTGCAAGCCACGCCGTGACGGGTTCAGAAACCCATGCGCCGCTGTTGCCGGACCTGGGGCTTGAGCCGGTGTTCTCCCTCCAATTGGCTCAGGAATTCATCGGGCGTCAGCGCCTGTCCCAGCAGCTCGGCCTGCCGCTGCACGGCCGCAAAGTCGCCCGGGGTGAGCTGGTCCAGTGCGGCCAGGCGGCTGCGGCGCTCGGCATCCAGCCCCGCCGCCTGCCCCTGTAGCGCCTCGGCGACGAACATCCGCTGGCGCTGGGCGGTGTCCAGCGGCTTGAACTGGATCTTGAAGGTGAAGCGGCGCAGCGCCGCCTCGTCCAGCTCCTCGAACAGGTTGGTGGTGCAGATGAACAGCCCGGCATGGCGCTCCATGCCCTGCAGCATCTCGTTGACCTCGGTGATCTCGTAGTGCCGCTCGGCCAGGCGGCGGCTGCGCAGGAAGCTGTCGGCCTCGTCGAGCAGCAGCACCGCCTGCTCGGCGGCCGCCTCCTGGAACATGCGGGCCAGGGCCTGTTCGGTCTCGCCGACGAACTTGCTGACCAGGTCTGAGGCCTGGCGCACCATCAGTGGCCGGCCCAGCGCGTTGGCGATGTGCTCGGCCAGTGCGGTCTTGCCGGTACCCGGCGGGCCATGGAAGCACAGCGTGCCGTGGCCGCGGCGGCGCAGCGCCTCGATGATGGCCGGCAGGTCGAAGCGGCTGTCGATGTTCAGCAGCGACAGATCCCAGTGCGTGACCGCCGGCCGCGCGGCGGCGCCGGCTGCGCGCCGGCCCAGCGCCTTGTCGGCATGGGCCAGCTGGCGCTCGATCAGGGCCTGCGCATCGGCCTCGCTGCCGGCCAGACGGGCGAAGCGGGCGGCGGTGCGGATCTGCGCCGGCGTCAGGCCAGGGCGGCCGGCCAGGCGCGCCACCAGCGCGTCGTCCACCGGCAGCTCGGCCAGTGCGCGCCGCACCAGGGCCTCGCGCGCGCCGGGCGGCGGCGAGGTCAGCTCCAGGTGGTACTGGAAGCGGCGCCGGAAGGCCGGGTCGATCTGCTCGATGCGGTTGGTCACCCAGATCACCGGCACCGGGTTGTTCTCGAGGATCTGGTTGACCCAGGCCTTGCCGCTGACGGTGCCGGTGCCGCCATCCCCGGCATCCAGCCGCGCCACCAGCTGTGCGGTGTCGCCCGACAGCGTGGGAAAGACATCCTCCACCTCGTCGAACAGCAGCGCCACGCGGGCGCTGCCGTCCAGGAAGACCTGGCTGATCTGCAGCGAGCGGTAGCGGTCGCGGCCGCCCAGCGGATGGCCCTCGCGGTCGGCGTACTCCACCTCGTAGAGCTGCAGGCCGGCGCGCTCGGCGCACACCCGCGCCAGCTCGGTCTTGCCGGTGCCCGGCGGGCCATAGAGCAGCACGTTGACGCCTCTGGCCTTGCGCGCCACGGCCTGCTCCAGCAGCCGGCTGATCACCGCCACATCGTCGGCCACGAAGGCGAAGTCCTCGCTGCTGAGCGTGCTGCGCTCGGCGGGCCGGGTGAACACCGCCATCAGCTCGTCGGGGCCGTGGTACTCGCGCATCAGCACCGGCGGCAGCTGCTCCGACACCTTCATCAGGTCGGCCAGGTCGGTGATGTTGTGCTCGGAGATCAGGTTCTCGACCATGCCGATGCGCTCCAGCCGCGAGCCGGTGCGCAGCGCGTCGGCCACCTCGCGCTCATCGACGCCAGCCACGCCGGCCAGCAGCGCATAGGCCTCCTGCGCGCTGCCCACCTTGAACTCCACCAGCAGGCCGCGCAGCTCGCGCTGGTAGCGCGCCAGCGTGCCGTACAGCAGCAGCGCGCGCTCGGCCGGGTTGAGCTGCAGCAGGCCGGCCAGCGCGTCCAGGTTGCGCTCGACCAGGGTCTGCTGGCGGCGCAGGTCGGCCCCCAGCCAGTCGGCAGTGGCGCGCAGCAGCGCCATCAGGTCCTTGGGCTCGTCCTTCAGGTGTTCATCCAGGTGGAAGAACAGGCTGCCCTCTTCATAGGGGCCGCGCCAGACGCCGTGGCGGGCGATGAAGGCGGCGTCGCCCAGCTTCTCGTGTCCGTCCCACAGCCGGTTGCCGGCGCAGCGGCGCGACAGGTACTCGCGCAGACGCCGCAGCACCGGCTGCGGCCACACCAGGTGGCGACCCACCAGCGACAGCAGGCTGCCCCAGTCGCGGCGCAGCTGCAGGCGCGGTCCCTGGCCCAGCACCAGCAGCAGCACGAAGTGGGTGCAACGCCGGTCAAGCACCGGCGCCTCGGCCAGTCCGGGTGAGGGCAGCAGCGTCGTCGCATCCAGCCGGCGCCTGACCATCCGAGATACCTCCGGGAGTGGGGCGGCCCCCGGGCCGCCATCTGCCCGGCCGATCTTGGCAAAGCCGGCGCCCGGGGGCAAGCCCTGCGCCGCCGCAGCGCTCAGCCGCTCAGTGCAGGACGGTGGGCTGCCAGCCGGCGCCGGTGTAGCGCGCCAGGTGGGCGTCGATGTCGGCCGGGTCGATCTCGTCGTCGTCGGCCAGCGCCTCGACCTGGGCGCGGAACAGCTCGGCCAGTTCACCGTCCAGGAAGATGCCCTTGCGGGTCTGCTTGTCGACGATCTCGATGCCGCTGACCGCATCACCCGAGGTGGCCGGCAGGTCGATCTGCATCACCGCGAAGCTGTCGGAGTTGTAGAGCACGATCATCGAAAGCCCTCCATCAGTCATGGTTGTGGTCGGAGGGAGAGTCACCCTCAGGCCTCGCAGGTGGCGACCGGGGGGTGCTTTTCAAGGCGCCTCGTCCAGCCGGCTCCAGCGTACCGCACTTCCGCCCGGCGTGCGCAACCATTGCCAGGCCAGGGGCCAGTGCGGGGCCTGGGCCTCCAGCCAGAGGTCGATCCGGTGGTCGTACGGGCGGCGCGCCGGACGCTGCCAGTGCAGCGCAGGCTGGCCGTCCAGCGGCTCGGTGTCGACCAGGGTCCAGTCCCAGGCGCCCAGGTCGCCGTCGGCACCCGCCACCGGCAGCCGCAGCGTGGCGCCCACCGCCCACTGCGGCTGCGCCGCCAGCACCGCCAGCAGCTGCGGCAGCCAGCTCAGCCGGTCCTGCGCGCCCTCGGGCAGGGCCCAGGCCTGCGCCCGGCCCGAGAAGCTGAGCCAGCCCTGCTCGCGCTGGAAGTTCACCGCGCGCGCGGCACCGCGGGCCTCGCGCTCCAGCGCGCGCTCGGGCGCCAGACCATGTCCGTCGAAGCCGCCCTGGCTGTGCTGCTCGATCAGGCGGCGGCCGTCGAGCTCGGCGCTCAGGTGCGAGCTGAAGCGCTGGCCGTCGTGCTGCCACTCCCAGCGGCCCTCGCCGCGCGCCTCGCCGCGGCTGACCGCAAAGCGCAGCGTGCGCGGCGGCGGCAGCCGGGTGGCGTAGCGGGGCCAGGCGTGGTCGGTCGGCTCGGACGGCACGATCGGCAGGGTGGCTGCAGGGGCCGGCGGCGCCGTCGGCATCGGGGCGGGGGGCTCGGGCGGCGGCCCAGCTGACCGTCGCGGTGGCGTCGGGGCCGTGGCCGGCACGGTCATCGCCGGGTGGTCCGCGGGGGTGTCGTCCACCGGCGCCGCCTGCAGCCGCACCCGCAGGCCGCTCGGTGCCACCAGGGCCGCGGCCGCGTGGCCGGGCGGCGCGGCGCGCATGGCGGCGTCGATCAGCGCCAGGTGGACGGCGCCCACACCCAGCAGCAGCCCCAGGCCGGCCATGGGACGCGCCCACCGGTCCGGACGGGGTGGGGCGGGGTACTGCAGCCAACGTCGGGTGGCGTGGGCGGCCATTGGACAATACTGCCACCAATTCCAGCCCGGCAGGAACTGCCCCGATGAAACTCGCCACCTACCAGGACGGCTCGCGTGACGGCCAGCTGGTCGTTGTCTCGCGCGACCTCACCCAGGCGCATTACGCCACCGACATCGCCACCCGCCTGCAGCAGCTGCTCGATGACTGGAACTTCCTGTCGCCGCAGCTGGAGGACCTGTCCACCACGCTCAACCAGGGCAAGGCGCGGCATGCCTTCCCCTTCGATCCGGCGATGTGCATGGCGCCGCTGCCGCGCGCCGCGGCTCGGCTGCTGGCGCCGCCGGAGGGCCCGCTGCGCCGCGTGGCCAGCGACGCGCTGATGGGCGCGCGCGAGGCCTGGTTCGGCGCCGCCGCGCCGCTGCAGGCCGTGCCCGGCCTGGTGGCGATCACCGGCGACATCGACACCGGCGCCGATGCCGGCCAGGCGCTCGACGGCCTGCGCCTGCTGGCGCTGGGCCAGGACTGGCAGCAGGACGGCGAGTCGCTGAGCGCCGGCTTCAGCCCGGTGGCGGTGACGCCTGACGAACTGGGCGAGGCCTGGCGCGGCGGCCGCCTGTCGGTGCCGCTGCTCTGGCGGCGCAATGGTCAGGCGCTGGGCGCGCTGGACCTGGGTGCGGCGCTGCCGCAGGGCCTGGGCGAACGCCTGGCCGAGGCCGTGCGCCGCCGCCCGCTGCGCGCCGGCAGCCTGCTGATGCTGGCCGCCCAGCCGGCGGACCTGGGCGGTCTGGCCGAGGCCGAGGGCCTGGCGCCGGGCGACGGCCTGTCGCTGGTGGCGGCCGAGCCGCTGGGCGAGGAGGCCTTCGGCCGCCTGGACAACGCGGTCGGGCAACTGGCATGACCGGTGGATGGCGCGGCTGGGTGGCCCGGCTGTGGTCGGCGCTGCTGTGCTCGGCGTTGGTGGGGCTGGCGCCCCCCGCGCTGGCCAAACCGCCCGCATGCCCGCCGGCCGCCCAGGCCCCCGACGCCGCCACGCTCGCCCAGTGGCAGGCGCAGGCGCGCGACCGCGGCCTGCTGTGGCGCTACGAGAAGGATGGCCGCAGCGGCTGGCTGTTCGGCACCCTGCATGTGGGGCGCGGGCCCTGGAGCGTGCCCGGGCCGGCACTGTCGCTGGCGCTGGAACAGGCCGACCGGCTGGTGCTCGAGATCGACCCGCTGGCCGATGACACCCAGTCCGCCCTGCGCGCGCCAACGCCCGCCTCCGGCCCCGCGCCGGCGGCGCCGCCCAAGGCCCTGGCCGCGCGGCTGCGCCGCCAGCTGGAGCGGGCCTGCGTGGGCACGCTGCTCGACGGCCTGACCCCATCGATGCAGGCCGTCACCCTGCTGGCGCTGTCGGCCCGCGGCGCCGGTCTGGACCCGGCCTGGGGCCAGGAGCCGATGCTGTCGCAGCGCTTCCACCAGGCGCGCCGGCCGGTGGAGTCGATCGAGACGGTGGACCAGCAGGTCCAGGCCCTGGTGGGTGGCGACGAACTGGACACCTTGCGCCAGGCGCTCGACGAGCTGGAGAACCCCGCCTCGATGGCCGTGGTGAACCGCCTGGCCGAGGCCTGGGCAGCCGGTGACCTGGCCACGCTGAGCGCCTACCCGCGCTGGTGCCGCTGCCTGGATACCGCGCAGCAGCGCGCCGAGTTCGACCGCGTGGTGCTGCAGCGCAACGCCCGCATGGCCGCCCACATCGAGCGCCTGCACGCGGCCGGCGCCCGCCCGCTGGTGGCGGTGGGTGCGCTGCACCTGGTGGGCGAGGACGGCCTGCCGCAGCGCCTGCAGCGTGCCGGCTTTCGCCTGACCCGGCTCGGGCCGGGCGCGCCGTAGGCCCGGTGCAAGCCAGCTGAGCGCACAATCGACCATCACAGGCCGCACGAGGAGACAAGGCATGAGCAGTGCCACCGATTTCGCCAAGATGGTTCCGGGCTTCGAGTTCCTGCAGGGGCTGGTCAAGAACGCCGGTTCGGCGCTGCCGGGCATCGGCCAGTGGGTCGCGCCCACGCTGAACCCCGAGGAGCTGGAAAAGCGCATCGAGGAGCTGCGCACCGTGCAGTTCTGGCTGGAGCAGAACGCCCGCATGCTGGGCGCCACGATCCAGGCGCTGGAGGTGCAGCGCATGACGCTGTCCACGCTGAAGACCATGAACGTCTCGATGGGCGACCTGCGCGAGGCGATGACGCTGAAGATGCCCGAGGTCGCCGAGCCGCCCGCCGCCACCCCGGCCGCTGCGCCGAAGGCCAAGGCGGCGCCGCGCAAGAAGGCCGCGGCGGCCCCGGCGGCGGCCGCGCCGGGCGCGGTCGATCCGATGCAGTGGTGGGGCGCGCTGACCAAGCAGTTCACCGAGCTGGCCACCAACGCGATGAAGGACAGCGCCACCGACGCCGCCAAGAACCTGGCCAGCGCGATGGTCAAGCAGAGTTTTGATGCCGCCGGCGAGACGCTGAAGAAGGCCGTCGCGGTGCCCGCCACCGTGGCCAAGACCGCGGCCGGCGCGGTGGCCGCCGGCGCCCGCGCCAGTGCCGCCGCGCCCAAGGCGCCGGCCCGCAAGGGAGCTGCCAGCCGGCGATGAGCGCCTCCGCCTGCCTCGCGGCGCACGCCACCCACCCTGACGCCGGCATGGCGCTGGCGCTGGCCGCCGCGCAGATCGATGCCCAGGCCGCGCAGCGGCCCGGCTGGCGCCCCACGCTGGGCCTGCTGTACCTGAGCGAGGGCTTTGCCGAGCGTGCCGCCGAGTGCCTGGACGAGGCGCGCCGCCGCTGGCCGGGCGTGGCCTGGGCCGGTGCCGCCGCCTGGGGCCTGGCGGCCGATGGCGTCGAGTACCTGGACGAACCGGCGCTGGTGCTGTGGCTGATCGACCTGCCGGTGGCGCAATTCCGCTGCTTCGATGGCCGCCATCCGCTGGCCGATGACTGGGCCGGCAGCGCCCTGGTCCATGCCGACCCGGAGCTGCCCGAGCTGGGTGCGCTGCTGAACGAGCTGGCCGAGCGCACCCGCAGCGGCTACCTGTTCGGCGGCCTGCCCAGTGCCCGCCTGCACCGGCGCCACTGGGCCGGCGGCGAACCCATGCAGGGCGGGCTCTCGGGCGTGGCCTTCGCGCCCTCGGTGGGCCTGGTATCCCGCGTCACCCAGGGCTGCCAGCCGGTGGGTCCGACGCGCCGCGTCACCGGCGCCGAGCGCAACCTGGTGGCCACGCTCGACGGCCAGCCGGCGCTGCCGCAGCTGCTGCAGGACCTGCAGGTGTCGCTGGACGAGCCGCGCCAGGCCATGGCCGCGCTGCGCCACACCCTGGTCGGCCTGACCGACGAGGGCGACGCGGCGCGCGGCCCCGGCGGCCAGTTCGGCGGCGACACGCGGGTGCGCCACCTGATCGGCATCGACCCGCTGCGCGAGGCGGTGGCGGTGGCCGACCAGGTCGAGCCCGGCATGTCGCTGGCCTTCTGCACCCGCGACCCGGTGGCCGCGCGGCGCGACCTGGTGCGCATCTGCGCCGAGATCCGCGACGAGGTCGATGGCGACGGCAGCGCGCCGCCGCGGCGCATCCTCGGCGCCCACTACGTCAGCTGCACCGGCCGTGGCGGGCCGCATTTCGGCGGCGACAGCGAGGAGCTGCGCATCCTGCGCCACGCGCTGGGCGAGGTGCCGCTGGTGGGCTTCTTCGCCGCCGGCGAGATCGCCCATCGGCACCTCTACGGCTACACCGGCGTGCTGACGGTGTTCACCAGCGCCTGAGATGGCGGCTGATCGCATCCCACCCATCCAGTGCCTGCAGGCCTTCGAGGCGCTGGCCCGGCTGCGCAGCGTGACCCAGGCCGCGGATGAGCTGAGCGTCACGCCCAGCGCCGTCAGCCACCGCATCCGCCAGCTCGAGACCCAGCTGGGCTGCAAGCTCTTCCTGCGCGACTTCGGCCTCACGCCCGAGGGCCAGGCCTACCTGGCGCCGGTGCGCCAGGGGCTGCAGTCGCTGGCCCAGGTGCCAGGCCGCGCGGCATCCAGCGGCGCCAGCGCGCGCTTGCGGCTGGCGGTGACGCCCACCTTCTCGCGCCAGCTGCTGCTGCCGCGGCTGTCGCACTTCCGCCATGCCTACCCCGAGATCGAGCTGGTGCTGCAGGTGGCCATTCCGCTGGCCGACACCAAGGCCGAGGAGGCCGACCTGGAGGTGCGCTACGGCGCCGGCCCCTACCCGGGCCTGGAGCAGGTGCGCCTGCTCAGCGACGAAGTCACCCCGGTCTGCAGCCCCGAGTACCTGCACGAGGCCGGCCCCTTCGGCGCGTTCGCCAGCGCCGACGATGTGCGCCGCGCCCGCCTGATCCGCACCCCCTTGGAGCCCTGGAGCACCTGGTTCCAGGCCCACGGCATCGCGCTGCCCGAGCCCACCGGCGGCGCCCAGTTCAACGACGTCGGCCTGGTGCTCGACGCCGCCGCCGCCGGCTTCGGCGTGGCGCTGATGCGCCTGCGCCTGGGCCTGAGCTGGCTGGACAGCGGCCGCCTGGTGCGCCTGTCGCCGCGCAGCGTGCCCTCGCCGCTGCACCACCACCTGTGCTGGAAGCCCGGCACGATGGACCGCTGGGAGTGCGCGGCCTTTGCCGACTGGCTGCGCACCGCGCTGGCCACCCCCTGATTCGAGGGCCCCGTCCCCCCAGGGCGGGCCTTGCCCGCACGCCGGATGCGGGCGCATGCTGCGTGCTGGAGGGATGCCATGACACACCACATTCAAGCGCGCGTGGTCCGCACCGCATGCTGGGTCCTGCTGGGCCTGTCGGCCGCGGCCGCGGCCCAGACCCGCCTGCAGCCCGGCCTGTGGGAACAGACCCAGCAGATGAAGTCCGGCAGCGGCCAGATGGAGGCGCAGATGGCCCAGGCCCAGGCGCGGCTGGCGGCGCTGCCGCCCGAGCAGCGCAAGATGGTCGAGCAGATGATGGCCCAGCAGGGCGTGGGCATGGGCAGCGCGCCGGCCAGCGTGCGCCTGTGCCTCAGCAAGGAGCAGACCGAGGGTGGCGACGTGCCGCGGGCCGACGGCCGCTGCACCCACCAGGTCAGCCAGCGCAGCGGCAACACCCTGCACTACAGCTTCCAGTGCAACGGCAACCCGCCCAGCTCGGGCGAGGGCGACTACACCGTCAACAGCCCGACCTCCTACAGCACGCAGATGACGATGAAGACCGTGGTCAAGGGCCAGCCCGAGACCATCCAGATGACCCAGCAGGGCCGCTTCGTCAGCAGCGACTGCGGGGCGCTCAAGCCGATCCAGCTGCCGCGCTGACGGGCTGGGCGCCCGAACGCCGCACGATCAGGCGGCGTCCGGCGCGGGCTCGTGCTTCATGTGCCGGAAGCGCGCCTCGTCGGGCGTGCCTTCCAGCGGCGAGCCGGGCTCGTCCTGCGGCCGCCACATCAGCACCTGGTCGATCTTCGCCGCCAGCGCCAGGTCCTTGGCGGTGATGCCGTCGGCCGAATGGGTGCGCAGCTTCACCCGCACGAAGGCATAGGACACCACCAGATCGGGGTGGTGCCAGGCGGCCTCGGCCAGGTGGCCGATCGTGCTGACCGCCAGCATCGTCGACTTCCAGCCGCTGGTCTTGTACTGGCGGCGGATCCAGCCGTTCTCCAGTTGCCAGTGCGGCAACTCGGCCGCCAGGCGGCGTTGCACCTCGTCGTCGGGAATCAGGGGGTCGGCCATCGCTGTCTCCGGGGGGAATTCGCGCTGATTCTGGTCAGGGGCCGCCGACCCGCGCGCCAGGGTGGCCTTTGATGCGGGTTAACCCGCGCATTGAAAAAGGCTCATGCGCCGGCGCGGGAAGTTTCATCTGCGCACCCGGGGCGCTGCCTACATTGCCGCTCGGTTCACGGTCGCCCCCAACGGCCGTCAGGCTTTTCAACACTTCGAGCGGAGACACCCACCATGGTCTGGCAACAGGTCTACGATCCCTTCGGCAACATGTTCATCTCCACCCTGCTGGCCGCGGTGCCGGTGGTGGTGATGCTGGTGGCGCTGGGCTTCCTGCACATCAAGGCGCACATCGCCGCGGGCCTGGGCCTGCTGGCGGCCTTCGCGGTGGCCGTGTTCGGCTACGGCATGCCGGCCGGCCTGGCCGGCAACGCGGCCTTCTTCGGCGGTCTGACGGGCCTGCTGCCGATCGGCTGGATCGTGCTGAACATCATCTTCCTGCAGCAGCTGGCCGAGGGCAACGGCAGCTTCAAGGTCCTGCAGGACTCGCTCTCGGGCATCACCGAGGACCGCCGGCTGCAGTTGCTGCTGATCGCCTTCTGCTTCGGCGCCTTCTTCGAGGGCGCGGCGGGCTTCGGCACGCCGGTGGCGGTGACCGCGGGCATCCTGATCGGCCTGGGCTTCTCGCCGCTGGCGGCCTCGGGCCTGTCGCTGATCGCGAACACCGCGCCGGTGGCCTTCGGTGCGCTGGGCACGCCGGTGATCACGCTGGCCAAGGTGCATGGCTACGACCTGATGGAGGTGACGGCCATGATCGGCCGCCAGCTGCCCTTCTTCTCGCTGCTGGTGCCCTTCTGGCTGATCTGGGCCTTCGCCGGCCGCAAGGCGATGATGGAGATCTGGCCCGCGATCCTGGTGACCGGCCTGTCCTTTGCCATTCCGCAGTTCCTGGTGAGCAACTTCATTGGCCCCGAACTGGTGGACATCATCGCGGCGATCGTCTCGATGATCGCGCTGGTCACCTTCCTGAAGTTCTGGCAACCGAAGAAGATCTGGACCTCGCCCACGCTCAAGGGCCACGAGAGCGATGGCGGCACCCCGCCGCGCCCGGTGACCATGGTCACCCACAGCCGCGCCGACCTGTTCCGCGCCTGGCTGCCCTGGCTGATCCTCACCGTCTTCGTCTTCATCTGGGGTCTGCCGGCGGTGAAGACGTACTTCAACGGCCTGTGGGCGCCCAAGTTCCCGATCGAGGGCCTGAACAACCTGATCGAGAAGGTGCCGCCGGTCGTGCCCTCGCCGCACAAGGAAGCGGCGGTCTATGTGCTCAACGGCCTGTCGGCCACCGGCACCGGCATCCTGCTGTCGGCCGTCATCGGCGCGCTGGTGATGGGCTACAAGCCACTGGCCATCGTCAGCACCTACTTCCGCACGCTGTGGATGGTGCGCACCTCGCTGCTGACCATCGTGCTGATGCTGGCGCTGGGCACGCTCACCCGCTTCTCCGGCACCGACACCACGCTGGGCCTGGCCTTCGCCGGCACCGGTGCGCTCTACCCGTTCTTCGGCACGCTGATGGGCTGGATCGGGGTGGCGATGACCGGCTCGGACACGGCGTCCAACGTGCTGTTCGGCGGCATGCAGAAGGTGGCGGCCGAGCAGCTGGGGCTGTCGGCCAACCTGATGGGCGCGGCCAACTCCTCGGGCGGCGTGATGGGCAAGATGATCGATGCGCAGTCCATCGTCGTGGCCTCCACCGCCACGCGCTGGTTCCACCATGAAGGCGACATCCTGCGCTACGTCTTCTTCCACTCGATCGCCTTGGCCTGCCTGGTGGGCCTGTACGTCACGCTGCAGGCTTATGTCTGGCCGTTCACGCTGATGGTGATCCACTGAAGTCAGTCCGCTTGTGACCCCGATGCCGGCAATGCCGGCGTCGCCGCGGCGTACAGTTGCACGAGCCAGAGCAGAAAGGCCCTCGCCGGGCCAGGGTGACCGATGAACGCGATCCAGGACCTGACAGCCGCCGACCCCGCCGACCGCTCTGCGCGGCAGTCCGAGGTGGTGGCCGCGCTGCGGCCGCTGCTGCCGGCCCACGCGCTGCTCTACCAGCCCGAGGACACCACGCCGTACGAGTGCGACGGCCTGACCGCCTACCGCCAGCGTCCCTTGCTGGTGGCGCTGCCCGAGACCGAGGAGCAGGTGGCCGCCGTGCTGCGCGCCTGCCACCGGCTGGGCGTGCCGGTGGTGGCGCGCGGCGCCGGCACCGGCCTGTCCGGCGGCGCCATGCCGCACGCCATGGGCGTGACGCTGGGCCTGGCCAAGTTCAACCGCATCCTCAAGCTGGACCCGTACAGCCGCACCGCGGTGGTCCAGTGCGGCGTGCGCAACCTGGCGATCAGCGAGGCCGCCGCGCCGCACGGCCTGTACTACGCGCCCGACCCGTCCAGCCAGATCGCCTGCACGATCGGCGGCAACATCGCCGAGAACTCCGGCGGCGTGCACTGCCTGAAATACGGCCTGACGGTGCACAACGTGCTGAAGCTGCGCGGCTTCACCGCCGAGGGCGATCCGATCGAGTTCGGCGGCGACGCGCTCGATGTGCCGGGCCTGGACCTGATGGCCGCGGTGGTCGGCAGCGAGGGCATGCTGGCGGTGATCACCGAGGTCACCGTCAAGCTCACCCCCAAGCCGCAGCTGGCGCGCTGTGTGATGGCCAGCTTCGATGACGTGCGCAAGGCCGGCGACGCGGTGGCCGCGGTGATCGCCGCCGGCATCATCCCGGCCGGTCTGGAGATGATGGACAAGCCGATGACCGCGGCGGTCGAGGACTTCGTCCACGCCGGCTACGACCTGAGCGCCGAAGCCATCCTGCTGTGCGAGTCCGACGGCACACCCGAGGAGGTCGAGGAGGAGATCGGCCGCATGACCGCGGTGCTGCAGTCGGCCGGGGCCACCCGCATCGAGGTCAGCCAGGACGAGGCCCAGCGCCTGAAGTTCTGGAGCGGCCGCAAGAACGCCTTCCCGGCCTCGGGGCGCATCAGCCCCGACTACATGTGCATGGACAGCACCATCCCGCGCAAGCGCCTGGCCGACATCCTGATCGCGATTGCCGAGATGGAGAAGAAGTACCAGCTTCGCTGCTGCAATGTCTTCCACGCCGGCGATGGCAACCTGCACCCGCTGATCCTCTTCGATGCCAACGACCCCGACCAGATGCACCGCTGCGAGCTGTTCGGCGCCGACATCCTGGAGACCAGCGTGGCCATGGGCGGCACGGTCACCGGCGAGCACGGCGTGGGCGTGGAGAAGCTCAGCTCGATGTGCGTGCAGTTCAGCCCCGAGGAGCGCGAGCAGATGATGGCGCTCAAGCACGCCTTCGACCCGCACGGCCTGCTCAACCCCGGCAAGGTCATCCCCACGCTGCACCGCTGTGCCGAGTACGGCCGCATGCACGTGAAGAAGGGCCTGCTGCCCTTCCCGGAACTGGAGCGGTTCTGAGCGTTGACCGTGATCAAGCCGCTGCTTAAGACCCGGTTCAGCCGGTCGCACGAAGATCAGCCCCATCGACCCGATGGAGGATCTGATCATGCGCGCTCCGTTGACCGCCCTGCTGGGCACCGCGATGGCCCTGGCCTGCGGCCTGGCCTCGGCCACCGTGTTCCAACTGGCCCCGGTCAAGCTGCCCGGCGGCATCACGGTGTCGGGCACCGTCACCACCGACGGCACGATCGGCCCGCTGACCGCGGCCAACCTGACCGACTGGTCGGTCTCGGTGCGCCAGGTGCAGCGCTTCGTCTTCGACCCCAGCCACCCGGGCGTGCAGGTCAGCGGCGTGAGCGTCTCGGCCGACGGCCGCAAGATGAGCGTGCGCACCTCGCCCGATGGCGTGAACGACGGCGGCCTGCTGGCCTTCGGCAGCTTCGGCCCCGGGCCCGAGTACGGCGTGCAGGTGGCCAACTTCACCGGCGCCTACGCCGATGGCGGCGTGGCCTTCTACCTGGCCGGACCGGCCTTCGAATGGCAGTGGCTGTCGGCGCCGAACGCCAGCAAGCGCCTGGTCGCCAAGGCGGCGCCGGGCAGCTCGGTGTTCAGGCTCGTGCCGGTGGGCTTTCCCAGCGGCGCGGTGATGAGCGGCACCATCACCACCGACGGCCGCACCGGCGCGATCGAGGCGTCGGCCATCACCGACTGGAAGATCACCGCGGCGCTGGTCGACGAGGTCCGCTACACGCCGGCCAACAGCAGCGTGCTGCCGGCCACCGCGGGGCTGTCCAGCGATGGCACGACGCTGAGCGTGGCGCGGCCCGGCGGCTACTTCGGCGTGGGCATCGCGCCGCGGCCGCCGGCGCGCGGCCAGGGCGCGGTCCCGGCCGACTTCGCCAGTGCCACCGCACCTTCGGGCGGCCAGGCCGGCTACTGGAACGCCTTCACCTTCCAGTACGTCGGGCTGCACTTCAAGGGCAGCGCCTGGCCGATCGCCACCGTCCAACCCTGAGCGGCGCCCCGGCGGTGCCGCAGCACCGCCGATGAGCGAACTCCACGATCCCCTCCTGCAGACGCTGATCGAGCGCGTGCGCGACGCCGCCGCGCGCGAGCAGCCGCTGTGCATCCGCGGCAGCGGCAGCAAGGACTTCTACGGCGGACCGCTGGTCGGCGAGCCGCTGGATGTGCAGGCGCTGCGCGGCATCTCGTCCTACGAGCCCACCGAGCTGGTGGTCACCGCCCGCGCCGGCACGCCACTGGTCGAGCTGGAAGCCGCGCTGGCCGAGCAGGGCCAGTGCCTGCCCTTTGAGCCGCCGCGCTTCGGCGAGTCCGGCGGCACGGTGGGCGGCATGGTGGCCGCCGGCCTGGCCGGACCGGCGCGCGCCGCGGTGGGCGGCGTGCGCGACTACGTGCTGGGCGCGACGATGCTCAATGGCCAGGCCGAGCTGCTGAGCTTCGGCGGCCAGGTGATGAAGAACGTCGCCGGCTACGACGTCTCGCGGATGCTGGCCGGCTCGATGGGTGTGCTGGGCGTGATCTGCGAAGTCTCGCTGAAGGTGCTGCCGGTGGCGCCGGCCACGCGCACGCTGCGCTTCGACCTGGACCAGGTCAGCGCATTGCGCCGCCTCAACGACTGGGCTGGCCAGCCGCTGCCGCTGAACGCCAGCGCCTGGTGGGACGGTGCGCTGGTCGTGCGTCTGCGCGGCGCGCAGGCCGCGGTGGCGGCGGCACACCAGCGCCTGGGGGGCGAGGAGATTCCCACCGGACTGGCGCAGGCCTTCTGGGACGGCCTGCGCGACCAGCGCGACGAGTTCTTCCAGCTGGCCCAGCAGGCGGTGGCCGACGGCGCCACGCTGTGGCGCCTGTCGGTGGCGCCCACCGCGCCCAAGCTCGACCTGCCCCAGGGCCAGCACCAGCTGATCGAATGGGGCGGCGCGCTGCGCTGGGTGGTCTCGCACGAGGCGCCCGCACGCCTGATGGCCCTGGCCGCCGATGCCCGCGGCCACGCCAGCGTCTACCGCAGCGCCCACGACCACCCCGGCGTGCCGCAGCCGCTGACCGAGGCCAGCCTGCGCATCCACCGTGCCATCAAGCGCGCCTTCGATCCGGCCGGGCTGTTCAACCGCCAGCGCCTGCTGCCGGAGCTGTGATGAGTGATGCCGGCTTCGCCACGCCCGAGACGATGCGCGACTACTACGCGCAGCGGGCGCAGGAGTACGAGCTGGTGTATCACAAGCCGCACCGCCAGCCGGCGCTGCGCCGCATCGAAGCCTGGCTGCGCGAGGTCTTCGCCGATCGGTGCGTGCTCGAGATCGCCAGCGGCACCGGCTGGTGGGTGCCGCACGCGGCCGCGCAGGCCCGGGCCTGGTGGGCCACCGACCTGAACCCCGAGACGCTGGCCGTGGCCCAGGCCAAGGCCTTGCCGGCCTGCGTGCGTTTCGCCCAGGTCGACGCCTACACGCTGCAGGGCCTGCCCCAGGCGCGCTTCGACGCCTGCTTCGCCGGCTGCTGGTGGAGCCATGTGCCGCTGCAGCGCCTGGACGCCTGGCTGGCCACCGTGCATGCCGCACTGCCGGCGGGCAGCCGCGTGGTGATGCTGGACAACGCCTATGTGGAGGGCGACTCCACCCCGGTGACCCGACACGACGACCACGGCAACGGCTACCAGCGCCGGCAACTGCGCGACGGCAGTGAGCACGAGGTGCTGAAGAACTTCCCGTCCCAGGCCGAGGTGATCGCCCGCCTGGGCCCGCGCGCCGAGGCGGTGGTCTGGCACGACCTCGGCCACTACTGGGCCGTGGACTACCGGCTGCGCTGATGGAACTGCTGCAAGGCTTCGCGTTGCTGCTGCTGTGCCAGTCCGCCGGCGAGGTGCTGGTGCGCCTGACGGCGGCGCCGCTGCCGGCACCGGTGCTGGGCGCCGGGCTGCTGCTGGTGCTGTTGCGCTGGACGGCCCTGCGCGCGCCGGTGGCCGCGGCGGCCGATGGCCTGCTGGGCCACCTGTCGCTGCTGTTCGTGCCGGTGGGGGTGGGCGTGATCACCCACCTGACCCTGCTCAGCGAGTTCGGCGGCCGGATGCTGGTGGCGATCGTGCTGTCGACCTGGGCCGGGCTGGTCGTCACCGCGCTGGTGTTGCGCGCGCTGCTCAAGGAGGGCTGAGGTGAGCGCCTTCGTCGAGCTCTGGGTCTACCTGTCCGCCACCCCGCTGTTCGGCCTGACCGCCACCGTCAGCGCCTATGTGCTGGCGCAGATGGCCAGTGCGCGCCTGGGCCACCCGCCGTTGGCCAACCCGGTGCTGTGGACGGTGCTGGCGCTGTCGCTGCTGCTGATGGCCACCGGCACCGCCTATCCCACCTACTTCTCGGGCGCGCAGTTCATCCACTTCCTGCTCGGCCCGGCAGTGGTGGCGCTGGCCTGGCCGATGTGGCAGCGGCGGGCGCAACTGCGCTCGCGCTGGCGGCCGGTGCTGCTGGCCGCGCTGGCGGGTGGCGCGGCGGCCGCGGTCAGTGCGGTGGCCATCGGCTGGGCACTGGGGCTGCCGGCCGAGGTGCTGGCCTCGCTGGCGCCCAAGTCGGTCACCGCGCCGGTGGCCATGGGCATTGCCGAGCGCCTGGGCGGCATCCCCGCGCTGGCCGCGGTGGGCGCGCTGCTGGCGGGCCTGACCGGCGCGCTCAGCGCCAAGCCGATCTTCGATGCGCTGCGCGTGGCCGACCCGTCGGTGCGCGGCTTCGCGCTGGGCACGGCCTCGCACGGCATCGGCGCCGCACGCGCGCTGCAGGTGCATCCCGATGCCGGGGCCTACGCCGGCCTGGCGCTGGGCGTGCAGGTGCTGCTCGCCTCCTTGCTGATGCCGCTGGCCTGGCGGCTGTTCTGACCCCCCTCTTCGAGCCATGCAAACCCACCTCGCTCCCGAATACGCCGGCACCCCCGACGGCGAGGCCGCCGAGGCCATCCTGCGCAAATGCGTGCACTGCGGCTTCTGCACCGCCACCTGCCCGACCTACCAGCTGCTGGGCGATGAGCTCGACGGTCCGCGCGGCCGCATCTACCTGATGAAGCAGCTGCTCGAGGGCGGCACGGTCACGCGCGCCACGCAGCAGCACCTGGACCGCTGCCTGACCTGCCGCAACTGCGAGAGCACCTGCCCCAGCGGTGTGCAGTACGGCCGGCTGGTCGACATCGGCCGCCGCCTGGTCGAGGACAAGGTCGAGCGCCCGCGCGGCGAGCGCACGGTGCGCTGGCTGCTCAAGGAGGGCCTGACCTCGCCGCTGTTCGGCCCGGCGCTGAAGCTGGGCATGGCGGTGCGGCCGATGCTGCCGGCCTCGCTGCAGCGCAAGCTGCCCGAGCCGGCGCCGCCGCAGGCCCACCACTGGCCCACGCGCAGCCATGCGCGCAAGGTGCTGATGCTGCTGGGCTGCGTGCAGCCGGCGATGATGCCCAACATCAACTCGGCCACCGCCCGGGTGCTGGACGTGGCCGGCATCCAGACCCTGGTGGCCGACGACGCCGGCTGCTGCGGCGCGATCCGCGAGCACCTGAACGACCACGCCGGCGCGCTGGCCGACATGCGCCGCAACATCGACGCCTGGTGGCCGCTGGTCGAGGGCCTGACCGAGGCCGGCCAGGTCGAGGCCATCGTCGTCAACGCCAGCGGCTGCGGCGTGGCGGTCAAGGACTACGGCCATGCGCTGGCGGGTGATGCCGCCTATGCCGACAAGGCCGCGCGCATCAGCGCGCTGGCACGCGACATCAGCGAACTGCTGCCCGACATCGTGCCCGCGCTGCAGCAGGCGCTGACGATGCGCCGCACCCGGCTGGAGGCCGACACCGCCGAGCCGGTGGCGCTGGCCTGGCACCCGCCCTGCACGCTGCAGCATGGCCTGAAGCTGCGCGGCGGCGTCGAGCAGCACTTGAAGGCGCTGGGCTTCGTGCTGACGCCGCCCTGCGACAGCCACCTGTGCTGCGGCTCGGCCGGCACCTACTCGGTGCTGCAGCCCGAGCTGTCGCTGCAGCTGCGCGACCGCAAGCTCAAGGCGCTGGATGCGGTGGAGGGCGAGGCCATCGTCTCGGCCAACATCGGCTGCATCCAGCATCTGAAGTCGGGCAGCGCGCGGCCGGTGCGCCACTGGATCGAGGTGCTGGACGACGCGCTGCGCGCCGCCGGCTGAGCGCACCCGGGGCGGGCTGGTCGCTTTCGTTCAAGACAGCCTCCGGCGCCGGCGGCAGCATGCGCTGCATGGACGAGCAGACCCCCCCGACCCTGGAGCGCGACGGCTTCCTGCTGACCCGGCTGGACGACCTGGTGCAGGCCTGCCGCGGCGGCAGCCTCTACTACCTGACCTTCGGCCTGGCCTGCTGCGCCGTGGAGATGATCCACGCGGCCGCCGCGCGCTACGACCTGGACCGCTTCAGCATGATCCCGCGCGCCAGCCCGCGCCAGGCTGACCTGATGATCATCTCGGGCACGCTGACCCACAAGATGGCGCCCGCACTGCGCCGCATCTACGACCAGATGGCCGAGCCGCGCTATGTGATCTCGATGGGTTCCTGCGCCAACGGCGGCGGCTACTACCACCACAGCTATTCGGTGGTGCGCGGCTGCGACCGCATCGTGCCGGTGGACGTCTTTGTGCCCGGCTGCCCGCCCACCGCCGAGGCGCTGTTGTACGGCATCCTGCAGCTGCAGCGCCGCATCCGCACGCGCGAGGTGCACAGCCGATGATGCGTGCATGGGCCCTGCTGCACCTGGTGTCGGCCAGCGCCTGGGCGGGCTGCGTGATGACCGAGCTGGTGGCCGAGAAGTGGCTGCTGCAGCCCGGCGACCGCGCCCGGCTGGCGGGCCTGCACTGGCAGATCGACCGGTGGGTGGAGCTGCCGCTGGCGGCGCTGGCGCTGCTGGCCGGCGTGCGGGCCTGGCCCGGTGCGGCGGCCGACGCGGGTTTGCGCGCCATGGCGGCGGCCGGTGGGGTGGCGATGCTGGCCAACGCGGTGTGCAGCGTCTGGGTGTGGCGGCGCTGGCAGGCGGCACGACTGGGCGACCCTGCTGCGCACGCGCACGCCGACCGCTGGCAGCACCGCTGGGGCGCGCTGGTGGCCCTGGGACTGGGGCTGGCGCTGGGCGCCGCGGCCTGGCGGGCTACAGCCTGAGCAGCCAGTCCTCGTCGCCGTCGGCACTGTCCAGGCGCCGCTGTAACGCGACCGGGCTGTGTGCGAACGCCGCCTTCACCTCGCGCGAGAAATGCGCCTGGTCGGCAAAGCCGTGCTCGGCCGCCGCCTCGGCCGCGGGGGCGTGGCCGTCACGCACGGCCAGCATCGCCCGCTCGGCGCGCAGGTAGCGCTCCACCTCGCCGGGGCGCAGGCCCACCGCATCGCCACTGCGGCGCTGCAGGTGGCGCTGGCTCCAGAGTTGCAGCGTCAACGCGGCGGGCAGGCTGCTGCGGCGCCAGGCGTGGCGCAGCAGATGCACCCAGCCGGGCTGCCGGGGCGCCACCGCTTGCCAGCGCGGTCGCAGGAAGGCCTCGCACCGCGCGATGCGCGCGGCATGGTCGGGCGCCTGCGCCACGCTGTCCAGCAAGGCCTGCCAATCGGCGGGCAAGGCCAGGCGTGCATCCTCGATGCGGTCGCGCCAGGCACCCAGGTCCAGGCCACTCAGCAGCGCCAGCACGCCGGGCTGGAAGGCCAGCCCGAAGGAGCAGTAGGGCGTGATCGCCAGCGAGCGGTAGTCGTGACGATGCGCGCCGGCCACAAAGACCGCAGGCAGTTCGCGGTCGACCGCCGCGCCGCCGCATTCCACCAGCTGCGCCCGGCCCTCGAGCAGCCACACCAGGCCGTTGTACGGCCCGGGCGGCACGCGGGTGGCGCGTTGCGCCAGACTCAGCGTGGACGCACCGCGCAGGTCGTGCCAGTAGAAGGCGCGCACCACGTCGGCCAGATCGGCCGCCGGGGCGACGAGGTGCGAGTCGATGCCCATGCTCAGTTCGGATGCGCATCCGCCGCCGCGGGTTCCGGATCGACCCGCAGCGCCCACCACACGCCGGCGATCAGCAGCGCGATGCCGGTGGCGGTGGGCAGGCCGGGCCACTCGCCGCGCAGCACGAAGGCATAGGCCAGCGCAGACAGCGTCTCGAAGACGATCAGCTGGCCGGCGATGTTGGTGGGCAGGCGCTGGCTGGCCTCGTTCCAGCACAGCGTGCCCAGCCACGAGGCCAGCAGGCCGATGGCCAGCATCAGGCCCACATAGGCGCCGGGCCGCGGGCCCAGCGGCATCACCCACGGCGCATCGGTCAGCGCAAACACCAGCCAGGTGCCGGCAAAGCCCAGCAGCGCCAGCGGCAGCGTGGCGATGCCCTGCGCGGTGGCCCAGGTGCGCGGGCTGCGCTCGGCGTGGGCGCGCAGCCAGTCGGCGTTGCGGATCGGGTACCAGGTCCAGCACACCACGGCTGCCAGCGCCAGCGCGGCGCCCAGTGCGTAGCGGCCCAGGTCGGCCTGCGGGTCAGCGCGCAGCGCCTGCCACTCGGCCTGGTTGACCAGGCCGATGCCCAGCGCGATCAGACCCAGCGAGGGCGCCAGACGGCGCCAGGGCAGGGTGCCGTCGCGCGCCGCATTGCGGCGGTTCGAGACCAGCGCGATCACCACCGGCAGCGTGCCGATGATCATCGTCGGCAGCGGCGCGCCCGCGCGCTGGATGGCCGAGGACAGGCACAGGTAGTAGACGATGTTGCCCACCATCGCCAGCTTCAGCGCCTCGAGCCAGTCGGCGCGCGTGAGCGTGCGCAGCGCGGCGCGGTCCCACCAGGCCAGCGGCAGCGCGATCAGGCCGAAGGCCAGGTAGCGGCCGAAGGACAGCATCACCGCCGGGTAGTCGGACAGCAGCAGCGGCCCCACGAACACCAGGCCCCACATCAGGCCGGCGGCCAGTGCAAACAGCGTTCCGATCAGCATCGACTTAACACAAAAAACGGCCGTCTCCGGCAGCAGCCGATGATCGCATGGCGCGTTACAGTCACGCCCCGATGAATGCACCCTTGATCGAACTGAAAGACGTCAGCCGCCGCCATGATTCCGGCGTGCTGGCCTTGGATGGACTGGACCTGCGCCTGGCGCCGGGCGAGCGCGTGGCCCTGCTGGGCCTGGCGGGCAGCGGCAAGAGCTCGCTGCTGCGCCTGCTGGCCGGCATCGACCGCCCGCTGTCGGGCACCCTGCTGCGTGATGGCGAGCCGCTGCGCGCTGCGCAGGCCGATGCGGCCTTCGTGTTCTCGTCGCCGGCGCTGATGCCTTGGGCCAGCGCGTCGGTCAACGTGGAGCTGCCGCTGCGCCTGCAGGGCTCGGCCGCGCCGGTGGACACGCGCGAGCAGCGCGCCCGTGAGGCCCTGGCCGCGATGGGCCTGGAAGCCCTGGCCGACGTGCTGCCCAAGGCCCTGGACGAGTCGCAGCGCATGGGCGTGGCCCTGGCCCGTGCCTGGGTGGTGCAGCCGGCGCTGCTGCTGCTGGACGACTGGCTGAGCCAGGTCTCGCCGGCCGCGCGTCCTGGCCTGCGCCAGGTGCTGGCCGAGGCCTCGCGCAGTGCCGCCGCACCCACCTGCGTGCTGGCCACGCGCGATGTCGACGAGGCGCTGCTGCACGCCAGCCGCGTGCTGGTGCTGGGCGGCCGCCCGGGCCGCGTGCTGGACGAGCTGCGCCTGGACAACGCCGTCCCGCGCGAGCCGGCCTGGCTGGAGACGCCCGCCGGTCAGCGCGCCCGCAAGCGCCTGCTGGAAGCGCTCAGCAGCGCCGAAGCCACCGCCTGAGTCCGGCTTCGATCCCCTGCGCGGCCCGCCAGAAAAAAGGGCCCCGCGGGATCGCCGCGAGGCCCGGGGTGCCGCTTGCGCGGCGTTTCACACGGATGTGCGTGAACCGGTGCTGATCCCGTGAGGGATCACTTGAACTTGTACTGGGCGCTCAGGTAGACGAAGCGGCCGCGCGGGTCGGTGTAGCTCGGGTCGTAGCCCGAGATGAAGAAGTAGGCCTGCTGCGAGAACGGCGGCGCGGTGTCGAACAGGTTGCGCACGCCGGCGCGCAGCGTCAGGGCGTTGTTGAACTCCCAGGCGCCCGAGAGGTTCCACAGCGAGTACTCCGACACGCGGCGGTCCGGCTTGCCGACGATGGCCTGATCCTGGTAGCCCGACAGGTAGTTGTTCGACAGGCTGGCCGAGAACGCGCCCTGCGACCAGTCCACCGCCAGCGTATGGCGCCAGCGCTGCACCACACCGTCGTTGATGAAGCGGCCCAGGTTGCTGACGTAGGGGTCGCCATCGCCGGTCTGCGACTTGGACTGCAGCGTCAGCGTGCCGTTGAGCGACACGCCCAGCTCGCCGATCGGGCTCTTGATCCGGGTGACGGCCACGCCCAGGTCGATGCCCGAGATCTTCTGCTTGCCGCGGTTCTGCTTGATCAGGTCGATCGCCTCGATCACCTGGTCGCTGTCGCGGTGCACCAGCGAGCCGTACTTGGCCAGGTTGCCCAGGATCACGTCCACGCCCAGCGTGCTGATCAGGTCGCTCTTCTGGATGTTCCAGTAGTCGACGCTGACGCTCAGGCCGCGGCGCGGCTCGAACACGCCGCCCAGCGAGAACTGGCGCGACTTCTCGGGCTTGAGCTTGGGGTTGCTGTAGTTCAGCGTGGTCCAGATGTCCGAGCAGTCGGTGGGCGTGGCGTCCGGGTCGAGCTGCATGCACAGCGGATCGACCAGCGTGGCCGACGACCCTTCAGTGACCGGCCGGTAGAGGTCGGTCATGCTGGGCGCGCGGAAGCCCTTGCCCACCGAGGCGCGCAGCAGCAACTCGCTCATCGGCACGAACTTCATGCCCAGCTTCGGGCTCAGGGCACCGCCCGAGACCTGGTACTTCTCGTAGCGCATCGCGCCGGTCAGCTCCAGCTGCCGGGTGATGGGCGCCGACACCTCGCCGAACACCGCCGCCACCTTGCGCGAGCGGCCGAAATCGGCGCCCGGGCCCTGCGAGGTCTCGCCCAGGATCAGGTCGTCGGCCAGCGCCTGCGACTGGTGGTAGTCCTGCTTCTCGCGCCGGAATTCGCTGCCCACGGCCACCGCCAGATCGCCGCCGTCGAGCTTCATCAGCCCCCGCGAGGCCTTGACGTCCAGGCTGGTCATGGCGCCGGTGGCGCGGCGCACCTCGCCGCGGATCTGCGCGGCTTCGAACATCGCCAGGCCTGCCGCGGTCTGCGTGCCGAAGGGGTTGAGCGTGCCGTCGGCAAAGCCGTCGCGGATCGTCTGCTCGTTCAGGTAGCCCTGGTAGTCGCGGTCAGACACCTTGCTGGTGCTGTGGTTCACCGCCCATTCATAGTCCCAGCCGGCCAGCACACCGTTGGTGCCGGCGAGGACGCGCTGGGTGGTGGAGACCAGCTCGCTGGTGCGCAGGCCGGCATCGACCAGGCGGGTGCGCACGGTGATGATGCGGTCCTCGTCATCGGCCGCCAGCGCGTTCAGCGAGGAGAAGGCCAGGAACGGGATCTTGCCGACGTCGATGTCGGCGTCGATCCGGTTGGGCGTGCCGCTGTAGAGCGTGCGGGCGCGGGCCAGCGAGACTTCGGCAAAGCCCTGGTGACCGCCGCCCAGGTCGAGCACGCCGCGGCCGAACACGCTGGACTTGGTCGACTCGGGGTAGAGCTCGATGTCGCGCATGTAGTCGAAGGTGCAGCCATCGACGCCGCCGATGCCCTCGGGCAGGTAGAGGTTGGCCGGCGGGTTGCAGCCTGTGGCCGCCGAGGGGTTGGCGCGCTTGGTCGAGATCAGGTCCACGCCATTGGGCTTCCAGCCGTCGCTGGCCAGCGTGTCGCGCTGCGAGCTGCTGAGGACCAGGTTGCCGGGGAAGGTGGCGCTGGAGAGCAGGTCGGGCAGGCGCTGCGGGATCTGCAGGTCGGAGATGAAGCGGCGGTTCAGCGCGTTGAGCTTGCTGGTCTTCTGCAGGTCGGCCACGGCCATCAGGTTGTAGCCGTCGCGGCCGAGGTCGCCCAGGCCGCCGGCCAGCGTCACGCTGCGCTTGTTGCCGCCGCCGCCCTCGGTGGTGTTGCCCACCTGGGCGCGCAGCTCCAGGCCGTTGAAGTCCTTGCGGGTGATGAAGTTGATCACGCCGCCGATCGCATCCGAGCCGTACAGCGAGGAGGCGCCGTCGAGCAGCACCTCGACGCGCTCGATCGCGGCCGCGGGAATCGCGTTCAGGTCGACACCGGCGGCATCGCCGGGCGAGGCGAAGTTGGCCATGCGCCGACCATTGAGCAGCACCAGCGTCGACGAGACGCCCAGGCCGCGCAGGTTGGCGCCGTTGAAGCCCATCTGGTCGCGGAAGCCGCCGTAGGCCACGCTGCCGCCATCGGTCAGGTTGGCGGCGGTGGCGCTCAGGCGCGAGATCAGCTCGGCCGCGGTGGTCACGCCGGTCTTGTCGATCTCCTCGCGGGTGATGACCTGCACCGGCAGCGCCGTCTCGCCGTCGATGCGCTTGATCGCCGAGCCGGTGATCTCCACCCGCTGCGGCGCGGCGGTCTGGGCCAGCGCGGGCAGGGCCAGGCTCAGCGCCAAGGCGCTGGCCGACAGGGCGAACGGGAAGGCGCGGGCGGCGGGGCGGCGGCGTTCGGCAGGGGTCATCGGGGGCTCCGTGGGCGGGATGGAGGGCTGCCGGCAGTCTAGGAAGCGCCGGCGGGGCATTCACTGAAGCGACACATTGTGGTCGCGCTGGCGCAACTTGCGGTCGCATCGACGCAAGAGCGGGGCACGCGTGCCCGCCTTGTTTGCGTCGAAGCGACATCTTCTGTTGTGATTGCGCTGACCCGGGTCGCTCCCCAGGGCGGGCGGCGCGCCGCGGTGCCAAGATCGCGCCTCGGGCCGGCCGTCGCCAGGCTGGCCGCTGCCATTTCAGGGACATGAACCATCGCGCCATGAGTCATCTTTTCCTCCGCCGCCGGCTCGCCGCCGTGCTGCTGGCCCTGGCCCCGACCTGGGCCCTGGCCCAGCTGGCGCCGCCCGAACCGGCCGACGCCGCCGCCTCGGCCCCGCTGACGGCCGGCGTGCCAGCCCCGGGCGCGGTCACCGACGGCCCGATCAAGGGCTATGCGGTGGTCATCGGCGGCGCCCTCAAGGGCGACAACGAGGACGTCTGGCGCCGCCTGGTGGAACTGTCCGGCGGCAAGGGCTCGCGCTGGGTGGTCTTCGGCACCGCCTCGCAGACGCCCGACAAGACCGCCCGGCGCCTGGCCGACCTGCTGGAGCTGCGCGGCGCCACCGCCGAGATCGTGCCCGTGGCCCCGCAGCTGAAGTGGGTCGACCTGGAGAAGGCGGTGCGCGACCCGTCACTGCTGGAGCTGGTCAACAACGCCCAGGGCATTTTCTTCAGCGGCGGCGCCCAGGAGCGCATCATCGACACCTTCAGCCCGGGCGGGCGGCCCACGCCGATGCTCAAGGCGATCTGGGGCGTCTACCAGCGCGGCGGCGTGATCGCCGGCACCTCGGCCGGTGCGGCGGTGATGAGCACCGTGATGTTTCGCGACGCGCTGAGCGTGATCAACGTGATGAAGGGCCAGCTGCGCGACGGCAAGGAGGTCGACCGCGGCCTGGGCTTCGTCGGCCCCAACCTGTTCGTCGACCAGCACTTCCTCAAGCGCGGGCGCTTCGGCCGCATGCTGCCGCTGATGATGGCGCGCGGCTACAAGCTGGGCCTGGGCATTGACGAGAACTCCGCCGCGGTGGTGCAGGGCGACATGGTCGAGGTCATCGGCGCCAAGGGCGCGCTGCTGGTGGACCTGCGCGAGGCCCGCACCGACGCCAAGCTCGGCGCCTTCAATGTGCAGAACGCGCGCCTGACCTACCTGGACCGCGGCGACCGCTACGACCTGGGCCTGCACAAGATCCTGCCCTCGGCGCGCAAGCTGCGCGGCCAGCGGCTGCAGGCCGGCACGCCCGACTTCAAGCCGGAGTTCCTGCGCGAGGCCTACTACACCGACATGCTCGGCGACTCCACCATCTACAACGCGATGGCCGAGCTGATCGACAGCCGGCAGGCCGAGGCCCGCGGCCTGGCCTTCGACCCCAAGGCCGCGCCCAGCGAGGCCGTGGCCGACCTGGGTTTCTCGTTCCGCCTGTACAAGGGCAAGGACAGCGTCGGCTGGTACTCTGACGAGCTGGGCGCGGACGAGTACACCGTCGCCAGCCTGTACCTGGACATCGCCCCCGTGCGCATCGCCCGACCGATGTTCACCCCCTGGACCCCGCGTTGAACGGAGACCCCTCGATGACCCGCCGTCCCCTGATCGCCCTGCTGGCCCTGCTGGCCAGCCTCACCCTGACCGCCCACGCCCAGGCGCCCGACTGGAAAAAGGTGCGCATCGGCGTCGAGGGCGCCTACCCGCCGTTCTCGGAGGTGGGCACGGACGGCAAGTTGAAGGGCTTCGACATCGACATCGCGATGGCCCTGTGCGCCGAGATGAAGGCCGAATGCGTGCTGGTGCAGCAGGACTGGGACGGCATGATCCCGTCGCTGCAGGCGCGCAAGTTCGACGCCATCATCGCCTCGATGGCGATCACGCCCGAACGCCAGAAGCAGGTCAACTTCAGCAACAAGTACTACAACACGCCGCCGGCCTTCATCGGCAAGGGCGCGCCGCGCGACATCTCGCCCGCGGCGATGAAGGCCAAGAAGATCGGCGTGCAGCGCACTACCAGCCACGACCGCTACGCCACCAAGTACTACGCCGGCAGCGAGATCGTGCGCTACGCCAAGCAGGACGACATCTTCCTGGACCTGGCCGCGGGCCGGCTCGACGCCACGCTGTGCGACCAGGTCGCGGGCAGCGAAGGCTTCCTGAAGAAGCCCGCCGGCAAGGGCTTCGCGGTGCTGGGCAACCCGGTGGACGACCCCGAGATCTTCGGCACCGGCTCGGGCATCGCGATGCGCAAGGCCGACACCGCGCTGCTCGACAAGTTCAATGCGGCCATCGCCGCGGTGCGTGCCAACGGCACCTACAAGAAGCTCCAGGACAAGTACTTCGACTTCGACATCTACGGCAAGTAAGCGCTGATGCTGTACGGCTACGGCGCCAGCCTGCTGCAGGGCGCGCTGCTGTCGCTGGCGGTGGCCCTGGGCAGCCTGGGCATCGCCTTCCTGCTGGGGCTGGCCGGCGCGCTGGCCAGCCTGGCGCGCTCGCGCCTGTTGAACGCGCTGGCGCTGGCCTACACCACGCTGATCCGCGGCGTGCCCGATCTGGTGCTGATGCTGCTGGTCTTCTATGGCGGCCAGATGGCCGTCAATGCGCTGGGTGAGCGCCTGGGCTGGGACTATGTCGACATCGACCCCTTCGTGGCCGGCGTGCTGACCATCGGCTTCGTCTTCGGCGCCTACCTGGCCGAGGTGCTGCGCGGCGCCTTCCTGGCGGTGCCGCCGGGTCAGCGCGAGGCGGCGCTGGCCTTCGGCATGACCCGCGGCCAGGTGCTGCGCCGGGTGGTCGGGCCGCAGATGCTGCGCCACGCCTTGCCGGGCCTGTCGAACAACTGGCTGGTGATGATCAAGAGCACCTCCATCGTCTCGGTGATCGGCCTGCACGACATGATGGCGCGCGCCGGTCAGGCGGCGGGCGCCACGCGCGAGCCCTTCGTCTTCTACCTGGCCGTGGCCGGGCTGTACCTGCTGTTCACCAGTGCCTCGGAGCTGGGCTTTGCCTGGCTGTCGCGGCGCCTGTCGATCGGCGTGCGGCGGGTGAGCCTGTGATGCTGGACTGGGGCGTCATCGCCGACAGCCTGCCGCTGTATGCCAGCGGCGCGGTGGTCACCGTGCAGCTGCTGGTGCTGGCGCTGGCCGCCGGCCTGGCCGGTGCGCTGCCGCTGGCCATGCTGCGCAGCCTGTCCAACCCCTGGCTGAGCAAGCCGGTGTGGCTCTACACCTACGTCATCCGCGGCACGCCGATGCTGGTGCAGCTGTTCCTGCTGTACTACGGGCTGGCGCAGTTCGAGTGGGTGCGCCAGAGCGCCGCCTGGCCGCTGCTGTCCTCGGCCTGGTTCTGCGCCATCGCCGCCTTCGCCCTCAACACCTGCGCCTACACCACCGAGATCCTGCACGGCGCGATGAAGGCGGTGCCCGCCGGCGAGGTCGAGGCCGCGCGCGCGCTGGGCATGGGCCGCTGGCTGACGCTGCGCCGCATCGTGCTGCCGCAGGCCTTCCGCCGCGCGCTGCCAGCCTATGGCAACGAGGTGGTGCTGATGCTGCACGGCACCTCGCTGGCCAGCGTGGTCACGATCGCCGACCTCACCGGTGCCGCGCGCGAGGTCAACTCGGTCCACTACCTGCCTTTCGAGGCCTTCCTCACCGCCGCCGTGTTCTACCTGGCGATCACGGCGGTGCTGGTGACGATCTTCCGCGCCGCCGAGCGGCGCTGGCTGCAGCCCATGGGCGCCCGCTGACGATGAGAACCCAACACCACACCCTGCTGGCCGCCACCCCCGGCACCCGCCACGAACTGGTCAGCCTGCACTACGGCACGCCGGGCGGCCGCAAGGTCTACATCCAGGGCGCGCTGCACGCCGACGAGGTGCCGGGCCTGCTGGTGGCCCACCACCTGCGCGGCCTGCTGGCCACGGCCGAGGCCGAGGGCCGGCTGCTGGGCGAGGTGGTGCTGGTGCCCGCCGCCAACCCGCTGGGCCTGCGCCAGTGGCATCTGCGTGGCTACCAGGGCCGCTTCGAGTTCACCAGCGGCGAGAACTTCAACCGCCACTTCGCCGACCTCAGCGAGCCCGCGCTGGCCCGCGTGCAGGACCGCCTGGGGCCGGACGCCGCCACCAACGTCGCGCTGGTGCGCGCCGCGCTGCGCGAGGCCGCCGCCGAACTGAGCGCCACCACGCCGCTGGAGGACCTGCGCCGCCTGCTGCTGGGCCTGGCGATCGACGCCGAGCTGGTGCTGGACCTGCACTCTGACGGTGAAGGCCTGCTGCACATCTACACCACGCCCGCCACCTGGGACCAGGCCGAGCTGCTGGTGCGCTGCATCGATGCCCGCGTGGCGCTGATCGCCGAGCGCTCGGGCGGCGACCCGTTTGATGAAGCCTGCTCGATGGTCTGGCCGCAGATCGCTGCGCGTCTGCCCGCGGGCACTCCGCTGCCGCCGTCCTGCCTGGCCGCCACGATCGAGCTGCGCGGCGAGGGCGATGTGCGCCACGAGCTGGCCGCGCAGGACGCCGCCGGCATCCTGCGCCTGCTGGTGGCGCGCGGCATCGTGCGCGACGACGCCGCGGCCGACATCCCGCCGCTGCGCTGCCAGCCCACGCCGCTGGCCGGCTCGATCCCGCTGGTGGCGCCGCATGGCGGCATGGTGGTGTTCCTGAAGGAGCCCGGCGCCGAAGTGGTCGAGGGCGAACCCATCGTCGACGTCATCGACCCGATCACCGGCCAGGTCAGCACGCTGGGCGCCGGCACCACGGGCCTGTTCTTCGCCCGCGAGAACCGCCGCTTCGCGGTGGCCGGCATGGCGCTGGGCAAGGTGGCCGGCGTGGACGCGCGGCGCAGCGGCTCGCTGCTGTCGGTGTGAGGGGGCTGCCATGAGTGCACACCTGGGCCTGACGGTCGACAACCTGCACAAGCGCTTCGGTGAGCGCGAGGTGCTGCGCGGCGTCTCGCTCAGCGCGAAGCCCGGTGACGTGGTGGCCATCATCGGCTCCAGCGGCTCGGGCAAGAGCACGCTGCTGCGCTGCCTGAACCTGCTCGAGCAGCCGCACGAAGGAACGCTGCGCCTGGGCGATGAAACCCTGGCCCTGAAGCGCGACCGCGACGGCAGCCTGACGGCTTCGGACGATGCCCAGCTGCGCCGCTGGCGCGCCCGCCTGGCCTTCGTCTTCCAGAGCTTCAACCTGTGGCAGCACCGCACGGTGCTGGAGAACGTCATCGAGGCGCCGATCCATGTGCTGGGCCAGCCGCGCGCCCAGGCGGTGGAACGCGGCGAGCAGCTGCTGGCGCGCGTGGGCCTGTCGCACCGCCTGCAGGTCTACCCGGCGCAGCTGTCGGGGGGCGAGCAGCAGCGCGTGGCGATTGCCCGCGCGCTGGCCGTGGACCCCGAGGTGATGCTGTTCGACGAGCCCACCTCGGCCCTCGACCCCGAGCTGGTGGGCGAGGTGCTGAAGGTGATGCGCGAACTCGCCGCCGAGGGCCGCACCATGCTGGTGGTCACGCACGAGATGGAGTTCGCCCGCGAAGTGGCCAGCCACGCGATCTTCCTGCACCAGGGCCTGATCGAGGAACAGGGCGTGCCGCGCGAGGTGCTGGTGCGCCCGCGCAGCGAACGGCTGCGCCAGTTCCTCAGCGGGGGGCTGAAGTGATGTTGCCACGGGGCCCGCTGGCATGAGCTCGGCCCGCGTTGGCTGCCTGCTGCTGCCGGGCTTCTCGCTGGGCACGCTGGCGGGCGTGATCGATCCGCTGGCGCAGGCGGCCGCGCTGCAGCCGGGCCGCATGCCCGAGCCGGTGATGCTTTCGCTGGATGGCCGGCCGGTGCGCGCCGGCGCGGGCGCGTGGGTGGTCTGCACCGAGCTGCGTGCCGCGCCGCCGCTGCAGCTGGCCATGGTGGTGAGCGACCTGCCCTGGCACGAACAGGATCCCCTGGGCCCGGCGGTGCTGCAGTGGCTGCGCGAGCAGGCCGCGGCCGGTGCCTGCCTGGGCGGCGTGGGCACCGGTGCCGCCTGGCTGGCTGAGGCCGGTCTGCTGCAGGGCCACCGCGCCACGCTGCACTGGCCGCACCTGGCGGCGCTGGCCGAGCGCCACCCGGGGGTGGTGCTGTCGCAGCAGCGCTTCGAGATCGACCGCCAGCGCCTGAGCAGCGCCGGTGGCGAGGCCGCCCGCGACCTGATGATCGCCTGGCTGGGTCACCACCATGGCGATCGGCTGGCGCAGGAGCTGGCCGCGCACGCCGGGCTGCCCGGTCCGCGCCCGGCGGACGAGCGCCAGCGCGTGCCCGGCAGCGGCCGCGGCGGCGCCGGCTCGGCCAAGCTGGCCGAGGCGCTGGCGCTGATGGAGGCCAACCTGTCCGAGCCGCTGCCCACCGAAGACATCGCGCGCTTGGTGGGCGTGTCGCGCCGCCACCTGGAGCGGCTGTTCCGCCAGCACCTGGACGCGCTGCCCTCGCGCTGGTACCTGGGGCTGCGCCTGGAGCGCGCCCAGGCCCTGCTGCGCCAGACGCCGCAGTCGATCCTGCAGATCGGCCTGGCCTGCGGCTTTGCCAGCGGGCCGCATTTCTCCAACGCCTACCGCGCCCACTTCGGCCGCACGCCGCGCGATGAGCGCGGCCTGCGCGCCCAGGCCTGGCGCGAAGCCGCTGCCACCGAGCCCGCGCCCGGCAACGCGGCCCGCGACGAGCGCAGCGCCTGAGCATGGCCGACGCCCCGCGCTACCTGCTGCGGCCGGCCGCCCTGGCCGACCTGCCGGGCCTGGAGCGCCTGGCCGGTGCCAGCGCGATCGGCATCAGCTCGCTGCCGGCCGACCGCGAGGCCCTGCGCGAGCGCATCGTCCGTTCGCAGCGCAGCTTTGCCGATGGCGACGAGCCCGATGCCCACTACCTCTTCGTGCTGGAAGACCGTCAGCAGGCCGGGGCGCTGGTGGGCACCGGCGGCATCGCGGCGCGTGCGGGGGCTGGCGATCGCTTCTACAGCTACCGCAATGAATTCACGGTGCACGCCAGCCCCGCGCTGGGGGTGCGCAACCGCATCCACACGCTGCACCTGTGCCACGACCTGACCGGCGCCACGGTGCTCACCGGCTTTCACATCGATCCGGCCCACGAGGACGGCCCCGGCGCCCAGCTGCTGTCGCGCGGGCGCTTGCTGTTCATCGCCAGCTTCCCCGAGCGCTTCACCGACCGCATCGTCTCGGAGCACCCGGGCCTGGCCGACGAGTCGGGCGCCTGCCCGTTCTGGGACGCGGTGGGCCGGCGCTTCTTCCACCTCGACTACCCGGCGGCCGAGCGCCTGGCCAGCGGCCAGGGCCGCGCCTTCCTGGCCGAGCTGCTGCCGCAGTCGCCGATCTACGTGCCGCTGCTGGACGAGGCCACGCAGTGGGCGCTGGGCCAGCTCCACCCGGTGGCCGAGCGGCCGTTCTCGATCCTGCTGGACGAGGGCTTTGACGCCGACACCTGGCTCAACGTCTTCGACGGCGGCCCGACGATGGAGGCTCGGCTGCCGATGCTCAAGACCGCGCGCCGTCTGCGCAGCGTGGGCGTGCTGCCGCCCGCCCCGCGCGCCGCGCGCGGCGGCCACGCCACCCACCTGGCCGCCGGTCGGCGGCTGCAGCACTGGCGCGCCACGCTGCTGGCGCTGGACGCCACCGCGCCCGCGGTGGCGCTGCGCGACGACGAAGCCGCCTTGCTGGGCCTGGCCGTGGGCGACAGCCTCTGCGTGGCCGCTCTGGACGGCCCGGACGGCACCTGACGATGCGCTGGACCGTCCGCCCCGTGCAAGCGGCCGACCTGTCGGCGCTGCGCCCCTGGCTGCCCGCCCAGGCCGACACCATGCTGCCGCGCCCGGACGCCGCCGCCGCCTGGCTGCTGGCCGAAGGCGCCCAGGGCCCGGCCGCCTGTCTGCGCGTGCGCGGCCCGATCGGCCTGCAGCGGCCGCGCCACTGGTACCACGTGGGCTGTGTGGTGCATGCGGCGCCCGAGCTGTCGCTGTTCCACCGCCAGCACACGCTGCTGCTGGGCAACGACCACACCGGCGCCAGCGAGCTGGCCGAGCGCGCGCATGCGCCGGGCCTGGACGCGGCCGCCCAGGCCTCGGCCTGGCGCGCCCTGCTGGACGCCGCCCGCGAGCACCTGCAGGCCACCCGCGCGCTGCAGGGCGGCAGGGTGATCGCCGAACTGCCCGGCCTGCGCGACGCCCAGGGCCGCTCGCCGTTCTGGCAAGGCCTGGGCCGCCATTTCCACGCTGGCGACCCCGACGCCGTGCTGCAGCGCCTGGGCCTGGACGGCCGTGCCCAGCTGGCCGCCCTGATGCCGCGGCAGGTGGTCTATGCCTCCTTCCTGAGCCCCGCCGCGCAGGCGGCCATGGCCCAGGCCGCGCCCTCGGCCCGCGTGTGGATGGACACGCTGGCCGACGCGGGCTTCCGCTACAGCCACCACATCGACATCGTCGACGGCGGCCCGGTCTTCGAAACCCACCTGGACAGCTGGTGCGCCCGGCGCTGAAGACCATGGACGACTGGGACCTGCCCCGCCCCTTCCTGCTGCGCGTGGCGCCTGAACCCGCCGACATCGACGGCCTGGACCACACCAACAACGCCGTCTACCTGCGCTGGTGCGAGCAGGCCGGCTGGGCCCACTCCGAAGCCCTGGGCCTGTCGATCGCCGACTACCGCCGCCTGGACCGCGCCATGGCCATTCACCGCGGCGAGTACGACTACCTGCTGCCCACCCAGCTGGGCGACGCGCTGGAACTGGCCACCTGGCTGCTGCCCGGCGACGGCCGCCTGCGCATGGAGCGCCGCTTCCAGCTGCGCCGCCTGCGCGACGGCGCCACCGTCCTGCGCGGCCGCTGGCAACTGGTCTGCATCGAGATCAGCAGCGGCCAGGCGCGCCGCATGCCACCGGAGTTCTGTGCGGCGTATCTGCCCGCGGCAGTGACACTCACGACCTAGATTCCGTCTCCTGCCAGTGGCAGTCGTCACCCGCAGATGTGGTTGGGGCGAGGTGGGGGAAAGGGGTCTCTCTCATGTCCCCCGGCCTGCGGCCTCCTCCTTGACTTCGTTCGACCCCTTTCCCCCACCTCGCTGGTCACCGTTTCGGGACTGCTCGCGCGAGCACTGCGAGAACGTTGGTAGCGGGCGAGGGGGAGTTCGCTTGGCCGAAGTCAAGGAGGAGGCCGTAGGCCGGGGGACATGAGGACGAGCGAACTCCCCCTCGGCCGCCGCGCCACACCGTCGCAGTCAACCCAACGGCCGGTCAGGGCAGGAACCAGAACAACAAAAAAGGCGACCGACTGGTCGCCTGATTCCCAACGGGCGCGCCGGCTTGTGGCCGGTGCGCCGGTGTGCTTCTTGGAGCCTGGATCAGAAACGCATGCCCACGCCGACGCTGACCAGCAGCGGGTCGACCTTGAAGGTACCGACCTTGGTGCCGGCCGACAGGACGTCGGTCTTGATCTGGACCTTCTTGACGTCCACGTTCAGCAGCCAGCCGCCGCCCAGCGCGTAGTCGGCGCCGACCTGGGCCGCCAGACCGTAGCTGTTGCGCTTGAGGTTCAGGCTCAGCGCCGCGACGGCCGGATCCCACTTCACGTCGGAGATGTTGGTGTAGTTCACGCCGGCACCGACGTAGGGACGCAGCGCGCCCAGGTCGGTGAAGTGGTACTGGGCGGTCAGGGTGGGCGGCAGGTGCTTGAAGCTGCCGATCTTGCCCACGCCGCTGAGCGACAGGTCCTGGCTCTGCGGGTAGGTCAGGATCAGCTCGGCCGCGATGTTCGGCGTGAAGAAGTAGCTGATGTCCAGCTCGGGCAGCCACTTGTTGTTGATCGACGCCACGGTGCCCGGGGCGACGACGGCGGCCAGCGTGCCCTTGAGCACGCTGTCATTGGTGTTGGCCGAATCCAGATGCGTCGCGCGCACGCGGACGATCCAGTTGCCGCTGTCCTGGGCGGCGGCGAATTGCGGGGCGGCCAGAGCGGCCAGGGTGGCGACAGCGATCAGCGACTTGCGCATGGAGGAACTCCTTCTTCGTTGCATTGACTTGAAAACAACCGGACCGCGCTGGTGCGGCGGATGGGGTCATTGCAACGTCTGGTGACCAGGTCGAGTTTGCTGTCGCGCAAACTGCCGGCCGCGGTCCCGGCCAGCCCGGGCGGCCACCTGACCTTGGTCAAACTCGCGCCGCGAGGCTGATGCGTTCACGCAACAGTGCCCGGCGACCGCTCCCCCCATGCTCGAAGTCCGCGCGGCCATGGTGCGGCGCGGCCGTTCTCGCTAAGCTCGCTCGCCAGGCCAGCCGTCCGGCGGGCCTGGAGCAACAGGAGTTGTCTGTGATGTCGATGGACCTCGCCCCCCGCCTGGCAGCCGCCGCTGCCGCCGCCGTCCTGCTCGGCCAGACGCCGCTGGCCTCGGCCTGTACCGTGCAGCGCCTGCACCTGATGACGCCCTCGGTGAGCGAGCCGGCGCAGGTCGGCATGGTGGGCCACGTCGACAACGGCACCAAGACGGATGGGGGCAGCTACCGGGCCGAGCTGGTCGTGACCCAGGCCCTGGTGGACGACATCGCCGCCAGCATTGCCGGCGGCTGCAGCCAGTGGATCCACCATGCCGGCGGCGGCAACATCGTCCTGATGGGCATCGCCAGCGGCAGCTACTCGGCCAAGAACCAGTTGCAGTGGATTCCGGCCAGCACCGGCCTGAAGCAGAAGATGCACACCTGGCGCGACAGCGCGGCGGGTGACACCGGGGGCTTCGTCACCCACCCGCACGACGCCGAACTGAAGAAGAAGCAGATGCGCGCCCTGGTGGCGGGCGATGTGCTGCGCCTGACCGGCAAGGCCCAGGCCAGCGGCACCATCATCGATGGCTGGGTGGCCGACCAGGTGCAGTCGCTCTACAACTGGGCGGGCACCACGCCCTACATCGAGGTGTGGATTCCCTGAGGGCTGACGGACGCAGGCGTTCTCTGTTGTTTAACGATGAATGGAGGCTCTTGATGCATACGGATCAAGCACTGTCTGGGCACCGTTGTTCGTGGCCCCCGGCCCGCCAGGTGGCTGCGGCGGTCATCGTGGGCCTGGCGTGCAGCGCCGCGAGCGCCTGCACCCGGTCCCGCACCCACTGGATGGAACTCAAGGTCAAGGATCTCGCCTTGTTGCGGATGGCTGGTGATGTCGACGGTGGTACATCACGCTCACTGGCGGCAGACTTTCGCGCCGAGTCGGTGATGGTGGCCGGTTCGCAACTGTGGGCCGACCTCCGAGCCAGTTTGGCGGGTGGTTGCGAACAGTGGATCGATCGTGGGGCGCCCCATGGCCGCATCGTGCTGACCGGCGCCGCTGATGGCCGCTACACCGCGCGGTCCAACGTGGTGCTCATTCCAGCCGCCACTGGCGCCAAGGTGAAGTTGACCAGCGGCTGGGAAGAACAGGCGATCGGCGATACCGGTGGCAACGTGTACTACCAGGACATCGTGCCACTCAAGAAGAAACCGATGAGGAGCCTCGCCGAGGGCGACCGTATCCGCATCACGACCAACATCACCCTGGAAGGCGTGATGATCGGCAACACGGCCGCTGACCAGCTTGAGGTGTTTTTCGAACCCGAATTCCCCTTCGTCACTCTGAGGATGACGCTGCCCTGAGCCGAAAGCTCAGGCCAGACCGAGCCGGCGGCAGATCTCCAGCACGGTGGCCGACTGGTTCATCGTGTAGAAGTGCAGCCCGGGCACGCCCTGGGTGCGCAGGCGTTCGCACAGCGCGGTCACCACATCCAGGCCGAAGGCCTTGATGCTGGCGCTGTCGTCGCCAAAGCTCTGCAGCCGCAGGCGCACCCAGCGCGGCACGTCGGCGCCGCAGTTGTCGGCGAAGCGCAGGATGCCGCTGGCATTGGTGATCGGCATGATGCCGGGTACCACCGGGATGTCGGCGCCCAGCGCGCGGGTCTCGTCGACGAAGCGGAAGTAGGCGTCGGCATTGAAGAAGAACTGCGTCACCGCGCCGCTGGCGCCGGCCTTCACCTTGGCGGCGTAGGCCTGCAGGTCGGCCTGCGGGCTCCTGGCCTGCGGGTGGGTCTCGGGGTAGGCGGCCACCTCGATATGGAAGTGGTCGCCGGTCTCGGCGCGGATGAAGGCCACCAGGTCGCTGGCATAGCGGAACTCGCCAAAGCCGCCATAGCCGCTTGGGAGGTCGCCGCGCAAGGCGACGATGCGCTTCAGGCCCATGCCCTGGAACAGCGCCAGCTTCTCGCGCACCGAGTCGCGCGTGGCACCAATGCAGGTGAAATGCGAGGCGCCCTGGCGCCCCTCATCCAGGATGGCCTGCACCGCCTGCAGCGTGCCGTCCTGGGTGCTGCCGCCGGCGCCATAGGTCACCGAGCAGAACAGCGGGTCCAGCGCATAGAGCTGCTGGCGCACGGCGGCCAGCTTGGTCACGCCCTCGGGCGTCTTGGGCGGGAAGAATTCCAGGCTGATCGGGAAGTCGGGGTTCATCGTGTCTGTGCTCCAGGGTTCAGGCACGTTGCGCCTGAACGAAAAACTCGCGGTTGCCGTCGCCGCCGGTGACCGGGCTGTCCAGCCAGGCGCGCACCACCAGGCCGCACTTGCCGCAGGCCTTGCGCAGGCGCCGCTCGACGTGCGGGTAGGACGCGGCGTCCTTCACCAGGCCCTTCTTGTTGATCTCGGCCGGCTGCAGCTCGAACTGCGGCTTGACCAGCATCAGCAAGGTGCCGCCCGGCGCCAGCAGCGGCGCCAGGGCCGGCAGCACCAGGGTCAGCGAGATGAAGGACAGGTCGCCGGTGATCAGATCGAACCCCGACGCCGGCGCCTGCGGCCCCAGGTCGGCCAGGCTCAGGTGGCGCGCATTGACGCCCTCGACAGCGTGCACGCGCTCGTCAGCGGCCAGGCGCGGATGCAGCTGGCCGTGGCCGACGTCCACGCCAAACACCTGCGCGCAGCCGGCGGCCAGCAGCACGTCGGTGAAGCCGCCGGTGCTCTGTCCCACGTCCAGCGCCACCGCGCCGGCCAGGTCCAGGGCGGTGATGCGCAGCGCGCCCTCCAGCTTGAGCCCGCCGCGCGACACCCAGCGCAGCTCGGCGTGGTCGGTCACCTCGATCTGGCAGCCCTCGGGCAGGTCTTCACCCGCCTTGGTCGGCACCTGCCAGCCCTTGGGACCCAGCCAGCGCACCGCGCCGGTCTCGATCAGCCGCTGCGCAGCCGACCGGCTCGGGGCCAGTCCCATTTGAACGATCAGCTGATCAGCGCGCATGACGGTGAAGGAAGAAGCCCGGGTGGGTAGGACGCTCGCGTCGAGGCGGCGGCCGGCCGACCGCCGGGCCGCCCCAAGGTCGGCCGCGCCCCCTCGGGGGGCAGCGAGCGCAGCGAGCGTGGGGGCCCTCAATAGCGGTAGGTGTCGGGCTTGTAGGGGCCTTGCTTCGGTACACCGATGTAGGCCGCCTGCTCGTCGCTCAGCTCGGTCAGCATCGCGCCCACCTTCTTCAGGTGCAGGCGCGCGACCTTCTCGTCCAGGTGCTTGGGCAGCACATAGACCTTGCCCACGTCGTAGCCCTCGGGGTGCGAGAACAGCTCGATCTGGGCGATGGTCTGGTTGGCGAACGAGTTCGACATCACGAAGCTGGGGTGGCCGGTGCCACAGCCCAGGTTCACCAGGCGGCCCTTGGCCAGCAGGATGATGCGCTTGCCGTCAGGGAAGATGACGTGGTCGACCTGCGGCTTGATCTCCTCCCACTGGCAGTGCTCTTCCAGCCGGGCGACCTGGATCTCGTTGTCGAAGTGGCCGATGTTGCAGACGATGGACTGGTCCTTCATCGCCGCCATGTGCTCGAAGGTGATGACGTCGCGGTTGCCGGTGGTGGTGACGAAGATGTCGGCCTTGTCGGCGGCCCACTCCATGGTCACCACCTTGAAGCCTTCCATCGCGGCCTGCAGCGCGTTGATCGGGTCGATCTCGGTGACCCAGACCTGGGCGCTCAGGGCACGCAGCGCCTGGGCCGAGCCCTTGCCCACGTCGCCATAGCCGCAGACCACCGCCACCTTGCCGGCGATCATCACGTCGGTGGCGCGCTTGATGCCGTCCACCAGGCTCTCGCGGCAGCCGTAGAGGTTGTCGAACTTGCTCTTGGTGACCGAGTCGTTGACGTTGATGGCGCGGAACTTCAGCGTGCCCTTGGCGCTCATCTCCTTCAGGCGATGCACACCGGTGGTGGTCTCCTCGGTGACGCCGATGATCTCGGCGCTCTTGCGGCTGTACCAGGTGGGGTCTTCGGCCAGCTTGGCCTTGATCGCGGCGAACAGGATGCGCTCTTCCTCGCTGCCCGGGTTGGCCAGCACCGAGGCGTCCTTCTCGGCGCGCTGGCCCAGGTGCATCAGCAGCGTGGCGTCGCCGCCGTCATCCAGGATCATGTTGGGGCCTTCGCCCGGCGTGCCCTGGGGCCCGAAGTCGAAGATGCGGTGGGTGTAGTCCCAGTAGTCGACCAGGGTCTCGCCCTTGATGGCGAACACCGGCGTGCCGCCGGCGGCGATCGCGGCGGCGGCGTGGTCCTGGGTGCTGAAGATGTTGCACGAGGCCCAGCGCACGTCGGCGCCCAGGGCCTTGAGCGTCTCGATCAGCACCGCGGTCTGGATCGTCATGTGCAGGCTGCCGGTGATGCGCGCGCCCTTGAGCGGCTGCTTGGCGGCGAATTCCTCGCGGATGGCCATCAGACCGGGCATCTCGGTCTCGGCGATGCGGATTTCCTTGCGGCCCCAGTCGGCCAGCGTGATGTCGGCGATGGCGCAATCGGCCAGCTTCAGGGTCTCGGGTGCGTTCATGGGTGCGGTCCTTCGGTTCGGCGTGGAACGAGAACCCGCCGCGCGAAAGACACCACCAGGGGAAGGGAGACACCCCACTCACCCACGGTCGGCCAGACGCGATGCGGGTGAGCGCCGTTGCAATATGAAGATTCCGAGCCTGGGGTCTGCCATCTCATGGCGGCTGACCTTGCAACGCTCCTCGGAATCCCGTGATTCTAGCGAAAGCGGCGCCCGCGGGCGCCGCAACAGCTCGGCCAGACCGGCTCAATTCACGGTTTCTCCGCGGGCGTCTGCCTGTGCGCCGGGGCGGGCAGACGCCCCGGGCGGTCCAGGGCGGCCGCGATCAGCCGGCGTTGCTGGACGCCAGCTGATCGTCGCCCACACTGGGCACCAGCGAGGGGCGGCCCACGATCAGCGGATCGACCGCGCCCATCGCCTTGAGGTTCTTGCCGCCATAGGGCAGGCGGTGCAGCACATAGCGCATCGCGTTCAGGCGCGCGCGCTTCTTGCAGTCGCTCTTGATCACCGTCCACGGCGCGTCGGAGGTGTCGCAGTGCAGGAACATGGCCTCCTTGGCGCGGGTGTAGTCCTCCCACTTGTCCAGGCTGGCCTTGTCGATGGGGCTGAGCTTCCACTGCTTGAGCGGGTGCATCTCGCGCTCCTTGAACCGGCGGCGCTGCTCGGCGCGGCTGACCGAGAACCAGAACTTGAACAGGTGCACGCCCGAGCGCACCAGCTGACGCTCGAACTCGGGCGCCTGGCGCAGGAACTCGTCGTACTCGTGCTGGGTGCAGAAACCCATCACCCGCTCGACGCCCGAGCGGTTGTACCAGCTGCGGTCGAACAGCACGATCTCGCCGGCCGTGGGCAGGTGCTGGATGTAGCGCTGGAAGTACCACTGGCCACGCTCGACCTCGCTGGGCTTCTCCAGCGCCACGACGCGCGCGCCGCGGGGGTTGAGGTGCTCCATGAAGCGCTTGATCGTGCCGCCCTTGCCGGCGGCGTCGCGGCCCTCGAAGACGATCACCACGCGCTGGCCGGTCTCCTTGACCCAGGCCTGCAGCTTCAGCAACTCGACCTGCAGGTTGTATTTCTGCTTCTCGTAGCTCTTGCGGGAGAGCAGGTTCTTGTACGGGTAGGCGCCCTCGCGCCAGCCGGCGGCCAGCTCGGTGTCGGGGTCGACGCCGGGCGTCGTGACGCGCGGCGGCTTGGCCAGCACCTGGCGCAGCGCCTTGCGGTCGTCGGGCGACGCGCCGCCGATCAGGGCCTTGACCTGGGACAGCACCTCGGAGGGGCGCGCATCGGAGCCCACGACCCCCTTGATCACTTCGGCCTGCACGATCTGCTTGGCGCGGGTGGACTCGGCGGCGGTGTAGTTGCGGCGGCCGGCGGCGGTCTTGCGGGGCGTCACGTCGCCGCCACTGGCGGGACGGGGGCGGTTGGCGGCGGGCGTCTTCTTGGCGGCGGTGGTGCGGGTGGCCATGGTGCGGTGGTGTGTGGGGAAGTCCCTGGAACAGTCGATGATGGAACGATGGCGTTTGCGTGACTTGAGCGGCATCAAGCTTTAAGGCGACGCTGGACAAGTCGCCGCGGATGGGCGCGCGCTGGGTTCGGGATGTGCAACGCCGCGGTCCGCCCGAAGCAGGGATGCGCACGCCGCGAGGGACTTGTTCAGCGTGAGGGCCATGGGACACTGGGGCATGGATTCCTGCCGCTGGGACGAGGCCCCGGGCGCCGCGCTGGCCGCGGTGCGCGGCGTGCTGACCGACATCGACGACACCCTGACGCGCGACGGCGCGATCGAGCCCGCCGCGCTGGCCGCGCTGCAGGCGCTGGCCGACGCCGGCCGGCCCTGCATCGCGATCACCGGCCGCCCGGCCGGCTGGAGCGAACCCTTCGCGATGGCCTGGCCGGTGGCCGCGATCGTGGCCGAGAACGGCGCCGTGATGCTGCGCCGCGACGGCAACCGGCTGCGCCACGATTTCACCCAGGACGCGCCCACCCGCGCTGCCAACGCGCAGCGCCTGGCCGCCTGCGCCGCCGATGTGCTGGCGCGGGTGCCCGGCGCCACGCTGGCGCGCGACAGCGCCGGCCGGCAGACCGACATCGCCATCGACCACAGCGAGTTCGCCCACCTGGATGAGGCGCAGATCGCCCAAGTGGTGGCCGTGATGCGCGCGCACGGCCTGAGCGCCACCGTCAGCTCGATCCACATCAACGGCTGGATCGGCGCGCACAGCAAGTGGACCGCGGCGTGCTGGGCGGTCGAGACCGCGCTGGGCCGGGTGTTCGATACGGCCGACTGGCTCTACGTGGGCGACTCCACCAACGACCAGACCATGTTCCAGCAGATGCCGCTGAGCGTGGGCGTGGCCAACATCGCGCGCTTCTGGCCGCAGCTGCTGCACCGGCCGCGCTGGGTCACGCGCGGCGAGCGCGGGCAGGGCTTCGCCGAGGTGGTGGCGCGCCTGCTTCAGTCCAGCCCGAGGAACTGAGCCAGGCGCTGCAACTCGTCGTCCAGCGCCGCCGTGAAGGCCGCGCCGCGCGGGCGCTTGTCAACGTAGCCCAGCTCGGCCTGCAGCCGGCCGTCCGCCACCGCCAGGTTGCCCCAGCCGATCACCCGGCCCTGCCACAGCATCGGCAGCGCGTAGTAGCCGCGCTGGCGCTTGGGCGCGGGGGTGTAGGCCTCGAAGCGGTAGCCCCAGCCCCAGAAGCGCTCGAAGCGCGGGCGGTCCCAGACGATCGGGTCGAAGGGCGCCAGCAGGCGCAGCGCCTCGTCCGCTGCCCAGCGGCGCGCCGTGGGGTTCTCGCCGGCGGGCCAGTACCAGCGCGTGCCCTCGACCTCGGCCGAGGCCAGGCGCGCCTTGGCGCGGCGCAGCGCCGCCGCGCGCTCGGCCTGCCACTGCGGCGCGCCGAACACCAGCCGGGCCACCAGGTGGCTCAGCGTGGTGGCCGGCAGCGGCGCGTACTTGCCCACCACCACGTCGACCAGGGCGTCCATCGCCGCGGCGGGGTCCTCATGGGGCGGCGTGACCGGGCGCGCCGCGTACAGGCGGATGCCGCCCTCGCGCCGCGCCACCCGCAGCAGGCCGCGGTAGTGCATGCCGTCGAGCAGCTGGGTGCTGGCGTTGGACGAGCCGCCAAACCAGTTGCGGGTCTTGCCGTGCTGGAAATGCGCGTCCACCTCCCTCGGGTGCACCACGCCGCGGTCCTGCACGAAGGCCAGCACCTCGCGGGCCTGCGTCCAGCGGCTGGCCGGCCAGGCCTGGCGCGCCTGGCGCGGGTGCATCAGCGTGTGCAGGGTCGGCGTCACGAAGCCGTAGTTGATGAAGAAGTCCTCCTCCACCTTCAGCCGCGGGTAGCGCTGTTCCAGCTCACCGGCGCGGTAGTCCTTGACGCGGTGGCGCAGCGTCAGGTCCTGGGCGCGGGCCGGGGCGCGGATCGGGTCGGCCTGCACGAAGCCCAGGCGCTGGAGCGCGGCCGGCAGCGTGGACGGGCGGCCCAGGCTGCGGGCGATCGCGTAGCGTGTCAGGTCGTCGAGCGTGGGCGTGGCAGGCATGAGCGGCAGCATAGCGGCGCGGCGGCTATCCTCGCACCATGGACAGCACCAGCCCCGACCCCCGCGCGCTGTGGCAGGCCCGCCTGCAAACGGCCGGCGCACGCGCGCTGCCCGATGAGGGCCGGCGCCGGGCCGCGGTGGCCCTGGCGGTGGTGGAGGCGGGCCACGGCGCCGACGCTGCCGGCCTGCCCGCCCATGCCCGGTGGCAGGCCGAGCCGGCGCTGCTGCTGACCCGCCGCGCCGCCCACCTGCGCGCCCACGCCGGCCAGTGGGCGCTGCCGGGTGGCCGGCTGGACGAGGGCGAGAGCCCCGAGCAGGCGGCGCTGCGCGAACTGCACGAGGAGGTGGGCCTGGCCCTGGCGGCCGATGCGGTGCTGGGTCGGCTGGACGACTACGCCACCCGCAGCGGCTACGTGATCACGCCGATCGTGGTGTGGGCCGGCGCAGCCCGGGACGCCCAGGCCAACCCCGACGAGGTGGCCAGCCTGCACCGCATCCCGGTGGCCGAGCTGCTGCGCCCGGACGCGCCCTTGCTCAACCAGACGCCGCACGGCGAGCACCCGGCGCTGCGCATGCCGATCGGTCACAGCTGGATCGCTGCGCCCACCGGCGCCTTCCTCTACCAGTTCGCCCAGTGGTGCCTGCGCGGCGAGGCCACGCGGGTGGCCCACTTCGACCAGCCGCGTTTCGCCTGGCAGTAGGCTTGGCAGTCGTCAAAGGCCGCGTCCGGCGGCGCTGCGACAATGTCGGCCAGTCACCCCCGCCCCAGCAGGAATTCCGCGCCATGACGACCCTCGGTACCCCCTTGTCCCCGTCCGCCACCCGCGTGATGCTGCTTGGCAGCGGCGAGCTGGGCAAGGAGGTGCTGATCGCCCTGCAGCGCCTGGGCGTCGAGACGATCGCCGTCGACCGCTACGACAACGCCCCCGGCCAGCAGGTGGCCCACCACGCCCGCACGATCACGATGAGCGATCCGGCCCAGCTGCGCGCGCTGATCGAGGCCGAGCGGCCGATGCTGGTGGTGCCCGAGATCGAGGCCATCGCCACCCAGGAGCTGGAGAAGCTTGAGGCCGAGGGTGTCGTGCGCGTCATCCCCACGGCCCGCGCCGCGCGCCTGACGATGGACCGCGAGGGCATCCGCCGCCTGGCCGCCGAGACCCTGCGCCTGCCCACTAGCCCCTACCGCTTCTGCGACTCGCTGGCCGAGCTGCAGGCGGCGATCGACGGCAGCGACGGCCAGCCGCCGATCGGCTACCCCTGCGTGGTCAAGCCGGTGATGAGCAGCTCGGGCAAGGGCCAGAGCAAGATCGACACCCCCGCCGACGTGGCCGCCGCCTGGGACTACGCGATGGCCGGCGGCCGCGTGGCCAAGGGCCGCGTCATCGTCGAGGGCTTCATCGATTTCGATTTCGAGATCACCCTGCTCACCGTGCGCGCGATGAACGCCAGTGGCGGCGTCGACACCCATTTCTGCGAGCCGGTCGGCCACAAGCAGGTGGCGGGCGACTACGTCGAGAGCTGGCAGCCGCAGCGCATGAGCGAGGCGGCGCTGGAGCGCTCGCGCCTGATCGCCGAGATGGTCACCGCCGACCTGGGCGGCCTGGGCCTCTTTGGCGTGGAGCTGTTCGTCAAGGGCGACCAGGTCTGGTTCAGCGAGGTCAGCCCGCGCCCGCACGACACCGGCCTGGTGACCCTGGTCACGCAGTGGCAGAGCGAGTTCGAGCTGCACGCGCGCGCCATCCTGGGCCTGCCGGTGGACACCTCGATGCGCAGCCCGGGCGCCAGTGCGGTGATCTATGGCGGCGTCGATGCGGCAGGCATCGCCTTCGATGGCGTGGCCGACGCGCTGGCGGTGCCCCACAGCGAGCTGCGCCTGTTCGGCAAACCCGAGAGCTTCACCAAGCGCCGCATGGGCGTGGCGCTGGTGCATGACCAGGATGTCGACACCGCCCGGCAGCAGGCCAGGCTGGCGGCCGGCAAGGTCCGTCCGCGCCAGGTCTGAGCACCGCCTCTTCTTTCAACCAGGGAGCACACACATGAACACTTCGATCCTGAACACCCGCCGTGCGCTGACGCTGCTGGCGCTGGCCAGCCTGGCCGCCTGTGGCGGCGGCGGCGGCGGCGATGGCGGCGAGCCGCCGGTGGCCACCGACCTGGCGATCACCGACGCCAACGCCGACGCGGTGGCCCGCGTCGGGCTGGCCAGCACCTCGGTGGGCCCGCTGGCCGCCAACCTCGGCACCGGCCTGGGCGCCACCGGCTCGGCCAGCCAGGTGGTGGCGCTGGTCAGCCGCCGCGCCCAGGCGCTGGGCCTGAAGGCCGCGTCGCGCGTGCAGCCGCAGGCCGCCGCGGTGGTCGATTGCGCGGTGTCCGGGTCGGTCAGCGTGAACTTCAGCGACAGCAATGCCAACGGCCTGTTCGACGCCACCGGCGAGTCGATCAGTGTCTCGGCCAGCGCCTGCGACGACGGCAGCGGCTTCACGCTCAATGGCAGCTTCACGATGACGCTGGGCAGCTTCACCGATGCCCGCAACTTCGGCTTCACGATGGCCTTTGCCGGGCTGCAGACCACCACCGCCGAGGGCTCGGTGCGCCTGGACGGCGAGCTCGCGGTGCAGCTGAGCGGGGGCAACACGCTGGATCTGAGCTCGCCGTCGATCGTGCTGCAGGCCTCGCGCAGCGGTGTGAGCTACCGCTTCGCGCTGGCCAGCTACGTGGCCCATGTGGTGGACCGCGGCGATGCCTCGGTGCAGCGCGTCACCGGCACCTTCTCGGGCACGGGCCTGGACAGCTACCGGGTCCAGGTCACCACGCCGGTCGACGTGGTGCAGCGCTACGCCGACGACTACCCGTCGGCCGGCACGATGAAGTTCGTCGGTGCCGCCGGCTCGGTGCTGAAGGTCGACGCGCTCAATGCCACGCAGGCCCGCCTGTCGGTCGACGCCAACGGCGATGGCGCCTACGAGACCGTGCGCACCGTCCTCTGGGCCGACCTGGACCGCTGAGCGACAATACCGGCCTCGCGCCCGCCGGGCGCCGGTATCCCCCGCCCATGTCCACTGAACAACCGCAGCCCGGCGACAGCGCGTCGCCGGTCGAGCCGCCCGCCGCCGTCACGCCCGCCGAGGCCGTCCATGAGGCCGTCCATGAGAACGTCAGCGAGGCCGCCTCGGCCGTCCTGACCGAGGCCGTTGCGGCGCCCGCGCCGCAGGCCCCGAAGGCGCCCGAGATGAGCCTGAACGCCTGCACGCGCGAGCTGCGCCAGCGCTTCCCGGCGCTGTTCAGCGAGCAGCCCAAGCCGATCAAGCTGCGCATCCAGGCCGACATCCAGCAGCGCGCCCCGGGCGTGTTCACGAAGAAGGCGCTGTCGATCTTCCTGCACCGCCACACCACGCACACCAGCTACCTGCTGGCGCTGGCCAAGGCCACGCACCGCTACGACCTGGACGGCCAGCCCGCCGGCGAGCTGGCCGAGGAACACCGCCAGGCCGCGCGCGACGAACTGGCGCGCCGCAAGGCCATCGTCCAGGAGCGGCGTGCGGCCGAGGACGACGCCCGTCGGCAGCGTTTCTCGCTGGTGCGCGACTACGAGCACACCACGCTGACCAAGGCGAACTTCTGTGCCCTCAAGGGCATCGCCGAGGACCAGCTTGACGGCCTGCTGGCCACGATCCGAGCCGAGATCGCTGCCTGGGAAGCGCAGCGGCCAGCGGCGCCGCCGCGGCCGGAGCGCCGCGATGGCCGCGACGAGCGACGGGGTCCGCGCGGTGATGCGCGCGGTGAGGCGCGCGGTGGCCCGCGGGGTGGTTCGCGTGGCCCCGGTGGCCCCGGCGGCCGCGGCCCGCGCCCCTGACCACGCCGCTCAGCGGCGCAGCACCACCGCCACGCCGGCGCGCAGCTCGGCCGGATCGACATAACCGATCGCCCCGGGCGTGCGGGCCACATGGTCCAGCACCTCGGCGGTCGAGCGCAGCTCGGCCGGCGGCACGCCCTTGCCGATGTAGCGGCGCACCGTCCAGTAGGCCAGGTAGGCCTCATCGTCCTGCTGCAGCAGGGCCTTCAGGAAGCGCTGGCGCAGCGGGTGGGCCGAGGGCAGGTTGACCGGCCGCAGGGCCTGGCCATCCAGCTCCACGGCGCGGCCGGTGTAGGCCCGGCGGATGGTTTCGGCGTCCAGGCCCTTCAGGCCCGGATGGGCGATCACGGCCAGGCCCTCGTCGGCCGCGTGGACCGGTCCGGTCAGCAGCGTGGGCAGCGCGGCGGCGAGACCGCCCAGCAGAAAGTGGCGTCGTTGCATGGCGCCCCCTTCAGTAGACGAAGCTGTAGGACAGCGACAGCACGTTGACGTGCCGCGGCCGCGCCAGGGGTTCGCCCGCGGGCACATCGATCAGCTGTGACTGCTGCGCCTGGGTGTGCATCCACTCCAGCTTGAGCTTGCTGCGCGCGTCCAGCGCCCACGAACTGCCCAGCGCCAGCGAGGTCTGTCGGAAGATCAGCGTCTGGTCGGCCGCACTGCGCATGCTGCCGTTGAGCAGCGGCGCGCCGGGCAGCGCATCGGGCAGTCGGGTGCTGTCCAGCGCCCGCGCCACGGCGGTGCCGTCGGCGGTGCTGTGCGCCGCGGCCAGCGACACATAGGGCGTGAAGGCGCCCCACTGGCGCGACACCGTGGCGGCGGCGGCCCAGGCGTCGACCGCCATCACCGTGCCGGACTGGCGCAGCCGCATCAGCTCGGCCGCGACACGCCAGCGCTCGTCGAAGCGGTGGTCCACGCCCACGGCGTACAGCCACTCGCGGAAGTGCCTGGCCTCCTGCACCCCCGGGCCCGGCAGCTGGTTGCTGGTCTGCCAGTAGCCCAGGCCGGGGCCGAGCGGTGCCCACACCGGCCGCACCAGCAGGCCGCTGCCGTCCGACAGGCCCACGGTCAGGCGGTGCAGGCCGGCGCGCAGCGTGGTGTCGGCCGTGCGCCAGGTCAGCACGCCGCCGAGGGCGTCGACATCCGCGCTGCGGAACTGCGGCCCGGCGCTGACCAGCGGCGCTTGGCCCGGCACCGGCGAGGGCACCGCCTCGCGCTGCCAGCTGCGCTTGGCCAGCGTGGTCTGGCCGACGTAGCCGTCGATGCTCAGCTCGCCATCGGCCAGCCACAGGCTGCGCGAGAGGTTCAGGCCATTGAAGTCGCTGGTCGGTGCCAGCGAGTAGAACTCGGTGGGCAGGCGCGCCTCGTCGTAGGTCTGGCCGACGTCGAGCTGCTCGCTGCGCAGGAAGAAGGGCACCCGCATGCGGCCCAGGCGCAGCAGCCAGTCGTTGTCGGGACGCCAGGCCACGAAGGCCCAGCTCGGCCGCAGGCTCCAGCGCGCGTCATGGTCCTCTGACGGGCCCAGGCGCAGCTGCACCGTGGCCGACCATTCGGGGCTGAACTGCGCATCGAGCTGCACGCCCAGCACGCTGTCGCGCTCGGCGGTGGCGTGGTCCTTGATGAAGCGCTGGTAGGTGAAGGACTGGTCGCTCTGCGTCAGGCCGATCGTGCCGAAGGCCGACCAGCTCAGGCGCGGGCCGCCCGCATCGGCCTCGTCGGCACGGGCAGCGCCGGCCAGCAACAGGGCGGCCAGGGTGAGAACGCCCAGGCGGCGTGCAAAGTGGGGTGTCATGGGCTCAGTCCTTCCAGGCGCGGGCGATCTCGATGAAGCGGTCTTCGCAGGCCTGGGCTGCGGCGACGATCCGGGGGTCGAAGTGCTGGCCGGCGCCGTCGGCCAGCATGGCCATGGCGTCGGCGTGGGGCAGCGGGTCCTTGTAGGGACGACGGCTGATCAGCGCGTCGTAGACGTCGGCCACCGCCATCAGGCGCGCGGCCAGTGGAATCGCGCGGCCCGCCAGGCCATCCGGGTAGCCGCGGCCGTCCCAGCGCTCGTGGTGGTGGCGGGCGATCTGGCGCGCGAAGTCCAGGAAATCCGAGGCGCCGCCCATGCGCTGCGCGGCGCGCTGCAGGATCTCCCAGCCCTGCAGCGTGTGGGTCTTCATCACCTCGAAGTCGGCGGCGTCGAGCTTGCCGGGCTTGAGCAGGATGTGGTCGGGGATCGCCACCTTGCCGATGTCGTGCAGCGGCGCGCTCTTGGCCAGCAGCTCGATCGAGCCGGCGTCCAGCCGCGCCGCGTCGGCGTCATCGCCGGGGTGTTCGCTCAGGTACTCGGCCAGCGTGCGCACATACTCCTGGGTGCGCTTGACGTGGTTGCCGGTGTCCTGGTCGCGGAACTCGGCCAGCGAGACCATCACGAACATCGTGGCGTCGCGCAGCCGCTCGACCTGGTCGACCTGGGCGGCCAGCGCCTCGGCCAGACCGGCGTTGCGCCGCTTGAGCGCATCGCGCGAGGCCTTGACCTGCAGGTGGGTGCGCACCCGCGAGCGCACGATCGGCGGGCTGATCGGCTTGTGGATGAAGTCGGCCCCGCCGACCTCGAAGCCGCGCGCCTCGTCCTCGGGCTGGCTCATCGCGGTGACGAAGATCACCGGCACCTCGCGCGTGCGCGGGTCGGCCTTGAGGCGGCGGCAGACCTCGAAGCCGTCCATCTCCGGCATCATCACATCGAGCAGGATCAGGTCGGGCGGCTCGCGCAGCGCCAGCTCCAGCGCGCGGGCGCCGGTGTTGGCCAGCTTCACGCGGTGCTCGCTGTTGAGCAGGCCGGCCAGCAGGTTCAGGTTGGCCGGGGTGTCGTCCACCACCAGCAGCGTGGCGCGGTGTTCCGATGCCCCCATCAGCGGACCTCCCGATCGAGCAGCGCCAGTGCGGCGTCGAAATCGCAGGCCTGGATGGCCTGGTCCAGCGCCAGCGCGTGTTCCACCGGCAGCCCGGCGCGCAGCGCGTCGCGGTGGCTGTGCCAGTGCGCCAGGGCCTCGCTGTCGGCGTCGGCCAGCAGGCGGCGCAGCGTGGCGCGGATCTCGGGGCTGGCCGGGGCCGCCGCAGGGCGCTCGCGTGCCGGCCAGGGTGGTTCGGCGCGCAGGGCGGCCACCAGCGTGGCCAGTTCCGCCTCGGCCTGGTCGGCCGCGGCGATCACCCCATCGCCCGCTGGCAGGGCGTGTTCCAGCGCCTGCGCGGCATCGGCCAGCGCACCCATGCCCAGCTGGCGCGCCAGCCCCTTGAGCGTGTGGGCCTCGCGGGCCAGCGCCGGACCGGCGCCGTCGCGCGCCTGTGCCGACAGGCTTGTGTCCCGGTTGTCGATGTGCTCGACGAAATGCGCCAGGCCGTTGCGCAGCAGGGTCTCGCCGCCGCAGCGCGCCAGCGCGGTGTGCAGGTCGATGCCGGGCCACTGCGGCCACGGCAGGCCGGGCTCATCGATCGGCGCGGCCGCGGCGATGGCGGCGTCGGCCGCCGGGTGGGCCGGCAGGAAGCGGGCCAGCTCGCGCAGCATGGCCGGCGGATCGATCGGCTTGGGGATGTGGCCGACCATGCCGATCGCCAGGCAGCGCTCGCGCTCCTCGACCAGCGCATGCGCCGTCATCGCCACCACCGGCAGGCGGCGCCACTGCGGATGGGCCAGGATGCGGCGCGTGGCCTCGTAGCCGTCCATCACCGGCATCTGCAGGTCCATCAGCACCACGTCGAAGGCCTCGGCACCGTCGCGCTCCAGGCGATCGAGTGCCTGCTGGCCATCCTCGGCCGAGCTGATGAGCGCGCCGGCGCGCCGCAGCAGCTCGGTGGCCAGCTGGCGATTGACCGGGTTGTCCTCGACCAGCAGCGCGCGCAGCCCCGCCAGCGGCAGCAGCATGCCCGGGGCCGGCGGCGGCGCCGGCGACTCGGCCTGCAGCAGGCGCTTGAGCGCACTGGGCAGCACCGGCTTGTCGATGAAGTACAGCGCACCCGCGGCGGCGGCTTCGCGGCGCAGCGCGTCGCTGCCATAGGCCGACATCACCACCACCCGCGGTGCCTCGGGGCCGAGTGCGCGCAGCCGCTCGATCACCTCGCCGCCGCGCAGGTCGGGCATCACCCAGTCGAGCAGCATCAGGTCGAAGGGCTGGCCGATGCGGGCGGCCTCGTGGCAGCGCTGCAGCGCGGTCTGGCCGTCGGCCACGGCCTCGAGCAGACCCTCGCGGCCCACACCCAGCGCGGCCAGTTGCTCCAGCACGCTCTGCCGCGTGGCGACCTGGTCGTCGACCACCAGCACGCGCTGGCGCGCCAAGGTCTGGTCGTCGATCGGCGTCGGGGTGGCGGCCAGGCGCACCGGCAGCTCGATGCGGAAGGTCGAGCCCTGGCCGGGCGTGCTGTCGACATCGATGTGGCCGCCCATCAGCTCGACCAGCCGGCGCGAGATCGACAGGCCCAGGCCGGTGCCGCCATAGCGGCGCGTGGTGGAGCCGTCGGCCTGCGTGAACTCCTGGAACAGCCGCGCGCACTGTTCGGCGTCCATGCCCACGCCGGTGTCCGCGACCGACAGGCGCAACAGGGCGCGCTCACCCGGCTGCGGTGATGCGCTGCCGTCCAGGTCCAGCGCCAGGCGCACCTGGCCCTGTTCGGTGAACTTCACGGCATTGGTCAGCAGATTCACCAGCACCTGGCCCAGGCGCAGCGGGTCGCCCCAGATCGCCCCGGCGCTGCCCAGCAGGGCCGGGTGCCGCACATCGCACAACAGCTCGATGCGCTTGGCCTGGGCGCGCTCACGCACCATCAGCAGTGCCTGCGCGGCCACGTCCTCGATGCGGCAGGGCACCGACTCCAGCGTCAGCTTGCCGGCCTCGATCTTCGAGAAGTCCAGGATGTCGTTGAGCACGCCCAGCAGCATGGTCGCTGCGCCGTGGGCCTTGTCCAGGTAGTCGCGCTGCTGGGCGTCCAGCGCGGTGCCCAGGGCCAGGTGGGTCATGCCGATGATCGCGTTCATCGGCGTGCGGATCTCGTGGCTCATGTTGGCCAGGAACATGCTCTTGGCCTGGGTGGCGGACTCGGCCTGGCGGCGCGCCTGCTCCAGTTCGCGCTGGTGTTCGCTGCGGGCGGCCAGGTCGCGCTCGATGCTGTCGGCCATCAGGTCCAGCGTGGCCGACAGCGCGGCCACCTCGCGCAGGTGGTCGGTGCCGCGTGGCACGCGCGCGGCGTAGTCGCCGCCGGCCAGGCGCTCGGCGGTGTAGGCCAGTTCGGCCACCGGGTCCAGCAGGCCGCGCTGGATGCCGCGCCAGGCGCGGCCCATGGCCAGGATCACCAGCAGGTCGACGATCAGCGCCGCGACGATCAGCTGGCGCAGCCGGGTCGAGGCGGTGTCCACCGCCCCTTGGGTGCGGGCGTCGGTCAGCTGCTCCAGACGCAGGACCTGCTCCACCAGACGGGCATGCGCCAGCTCGTAGTCGCGCGAGTGCACGACAGCCCGCGCGTATGCGGTGTCCGGTCGACCGTCCGAGACGAACTCCTGGCGCGCCGGGTCGTACAGGCCCTGGGTGGCGGCAAAGGCAACCTGCTCGAAGCGGCCCAGGGCCTCGGTGGCATCGACGATGTCCTGCAGCGCCTGCTGCTCCGCGGCATCGGCCTGCAACTGCCGCAGATGCGCCTGCAGCGACACGCCGCGCTGGCCCTCGGGCAGCCGATGCTCGCGCTGGCCGGCGACCACCTGCTCCCAGTACAGGCCGTTGGCATCGTCCGGGGCCGGCTTCTCGCCCTGGCGGATGGCCAGAATGTCGTAGTAGTAGCGCAGGTAGCGGGGGTGGGCGGTGTCGACATAGCTGCGCACCAGCATCGACAGCCGGTTGGTCTCGTGGTGCAGGTCGTCCACCACCTTCAGGGCGGCGTCGCGCCGCACGGCGGCTTCGCCCGCGTCGCTGTAGGCCCGCATGATGACCAGCAGGAACAGGCCGTGCACCAGCAGGGCCACCGTCACCAGGCCGAAGAACACGCGCGACGCCCGGCCCAGGCTGAGCAGGGGGCGGCCAAGGGGGGCGACAGAGGATGGCAGGGCAGGCGCGGTCACGACACGGATGCCCCCGTGGGTAGGGGGTCTCCGTTTATCGGCGCGATCCGGCCAGTATGAAGGGCGGAAAAACGGCCGGAAGCCGCACGCGGCCCGGCCGTCAGGTGCGCGCGCGCGTCAGAGCGACTGCAGGTAGGCCGCCACGGCCTTCATCTGCTGCGCGGACATGCCGGCCGTCTCGGCACGCATCAGCACGCCGTGCGGGCGCAGCCGGGTGCTGAAGCCCTTGAGCTGGCGCTCCAGGTAGTCGGCATGCTGGCCCGCCAGGCGCGGGAAGCCCGCGGCGCCCTCGGCCCGCTCGCCATGGCAGCCGGCGCAGGCGCGGATGCCCGAGCCGGGCACACCGTCCTCGAACAGGCGACGGCCTTCCTTGAGCAGGCGGTCGGGGCCACGGGCGCGGCCGGGCGCCGGCGCCTGCACCGCGTAGTACTCGGCCAGGGCCTGGATGGTGTCGTCGTCGAGCAGGGCCGACACGCCCCACATGTAGGCCTTGTTGTCGGCCTCGGCGCGCTGCTGGGCGCGGAAGTCCTTCAGCTGGCGCGCCGTGTACTGCACCGGCTGGCCGGCCAGTGACGGGTAGGCCGCGCTGGCACTGCGGCCGCCCTCGCCGTGGCAGGCTGCGCAGACGTGGATCGCGCGGCGCGCGATGTCGGTACCGCCGTTCATGTCCTGGGCCGACGCGGCGACCGCGGCCAGGCCCAGCAGGGCGGCGCCCAGCGCACGACGTGCGCCGGAGCGGATGGGGAACACAGGCATGTCTCCTCCAGGTCTCATGCCCGCCAACCGCTGGCGGACAACGCGGCCACGTTGCAAGTCCGGGGCCAGTGCAGAGCTTGAGCCGGTTGATGCTGGCCTGTCTTGATGCATGTCATGCATTGGGCGCCGCGCCGGGCCTGCCGGCGGCCCTGCGCGCCGGGCGAGGACCGCGCCTCTCGCCGGTCGCGCAACACCGTGTCACGCGGCTGGCGCAGTTCGGGCCGCCCCATGAACGCGGTATGGCGACGCATGGGCGCCTGCGCGAAGCTCGGCGCCGGGGAGACTGCATCGTTCGGAGGGGCCCATGATTGATCTTCTCGGACCGCCTGGCCGTGGACGCGCCGCCTGGCTGATGGCGCTGTCCGTGCTGGCGCTGGCCTGCGCTGCTGCCCATGCCGCGCCCGCACGCTACAGCGCCACCGCACTGTCCAGCGGCAACAGCATGGCCTACGGACTCAATGCGCGCGGCGACGTGAGTCTGGCTGCGGATGACGTGGGTGGCGGCACGGCTGGCTGGGTCAAGGGTGTGCTGATCCCCGTGCCGATGGGCAGCGGCAGCCGAGTGTCCAGCGATGGCCGGGTGGGTGTGCTGGTGGACAACGGCGACGGCCGTCAGAGACCGGGCCTCTTTGACCTGCGCACCGGCGACGTGACGGTGGTGGGTCCGCCGCACACGCTGCCGCCGATCGTGCGCGACGCCAACCGGCAGGGGGTGGCTGTGGGCTATGCCAGCGAGGCGCCGCCGAACGCCGAGGTCTTCAGCGGCGGCTCCGAGCTGGAGCTGGGCCAGGGCAGCGTCAACGCCATCAACAGCCAAGGCGAGGTCGCTGGCACGCTGTGGCACACCGACCCGCTGAGCGGGGATGACCAGTGGTGGGCGTTCAGCGCCGCACCGGGCTCGACCGTGATCCAGTGGATCGCGCCGATCAGCAGTGGCCTGTCGAACGAGGCCGTGGCCATGGACAGCCAACGGGTGGTGGGCGTCAGCGATGTGAACGCCGGCAGCGGTTCGGTGGCCTTCTACCACCACCTGCGCAATGGCCTGACCGTGCCGCTGGCCGGGCTGGGTGGCAGTGGAGCGGGGGCGCTGGGCGTGAACACCCATGGCGCGATCGTGGGCTGGGCGGCGACGCCCGGCGACGCCGACTACCGGGCCGTTCTGTGGACCGGCCGCAACCAGGTCCACGACCTGAACCAACTCAGCGATGTGCCGGCCGGTTGGTTGCTCTATGAGGCCGTCGACATCAACCCGAAGGGTCAGATCGTGGCCAATGGCGCCGATGCCGCCGGCAACCCGAAAGCCTTCCTGCTGACGCCGGTGTCAGGCGCACAGGCGCCGGCGACGGTGTCGCGCCCGCGGCTGTCGCCACGGATGCTGTGCGAGCAACTGCGCCCGTGGGTGCGGCTGCCGGGGACGAAGACGCCTGCGGCCTGCCGCTGGATGCGGGGGCGCTGACGCGAACGCCGGGCCTGACAGCCCGGCCGCTGCACGCAGCGCCGCGGCCTTGTGGTCTGCGTTCACGTCCGCTGCGCGGACATGAACTTCGCCCCAAAGCCCAGGGTTCGCTGACGCGAACGCCGGGCCTGACAGCCCGGCCGCTGCACGCAGCGCCGCGGCCTTGTGGTCTGTTCTCTGGTCTCGGCTCACGTCGCTGCGCGACATGAGCGTCGCCCGCGCACAGCCAAGCCGCGCGCTGCGCGCCCGGGGGGGTTACAGGCCCGCTGCGGCTCGAAGGGCCGCAGCCTTGTCTGTACGCTCCCAGCTGAACTCGGGCTCTTCGCGGCCGAAGTGGCCGTAGGCCGCGGTCTTCTGGTAGATCGGGCGCAGCAGGTCAAGCATCTGGATGATGCCCTTGGGGCGCAGGTCGAAGTGGGCTTCGACCAGCTTGGCGATCTCGCTGTCGGGGATGACGCCGGTGCCCTCGGTGTAGACCGTGATGTTCATCGGCCGCGCCACGCCGATCGCGTAGGCCACCTGGATCTGGCACTGGCGCGCCAGGCCGGCGGCGACGATGTTCTTGGCCACGTAGCGGGCGGCATAGGCGGCCGAGCGGTCGACCTTGGTCGGGTCCTTGCCCGAGAACGCGCCGCCGCCGTGCGGGCAGGCGCCGCCGTAGGTGTCGACGATGATCTTGCGGCCGGTCAGGCCGCAGTCGCCCTGCGGGCCGCCGATGACGAAGCGGCCGGTCGGGTTGATCAGGTAGCGGGTGTCCTGCAGCCACTCCTTGGGCAGCACCGGCTTGATGATCTCCTCGATCACCGCCTCGGTGAAGCTGGCCTTCATCTTGGTGGGCGTCTCGGACTGGTCGGGGCTGTGCTGGGTGGACAGCACCACGGTGTCGATGCTGTGCGGCTTGCCGTCGACGTAGCGCATCGTCACCTGGCTCTTGGCGTCCGGGCGCAGGAAGGGCAGGCGGCCGTCCTTGCGCAGCTGCGCCTGGCGCTCGACCAGCCGGTGCGCGTAGTAGATCGGCGCGGGCATCAGCTCGGGCGTCTCGTCGCAGGCGTAGCCGAACATCAGGCCCTGGTCGCCGGCACCGGTGTTCAGGTGGTCGTCGCTGGCGTGGTCCACGCCCTGGGCGATGTCGTTGCTCTGCTTGTCGTAGGCCACCAGCACCGCGCAGCCCTTGTAGTCGATGCCGTACTCGGTGTTGTCGTAGCCGATGCGCTTGATCGTGTCGCGCGCGACCTGGATGTAGTCGACATGCGCGTTGGTGGTGATCTCGCCGGCCAGCACGACCAGACCGGTGTTGGTCAGGGTCTCGGCGGCCACGCGGCTGCGCGGGTCCTGGGCGAAGATGGCGTCCAGGATGGCGTCGGAGATCTGGTCGGCGACCTTGTCGGGATGGCCTTCCGAGACCGATTCGGAGGTGAAGAGATAATCGTTCGCCATGGTGCTCACTGCAGAAACGGTTGCGCGGTCTATCGAAGCTTCGACCGGCTCGGCAACCTGGGTGAGCGGCGAACGCTTTAGCGGCATTTGATCAGTGCGATTCTCAGTTGAACCCCACCGGCGTGGTCTGATGAACAGCCCCGCATCGCCCCGCAAGTTGTCCTGTTAACTCGGCGATGTCGGACATTTTACCAACGATCGGCATGGCCCTGCTGCGCTGGATGTCGCGCTGGCCCCTGGGCGCGCTGCACGCGCTGGGCGCGCTGCTGGGCTGGCTGACCTGGCTGGCCTCGCCCAGCTACCGCCGCCGTGTGCGCGCCAATGCCGACCTGGCCGGCGTCAGCGCCGCCGACCGTCGCCGCTCGGTGTCCGAGGCCGGCCGCATGGTCGGCGAGGTGCCCTGGCTGTGGCTGATGCCGCCCGAGGGCCAGGTGCTGCCGCGGGTGCGCTGGCAGGGCGCCGAGAAGGTGGACGCGGCGATCGCCGCCGGCCGCGGCCTGGTGCTGCTGACGCCGCACCTGGGCAGCTTCGAGGTGTCGGCCCGCGCGATCGTCGAGCGCTGGGGGGCGCAGCAGCCGCTGACCGTGCTGTACCGGCCGGCGCGCAACGCGTTCCTGCGCGAACTGGAAGAGACCGCCCGCCACCGCCCCGGCCTGGCCACCGCGCCGGCCAACCTCAGCGGCGTGCGCCAGATGCTGCGCGCGCTGAAGAAGGGCGAGATGGTCGGCCTGCTGCCCGACCAGGTGCCGCCCGAGGGCCAGGGCGTCTGGGCACCGTTCTTCGGCCAGCCCGCCTACACGATGACGCTGGCCGCCCGCCTGGTGCAGCAGACCGGCGCCGCGGTGCTGGTGCTGTGCTGCGAGCGCCTGCCCGGCGCGGCGGGCTTCGAGGTGCACCTGCTGGACCTGGTCGAGCCCCTGCCCGCCGGCAGCGACGAGGCCGCCCAGGTGCAGGCCGCCCGCATCGTGAACCGCACGATGGAGATGGTCATCGCCCGCTGGCCGCACCAGTACCTGTGGGGCTACCACCGCTACAAGCGCCCGCGTGCGGCACCGGGGACGCCCGGATGAGTGGCCGCAGCGACAACGGAATGGCCAATGCCGGCGCGCGCCTCGTGCTGGCGCTGGTCTGGCTGATCCACTGGCTGCCGATGGGCGCGCAGGATGCGCTGGGCCGCGGCCTGGGGCGGCTGCTGTGGTGGATCGGCGGCTCGCGCAAGCGCACCGCGCTGCGCAACCTGGCGCTGTGCTTTCCCGAGCGGCCAGCGGCCGAGCGCGAGGCGATCGCCCGCGAGCACTTCGGCTGGCTGGGCCGCAGCATCCTGGAGCGCGGCATGCTGTGGTACGCCAGCCCCGAGCGCCTGCGCCGGCTGATCCGGGTCGAGGGCGAGGTCGACTTCGCCGAACGCCAGCCCGGTGCGGTGATGTGGCTGGTGCCGCACTTCCTGGCGCTGGAGGTGGCCGGCGCGGCCTCGCAGCTGTTCCAGAAGCGCTGGGTGGTCTCGATCTACGCCGAGCAGTCCAACCCGGTCTTCGACCGCGCGATGCGCGCCGGGCGGCTGCGCTACGGCCAGGGCGAGCTGTTCTCTCGCCATGGCGAGCGCGCACTGCCCTTGGTGCGGGCGGTCAAGCGTGGCGCCGCGTTCATGAACCTGCCGGACATGGACTTCGGCCTGAAGGACGGGGCCTTCGTGCCCTTCTTCGGCGTGCCTGCGGCCACGCTGCTGGCGCCCGCGCGCATGGCGCGCAGCCTGCAGATGGCGGTGCAACCGGTGGTGGCCGAGATGCTGCCCGGCGGCCAGGGCTGGTGCGTGCGCTTCCTGCCGCCCTGGACCGATTTCCCCGGCGACGATGACCTCGCCGCCACGCGCCGCATCAACGCCTGGATCGAGCAGGAGATCCTGCGCAACCCGGCGCAGTACCTGTGGGTGCATCGGCGCTTCAAGACCCGCCCGCCCGGCGAGCCGTCGCTGTACCGCTGAGCGCGGCGAGGCGGCACGCCCCCGCCGCCCGCCGAGCGCGTCGGACGCCTGATAATCCGGCCCATGCTCGTCAAGTTCACCAAGATGCAGGGTGCCGGCAACGACTTCGTCGTGCTCGACGCCACCCGCGCCGCGCTCAAGCTCTCGCCCCGCCAGCTGCAGAAGCTGGGTGACCGCCGCTTCGGCGTCGGTGCCGACCAGATCCTCGTCGTCGAGCCCGCGCCTGACGACAGCGTCGACTTCCGCTACCGCATCTTCAACGGGGCCAGCGGCACCGAGGTCGAGCACTGCGGCAACGGTGCACGCTGCTTCGTGCGCTACGTGCGTGACCACGGCCTGACCGACAAGCCGGTGGTGCGCGTGGCCACGATCAACAACCGGCTCGAGCTGCGCCTGCAGGCCGACGGCCGCGTCACCGTGGACATGAACCGCCCGCGCTTCGAGCCCGAGGCGCTGCCCTTCGACACCACCGGCCTGCAACCGCGCAGCCAGGGCCAGGCCCAGCTGTGGCCGCTGTCGCTGCCGGGTGGCCCGACGGTGGAGGTGGCGCTGGTGTCGATGGGCAACCCGCATGCAGTGCAGCGCGTCGAGGACGTGCGCACCGCCGCGGTGGCCGAACTCGGCCCGCTGATCGAGGCCCATCCGCGCTTCCCGCGCAAGGTCAATGCCGGCTTCATGCAGGTCATCGACCGCGGGCAGATCGCGCTGCGCGTGTTCGAGCGCGACGCCGGCGAGACCCTGGCCTGCGGCACCGGCGCCTGCGCCGCGGTGGTGGCCGGCATCCGACTGGGCTGGCTGGACGCCACGGTGGACGTTGAAACCCGCGGTGGCCGCCTGACGATTGAATGGGCGGGCGGCGACGCCCCGGTGCTGATGACCGGCCCCGCCGTGACCGTCTTTGAAGGAGAGATCGAGCTGTGAGCAATACGCCGGAGCGGGTGCAGGGCATCACCGAGGACGACATCGCCGACTACCTGGCCAACACGCCGGGCTTCTTCGAGCGCCACGCCGAACTGCTGGCTGCGGTGCAGCTGGCCAGCCCGCATGGCGGGCGGGCGGTGTCGCTGCAGGAGCGCCAGATCGACATGCTGCGCGAGCGCATCAAGGGCATGGAGCGCCGCTTCATGGACATGGTGCGGGCCGGCAATGACAACGCCTCGATCGCCCGCCGCATGCATGGCTGGACCTGCGCGCTGATGCGCGCCACCGACCCGGACGCGCTGCACGACGCGGTGGTCGACGGCCTGAAGGAGCAGTTCCTGATCCCCCAGGTGGCCTTGCGCCTGTGGGGTGTCGACGGCGGGGGCCGTCCCTGGACCGAGGGCACCGACGAGGACCTGCACACCTTCGCTGCCAGCCTGAACGTGCCGTACTGCGGCCTGAACTCGGGCTTTGCCGCGGCGCAGTGGCTGGGCGGCGCGCCGGCGCAGTCGATGGCCATGATCCCGCTGCGCCGCGCCGGCGCCGGCAGCGCATGCTTCGGTCTGCTGGTGCTGGGCTCGCCCGATGCGCTGCGCTACCAGGCCGACATGGGCACCGAGTTCCTCGAGCAACTGGGCGACATTGCCAGCGCTGCACTGGCGCGGCTGTTCCCGCGCTGACATGCACCGGCGCGCGCACGACGTCCCAGGCCTCCCCAGGCAGGCGCACTGACATGGATCCGCGTGCCGCCTTGCCCGACCCGCTGCCGCGCTACCTGACGCACCTGCGCGTCGAGCGCCGGGTGGCGGCGCGCACGCTGGCGCTGTACGAAGACGCGCTGCGCCGCCTGGCCGATGGCCTGGCCGCACAAGAGGTGCCGCTGGCGCGCACCCAGCCGCACCATGTGCGCGGGCTGGTGGCCTCGCTGCACGGGGCCGGGCTGTCGCCGCGCAGCCTGGCGCTGCAGCTGTCGGCCTGGCGCGGCTTCTTCCGATGGTGGGGCCGCGAAGGCGCGGTGGCGGCCAACCCGGTGGACGGTGTGCGGGCCCCCAAGGCCGCCAAGCCGCTGCCCAAGGCGCTGCCGGTGGACCAGGCGGTGGCGCTGGCGGCCCATGAGGATGCCGCCGACGACCCGGCGCTGGCGGCGCGCGACCACGCGATCGCCGAGCTGCTCTACGGCGGCGGCCTGCGCGTGGGCGAGCTGGTCGGCCTGGACTGCGCGGCCGGGCCGCAGGCGGCGGGCTGGGTCGACCTGGCCGATGGCACCGCGCATGTGCTGGGCAAGGGCCGCAAGCGGCGCAGCGTGCCGATCGGCGAGGCGGCGGTGACGGCGCTGCGCACCTGGCTGGCCCAGCGCGCCGGCCTGGCCGCCGACGGCGAGGCCGCGCTGTTCGTCGGCCAGCGTGGCCAGCGCCTGAGCGACAGCCAGGTGCGCTCGCGCCTGCGCCGCCTGGCGCTGCAGGCCGGTCTGCCCACGCCGGTGCACCCGCACATGCTGCGCCACAGCTTCGCCTCGCACCTGCTGCAGTCCAGCGGCGACCTGCGTGCGGTGCAGGAGCTGCTGGGCCACGCCAGCATCAGCACCACCCAGGTCTACACGCGGCTGGACTACCAGCACCTGGCCAAGGTCTACGACGCGGCGCATCCGCGCGCCCGGCGCAAGGGTTGAGCCGGATCGGGCGCACCGGCCCGGGCGCCTAACATCGCCGCGCATCAAGGGGACAGGCATGCAGCAGAGATGGCGATGGGCGCTGGGCGCCGCGGTGCTGGCAATCGCCGGCCTGGCCGGCGCCGCCGAGCCGAGCTTCCAGATCACGCCGGTCGACGACGCCTGGTTCAAGGCCTTGCCGATGGACCCGCAGGCCGCGACCAATGCGTTCATGGCCCGCATCCCGCCCGAGGTCCAGGCGCGCGCCAATGCCTACTTCGAGGGCGGCTACTGGCTGCAGCTGTGGAACTTCCTGCTCGGCCTGGCGGTGGCCGCGCTGCTGCTGTTCACGCCCTGGTCCACGCGCTGGCGCGATGCGCTGCGCCAGCGGCTGCGCCGGCCCTTCCTGGCCGACGCCGCCTACGGCGCGCTGTACCTGCTGGCCGGCACCGTGCTGACGCTGCCGCTGAGCCTCTACCAGGGCTTCGTGCGCGAGCGCGCCTACGGCCTGGCCACGCAGGACTTCGGGGCCTGGTTCGGCGAACAGCTGATGCAGACCGGCATCAGCCTGCTGCTGGGCGGCCTGGCGATCGGCCTGCTGTATGCGGTGCTGCGCGCCAGCGGGGCGCGCTGGTGGCTGTGGGGCGCGGTGGCGATGACCAGCGTGATGGCGGTGACCATCGCCATCGGACCGGTGTTCATCGAGCCGCTGTTCAACACCTACAAGCCGATGCCCGAGGGCCTGCTGAAGGACCAGCTGCTGCGCATGGCGCAGGCCAACGGCGTGCCGGTGGACAACGTCCTGGTCTTTGACGCCTCGCGCCAGAGCACCCGCGTCAGTGCCAACGTCGCGGGCCTGATGGGCACCGCCGCCGTGCGCCTGAACGACAACCTGCTCAACCGCGCCAGCCCCGATGAGGTGGTGGCGGTGATGGCCCACGAGATCGGTCACTACGCGCTGAACCACATCCCGAAGATGCTGCTGGAATTCGGCGTGCTGATCGCCGCGGGCTTCCTGTTCTGCGACGCGGTGATGCGCGCGCTGCTGGCGCGCTGGGGCACCCGCTGGCGCATCCAGGGCATGGCCGACGTCGGCGGCCTGCCGCTGCTGGCCGCGGTGTTCGCCACCTGGATGTTCCTGGCCACGCCGCTGCTCAACACCATCATCCGCGTGCACGAGGTCGAGGCCGACCTGTGGGGCCTGAACCTGGCGCGTGAGCCGCTGGCCGAGGCCGAGGTGCTGCTCAAGCTGGTCGAATACCGCAAGCCCGACCCCGGCCCGATCGAGGAATTCATCTTCTTCGACCATCCCAGCACCCGCACCCGCGTCTTCAACGCGATGCAGTGGCGCGCCCAGCTGGGCGACGGCGCCGAGCCGTGAGCCCGGCGCGCCTGTGCCTGCTGAACCCGCACGCGGCCGGCGGCCGCGGCGCCGCGCTGGCGCCGGCGCTGGAGGCTGCCCTGCACGCGGCCGGCGGGCCGCCGCTGCGCTGCCCGTCCAGCGTGGCCGCGGCGCGCGCCGAGATTGCCGCGCTGCCCGCCGGCAGCCGGGTGCTGGTGGCGGGCGGCGACGGCACACTGCAGCACCTGCTGTCCGCCGTGCTCGCGGGGGACCATGAGCTGGCGCTGCTGCCCTGCGGCACCGGCAACGACCTGGCGCGGGCACTGGGCCTGCGCCGCGGCGACTGGCGCGCCGCGCTGCAGGGGGCGCTGCAGGCACCGGCGCGGCCGATCGATCTGGGCGAGTTGTGCGCCGACGGCGGCGCGCCGCAGCCCTTCGCCTCCAGCCTGTGCGTCGGCTTTGACGCGGCGGTGGGCGCGGCGGCGCTGTCCGGCCCGCGCAGGCTGCGCGGGATGCCGCGCTACCTGTGGGCCACGCTGCGCACGCTGGCGCGGCTGCAGCGCTACCCGCTGCGCCTGCAGGTGGATGGCGCCCCCGGACCGGCCGGCCCCTGCCTGTTCGCGTCCTCGCTGAACACGCCGACCTATGCCAGCGGCATGCCGGTGGCGCCGGGCGCGCGCATCGACGACGGCCGGCTATCGCTGGTGCGGGCCGCCGCGCTGGGGCGGGTCGGCACGCTGCTGGCGCTGCCGCTGCTGCTGGCGGGCTGGCACCTGCACCACCCGCGCATCCGGCTGCTGCCCTTCCGGCACCTGCGCCTGGAGGGCGATGCGCCGCTGCCGCTGGCCCTGGATGGCGAGCCGGTGGCGCCGGCCCGGGTGGTGGAGGTCCGCGTGCGCCCGGCGGCGCTGCGGGTGGTGCCGGCTCAGCGGTAGTAGCCGGCCCGGGACATCTCGCGCTCGGCCGCCACCTGCGAGGCCTTCAGCGCCTCGGTCAGCGTGAGCTGGTCGGCCAGCAGCAGGCCCATCTGCCGGCCCACCTCGTTGCCGACCGCCGGGAACTCGGCGATCGAGGCGAACTGCACGCCCACGTAGGGGCTGCGCGGCAGCGTCGCGTCCTGCGGGTTGGCCAGCTCGATGGCGGCCAGCTCGGCGGTGGCAAAGCGCGCCGCCCGCTTGAACTCGGGGTTGGCATAGGTGCTGCGCCGGGTGCCGGTGGGCACGTGCGCCCAGCCGCGGTGGCGCGCCACCAGCTGCACGTAGTCCTTGCTGGTGGCCCAGGTGACGAAGCGCATCGCCTGCGCCACCTTGGTCGAGCCGGCCGGCACCGCCAGATTCCAGCTCCACAGCCAGCCCGCCCCCTTGGGGGTGACGGCGGTGGGCGCCATCGCCAGTCCCACCTGAGCGGCCACCCGCGAGCGCTGGGGATCGGTGATGGCGGACGCCGCGATCGAGGCGTCGACCCACACGCCGCAGCGCCCCGCACTGAACAGCGCCAGCAGCTGGTTGTAGCCCAGCGTCCAGGGCTGCGGCGGGCCGTAGCGCTTCATCAGGTCGGCATACAGGCCGATCGCCTCGCGCCAGGGGCGGCTGTCGATCTGCGGCCGCCAGCCCATGTCGAACCACTGGCCACCATGGGTGTTGACCAGGGTGCTCAGCAGCGCCATGTTCTCGCCCCAGCCGGGCTTGCCGCGCAGGCAGATGCCGTAGCGGCCGCGTTGGGGGTCGTGCAGGCGCGCGGCCAGCGCCTTCACCTGGTCCCAGGTGGGGCGGTCGGGCAGGGGGAGGCCGGCCTGCTCGGCCAGGTCCTTGCGGTACATCAGCAGCGAGCCCTCGCCGTAGAAGGGGGCGGCGTAGAGCTTGCCGCCCACGCTCAGCCCGCCGCGCACCGCGGGCAGCAGGTCGTCGACGTCGTAGGCGGCGTCGGTGGCGATCGGCTGCAGCCAGCCCTTGCGTGCCCAGATCGGTGTCTCGAACATGCCGATCGTCATCACATCGAAGCGCCCACCCTTGCGCGCGATGTCGGCGCTCACCTGTTCGCGCAGGGCGCCTTCGGGCAGCGTGACCCACTTCAGGCGGATGTCCGGGTGGCTGCGCTCGAACGCGGGCGAGAGCTTCTGCATCTCCAGCATGTGCGCGTTGTCCACCGTGGCAATCACCAGCTCGGTGGCCGCCTGCGCGCCCGCAGCCAGACCGGTCAGGGCCAGGACCAGAAGAGCGGTTCTCGGCGACATGGCGGCTCCCGGGGTGAAGGGCTGGCGCGGACGGCGCCAGGGCGCGATTGTCGGCGCAGCGGGCGACAATCGGGGCATGAAAGTCATCCGCTTGCGAGAAGGCAAGGAACGTTCGCTGCTGCGCCAGCACCCCTGGGTGTTCGCCGGCAGCGTGGCCAAGGGCAAGGCCGACCCTGGCGAGACCGTGCGCGTGGAGGCCGACGACGGCCGTTTCCTGGCCTGGGCCGCGTTCAGCCCCAGCTCCATGATCCGCGTGCGCGCCTGGAGCTTCGACGAGGCCGAGCGCATCGACGCCGGCTTCTTCCAGCGCCGCCTGCAGGCCGCGGTGGCGATGCGCCAGCGCCTGGCCATCCAGAGCAATGGCGTGCGCCTGGTGCACGGCGAGGCCGACGGCCTGCCGGGCCTGATCGTCGACCGCTACGACGACATCCTCAGCGTGCAGTTCCTCTCGGCCGGCACCGAGCGCTGGAAGGACGTGATCGCCGACGCGCTGCTGCAGGTCACCGGCTGCCAGCGCCTGTTCGAGCGCAGCGACTCGGGCGTGCGCCAGATGGAGGGCCTGGCGCCCGCCAAGGGCTGGCTGCGTGGCGAGGGGTCCACCACCGTGACCCTGCAGGAACACGCGATCCGCCTGACGGTGGACGTGGAGGAAGGCCACAAGACCGGCTACTACCTGGACCAGCGCGAGAACCGCGCGCTCTTCGCCCGGCTGGTGCGGCAGCTCGGCTGCAAGAGCGTGCTGAACTGCTACAGCTACACCGGCGGCTTCAGCGTGGCGGCGCTGGCCGGCGGCGCCACCGAGGTGATCAGCGTCGATTCATCGGGCCCGGCGCTGGCGCGCGCCGACGCCCATGTGCTGCTCAATGGCTTCGACCCGGCGCACCACACCTCGATGGATGCCGACGTCAACGGCACGCTGCGCCAGCTGCTCAAGGACGGCCGGCAGTTCGATGCCATCGTGCTGGACCCGCCCAAGTTCGCCCCCAGCGCGGCCCACGCCGACCGCGCCAGCCGCGCCTACAAGGACATCAACCGCCTGGGCCTGAAGCTGCTGAAACCCGGCGGCCTGCTGCTGACCTTCAGCTGCTCGGGCGGCATCGGCGCGGAGCTGTTCCACAAGATCGTCGCCGGCGCCGGTCTGGACGCCGGTGTGGATGCCTACCTGATGCAGCGCCTGGAAGCCTCCAGCGACCACCCCACCACGCTGTGCTTCCCGGAGGGCGAGTACCTCAAGGGCTTGGCGCTGCTGCGGCGCTGAGCCAGGCCGCGCCCGCGATGCCCAAGGCGCCGATCCTGGTCCTGTGCCACGGCTCGGCCGGTGACGTGCATCCGCTGCTGGGCCTGGCCCGGCGTCTGGCCGACCGCGGCCACCCGGTGCAGGTGCTGTGCGGCCGGCTGCACCTGGGCGCGGCACAGCGCCTGGGCCTGGACGCCCAGGCGGTGGACACCGACGCGCTGCCTCCCCAGGCCGTGCACGGCCCGGGGCTGTGGCCCGCGCCGCTGCTGTGGCGCCGCGTGCTGCAGGCCGCGCGCGCCAGCCTGCCGCTGGCCCTGGCCTGGCTGGACCGCTGGCCCGCCGACGGCCCGCGGCCGGTGCTGGTGGCCGGCAGCTTCGCGCTGGCCGGGCCGCTGCTGCGTGAGCTGCGCGGCCTGCGGCTGCTGACCGTGCACCTCTCGCCGGCGGTGGTGCCCAGCGACACGCTGGCGGTGCGCCTGGGCGATCTGCAGATGCCCGCCTGGTGGCCGCAGCGCTGGCGTCCGGCGACGATCCGCTGGGCCGAGCGCTGGCTGTTCGATCCGGTGGTGGCGCCCGGCGTGAACGCGCTGCGCGCCGAATGGGGCCTGCCGCCGGTGCAGCGGGTGCTGGGCCGCTGGCTGCATTCACCCGATGGCGCGGTGGCGCTGTTCCCGCCGGCCTTCGCGCCGGTGCTGCCGCCGCCGGGCCTGGCGGTGCAGCAGCTGGGCTTTCCGCTGTTCGATCCGCCGCGCGCCGACGCCCGCTGCCTGGCCGACGACCCCGAGCTGCTGCAGTTCCTGCAGGACGGCCCGCCGCCGGTGGTGTTCTATCCGGCGTCGGCGCGGCGCGATGCGCGCGTCTTCCTGGGCCGCGCGCTGGCGCTGGTGCGTGAACCCGGCAGCCCGGTGCGCCGCGCGGTGCTGATCAGCCGCGACCGCGACGGCCTGCAGGCGCTGGGCCCGCTGCCTGCGGGCGTGCTGCAGCGCGACTTCGTGCCCTTCGAGGAACTGCTGCCGCGCAGTGCCGCGCTGGTCCACCTGGGCGGCATCGGCGCCGCCGCGCAGGCGCTGCGCGCCGGCATTCCCCAGCTGGCGCTGCCGCTGCACCACGACCAGTTCGACAACGCCCAGCGGCTGCAGGACCTGGGCGTGGCGCGCTGGGTGCGCAAGCACCAGTCGGCGACCGTGCTGGCGCGCGCGCTGAGCGAGCTGCAGTCCGACCCGCGCACCGCCCAGGCCTGCGCCGTCTGGCGCGAGCGCCTGTCAGCCGCGCCCAACGCGCTGACGCAGGCGGCAGACGCGGTGCAGGCGCTGGCCTGAGGCGACGCCCAGCGTAGACGCTCAATCGACGTCGGCGTCGGCAGCCCAGGTGAGCAGGCCGCGGCCACCCTCGTCCAGGGCGTGGCGCAGCGCGGGCAGGGCGGCCTCGGGCAGGCTCAAGCGCACGCGCACCAGGTCGCCGTGGTCCACCGCGTCCAGCGTGGCGCCATGGGCGTCCAGCTGGCGGCGCAGCCAGCCTTCCAGCGCATAGGGCAGGGTGCAGGTCCGGTGGGCCATGGCCTGGCGCGGGACCCGGATGGCGCCCAGCAGCGCGCTGGCGATGGTGTCGGTTTAGGTGTGAAGCTTCAATAGGTTGTTGCGGGTGTTCACCCGGAGTGGTTTTGAGAGACTGGGAATCGCCAAACGCCCTGTCAAACCCAAGCCGGAGTCCGGATGAACACCCATAAGCATGCCCGATTGACGTTTCTGAGGCGACTAGAGATGGTCGAGGACATCACCAAGCGTGGCTTGTCCGCCGCCGAATCAGCGGCCGCGCAAGGCGTCAGTGCGGTCACGGCAAGGAAGTGGCTCGGGCGCTACTTGGCCGGCGGCGTCGAAGCACTTGCAGACAAGTCATCGCGACCTTCGAGGTCACCGCGCGCCATCGATCCCAGCGTCGCGCTGGCCATCATCGAGCTACGGCGAAAGCTGTTCACCCAATCGCGTATCGCAACCTATCTTGGCGTATCCAAGGCCACGGTCAGCCGCGTCCTTCGTCGAGCAGGTCTGTCGAGATTCAGCGACCTGGCGCCGGTCGACGCCGTTCAGCGGTACGAGCGTGACGCGCCAGGCGACCTGCTTCACATCGACATCAAGAAGCTGGGCAAGTTCTCGGATGTCGGCCATCGAATCACTGGCGACTACACCAAGCGGACGCGGGGTCTGGGCTACGAATATTTGTTCGTTGCCGTCGACGATCACGCTAGGGTGGCCTTCACTGCCATGCGGCCCGACGAGCGCAAGGACAGCGCTGAGAGCTTCCTGCGAGAGGCAGTTGAGTACTTCGCAAAGCTCGGCGTCTCGGTGCAACGCGTGCTGACCGACAACGGACCGGCCTTCCACTCGTTCGCCTTCAGGGGCGCGTGTCATGAGCTCGGCATCAAGCAGAAGTTCACGCGAGCCTATCGTCCGCAGACCAATGGCAAGGCCGAGCGATTCATCCAGTCAGCTCTTCGTGAATGGGCCTACGGACGGGTCTATGCCACGTCCGAAGTCCGCCGCGCCGCCTTGCCGGCCTGGAATCACTTCTACAACTGGCACCGCCCTCATCACGGAATCGGCTGCCAACCACCGATGTCCCGAATCAAGCGATCACGAAAGAACCTCTTGACTCTTCACATTTAGGGCCTGTTCACACTACCGGAAGGGTTGCGAAGGCCTGCCAAATCGGGCCAATCTAGGCGCAGCGCGCCGCCCGCACTGACGTGCGGGCAAGCGGTGCAACGACGAGTGGCCCGATTTGGCAGGCCTTCCCGAAGGGTTGATGCCCAGAATGGCCGCATGCGGCGTTGCACATCCTCGCCGGGTATCCAACCCGGCTGCGGTGTGCGCCTTGCCTGCGGCCATTCTGGGCACCAACGCAATCCCTTCCGGTAGTGTGAACAGGCCCTTGGCACGCACCAGGCCGCCGGCGCCCAGCTTCACGCCGCCAAAGTAGCGCACCACGGTGGCCAGCACGCCGTCCAGGTCCTGGTGCCGCAGCACCTCCAGCATCGGCCGGCCCGCAGTGCCGCTGGGTTCGCCATCGTCCACCGCGGCGCTCTGGCCGCCGGCCATCAGCGCCCAGCAGACATGGGCCGCGCCCGGGTGCTCCGCCCGCAGGGCGGCCACCACCGCCAGTGCCTCGGCACGGTTGGCCACCGGCTGCACGCAGCCAATGAAACGGCTCTTGCGGATCAACTGCTCGGCCCGTGCAGGCCCGGCCAGCGTGCTGGGCATGGCGCGGTTAACGGGCCGGCCGGTCGGGCGCCGGCACGGTGGGCGCGAACTTCGCCCGCCTGGTGGCGAAGAAGGCCTTCACGTTGCGCACATTGGCGTCCTGGGTGAACAGGCGCTGGCTCAGCGCCAGGTAGCCCGGCATGTCGGGCGCCCAGACGGCCAGCATGAAGTCGGGGCCGGGCGAGACGCGCCAGCACTGCTGCACCGCCGCTTCGGCCACCACGCGGGCTTCGAAGGCGTCCAGGTGCTCGGCGCCCTGGCGGTCCAGGCTGACCTCGCACAGCGCGGTCAGCCCGCGGCCGGCGAAGGCCGGGGCCAGCAGCACGGTGAAGCGCTCGACCACGCCTGCCTCGCGCAGGCGCTTGACGCGCCGCAGCGCGGTGGCCGGTGAGACGTGCGCCGCCTCGGCCAGCGCCTGGTTGGTCAGGCTGGCATCGGCCTGCAGCAGGTCCAGCAGGCGCCAGTCGATCGCATCCAGCTCGATGGAAAATTCCAAGGTGTAATCAAGTTTGAATGAATCTGCCAATTCTGGATGATCGTGATCAAAAATTCCATTCAGATCAACATCTGGCAAACATCTTTCTTCCGGGCCTGACTACGATGCCGCCCAGTCCAACCTCCAGGTGAACCCCCATGTGTGGCATCGTCGGCGCGGTCAGCACGCGCAACATCGTCCCCGTCCTCGTCCAGGGCCTGCAGCGGCTGGAGTACCGCGGCTATGACAGCTGCGGCGTGGCGGTGCACCAGGACGGCGAGCTGCGGCGCAGCCGCTCCACCGCCCGCGTGGCCGAGCTGCAGGCGCAGGTGGACACCGACGGCGTGGCCAGCGGCACCGGCATCGCCCACACCCGGTGGGCCACCCACGGCGCGCCGGCGGTGCACAACGCCCACCCGCACTTCAGCAACGGGCGCATCGCGCTGGTCCACAACGGCATCATCGAGAACCACGACGAGCTGCGCGCCGAATTGCAGGCCAAGGGCTACGTTTTCGAGAGCCAGACCGACACCGAGGTCATCGCCCACCTGGTGCACCAGCTCTACGACGGCGACCTCTTCGAGGCCGTGCAGCAGGCCGTGGCGCGGCTGAAGGGCGCCTACGCGATCGCCGTGTTCAGCCGCGACGAGCCGCACCGCGTGGTGGGCGCGCGCGAGGGCTCGCCGCTGATCCTGGGCGTGGGCACCGGCGCCGACGAGGGCGCCACCTACCTGGCATCGGACGCGATGGCGCTGGCCGGCGTGACCGACCGCATCGTCTATCTGGAAGAGGGCGACGTGGTCGACCTGCAGCTGGGCAAGCACTGGATCGTCACGCGCCAGCCCGGCGGCGGCTTCAAGCCGGTGCAGCGCGAGGTCAAGACCGTGCAGGCCCACAGCGGCGCCGCCGAGCTGGGCCCCTACCGCCACTACATGCAAAAGGAGATCTTCGAGCAGCCGCGCGCGATTGCCGACACGCTGGAGGGCGTGGAGGGCATCACGCCCGAACTGTTCGGCGACAGCGCCTTCCGCGTGTTCCAGGACATCGACCGCGTGCTGATCCTGGCCTGCGGCACCAGCTACTACAGCGGCAGCACCGCCAAGTACTGGCTGGAGAGCATCGCCCGCATCCCCACCAGCGTGGAGATCGCCAGCGAGTACCGCTACCGCGACAGCGTGCCCGACCCGCGCACCCTGGTGGTCACCATCAGCCAGAGCGGCGAGACCGCCGACACCCTGGCCGCGCTGAAGCACGCGCGGTCACTGGGCATGCCGCACACCCTGACCATCTGCAACGTGGCCACCAGCGCCATGGTGCGCGAGTGCGAACTGGCCTACATCACCCGCGCCGGCGTGGAAGTGGGCGTGGCCAGCACCAAGGCCTTCACCACCCAACTGGCCGGCCTGTTCCTGCTGACGCTGGCACTGGCCCAGGTGCGCGGCACCATCACCCCTGCCCAGGAGGCCGAGCACCTCAAGGCCATGCGCCACCTGCCGGTGGCCCTGCAGGCCGTGCTGGCGCTGGAGCCCCAGGTGGTGGCCTGGGCCGAGGCCTTCGCCCGCAAGGAAAACGCGCTCTTCCTGGGCCGCGGCCTGCACTACCCGATCGCGCTGGAAGGCGCGCTCAAGCTCAAGGAAATCAGCTACATCCACGCCGAGGCCTACCCCGCGGGTGAGCTCAAGCACGGCCCGCTGGCCCTGGTCACCGCCGAGATGCCGGTGGTCACCGTGGCCCCGAACGACGCGCTGCTGGAAAAACTCAAGAGCAACCTGCAGGAAGTCCGCGCCCGCGGCGGCGAACTCTTCGTCTTCGCCGACAGCGACACCCGCATCGACAGCGGCGAAGGCCTGCACGTCATCCGCATGCCCGAACATTACGGCGCGCTCAGCCCCATCCTGCATGTGGTGCCGCTGCAGTTGCTGGCGTATCACACGGCGTGCGCGCGGGGGACGGATGTGGACAAGCCCAGGAACCTGGCCAAGTCGGTGACGGTGGAGTGACCGTGGCCGACTGCAGTCGGTCGCCGGGTGTCTCTCGATCGGTGGCTATCGACCCTCAGCAGTCATTGCGCGTTTGTCGAAGTGGACATTCGAGCGAAGGCGGTCGACGCCGAGGTCAGGTCATCCATCGCATCAGCCCGAGGGTCAAGGCGGCGAGGAAGGCCGTTTCGCCGACCATCAGGATGACGGGCCGCAGACCCACGGTCGCGAGCTGCTTGAGCTCGGTCTTCATGCCGATGCCGGCGATCGCGGCGACGAGGAACCAGCGCGAGCACTCGCTGCCCAGGGACTGGATGGACGTGGGAACGAATCCAGTGCTGTTGACCGCCACGATCAGCGCGAAGGCCAGCGCGAAGCCGGGCAGCAGCGGCGGACGCGGCCCCGCTTGCGCGCCGGGCTCGGCCGCAGCCAGGCGCACCCGGGTGACGGCCGACGCCAGCATGATCACCGGCAGCAGCATCGCGACGCGCAGCAGCTTGACGAGCGTGGCGACGTCGCCGGCCTGGCTGGACACGCTGTAGCCCGCGCCGACCACCTGCGCCACGTCGTGGATGGTCGCGCCGAGAAAGATGCCCGCGTGGCGAGCGTCCAGCCCAAGCGATCGCACCAGCATCGGGTAGGCCACCATCACCAGCGTGGACAGCGCCGAGACGCCGATCACGGTGAACAACGTCGCGCGTTCCTTCTGCGGATGCGCCGGCAAGGCCGCTGAGAGCGCCAGCGCGGCCGAGGCGCCGCAGATGGCGGTGGCCCCACCCGTGAGCAGACCGAACAGGCCCTGGAAGCCCATTGCGCGCGCGGCGAGCATCGACAGCCCGATGGTCAGCGCCACGCACAGCAGCACCATCGCCAACGGCCCCCAGCCCAGCGCCAGCACCTGCCCGGCCGTGATGCGCAGGCCCAGCAGGGCCACGCCCGCGCGCAGCAGGCCGCGCGAGCAGAACGCAATACCGGGGCCACACGGGCCTTCGGCAGCCAGGAAGTTCATCGCCAAGCCCAGCAGCAGCGCGAACAGCAGCACCGGCGCACCGTAGTGCTGCCCCAGAAAACCTGCCGCGGCGGCGACCACGGCGCACGCCATCGCGCCGGGGAACAGCGCGCGGAGCTGTGCAGGGCTCGCGGCCCGGGCGAGTGCGTTCAGCATGTCGATCACAGCTCAGGCCGTTGGCAGACGGTGGTCCCTGAACATCTCGCGCAGCTTGTTCTTTTGCATCTTGCCGGTGGCCCCGAGCGGGATCGCATCGACGAAGACCACGTCGTCAGGCGTCCACCACCTGGCGATCTTGCCTTCGTAGAACTGCAGCAGGCCTTCGCGCGTGAGCTCGGCGCCGGCCTTGCGCATGACCACCAGCAGCGGGCGCTCGTCCCATTTCGGGTGGCGCGCGGCGATGCAGGCCGCCATCGCCACCGCGGGGTGGGCCATCGCGATGTTCTCGAGTTCGATTGAGCCAATCCACTCGCCGCCTGACTTGATGACGTCTTTGCTGCGGTCGGTGATTTGCATGAAGCCGTCCGCGTCGATGAGGGCGACGTCGCCCGTGGGGAACCAGCCTTCCCGCAGTGGGTCGCCGCCCTCGCCTTTGAAGTATTGCTGGATGACCCACGGGCCCCTGACCATCAACTCGCCCGAGGTCTTGCCGTCCCAGGCCAGTTCCTCGCCGTCCTCGCCGACGATCTTCATGTCGATGCCGAAGATGCCGCGGCCCTGCTTGGACTGGATCGCCATGCGCGCCTGCGCGTCCAGCCTCTCCTGGTGGCCTTTGAGCACGCCGACCGTGCCCAGCGGGCTCAGTTCCGTCATGCCCCAGGCATGCAGCACCGTCACGCCATAGGTCTCCTGGAAGGTCCGCATCATCGCCGGCGGGCAGGCCGAGCCGCCGATGACGGTGCGTGTCATGGAACCGAAGCGCAGCTGGTTCGCCTGGACGTGGGCCAGCAGCCCTTGCCACACGGTGGGCACGCCTGCCGAGACGGTCACCTGCTCGCTCTCGAACAGCTCGTACAGGCTCTTGCCGTCCAGGTGCGGCCCTGGAAAGACCAGCTTGGCGCCCACCATGCAGGCTGCGTACGGCAGGCCCCAGGCGTTGACGTGGAACATCGGCACCACCGGCAGGATCACGTCGCGCGACGACAGCCCGAGCGAGTCCGGCAGCGCCACCGCGTAGGTGTGCAGAACGGTGGAGCGGTGGCTGTAGAGCGCGCCTTTGGGGTTGCCCGTCGTGCCGCTCGTGTAGCACAGCGAACTGGCGCGGTTCTCGTCGAAGCGCGGCCAGTCGAAGCGGTCACTCGCGGCGTCCAGCAAGTCTTCGTAGCACAGCAAGTGGGCGATCGTGCTGCTTGCTGGCATGTGCGCGCGGTCGGTCATCAGCACGAACTGGCGCACCTGCGGCAGGTGCGGGGCGACAGCCTCGACCAGCGGCAGGAAGGTCAGGTCGAAGAACACCACGCGGTCTTCGGCATGGTTGGCGATCCAGGCCAACTGCTCGGCGTGCAGGCGCGGGTTGAGCGTGTGCAGCACGGCGCCCATGCCGCTGACGGCGTAGTACAGCTCCATGTGGCGGTGGCCGTTCCAGGCCAGCGTGCCCACGCGCTCGCCGTCGGCCACGCCGAGCGCCTTCAGCGCGTTGGCCATGCGGCGCGAGCGGGCCGCCAGCTCGCGGAAGGTCTGGCGGTGCAGGTCGCCCTCCACGCGGCGCGACACCACCTGCTGTTCGCCGTGGTGGCGCTCGGCGTGCACGAGCAGGGAAGAGATCAGCAGCGGCTGCTGCATCATTTGTCCGAGCATGGGATGGGGTCCTTGACGGAGGTTGGTAGGGCGGGGCGGGCGCTCAATGGGCGGGGGCGACGGATGCCGGCGCGGCGTGCAACCGGGTCCCGCGAGCCGCCAGGCCGAAGAACAGGGCTGCAGAGATCGCCAGGACGTCAGTGGCCAGCAGCGACAGCGTCAGGCCGTTGGTCGCCCCGGCAGTGTTCATCCGGTCGCTCACCGCGCCGATGGCGAGGTTGCCGATGGCGATCGCGAACACGTTGATCAGCAGCATCGCGATGCCCGTGACCGTGGATCTCACGCGGTCCGGCGTCAGCCCCTGGATCAAGGCCATCGACGGGCCGTACGTGGCCAGCGGCAGGAAGAAGCCCGCACACATGCCCACGTAGAAGAGCAGGGAGCCCGGCGTGGCGAACCGGTAGGCCAGCATCAGCGGTCCGCACAGGACGATCAGCAGCATGGCGAAGCCGGCGTGGCCGCCCCTCATGTGCCGGTCCAAACGGTCGCTGAGCACGCCGCCGACACCCGCGCCCAGGATGCCGAAGACGATTTGCAGCCCGCCGATCTGGCGCGCGATCGCGGCGGCGTCGAAGCCGCGCTCGCGCACCAGCCAGAGCTGCGAGAACGACAAGCCCGCAAACGCCATGTGCACCAGCACGAAGCCGACGATGGTGTGCACGACCGTCGGGTTGCCTCGCAGCGAGGCCAGTGCCGCATTGATCTGCGGCAGGAAGGCCACTCCGCGGCGGGTCTCGTCGACGTTGTCTCGGCGATCCTTCAGCGCAAGCATCGGCACGCCGATCATCACCCCGACGATGCCCAGCAGGTAGAAGGTGCTCCGCCATCCTTGGGCCGCACCGAGCGTGCCGGCGAGCAGGAAGCTCAGGCCGATACCCAGCGGGATGCCCATGAAGAAGACGCCCACCGCGGTGCCCGCGCGGCGGGCCAGGAACAGCTCCACGAGCAGCGACACCGCGGCCGGCACCAGCGCCGCCTCGCCGGAGGCGACGAGGAAGCGCGCGAGCACCATCTGCTCGAAGCTCTGTGCGGCACCCGAGGCCGCGGTGCAGGCGCTCCAGATCAGGATGCCCGCGGCCATGACCCGGGTGCGGCTGAAACGATCGGCCAGGCTGCCCATGAAGACGGCCATCAGGCCATAGCTCAGCACCCAGACCGCCCCGGCCAGGAAGCCGTACTGCGCGTTGCTGAGCGCCAGGTCCCGCGTGATCTGCGGCGAGAAGCCGAGCAGCATGTTGCGGTCGATGTGGGCGATGACGTGGATGGCCAGCAGGGCGATCAGCACGCCGTTGGGCTTGTCTTTCCAGCGCATGACGGACTCCTGGGGTCGTGGGGCGGTGCCGGGCGGCATCGCATGGTGCGCTGCCGCCCGTCGGTGTCTGAACGGGGACGGTGAAGGGGCCTGGCGGCCCGCCCTCGTCAGTCGGGCTTGAAGCCGATGGCCTTCAACATCGCGGCCTGGCGGTCCGACGCGGCGCGCAGCGAGGCGACCAGCTCATCAGGCGTGGCGCCGGATCCCAGGCCCCAGCCCATCGTCGAGACGAAGGTCTCGCGCACCTTGGGATCCTGCAGGATCTTGAGGGTCTCGTCGCGCATCCTCTGCTGGATGTTGGCAGGCACGCCGGCGGCGGCCCACAAGCCAGCCCATGCCGTCTCGGTGAGTTCCTTGTAGCCCAGCTCCGCGAACGTGGGCACGTCGGGGAACGACACCAGGCGCTGCGGCGCCGTGGTGGCCAGCACCTTCAGCTTGCCCGCCTTCGCGAACGGCTGCACGTTGCTCGACGCGTCGAACATGGCTTGCACCTGCCCGCCCATCAGGTCCTGCAGCGCAGGCGGCGAGCCCTTGTATGGCACGTGCAACATGTCCAGACCGGCCAATTTGTTGAGCTCCAGGCCCAGCGTGTGCGACACCGTGCCCGCGCTGTAGGACGCGAAGTTGACCTTGCCCTTGTTCGCCTTGGCATAGGCAATGAAGCCTGCCAGATCGTTACCGGGCACCTGCAGATGCGTGGTCAGGACCAGACCGTAGGTGGCGAGCTGGACCAGCGGACGGAAGCTGGTCATCGGGTCGAACGGCATCTTCACCGCATGCGGGATCTCGGACGCGAACCCGTTGATCATGACCATGAAGGTCGAGCCGTCGCGCGGCGACTTGAGCACCTCGGCGGCCCCGATGATGCCCGCGGCGCCGGGCCTGTTCTCGACGATGACCTGTTGGCCCAGCGCCGGCGACAGGCGCTCGGACAGGATGCGCGCTACCTGGTCCAGGCCGCTGCCGGCCGGCGACGGGACGATCAGGCGGATGGTCTTTTCGGGCCAGGTCTGAGCGGCGGCGGCTGGCGCGAGGAGGCCCAGCGTCGAGCCGATCGCGGTGGCGAAAGCCGCGCGGTGGAACATGCGACGGCCGAGGTGATGGAACTGCTTCATGGTCTTGTCTCCTTGATGGCGGGGGGCCTGCGACCCGGACCGTTGCCGGGCCGTCGAGGCCGTTCCTCTGTCCTTGTCTACGTCCTATCGAGCCCAGCGCGATGGTGTGTAGCGGCCCGTCACAGCAGCGTTGATCAGCTCGGGAAGGCTCGCGAAGATCAGGCTGTGGCCGAGGCCTCCGAAGATCTTGATCTGCTTGAAGCTGCTTGTGGCCACGGTGAAGTTGCTGCCCCAGTCCTTGCTGAGCATGTTCATGCCGGCGCAGGTCTGGTGATAAATCTTGCCGCCTGCGTCCTCGATGATCTTGGCTTCGCCGTAGTGCTTGGCCATGTTGTACGACGGCGTGTCGGTCTGCGCCCACATCATCACGTCGGGGTGAACCTTTTTGCCCTCGATCGCACGCGCGATCATCCGGATTTCCTCGTAGGTCAGGTGCGGGCAGCCCATGTGCACGATGTCGACCTTGTCGGTCTTGGCGGTGCGCAGGTGCTCGTAGACCGCACGGACGTCGGCCAGCGTGATGGGGATGCGCTCGACATTGGCCGGCACCGCACCGCCGAAGGCCTGCTCCAGCGTGTCGGATCCCGGCGTGATGCCGATGAGGTGGAGCATGGGGTCGTTCATGCCGGGCGACGCGCAGGCCGTCAGGGCCTTGGCTGCGGAGGTCGTGAGCCGGTCCGGCATGTTGGTCACAGCCGGGATGCCGCGGTTGTTGACCTTCATCGCGATGGCTCCGCCGAGCGCCGCCCAGTCGGCCGGGTCGTCCACGATGTGTTGCTTGATCTCGTCGGCCAGATCGAAGATCACCTTCGGGCGCCGGTTCTCTTCCAGCAGCATGCCGTATTTCGGCAGCACGCCGGCATAGGCGGCGTACATGCCGGTGACCGCGTTCTCGCGGTTGGTCTTCACGCCCATGATGGTGTTCAGGTAGGCGGCGCAGCTCGATTCGCACGAGGCCGCGTATTCGCCGCGCTTCGGGCTAACGGTGTTGAACTGCGGCGTGCACGAGTGCGTGGGCACCCAGCCCGCGTCCTTCATCGCCTCGTAGCCGCGCACCGACGCTTCGTGCACGATCTTCGGCAGCTTGTAGTACTTGTTGTTCCAAGGCGTGCCGGGTTCGTCGAAACGGTCGAGCTGGTGCAGGAACGGGTCGGTCGAGCACGTCACGCGCGGGTCGTCGGTCACCTTGGCGCCCATCTCGAACAGCGGCTCGAGCTGCAGGCCCTGGCCCCACTCGAACTGCTGGTACTCCGGCGTGTCGCGCGGCAGGTCTTTGACGCAGCCGATGTAGTGCACGAAGGTCAGCGGCACCATCTCCTCGGCGCCCACCGCACGGCCGAAGTCGACCAGCTTCTCCATCGCGAAGCGCTTGCCCTTGCCGTGCTTGCCTTCGAGCATTTCCTGTTCGTAGGTATTGAGTCTCATGATCGTCTCCTTGAGGTTCAGGCGTTCGCCGCGCGATGACGCGTGACGGTCACGGTGGCGGGCTTGCCGACTTCGTCGGCGACGATCTCGACCCAGTCGCCGGACTGGATGACTTCCAGCGGATCCGCATTCAGGCCGTCGATGGCGGGGATGTCGCTGGCGATGGCACCTGCGATGTCGATGTAGTGCACGTCGCGGCAGATCAGCGCCTTTGGTCCGGTGTGCGCTTCCTTGACCTTGAACAGCAGGCCGAACGATCCCGAGGTCGACCCGGTCACCGTCGGGTAGACGACGATCTTGTCCTTGACGCTCTGGCCGTTGAGCTTGTTGCCGAAGGCGCGGATCGTGCCGTCGTTGACAACGGAGCAAGGCGCCCAGCTGAGGTTCATGTCGCAGACCAGGGCTTCGCCCGCGGTCCGGCCCTTGGAACGGGCAGTTCCGGTGTACGTGTGTTTCTGTTCCATTGTCTCGTCTCCTTGTCGCGAGTCGTCGGTGCTGGGGCGGCCGGCGCGTGCTGGCTCTGGCGGTCGGCGGGCCGCTCGAAGCGGCAACCACCGAAGGCCGCATTGAAGACGCTGGGAGCTCCGTTCACATGTAGGATTGCGACAAGTAGTTGAAAAACAGTGACAACTGATGACCCAACTAACCCGCAGTGCCGGCTTGTCCGGGTTCTCGGATCTGGTCAGCGGCTACGGGCTGGACCCGGTCGAACTGGCAGCGCAGGCGCGCCTGCCCGCCCAGGCACTGACGCAGCCGGACCTGCTCGTGGCGGCCAGCAGCGTGGCCACCTTGCTGGATCTCGCCGCGGCCCGCACCGGCGTCGAGGACTTCGGCCTGCGACTGGCCGACAAGCGGCGCATGTCCAACATGGGCCCGATGGCGCTGCTCGCGAGCATGCAGCCGTCCTTGCGCCAGATGCTGGCCGTGGTCTGTCACTACCAGTCGCTGAACATCGGCCCGTTGTCGCTCTTGGTTGAGGAAGAGGGCGACGTCGCCGTCCTCCGCGGCAACATCGACCTCGCGGACCGCGTGGGCTCGCGGCAGGTCAGCGAGCTCATCTTCGGCGGTCTGTGCCGCTACATCCAGGCCGTGATGCAGACGGGCTGGCGGCCGCGTTCGGTGATGTTCCGCCACCTGCCGCCGCGAGGCCCGACCATGCATCGCGACCTGTTCCGCTGCTCTCCTGCCTTCCGGGCAGACTTCGATGGCCTCGTGCTGGCGCGTTCCGACCTGGACGTGGCCTTCGACGCGCCCGACCCCGTGCTGCTGAGCTACCTGCAGGACCACATCGACCAGTTGATCCGCGGTCGGGCACGCTCGATCAGCGAGGAAGTCGGTGAAGTCATCGTGGCTTTGCTGCCCACCGGACAGTGCAACGCCGACGCGGTAGCGGCGCATCTGGGCATGACGCGGCGCACGCTTCATCGGCGCCTGGCCGACGCGTCGACGAGCTTCCGCCAGTTGATGGAGGACAAGCGCCTGATCCTCGTCACGACCTACCTCGGTGGCCATCGCAAGCACAGTGAGATCGCTGAACTCGTCGGACTGAATTCGGCCAGCGGGCTGTCCCACTGGATGCGTCGGCACTCGGTGACGCCGCCGCCGCGCACCCGCCGCCGTTTGCGTTGACGTCGAGTCATCTGAGGAGATCGGGATATCCCGAGTGTGTCCCGAAAATGCACTCGCATGTCCCGGGTTTGCATCTCCTGGAACGCGAGCGCCGAAGAATCTCCCCTGCCGATCGGACATGCGGCGCACGCATCGGCACCGCGGCGGACCCTGCCCAACGACGCAGGGCCCGCCCGCAGGTTTCCGGCACCCGCTCACCCCAAGGACAACCGCCATGCATTTCCTCGACGACTCGCTGTTTCCCGAGAATCAGCAACCCCTGGTGATCCAGGTCGCTCCGTACGGCCCCGAATTCCTGCCCGGCGACTCCGACGACATCCCGGTGTCCATGGACGCGCAGATCCAAAAGGCCGTCGACTGCTACAACGCTGGCGCCACAGTGCTGCACGTGCACGTGCGCGAGGAAGACGGCAAAGGCAGCAAGCGGCTGTCGAAGTTCAACGAGATGCTGGCCCGGTTGCGCGAAGCCGTGCCGAAGATGCTGCTGCAGGTGGGCGGCTCGATCTCCTTCGCGCCCGAGGGCGAAGGCGCCGGGGCCCAGTGGCTGAACGACGACACGCGGCACATGCTGGCCGAGCTCACGCCGAAGCCCGATCAGGTCACGATCGCGATCAACACCAACCAGATGAACGTCTGCGAACTGATGAGCGCCGACGACGTGGCCGGCACCTCGCTGGCGCTGCCGGCCTACCAGGCGGCCTACAGCGAGATGACCATCCCGTCTGGCCCGGCCTTCGTCACCGAACACCTCAGGCGCCTGCAGGCCAAAGGCATCCAGCCGCACTTCATGCTCGGCGACGTCGGCCAGCTCGAGACCGTGGAGCGCCTGATTCGCCGTGGCCACTACCACGGCCCGCTGGTGCTCAACCACGTGATGATCGGGGGCGGCATGGACGGCCCCAACCCCACCAACATGCTGGAGTTCATTCGCCGCGTGCCGACCGGCGCCGTGCTGACCATCGAGGGCATCATGCGCACCGTGCTTCCGCTGAACGCCATGGCCATTGCGATGGGCCTGCATGTGCGCGTTGGCATCGAGGACAACCTGTGGGGCCGCAAGGGTGAACGCATCACCAGCGTCCAGCAGGTCGAGCAGATGGTTCGCATCGCGCGCGAGCTGTATCGCGAGGTGGCCACCGGCGAACAGGCGCGAGAGATCTACCAGATCGGCACGCAGTACCGCAGCACGGACGAGACACTGGCCAGGCTCGGCTACTCGCCCAATCGCCAGCCCGGCGAACGTGGTGCACCGATGCTTCGAGCCGCATGAGCGCCGCTCGACTGGCCAGCCGCGTGGCCCTGATCACCGGGGCCGGCCGCGGCCTCGGCGGGACGATCGCACGCGCCTATGCCCGCGAGGGTGCTCGCCTCGTGCTCTGCGACCTCGACACCGAGGCGCTCGACGAGACCCGCGCTGCCGTCACGGCGCTCGGTGCCGAGTGCCTGGCCCTGCGCTGCGACGTCTCGGACCGCGCCGCGGTCGATGCGATGTTCGAGCAGGCCGGCAACCGATTCGGCACCGTCGACATCCTCGTGAACAACGCTGCCCGCGTGCCGGGCTCGCCCGAGGAGGCCGAGCGCCGCAACAGGCATTACGCCTACGCCACCACGCCAGTGCCGCGCCGGTCGCTGGGCATCGTCGCGTCGCTCAGCGACGACGACTGGCTCAAGTGGTGGGGCGTCAACATGCATGGCGTGTTCTGGTGCACGCGCGCGGCATTGCGCTTCATGGAGCCGCAGCGCTCGGGCCAGATCATCAACGTGGCCTCGGTGTCCGCGCTGGGTGCTGCCAGCGTGCACAGCCCGGGCTACTCGGCCAGCAAGGCCGGCGTGATCAGCCTGACCCGGACAACGGCCTACGACGTCGCCGGCGCCAACATCTTCGTCAACGCGATCGCCTGTGGTGGCGTGATGACGCCGCCCTTCGAGGCCTACCTCGCCGCCGCCACCGAGGCCCAGCGCAACAGCCTGTTCCAGATGGTCCCGGCGGGGCGCCTCGGCGCGCCCGAGGAATACGCCAACGTCGCGGTCTTCCTTGCGGCCGGTGGGCACTATCTGGTCGGGCAGGTCATCAGCCCGAACGGCGGCATGGTGATCTGATGCCCGCCCCGATCCCGTTGATCGCACTCAGCGCGCTGCCGGTCGGCCGAGGCCTGCGGGTCTGCCGCGACGGGCTGGACCTGGCGGTCTTCAGGGTCGGTGATTCCGCGTACGCCGTCGACGACTCCTGCCCCCATGCCGGCGCCTCGCTCGCCAATGGCAGGCTGAGTGGGACGCGTGTGCGCTGCCCGGTGCATGGGCTGACGTTCGAGCTCGATCCGGCATGCCCTCCGGGCCCACCCATGCTGCAAGCCAGGAAGCATGCCGTTCGAGTCATCGACGGCGTGGTGATGCTGGAGCTGCCCGATGCTGTGCAGGATGTTGGCGCCGACGTGGAACGCCAGCTGCGATAGACGGCCGCGACTCGAGTCGCCAGTTCCCGGGTTTCGTCGGACCAATTCCGAACGATCGATCTTCCAGCACACGCTTCACAGAGACGCCCGCATGACTGTTGTCGGGCAGTGAGCCGGAGGACCGCCCTGGCCGGTAGCAGGCGATGAGCGACCCAGCATCGACCGACTGCAACCGCTGCCAAGTGGCCCTGCATAGGACATGAGAGTCGACACGTCGGCGCCCTTCTTGGGCCTGGTGGTGCCTCAATCTGCGAGCAGTCCGACTTCGACGAGCCGTACTTGTTGGAGTCACGGGGGTGAGCTCAGGGCCGACGGCGCAGCGACCGCTGCACGGCGCCGCCCCGTCCACCGCAGCGGCAGGAGATCGCCGCGCAGACGCCTCAACGCCCCACCCGTCGCCCGCGCTCCCAGGCCTGCAGCCGCTGGCGCCAGGCCTGCAGCGCCTTCTCGGGGTGGGCGTCGGCAATCGCCGCCAGGCGCTCCAGCAGGGCCTGCTGTTCGGCATCGGGGTGTGACGGGAAGGTGGGCTCCACCGTGACCAGGTAGTCGCCGCGCTCGGCGCTGCCGCGCGCCAGCGGCAGGCCCTGGCCGGGCAGGCGGTAGACCAGGCGGCCGCGGCGCAGGCGCATCTGTTGCAGGCCGGTGGGGGCAGGCACCTCGATCCATTGCTGGGCCAGCCAGGCAAAGCCGTCCACCGGCAGCTGGCAGCGCAGCGTGCCGTCGTCGCTCCACTGGAACAGCGGGTGCGGTGCCAGCTCGATGCGCAGCTCCAGCCGGCCGTCGAAGCCGCCGCGGTGCCGTCCGCCGCCGTCGGCCATCAGCATGTCGCCCTGGCGCAAGCCGGCGGGCAGGCGCACGCTGCAGCGGTAGCGCCAGGTCTGCTGGCCGGCGCCGTCGCAGGTGGGGCAGCTGGTCTGCCGCTGGCCGCTGCCCTGGCAATCCTCGCAGGCCTTGTCGGTGGCCGGCCAGGTCAGCCACCAGTCCTGGCGCTGCCGGCCACTGCCGCGGCAGCTGGGGCAGGGCTGCGGCTCACCCAGCACGCCGCGGCCGTCGCAGGGCAGGCAGGGGTCGACCAGGCGGCCGCGCAGGTCGCGCGTGGCGCCTTGCACGGCCTCTTCGATGGACAGGCGCACGCGGCGGCGCACCACGCGGCCCTCGGTGGCCGCAGGTTCAGTCGCAGGGGCCTCGTCGGCATCGTCCACCGGCGCCAGTGTGGCCAGGCGGATGCGCTCGTAGGCGCCGTTGATGCGCTGGATCAGTGCCGCGGCCTCGGCCGACGCATTGCGGTCCGGGTGCCAGCGCGACACCATCCGCCGCCAGGCCTGCTTGACCTCAGCGTCGGTGGCGCCGGGCGCCAGGCCCAGTTCGACGTAGGCGTCGTCGATGCTCACGTTTCATCCCCCCTGCAGCAACAGCGGGCATTGTCGCTGCTGCGTCAGGGAGTCGGCGGGCGCTGTGGGGGCCGTGGTGTCGGCGCCGCTGGCGGCGATTTGCCACCCGCGTGTGCTGCGGTGGGGATTCTTCGAGCGCCGGCCGCCGATGCGGGCGGCGTCCCACGCTATCGGCCCAGCCTGATCACCAGGGCCACCTGAGCAGAGACCACAAGCGCGTGCCTGTACTGCGACCGTGACGGCGAGGCCCTGCGCGCAGCGCATCAGCCCCGACCCCTCCCGGCCCTACAACTGCCGCGCCAGCGCCTTGCAGTCGTCGTAGGTGCGATCGGGCGTGCCGCCCCAGAAGCGGCGCACGTAGCTGCCGTTGAGCAACCGCAGCTGTTCCTGCAGGGCGTCGCGGTCCTGGGCCATGCAGGCGAAGTAGGCGTAGGCGTTGCGGTGGTCGACGTGCGGGTGGCGTGACAGACGGTCCTCGAAGCCGGCTTTCATGGACGGCCACGAGGCACGGGTGGCGCTGAACAGCCGCTGCTTCACCTCCCGGTCGCTGAGCTCGCTGTAGAGCCGCGCGTACATCTCCAGGCCGCGGGTGTCGCGCGTCGCCTGTGCCGCCCGGGCAATGAAGCGTTCGATGATGTCGACGCTGCCGCCCCAGCGGGGCAGCATGGTCGTGAGCATCTCGACGTAGAGCTCGTCATGGTCGGGGTTCCTGGCGATGCCGTTGTCGAAGATCGGCATCAGGCGCGCGTGGCCCAGACCCAGGCCGCGGCCGACCTGGATCACCATCAGGTTCCACGAACTGTCCTGGGCCAGCAGGGTTTCGTGGCGCTGCAGTTGCTCGAAGGACCGTTTCAGCAGGGTCTCGAAGCGCGGCAGCGCCGTGCTCGAGACGGTCTCGTAGGTGCCGGTGCCGCGCACATACCACGCGTGCTGCCGCAGAACCTGCGCGTGCAGCAGCTGCGCCATCGCGGATTGGGGGTGGGCCTGGGCCCACTGCTGGGTCAGCAGGTCAAGCTGGGTGAAGTAGCCCTCGCTGACAGGCAGGTCGTCGTCGCTGATCGACTCGACGCCGCGCCAGAACTGCGTGACCAGCTCGGTCCCGGTCTGTGGTGCGCGCGCGCCTGGTCGGGCGGCGCTGGCGTACAGACGCTCCAGCGCGGCGAAGTCGCCGAAGCGCAGCGCCTCGCGCGCCTGGTCCCGCACCGAAGCCGCCGGTGCGGTGGGCTGGGCGTGGCTCAGTGCAGCGAGGCTCAGCAGGCCCGAGGCCAGCAGGGCGCGCAGGCAGCGCAGGCCGTCAACGTGCACCACGTTCATCTCCCTCGAGTTTCCAGACGAACTCCAGACGCACCTCCTGCTCTGGCTGGGCGCTGAAGCGGCGCTCGCGCATCTTCGCCAGTGCGGCGCCGTCGAGCAGCGCTTCGAAGGCCAGCGGCCGGTGGCCGCGGATGCCCGGCACGCTGATGTAGCGTGCCACCACCTCGGCGCGCTGCACCTGGCCTTGCGCGTCCACCCGGGCACGCACGGTGGTGCTGCCCTGCACGCCGAAGTGGCGCGCGGCGCGCGGGTAGCTGCTGTCGCCGCTGGTGTCGGCCTTCACCTGCTCAGGCAGCAGTTCCTCGACATCCGGCAGCAGCGAGTAGCGGAACACTTGCAGCGCCTTGGCGCGGTCGGTGCCGGGGGTGGCCAGCTGGGTCTGCAGCCACCACTGGCTGATCGCGCAGCGTTCCCGGCGGTCCGGCGCGTCGGGCCGCCGATCTCGTGCAAACACCATGCGGGCCAGGAAGGGCGTCATGGGCGCGGCCGTGACCGGCAGGCCCTCGCGCAGCTGTGCGGCGGCCTGCGCCCCGGCCAGCATGTCGGCATCGGCCGGGCGTGGGGGCAGGCCCGACCGCGTCGTGCCCCAGCGCGCCAGCAGGGCCTGTTCGGCGGCGAGCAACGCGGGCCGCACCTCCTCCGGCGCGGCCTGGACGATGGCAATGCGGCGCGCATAGAACAGCGGCTCATGGGTCTGGCAGGCGGTGGGCGCGAGCGCGGCCTGCAACCAGGCCTCGTCATGCGCCGGGCCGGTGCTCTCGACGAAGCCGATCAGCAGTTCGTTGACCGAGCGCAGAAGCAGCGCCTGGGTCAGCGCCGACCCGCGCAGCGCCGGATCCCGTTGGGCCGCGCGCTCCTCGGCGATCCAGGTGGGCACCATCGTCCTCAGGCGGCGAGACAGCGCCTGGGTCGATTCGCTCACGCTGGCACGCAGCGCCGGGTCCAGCGCCATGCTGCCGGGCAACAGCATCTCGCGCTCGGTCCACTCCACGATGTGCTGGACCACGTCGGCGTCATACTCGGCCATCAGCGCCTGGGCCGTGGGGGCCTTGCTGGTGGCGCCGGGGGCCGTGTTGGTCGCCGTGTTGGTCGCCGCCAGGGCGCCGGTGGCACTCGCCGCCACCACGCCACTCAGCAGGAGCCATCGCCCGTGAGTGATCACCCGCCGCATCGCTGCCCTCCCAGGCCGTTGAGCTCGTTGGTCTGCGAGCCATCATAGCGGCGGGCGGCCCGGGGCGCGCCCGGGCCCCCGTCCACGCCGCTCAGCCTTCGTTCTGCGACAGCCGCCCATTCGCCGCCAGCCGCACCCGCCGCACGTTGGCCGGCTGGTTGATGCGCCAGGGGCAGCGCCGCGCCTGCAGCAGGCGGTCGCGGCCCAGGCGCTTGATGCTGACGCGGTCGTCCTGGTTGCCGCCCAGCACGTGGAAGGCGCTGTCGTCCTCGCCCACGTAGACGCCCACGTGGCCCTGGAAGCCGTTGCGCGCGCCGCGCCAGAAGACCAGCACGTCGCCCAGCATCGGGGTGTCGGCCGGGTTGCCCCATGCCTGCCAGTTGCGGGCCAGCAGCGCGTTGCCGCGGGGCGCGTTGTCCCAGCCGGCCTGGCCGGCCACATAGGCCATGGCCAGGCCGCACCAGGCGGTGGCGTCGTCGCGGTACACGCGGTCCAGGCCGATGCTGCGGGCCCAGTCCAGGATCGTGGGGTTGGAGCCGGGGCCCAGGTCTTCGGCGGTGCCGAAGATCTTCAGGAACTCCTTGAGCAGGCGCGGGCCGGGTTCGGCGTCGAGCCAGGCGTAGGCGGCGGGAAGCGGCGTCGGCATGGGGTCTCCTTCGGCGTGCGCGGGCATCGGCCCGCCGAACGAGGATAGCCAGCCGCCTGCACCGCCTCAAGCGGCCCACGGACCCCCAACGGCTGCGATCGTGGGGGGCGGTGCAGCGCCGCGTCCGCGTGCGGGCACAGCCGCTCAGAGCAGCAGGAAGGCCGCGGCGGCCACGACCGTGGGCACCAGCGCGCCCAGCAGCAGCCCGCCGGCGCCGATCGACTCGTCGGCAAAGCCGCGCCGCAGCAGCGCCACGCCGGCCGGGTTGGGCGCGTTGGCGATCACGGTGAGGCCGCCGCCGGCCACCGCACCGGCCACCAGCATGTACTTCGATTCGTCGCTGATGCCCTGGATCAGCGAGCCCAGGTAGGTCAGCGCGGCGTTGTCGGTCACCGCGGTCAGGCCCAGCGCGCCGAAGAACAGCGCCAGCGGCTCCAGCCCCGCGACGATGGGTTGCAGCCACCAGCGCTGCAGCCCGCCCAGCACCACCAGGCCGGCCAGGAAGAAGCCCACCAGCAGCGCCTCCTTCAGGATCAGCGGGTCCTGGTGCCGGCTGTAGGCCTGCGTGAAGCCCAGGAACAGCAGGAACAGCGCCAGGAAGGCCACCGGGTGGTGGGCCAGCATCACCACACCGGCCAGCAAGACCAGGTGCACCGCCACCACCGCCCACGGCACCGCGGCGCTGCCGGCGGCCTCGGCCGCGTTCAGCGGCGCCTGCAGGTGCCGGCGCAGCATCAGCGTGGCCAGCGAGGCGTTGACCAGCACCGCCAGCGCCGCCTTCCAGCCGAAGGTGGCCAGCATGAAGGCGCTGTCCCACTGCCAGGTGCCGGCCACCATCAGCACCGGCGGCGCCGCGTAGGACGTGAGCGTGCCACCGATCGACACGTTCACGAACAGCGCCCCCAGCGCCACGTACTTGGCGCGCTCGGGCACCTCGGGGCGGAACACCAGGCGCGCCAGCAGCAGCGCGGCCAGCGTCATTGCCGCCGGCTCGGTGATCAGCGAGCCCAGCAGCGGCACCGCGGCCAGGCCCAGCCAGGCGGTGGCCAGCGGTGCGGGCATCGGCAGCCAGCGCGCCAGCGTGTCCACCACGCGCAGCACGGTCTGCATCACCGGGCGCGAGGCGGCCACCACCATCACCACGAAGACGAACAGCGGCTCGGTGTAGTTGCGCGATTCGGCGTAGTCCAGTGCGCTGCTGCCGCCCGTCACCAGCGCCATCACCAGCACCAGCACGATGGCCCAGAAACCGAACACCACCTCCACCTCGCCCAGCAGGTGCAGCAGGCCGGCGTGGCGCGGGTAGCGGTGGGCCAGGCGCTCGAACAGCTTGGCCGAGAAGGTGTGCAGAACAGCGACGCCGAAGAGGACGGCGGCGATCAGGTCGATCGTGGGCGTGGTCATGGTGGGCAAGGACGTGCCAGGGCCGCGTGGCGGCCCGACCAGCGCGTGAACCTGCAGCGGCGCCTGATGCGGCCGTGCACCCGGCGCGCAGTGTAGCGCCCCCGGGTGCGGCCTCCCGGGCGCTGCCGCCGCAGCCCCAGCCGTCCCTCGGGTTGACACCCGCTGCGGTTCCCTTGCCCGCGTGACAGGTCTGTCAAGCGTCTGACACGGCCAGGACATCGTGGCTTGCGAAGCTGCGCCGTCCCTGGCCCGGCGCAACGTCGGCGAGGTGTGCTGCGACGGGCACCCAGGGACATCCGATCGACCCCATCCAGAGAGGCCCGCCATGCCCCACCGATTCCAGCCCCGACTCCTTCCGCTGTGCGCCGCGCTGGCCCTGGCTTGTGCCACGGGCCTGGCGGCCGCCTCGGCGACAGGCGTGGTCATCAGCCAGGTCTATGGCGGTGGCGGCAACTCGGGGGCGACGCTGAAGAACGACTTCATCGAGCTGTTCAACGGCGGCGCCTCGCCGGTGTCGCTGGCGGGCTGGTCGGTGCAGTACAACTCCACCACCGGCACCGGCACCTGGTTGAAGACCGACCTCAGCAGCGTCGTGCTGCAGCCGCGCCAGTACTACCTGGTCCAGGAGGCGCAGGGCGCGGGCGGTACGCAGGACCTGCCCACCCCGGACGCGATCGGCAGCATCGCGATGGGCTCGACCGGCGGCAAGGTGGCGCTGGTCAGCAACCTCACACCGCTGGTGGGTGACAAGCCGGTGTCCGCAGCCATCGTCGACCTGGTGGGTTTCGGTTCGGCCAACTACTTCGAAGGCACCGGCGCGGCACCGGCGCCGTCCAACACCACCGCCGACCAGCGCGCGGCCGGTGGCTGCACCGACACCGACCAGAACAACGCCGACTTCGCCGTCGCCCCGCCGAATCCGCGCAACACCGCAGCGCCGCTGGGGTCGTGTGGCACCAGTACGCCGCCCAGCCACACGATCATGGAGATCCAGGGCAGCGGGTCCACCAGTCCCTTCGTGGGCCAGCAGGTCAGCACCTCGGGCGTGGTCACCCGCGTCAACAACAACGGCTTCTTCCTGCAGGACCCGCTGGGTGACGGCGACCCGCTCACCTCCGACGGCGTCTTCGTCTTCACCGGCGCTGCGCCCACGGTCAGCGCCGGCCAGGCGGTGCAGCTGGTGGGCACCGTCACCGAGTTCAACACCGGTGCGGCCAGCAACCCCGACACCGCGGCCCACACCGTGACCGAGCTGACCGGCATCAGCGGCCTGGTGGTGCAGGCCAGCGGCCAGGTGATCTCGCCGACCGTGATCACCTTCCCCGAAGGGGTCAATGACGACCTGGAGCATGTCGAGGGCATGCTGGTCACGATCGTCGGTCCGCTCACCGCCTCGCAGAACTACTTCCAGGGGCGCTATGGCCAGGTCACGCTGTCGGCGGATGGCCGCCTGGAAACCCCCACCAACCGCCACCGTCCCGGCTCGGCCGAGGCGCAGGCCCTGGCCGACGCCAACGCCCGCCGGCGCATCATCCTGGACGACGGCAGCAGCCAGCAGAACCCCAACCCCACGCCCTACCTGGGCGAGGGCGACACGCTGCGGGCCGGTGACACCGTGGCGGCGATCACCGGCGTGGTCGACTACGGCCTGGCCACCAGCAGCTCGTCGGGCCCAGGCGACTACCGCCTGCACCCGACCGAACCGGTGGCCTTCACCCGCGCCAACCCGCGCACCGACGCGCCGCCGCCGCTGCCCGGCAACCTGGTGCTGGCCAGCTTCAATGTGCTGAACTACTTCACCACCTTCACCGATGGCACCGACGCCTTCGGCCAGAGCGGCCAGGGCTGCACGCTCGATGGCGTCAGCCTGCCGCAGAACTGCCGCGGTGCCGACAACCTGGCCGAGTTCCAGCGCCAGCGCGCCAAGATCGTGGCTGCACTGTCGGCGATCAATGCCGACGCCGTGGGCCTGATCGAGATCCAGAACAACGGCGCCACCGCAGTGCAGAACCTGGTCGACGGTCTCAACGCCCAACTCGGCGCCGGCACCTACGCTGCGGTGCCCGACCCCGCGCAGGGCAGCGGCAGCGATGCGATCAAGGTGGCCATGATCTACAAGCCTGCCCGCCTGCAGCGCGCGGCCGAGGCCCAGAGCGACGTGGATGCGGTGCATAACCGCCCACCGCTGGCCCAGACCTTTGAGGCCACCAACGGCGAGCGCCTGACGCTGGTGGTCAACCACCTGAAGAGCAAGGGCGGCTGCCCCGGCGCCACCGACCCGGACGCCGCTGGCAACCTGGACAGTGGTGACGGCCAGGGCTGCTGGAACGCCCGCCGCGTGGCCCAGGCCCAGCGCACGGCCAGCTGGGTGGCCAGCCTCGCAGGCAGCGCCGGCACCGACGCTGCGTTGCTGCTGGGCGACCTGAACGCCTACGCCCAGGAAGATCCGATCATCGCCCTGGCCGACGCCGGCTACGCAGACCAGATCGCGCGCTTCAACCGCTTCGGCTATTCCTACGTGTTCGACGGCGCCGCCGGTCGCCTGGACCACGCGCTGGCCACGCCCACGCTGGCGACCCGGCTGACCGATGTCGCTCCGTGGCACATCAATGCCGACGAGCCCTCGGTGATCGACTACAACACCGAGTTCAAGCAGCCGCAGTGCGGCAGCTGCGGCCCCGACCTTTACACGGCCACGGCCTTCCGCTCGTCGGACCATGATCCGGTGGTCGCGGGCCTGTACCTGGTGAAGGTGATCGCAGGCAGCTCGGGCAAGGACCGGCTGGTGGGCACGCCGGGTGACGATCAGCTGATCGGCGGCGGCGGTGCCGACAAGCTCACCGGCGGCGCCGGCGACGATGTCTTCACCTACACCGCGATGAGCGATGCGCGCGACACCATCCTGGACTTTACGCCGGGCTCGGACCGCATCGATCTGCGCGCGCTGCTGGCCAGCATCGGCTACACCGGGTCGGACCCGATCGGCGACGGCGTCGTGCGCCTGAAGGACAGCGCCAAGGGCGCGCTGCTGCAGATCGACACCGACGGCGCCGGCCCCAGCGCGAAGTGGAAGCCCCTGGTCCTGCTCAGCGGCGTGCCGGCCAGCGCGGTGGTGCCGGCCCGCGACCTGGTGTTCGCCGACCCGGCGCGGCGCGCGCAGCGCTGAGCGGCCCGGCCGGCGCTCGGCCGCCCGGTGTTCTCGTGCCCGGCTGAGCCACCGGCTGTCGGTCGGACGGGCCTTTGCCTTGGGCCGCAGGGTCGTGTCCAGCCCCCCATCGTCAACGTTGCGGCACGGGGTCACGCTGGCGCGGCCGGGGTGTAAGGCAGGCTGCCCGTGTTCGACTGATGCGCTGTGGGGCGATCCTGCCCCGGCAGCACGGTGCCGCGCGGCACCACGAGACGGAGAACACCATGACCACGACCGACACGGCCATCCTCGCGGGAGGATGTTTCTGGGGCATGCAGGACCTGATCCGCAAGCGGCCCGGCGTTGTGCGCACCCGCGTGGGTTACAGCGGCGGCGATGTGCCCAACGCCACCTACCGCCACCACGGCACGCATGCCGAGGCGATCGAGGTGGTGTTCGACCCCGCCGTGATCAGCTACCGCGAGCTGCTGGAGTTCTTTTTCCAGATCCACGATCCGACCACGCTGAACCGGCAGGGCAACGACCGCGGCACGTCGTACCGCTCGGGCATCTACGTCACCAGCGAGGCGCAGCGCACGGTGGCGCTGGACACGATTGCCGATGTTGACGCCTCGGGCCTGTGGCCGGGCAAGGTGGTCACCGAGGTGAAGGCGGCCGGCCCGTTCTGGCAGGCCGAGCCGGAACACCAGGACTACCTGCAGCGCTACCCTGAGGGCTACACCTGCCACCGGGTGCGACCCGGCTGGACGCTGCCGCGCCGCGACGCGGCCCAGGCTTGAGCCACCCACCGGCGCGTCATCGCGGCGCCAGCACCTGCAGTGCGGCCGCGATGACCGCCACCATCGTGCCGAAGGCCACCCAGGCATAGGGCAACAGCATCGGCATGCCCAGCAGCACCAGGCCGTCATTGCCGCCCGGTATCAGCGCACCACCCCAGCCCATCAGCAGGCCGCCGGCCGCGCAGCGCAGCAGTGCGCTGGCGCGGAAGCGGCCGGGCCGCAGCGTGCCGCTGGACCAGCCGCCGACGATGGCCCCCACCAACACGGCCAGGCCCAGCGCCGCGCGCGCCAGCAGGCTGGCGGCCATGCCGCGGGCCAGGTCCTGCAGCACGTCGGTGTAGGTCCAGGCGCCGGCCAGCAGCAGCAGTCCGGCGAAGCTCAAGCCGATCACCGTGGTCGCGGTGTGCGGCGACCAGGCGCCGCTCAGCGCGATGCGCTGCGCCGCCCGCGCCCGCCATGCGCGCCACAGCACCAGACCCAGCAGCCCGGCCATCAGCAGGCCAGGCCACCAGGGAGGTGCACCGGCCAGTGGCGAGTCAACTGGCAGCGGGCGCGGCGGCGAGAAGACCGCGCCCACGCTGACGCAGCCCAGGTAGAAGCCCAGCGGCGTGGCCGCGTACACCCACTGACCCGAGCCCAGCCGGGCCACGGTACCGAACACGCAGGCCTGGTTGAGCACCGCACCCAGGCCCAGCAGCGCAGCGCCGATCCCGGTCCAGCGTGACACCGCATAGCCGGCCGGCCAGGCGCCCGCATGCCCCAGCTGACGCGCCAGCATCACGCCGGCGCAGACCCACAGCGAGGCCTCCACCATCGCCGCCAGCCGCGTGGTGCGGCGGCTGGTGCGCCACTCCTCCACGGCGGCCACGGTGCAGGTGGTGCCGCGCTGGATGGCCAGCCCCATGGCCGCCGCGCACAGCAGCGCCAGCACGAAGGCCGTGCCCGCGATCATCGGGTTCATGGCCGGGCCACCGGGCTCATCGGCCGCGGAGGCGGGCCAGCCATCCCAGCCACAGCGCGCGCCGCAGCCACAACAGCAGCGCGCAGCTCAACCACACGCCGCAGGCCAGCATGAACAGCTCGCCGCCATCGCTGCTGCCATCGGCGTTGACCACCGCCACGCCCAGCGGCGTGAACAGGTGGAAGAAGATGGCGCCACTGATGACGCCCAGGCCCAGGGCCGCGCCCAGCACCTGCACCGCGCGCTGCGTGCTGATCGCCGCGCCGGCCAGCAGCAGCACCGAGGCGATCAGCTCGACGCTGCCCACCACCTTGGCCGAGAAGATGCCGCCCGGCGCGAACAGGCCAGGAAAGCCCAGCGACGCGGCCCAGGGGTCGAGCTTGACCTGGAAGATGTAGACCGTCTCGGGCGAGCCCGTGAACTTGAAGAACAGCGACTGGATGAACACGAAGGCCACATACAGCGTCAGCAGCCAGTGGCCGTGTTTCTTGAGCCAGGACATGGGGGACTCCTCCAAGGGGGGTGGGGTGGTGGTGGGTGTCACTTCTTCAGCAGCGCGCCGAAACGGCCATCGGCGGTCTTGATGAAGCCGGCCGGGTCCTTGAGCCACTTGGCCTGGACATCGGCGTCGTAGTTCAGGTAGAGCTTGTCGTCACGGATCGTGAACTGATCGGGCTCCACCTTGACCAGCGAGCCCTGCGCCACGCCATAGGCGCAGTAGCCGCCGTACTGGGGCGCGTACTTCTCGGGGTTGGCCTTGAACAGGTCCAGATGGGCCTGGCTCGCGAACTTCCACTTCGCGCCCATCCATTCCTGGACGAAGGCCTCGCTGCCCTTCACCGGCTTGCGTTCGGTGAAGTAGGCCACCGTGTCGTAGCCGTTGATCGCGGTGTCGGTGCGGCCGCCGAACAGGCTGTTCTTCAGCGTGTTGACCGGGGGCTCGGCCGCCTGGGCGGGCAGGGCCAGCCAGGCGAGCGAGGCGAGCAGCGCGCCCATGAACAGGCGCATCAGGCGAGGGGAGGGGGTGGCGGGGGTCATCAGGTCTCCTGGTGGTGGGTCGGTGGGGTGTCGGTGGAGAAGGTGGGGGTGCTGGCGCGGGCGTTGGCGAGCTCGTGCGCCACGGTGGCGGGGGCCTTGCCCAGGTCGGCCTCGATCGCAATGCCCTGCGCCAGGCAATGCGGCCGGATCAGGGCGAGGTGGTGCACGGCATGGCTGGCGACAAAGGCCAGCTCGCGCCCCAGCGTCGAGGGCACGGTGAAATCGAACTCGCCGGTCAGGCCGCACTGGCCGCGCACCTGCACGGGCGCTGACAGCGTGTCGGCGCACCATGTGGCCAGTTGCTGCTGCAGGTCCTTCAGGCGGGTCTGGGCCAGCGCTGGACTGGCCTCCAGCTCGGCCTCACGCGGCCGGGCGTCGTAGTCCACGCAGCCCGGCTGCGCCGGCCAGACCAGCGCCTGCCAATGCTCGATCGCGTGGCGCAGGTGGGACCCCACCGGTCCGGCGTAGCGTGGCCGCTCGGGTCCGGCATGGGCGCTCACCACGCGCAGGCACTGGTCCAGCACCTGGTGGTTGAACACCAGCAGGGGAGGGGCATCCGGGCGTGGGCTGGTCGGGGTGGGCATGGGGTGCGAAGCGGTGGGAATTGGGTGTGTGTCGATCCAGGGGCGGCGGACCTTACGCAGGTTCGGTACGCGCCACTCAATCGGTCGCTGGGTAATGCGGCGTCAGCGCTTTCTCGCGCCGGTAGGCCCGCACAAAGGCGGCCCAGCTCATGGGCTGGAAGCCGCGCGCGCGGTTGGCATGGCCGATCTCGAACAGCCAGCGGTACTGCCGCATCAGATCGCGCCAGGCCTGCAGCAGACCGGTGCGGCGATCCCAGATGTGGGTGCTCTCGGCGCCGGCGCCGTTGATCTCGACGATCGTGAAGCCCTGGCCCTGCTGCACCTGCGCGAAGCTGTCGAAGCGCACGTCGAAGCGGCCGAAGTGGAACTCCGGCAGGCTGCGCGCGATGGCCTCGAAGCGCGCCTCCATCGCCGGCGTGACCAGGTGCGTGCCGTTGCGGAAGATGGCGCCGCGGCTGTGGCTGCCTGCAAAGGCCAGGCGCACCGGCTGGCCCTCGGGCACCACCTCGTCCAGCCGCGTCAGGTGGCGCCTCAGGTACAGGTGTGGCAGGCGGCCTGCGCGCGGGTCGTCCAGGATCAGCTGGCGCAGGCTGCGCTTCCCGTCACCAATAACGTACGGGAAGTACTTCAACGTGATCGACACGATGCGCCCCTGCGCCTGCCCGGGCCGGCGGCAGTAGAAGATGCCTGCCTCGCCCTCAAAGGGCACCAGTTGCTGCAGCACCAGCGCCGCACCGGCCGGAAAGGCCTGCAGGTAGGCGCTCAGGGCCTCGGTCGTGCGGATCAGCTGGACGCCTGCGCCGCGGCAGCCCAGGTCGGGCTTGGCCACCACCGGCAGGTCCAGACCGGCCGCATGCAGCGCCTGCAGTGCGGCGCGGCACTCGGCGTGTGCATCGCTGGTGGGCGACGCCGGCCGCTCCAGGCGGATGAAGGGCGCCACCCACTGCGGCGCGTGGCGCACCGCCAGCGCGAGGATCTCGGCCTTGGACTCACCATAGAAGCCACCGCCGGGAAACGAGGGGTTGGCGGCGGTGGGCAGCAACACGCCGCGGAAACGCAGCATCAGCCAGGCGGCATAGGCCATCACTGGCGGGTAGAAGGCCCACATCGGCCAGAACTCGAAGAAGCTCAGCGGCGGGCCGTCCTGGTCCAGCGGGGGCATGCCCTGGTGCGGACGGAACGGCGGGGTGGGCAGGGACTGGGGTGGGGCAGGAAGCGTCATGGGCGGGTCGATCTAGCAGCCAGGCGTTGGCGAACGCTGCGCACCAGCGGCACCGCCAGTGCGAGCACAAGAATGGGCAGGGCCACTGCGATCGGCGCGGGCAGCCCCAGCTGCTGCGCCAGCGCCTGGCCCAGGGCCGCGCTCAGCGCATACAGCCCCAGCGTCCACAGCGTGACCGCCAGCAGCACCCAGGCCGTGAAGGGCACGAACGGCACGCGCAGAAAACCGCAGGCGGTGTAGGTGGCCAGTCGCAGCCCGGGGATCACGCGCGCCAGCAGCACCGCGGTGAGCAGGCGCTGCTCGATCTGACGGCGCGCCCAGTCGGCACGCTCGCCAACCAGACGGCGACGCAAGGCCGGCAGGCGCCGCGCGCCCAGGCCCAGCGCATACAGCCCCAGATCGCCCAGCGCAATACCCAGCGCCACGGCGCTGAACGACAGCGCCCAGGAGATCGCCCCCTGGGTGGCCAGCGCCACACCGGCAGCGATGGCCAGGTCTTCCAGCAGCAGCGTGGTCAGTGCCAGCACACCGGCGATGACGGCGGGCGTGGCCATGCCCGACAGCACTGCCTGGCTCCACGCCAGCCACTCCGCCAGGCCGCTCAGCATGCGGGCTCCAGCGCGACGCGCATTGGAGCGCGCGCCGGTCCTCCGACGCGGTGGCACAGGCCCCATCGCTGGCGCGCTGTCGTCACCGTGATGCTGCGGTTCATGTTCATGTGTCCTGGGTTCGCGGCTGTGCTCACCGTGGTCAGTCGGCCCAGACGGCGATTCATTACAGATCGCTGTAATGCCGCAGCGCGATGTGCGACCAAGTGATGGCCAGCCCCACAGGACATCGCCATGAGCCCCACGCCAGCCTCTTACCACCTCAGCGAGACCACAGCGTTACCAGAACAACGACCCACACCGCGTTACCGGCTGCGCCTGGCCGACGGTGCAGACGATGTGCGCGCCGCGCAGGCGCTGCGCTTTGCGGTGTTCAACCTCGAACTCAATGAGGGCCTGCCGCAGTCCTACGACACCGGGCTGGATGCCGACCCTTTCGACGAGGTCTGCGATCACCTGCTGGTGGAGGACGCGCAGAGCGGCGCCATCGTCGGCACCTACCGCCTGCAGACCGGCCTTAGGGCCGGCGCGGCCCGCGGCTACTACAGCGAGCGGGAGTTCGACTTCTCGCCCTTCGAGGCCGCCAGGCCACTGATCCTGGAACTCGGCCGCGCCTGCATCCACCAGCGGCACCGCCACTTCGCGGTGCTGAACCTGTTGTGGAGTGGCATTGCCAGCTATGCGCATGAGCAGGGGGCGCGATACCTGGTGGGCTGCAGCTCGCTGAACTCGCAGGATGCCGGTGAAGGCTGGGCCGCCTACCGCGCGATGGCCCGTCACCTGGCGCCGCCGGCCTGGCGCACGCAGCCGAGGAACGCCTTCGTTTGTCCGCACTCGCCGCAGCCGGCCGCTGCGCCCCGTCTGCCGCGCCTGCTGTCGGCCTACCTGGCGCTTGGCGCGGAGATCTGCGGGCCGCCAGCCATCGACCGCGAGTTCCGCACTATCGACTTCCTCACCCTGCTGGACCTGCACTCACCCGGTGTGATGGCGCTGCAGGCCCGCGGCCGCTTTGCCGGTTGAGGTGACGATCAGGCCGCCGGCCTGGCAGCGCCCCGACCGTGCGGTGCAAAACCTGCCGCCGTTTCAACGAGCCGATGCACTGCCTGCGCCGGGCGATCCAGCCGCTGCGGGCGTCGTTCGGGAAGCCCGGCGCCGACCCCTGAGGCCCCAGGCGCTCAGTGGCGCGGCGGCACGCGGCTGGCCAGCGGCGGCGGCGTCCAGTCCGGCAGCATCCGGCACTCGCCCGGGAAGCGGGCGCGGGCGGCCTCGCAGCGCGCGGCCACTGCGGCCGGGTCGGGTTTCTGGCCGCGGTCCACCCAGGTCTGCAGGGCCTCGAGCAGGGCCACATAGACCGGGTCGGCCAGGTAGCTGTGCTCGTCGTGGTCGGTGTAGACCTGCACCAGGTGGTCGGCCTGGCCGGCGCGCGCCATCGTGCGGCCGAACTCGCCCGACAGTTCGGGGAAGGCCACCGGGTCCTGGCGCGCGTGCACGGTCAGCACCGGCGCGGCGATGCGGCCGGTGGGATCGGTGTCGGCGGCGAAGCGCTGGCGCGCGTCAGGGTCGGCGCGGTAGCGCAGCACGCTGGCGTTCAGCGCGGCGTCGTCGGGCGAGCCGCTGTAGCGCACGCCCTGGTTGCCGAAGACCGGCCGCTCGCCACTGCGGCGGGCGATGTCGGCGAAGTGGAAGGTGGCCCAGTTCAGGTGGCCCTGCACGCTGCGCTCGGGGATGCGGATCACCGACAGCAGCGTCTTCAGCCGCGCCGACTGCTCGGCGCTGCGCTGGGCGGCGGGCAGGCCCAACCCCAGGCACTCGCGGGCGCGGGCGGCCAGGTCGCTCTGCTTCATCGTCGAGCCGGCGGGCTGGCCCATCCACAGCGGGTAGGCGGGCTCGTCGGGGCGCGGGTGGTTGCCGCACAGGAACTGGTAGACCACCCGCAGGTCCAGCCGGAAGTCGTAGCTCTTCGAGCCGCCACCCAGCACGCCGCTGGTCAGCAGCACGCCGTCATAGGCGCTGGGCAGGCGCTCGGCCAGCCGCGCCGCCACGCTGGCACCCCAGCTCTGCCCGTGCAGCAGCGTGCGCCGGGGTGGCCCCACATGCTCGACGAACAGGCGGCGCAGGCGCTCGGTGTCGTCGGCCGCGGCCAGCACCTGCACGCCGCCCTGGGCGAAGCTGCTGCCGGCCCAGGCGTAGCCGGCGCGCACGGTGATGGACCAGCGGTGCAGGTCCTCGGCCACCCGCTCGGCGCGCGGCTCGCCCAGCAGCGGACCGCCGTGGGCGTGCATGACCAGGTCGCCGCGGCCCGCGGTCCAGCCCGGCGGCAGGGCGATCAGGATGTGGGCGCCGGCGCTGTCGCGGCCGCCCAGGCAGCGGCTGCCGGCCGGCAGGCCCTCGGGGCAGGCCACGGCCTGCGGCGCGGGCTCGGGGGGCAGCGGCGGCGTGCTGCGGCAGGCCGGCAGCAGCAGGGTCAGGGGCAACAGACCCAGGCTCAGCAGGGGGATGGGACGAAGTGGCATGGCGCAGGGAACCCGGAAGGCGTCGTGATGCTCTGTGCTCTGCTGACGCGCGTCAAGTTAGGTGCAAGCCCCCAGCCGCAGCGCTGGAATCCCCCGACGACGGCGCGCCCGGCTGTCGCTATCGTCGCCCCATCCTGACACTGGAGACCCTGTCATGGCGTCCTCGCCGCAACTGCTGCTCGACCACGTCTACGCCCACGAGAAGAACTTCGCCGACCGGGTGTTCATGACCCAGCCCATCGGCAACGGCCAGGTCGTGAACTACACCTGGGCGCAGACGCTGGACCAGGCGCGCCGCATGGCCACCCACCTGCAGGCGCTGGGCCTGGAGCCGGGGGCGCGGGTGGCGATGCTGTCCAAGAACTGCGCGCACTTCGTGATGGCCGAACTGGCCATCTGGATGGCCGGCTGCACCACGGTGGCGATCTTCCCCACCGAGACCGCCGAGACGGTGAACTACGTGCTCTCGCACAGCGAGGCCAGCCTGCTGTTCGTCGGCAAGCTCGACACCTGGGCCCACCAGAAGCCCGGCGTGCCCGACAGCCTGCCCTGCATCGCCTTCCCGCTGGCGCCCGAGGGCCACGGCCTGCCCAGCTGGGACGAGATCACGGCCCGGAACGCGCCGATGGCCGGCCAGCCCGCTCGCGCGCCTCAGGACATCGCGGTGCTGATGTACACCTCCGGCTCTACCGGCACGCCCAAGGGCGTGATGCACAGCTTCGAGCGCTTCAGCGCCGCGGCGGTGGGCATCCGCGAGGACCTGCGCCGCCGCATCGGCCAGGACGCGCCCTACCGGGTGCTGTCCTACCTGCCGCTGTCGCACATCTTCGAGCGCTCGTGGATCGAAGGCGCTGCGCTGGTGGACGGCCGCACCCACATGTTCTTCGCCGAAGCGCTGGACACCTTCCTGGCCGACCTGCAGCGCGCCCGCCCCACGCTGTTCATCAGCGTGCCGCGGCTGTGGCTGAAGTTCCAGCAGGGCGTGTTCGCCAAGATGCCGCCGGCCAAGCTGGAGCGGCTGCTGAAGATCCCGATCCTGGGCAAGATCGTCGCGAAGAAGGTGCGCACCGGGCTGGGCCTGGACGCGGTGCTGATGGCCGGCAGCGGCTCGGCGCCGATCCCGCCCGACCTGATCGCCTGGTACCGCCGCATCGGCCTGCCGCTCTACGAGGGCTATGGCATGACCGAGGACTGTGCCTACTCCTTCACCTCGAACGCGCAGTACAACGCGCCGGGCTATGTGGGCGTGGCGCTGCCGGGCGTGCAGATGCGGCTGAGCGCCGAGGGCGAGATCCTGATCAAGAGCCCGGGCCAGCTGGTGGGCTACTACAAGCGCCCCGACCTCGACGCCGAGGTCTTCACCGAGGACGGCTTCTTCCGCACCGGCGACCTGGGCGAGCTGAACCCGCAGGGCCTGCTGAAGCTGACCGGCCGCGCCAAGGAGCTGTTCAAGACCGCCAAGGGCAAGTACGTGGCGCCCGCACCCATCGAGAACCGCATCAACGCCCACCCGATGGTGGAGCTGTCGCTGGTCTCGGGCGTGGGCCAGCCGGCGGCCTATGCGATGGTGCTGCTCAGCGAGACCCTGCGCCCGCGCCAGCACGAGCCCGAGCTGCGTCAGCACGTCACGGCCGAGCTGACCCGACTGCTCGACGAGATCAACGCCAGCGTCGCCGACTACGAGCAGCTGAAGATGTTCGTCGTCGTGCGCGAGCCCTGGAGCATCGAGAACGGCTGCCTGACGCCCACGATGAAGATCAAGCGCGCCGGCATCGAGAAGATGATCGCCTCCGAGCTGGACCGCTGGTACGCGGACAAGCAGAAGGTGCTCTGGCAGTAGCCCTCACTCGATCGGCCGCTTAGCCTTGGCGCGCGCGGCCAGCGCGCCCAGGTCGACGCGGGCCACATAGCGGCGCAGCTCGTCGGCAGGCAGCTGGCCGCTTTCGGCGCGCACGTGGTAGCGCTCGCCGACCAGCACCTCCAGCTTGCACTCACGCGTGGGCAGATCGCACTCCAGGCGAGATATGCTGCTGTCGTCAGCGCTCATGCTGCGCTGCGTGCGCTCGTCACCCTGCAGACCGCTGCCGCTGGCGATCTCGCTGAGCAGCTTGGCGGCGAGCGCGCTGCCATGGCCTCCCAGATCCTCGATCGTCAGGTGCAGGTAGCGCGACCTGTCCTGGCGGGCGACGTTCTCGACCCGGGCCATGGCGCCGGTGGTCAGGACCTGGCGCATCGCGTCGCTGGCGCCCGGGGCGTGGGCATAGCTTTCGGTGATGCGCCGATCGAAGCCGTCGATCGGCCCCGGCAACAGGTCCTGGAGCACGGTGCGGGTGAGTGGCTCCGTCGGCTGGCCCGAGCGCACCCAGCGCTCCAGGTCGGCCGTGGCACTGGCTGCCGTGCCGGGTGGCAGGGTCATTGCGCCACTGCCGGCGCCGTCCGGCGGCACCAGGCCGACACGCTCGCCGGGGCCGCCCTGGCCGCTTTCATCAGGTCGCGCCACGGCGCCAGTGCCCGAGCGCGCCGCTGAGGCGGCGGCGTCGGACCACTCAGGCGGGGCCGACCAGGGAAAGGGCGGCACGGTGGGCGCCGCGGGCAGGCCGCTGCATCGCGCCAGACTGGCCAGCAGGAGCAGGACCGCGGCCGCCGTGATCACGCTGGTCGCGGTGTAGGCCAGCGCGCGCGAGTCCGACGGCTGCGCCGCCTGGCGCAGGCCGGCGTGCACCTGCCACACCACAGCGGCCAGCGCCAGGGGCCAGGCCCACCACAGCAGCGGCCACAACAGCGTCTGCGACCACAGCCACAGCGGCCCCAACGCATACAGCGCGGCGCTGACCAGCGCGGTGCGGGACGACTGGCCGCCAAAGCGCGGCGCCCAGCGCAGCGCAGACTCGGCCAGCAGCAGCGCAAACACCAGCGCCAGCAGCGCTGCGCCCACTGCCTCGCGCAGCGCGGCCATCGGCAGGAACCGGGTGCTGAAGTCGCCGCTGCGCAGACCGACCAGACTGAAGCCCAGCGTCGCGGCCAGCACGCCCACCAGCATCAGCGGCAGGGTGAAGCGCCAGCCGGCCCCCGGCGCGCTCAGCGGCAACGCGGGCCATTGCGTGGCCGGGCGGCGCAACAGCCGCAAGGCCTGGGCCCAGGCGCCCCATGCCGCTGCCGCGCTCACAGCACCGGCCTCTTGTAGTGGTCCTTCATGAACTGGTAGTAGACGAAGCCGAAGCGGTCATACCAGCTGGGCACCTTCATGATCGTCTCTTCGCATTCGCTGTACTGCTGCAGGTCCTTCAGCAGCGCCTGCATCAGCTCGGCGTACTTGGCGTCGTAGGCCTTGTCGAGGTTCTTGACGCTCTGCATGATCTTGATCTTCTGGGTCTGCCAGGCCAGCCCCGACACGCCATGCACGCCGGACACGCTGTCGGCAAAGGCCATCTGCGCCTTGGCCGACTTGTAGGTGCTGCTGTAGATGGCCCGCAGTTTCTCGAGCCGGGTGCGCGTGCTGTCCAGCGCATTGATGGCCTTGGTGTAGCAGGCCTCGCAGGGGTGGCCGGCGGCGCCGGGGGCGCGCGCCGCGCCCGGCTTGTGCGTGCGGCGCCCGCCACTGGCCGCACCACCGTCGACCGCCGCGCAGGCCGACGGGACGCCAGGCTGCCCATCGGGCGCGCCGCTGGGTTCGTTGCCGCTGTCATCCGGGTCGACCAGACCGGCCCGCTCCAGGGCCTTGCGCACCGCACGCGTGGCGTCGGCCGAGCGGCCCCAGCCGCTGTCGCGCAGCATGCGGGCGAGTTCTTCCAGCTGCTCGCCGCCGTTGTCGGAAGCCCAGCCGAGGAGCTCGCTGGTCTTCTCGGCGATCGCGCCGGCGCGCTCGAAACCTTCCTTGGCGCCCTTCTTGGCGGCATCCTCGATCTGCTCGTTGCGGCGGAACCTTTCGCCCTCCTGGCGAGCCTGGTCGAGCCCGGCCTGCTGACGACGCATCGGGTCGGCCGACCCGGGCTGGGTGCGCCATTCCTCCCACAGCCCACCGAAGTCGCCGCTCAGCGACTGTGCGGCGGCCGAGCCCAGCTGCATCACGCAGGCGGCCCCGACCAGGATGCGCACGCTGGCTATCAGCAGACGCTTCATGGCTTGCCTCCCTTCTGCAGCGACTCGGCGCTCACGGCGCGAAACGGCGGCGCCAGTTCGGGCACTGCCTCGGGCGCCACCCAGATCGACATTTGGTACCGCACCCCTGCGGGCGTGGCGCCGGGCTTTCCGCCGATGCGCAGCTGCGTCTCGCCCTGGGCGCGGAAGGCGCTGCCCACCTGGCCCGAGGCCTGGGTGGTCACCACCCGCCGGGCGCGGTCACCACCCAGGGGCTTGAACAGCGTCAGTGCAACGCCTGGCGTGGCCGGCCGCGTCACCAGATGCACCGCCACCGGCTGCATCACGCTCAGGCCGCCCAGCTCCAGCGTCTCGGGCTTGTCGGCCTTGACCTCGCCCTGCACCAGGTAGAGCTTGCCGCCCTTGAAGTCGATCGCCTTGGCCGGGTCGAGGTTGAAGACACCCTCGCCGGGCGCGGCCACCGGCTGCCCCTGGCCAAGCACCGTGGCGGCGAACAGGCAGCCCGCGGTGAACACACTCCATCGTCTCATCGCTCGGAACTCCGGGAATGGTGGACGGCGCAGGTGCCGTCCCGGGGGGATCAGGGCACGCGGCGCAACTTCAGCAGCTTGGCCTGCATGCCGTTGACCAGGGGTTGGGGCACGCCGTTGATGGACACCATCACCATCACGTTGCCGCCGCGAACGTAGTGCAGCGCCTGCTTGGCGCCCTCGCGCTCGCTCAGCCACAGGGCACCGTCGGCGTCGCCTGGCAGGGGCTTGGCGTCCTTCAGGTCGCGCAACTGCAGGGCCTTGATCCGCACGGCGGCGGTCTTGGGGTCGAACCAGCGCTGCGACACCAGCAGCGAGGCCGAGACCGCGCCATCAGTTGCGCTGCAGCTGAGGAACATCTCACCGTTGACCGGCTCGGTCATCGGCTTGGGGGCGCCGGCGAAGGTCATCAGCGGCACCAGCTCAATCTTCAGGCCGGTGGCAGCGCTGAGCTCCTCGGCGGTGTAGGGGCAGCGCTGCAGCTGGGTGTGCGCCACCGGCGCGGCGACGGCCCCTGCGGCGCCAGCCAGCACCAGTGTCAGTGCAAGGACCGGTCGTGCCGGCCGGCCGGGTCGGGAGAGTGGGGTCCAGGGCATCGTGAACGGCTCTTCAGTCGGATCGCGATGGATGGTACGGTCAGCCAGCGCAGGGCACCACCCGTGCAGACAAGGGGGGGCGGCCTGCGCCGGATCGGCCGTGCTCAGGGCAGCCGGGGCAGCTTCAGCAGCTTGGTGGCCAGCGCCTCGTGGTTCTCCTTGCCCTGGCCCAGCGCCCGCAGGAAGACCACGTAGCCACCACGCTTGTAGCTGATGTCGAGAAGGCCGTCATCGGCGGCACCGCGCACGCGGGCGGCGCCGTCAGGGTCACCGGCGATGGCGTCGAAGCGCACCTTCGGGCCGCCGGCGGTCATCGTGCGCATCATGTCCTGGTTGGGGCCGGGCGCCAGCACCAGCACCCATAGGCTGAAGTCGGTGCCGGCTTTCATGGAGCCGCCTTGTGTCTTGTACTTGCACCCGGTGCCGCCGATGCCAGGCTCTTCCTGGCCGGCGGCGAAGCCGACGCCGATCACCTTGGCCAGATCTTCCGGCTTGTAAGGGCAGGCAGCAGGGGCGGCGTGCGCTGACAGCGCCAGGCCGCCCAGCAGGGCAGCGGTGGCCGACGCACGGACGGAACGAACCAGGCTCATGACAGCTCCGGGGCGAGTGGATCTGGGCGTGATGGTAGCGCCCGCCGGGTTCAGGCCACGCGCCGCATCACCGCGCGCGAGGCGCCGGGCCGGGTGAAGCGAAACAGGTCCTTCGGGTCCTCGGCCTCGGGCACCAGGGCCACCGGCTGGCCCAGGCCGTGGGCCTCGGCCTGCTGCAGCACGTAGCGCAGCGTCGAGTAGTCCTCCAGCGCGAAGCCCACCGAGTCGAAGACCGTGACCTGCTGCGGGCTCTCGCGGCCCACGGTCTGGCCGGCCAGCACGCGCCACAGGTCCACCACCGGGAAGTCGGCGGGCAGTTGCTGGATGTCGCCCTCGATGCGGGTCTGCGGCTCGTACTCGACGAACACGCGGGCGCCGCGCAGCACGTCGGCATGCAGCTCGGTCTTGCCGGGGCAGTCGCCGCCCACCGCGTTGAGGTGCATGCCCGGCTCGATCATCTCGGGCGTCAGGATGGTGGCGTAGGTCTTGTCGGCGGTGACGGTGGTGACGATGTCGGCGCCGCGCACCGCGTCGGCGGTGGAGCTGGCACGGCGCAGCCGCAGTCCCGGATAGACGGAAAGGTTGCGCAGCAACTTGTCGGTGGCGGCCGGGTCGACATCAAACACCGCGATCTCCTCGATGCCCAGGTGGGCATGGAAGGCCAGCGCCTGGAATTCGCTCTGCGCGCCGTTGCCGATCAGCGCCATGCGGCGCGCATCGGGCCGGGCCAGTGCGCGCGCCGCCATCAGCGAGGTGGCGCAGGTGCGCAGCGCGGTGGCCACGGTCAGCTCCGACAGCAGCACCGGGTAGCCGGTGGCCACCTCGGCCAGCACGCCGAAGGCCATCACGGTGTAGAGCCCCTGGCGGGTGTTGCTGGGGTGGCCGTTGACGTACTTGAAGGCGTAGTGGTGCGCATCGGCCACCGGCATCAGCTCGATCACGCCGATCTCGGAATGGCTGGCCACGCGGGCCGACTTGTCGAAGTCGTTCCAGCGGATGAAGTCCTCGCGCAGCGTGTCGGCCAGCTCGCCGATGAAGCGCTCCAGGCCGACCGCCTGAACGAGGCGGGACATCGTGGGCACATCGATGAAGCGGGTCATGTTGTCTCCTTGTCCGGTCCAGCCGGTCCCGCCATTGTTCCCGGGAGTGCTGCCAGATTGAAGAGAGCAACTTGTCAGGTTATGCTGTTTGCTTGGCAAATCGCCAACCCTACTTGGCACTCTGATCAATATGGACGATGTCGACCGCCAACTGATCGCGCTGCTGCGCGCCGATGCCCGGATGCCGGTGGTGGCGCTGGCGCGGCGCCTGAAGGTGGCGCGCGCCACGGTGCAGAACCGCATCGCCAAGCTCGAGGCCAGCGGCACCATCGTGGGCTACACGGTGCGCCTGAAGCCCGAGGTCGAGGGCCAGCGCATCCGCGCACTCACCTCGATCGAGGTGGACGGCCATGTGGGCGAGGCGGTGCGCCGCACGCTGCGCGGCCACCCCCACGTGGTGGCCCTGCACACCACCAACGGGCGCTGGGACATGATTGCCGAGCTGGCCGCCGATTCGCTGGAGGCCTTCGACCAGGTGCTGGGCGAGATCCGCCAGATCGAGGGCATCGCCACCACCGAGACCAGCATCCTGCTGTCCACCCACAAGGCCTGAGCGCCGGGGGCGATATCGCCGCCGTGGCACGAAAGCTGCGACGATGCCAGCCCTGATGCCTGCCCTGGAGCCCCGATGGACCTGCCCGCCCACCAACTGTCGATGACGGTGCTGATGACGCCCGACACCGCCAACTTCGCCGGCAACGTGCACGGCGGCACCATCCTGAAACTGCTCGACCAGGTGGCCTATGCCTGCGCCAGCCGCTATGCGGCGCGCTATGTGGTGACGCTGTCGGTCGACCAGGTGGTGTTCCGCGAGCCGGTGCATGTGGGCGAGCTGGTCACCTTCCTGGCCGCGGTCAACCACACCGGCACCAGCTCGATGGAGGTGGGCGTCAAGGTGATCGCGCAGGACATCCGCTCGCAGAGCCAGCGCCACGTCAACAGCTGCTTCTTCACGATGGTGGCGGTCGATGATGACCGCAAGCCCGTGCCGGTGCCGCCGCTGCGCCCGTTCACGCCCGACGAGAAGCGGCGCCATGCGGCGGCCGTCGTGCGCAAGGAGCTGCGCCAGGAGTTCCAGCGCCGCACCGCCGCGCTGCGCCAGGATCCCCCCCTGGAAGCCTGATGCTGCACCGCGCGCTGTCCGAGCACTTTCCGGGCGACTGGCGCTGCCAGGCGCTGAACATCAGCGGCCTGTGCGAGACCTGGCGCGCCGAAGGCCCCCAGGGCGCGCGACTGTTCATCAAGACGCTGCCGCAGGCCCGCGCCGCGGTGTTGGACGCCGAGGCCGACGGCCTGCGCGCGCTGGCCGCGGCGCGCGCGCTGCGCGTGCCTGCCGTGGCCGGCGTGTTCCTGCATGAAGGCACGGCGGTGCTGGCGCTGGAGTGGCTGGACCTGAAGCCGCTGGGCGATGTCGGCGGCGCGGCCTTCGGTGCCGCGCTGCACACCGCCGAGGCGCCGGCGCGCTACGGCTGGTCGCGCGGCAACTGGCTGGGCGCCACGCCGCAGGACAACGCCTGGAGCGCTGGCGACGGCCTGGCCGACTGGCTGGGCTTCCTGGCCACGCGCCGGCTGCGCCCGCTGGCCCAGGGCCTGGACGCGGCGCTGGTGGATGCGGTCGAGCGGTTGATCTCTCGCCTGCCGGCGCTGTTCGACGACGGCCACGTGCCGCGCCCGTCGCTGATCCACGGCGACCTGTGGAGCGGCAACTGGGGCGCGCTGGCCGACGGCACGCCGGTGGTCTTCGACCCCGCGGTGTCGGTGTCCGACGCCGAGGCCGAGCTGGCGATGATGGAGCTGTTCGGTGCGCCGCCGCCTGCGTTCTGGCCGGCCTACCGCGCAGCGGCGCCGCTGCACGGCGGCTATGTGCGGCGGCGCCCGGTCTACCAGCTGGTGCACCTGCTGAACCACGCGCGCCTGTTCGGTGGCGGCTATGCGCGCCAGGCGCTGGCGGTGGCGCAGCGCCTGATTCAGTAAACGTCGCGCAGGTAGCGGCGCTGGCGCGTCAGCGTGGCCAGCCAGTCGGCGGCCGCGTCGGGCGTCAGGCCGCCGTGCTGCACCGCCACGTCGCGCAACGCCTGGTCCACATCGCGCGCCATGCGGCTGGCGTCGCCGCACACGTACAGGTGGGCACCGTCCTGCAGCCAGGCCCACAGCGCGCCGCCCTGCTCGCGCATGCGGTGCTGCACATAGACCTTGTCGGCCTGGTCGCGCGAGAAGGCCAGGCTCAGGCGCTGCAGCGTGCCGTCGCGCTGCATCGCCTGCAGCTCGTCGCGGTAGTAGAAGTCGGTGGCGGCATGCTGCTCGCCGAAGAACAGCCAGTTCGCGCCCCGGGCGCCACGCGCGCGCCGCTCGTGCAGGAAGCCGCGGAAGGGCGCCACACCGGTGCCCGGGCCGATCATCACCACCGGGCGGTCTCCCTCCTCGGGCAGGCGAAAGCGCGGGTTGGCTTGCACGAACAGCGGCACCGGCTGGGCCGCGGTGCGGTCGGCCAGGAAGGTCGAGCACAGGCCACCGCGCAGCCGGTCGCCATGGCGGTAGCGCACGGTCGACACCGTCAGGTGCACCTCGCCCGCATGGGCGCGCGGGCTGGAGGCGATCGAGTACAGGCGCGGCTGCAGCCGCGGCAGCAGATCGACCCATTCCTGGGCGCCCAGACGTGCCGGGTGCTCGCGCAGCAGGTCGGCGGGCTGGCGTCCCCATTGCCAGCGCTGCAGCGCGGCCGCCTGCGCCGGCTGGACCAGCGCCAGCAGCGCCACGCTGCCGCTGCGCTCGGCCACGCCGGCCAGCAGCTCGGGCGTCAGGCGGGTGATCTCCAGGTGCCGCAGCATCGCCTCGGCCAGCGGCAGCTCGCCCAGGCCGTCCAGGCGGACGGGCGCCGCAGCGCTGAGCTGCAGCAGCCCCAGCAACTCGGCCACCAGGGCCGGGCAGTTGGTGGGCCACACGCCCAGCGCGTCGCCGGCCTCGTAGTGCAGGCCGCTGTCGGCCAGGTCGAAGACGAACTGGCGCACTTCCTTGCCGGCACCCGGGCCGCTGAGCAGGCGGTTGTGGCGCAGCGGCGCGGGCAGCGGATGGGCGCGCGTGCCGGGGACGGCTGCGGCCGGGGCCTCGGGCGCGTCGTCGTCGGCATCGAACAGCGCCAGCGCGGGCTGGCGTGCATCAGCGGGGCGGTGGGCCTGCAGGGCCTGCGCCACCGTGGTCAGCCAGCGCCGCATCGGCGCGGCGTGCTCGGGCGGACAGTCCACGCGCGGCGCCAGGCGCAGCGCGCCCAGGGCCAGCAGGCGCGCTTCCAACTGCCGGCCGAAACCGCAGAACTGCGCGTAGCGCGGGTCGCCGAAGGCCAGCACCGCGAACGGGCTGCTGGCCAGGTGCGCGGCCGACGGGTCCTGCAAGGCCTGCCAGAAGGCGCGCGCGCCGTCGGGCGGATCGCCGTCACCGAAGGTGCTGGCCAGCAGCAGCAGCGGCGTGCCGGCGGGCAGGTCGGTGGGCTGGCAGGCGTCCATGCCGCACAGGCGCACGCGCCAGCCGGCGCTGCGCAGGCGGCGCGCCACCTCGGTGGCGGCGTCCTCGGCGCGGCCGGTCTGCGAGGCCCAAAGCACCGTCAGCGGCGGGCCATCGCCCTCGGACTCGGGCAGGGTGCTGCGCGGGGCGGGTTCAGCGGTGGCGCGCTCGAACAGGCGCAGCGCCACCGCGCTGAGCTTGAACTCGGGCTGCAGCGACACCGGGTCCACCGCCGGGCTGGTCAGCGCATTGACCGCCAGGTCCTCGCCGTACAGGTCGTTCCAGTGGAAGGGCGCGAAGCACTGGCCGCGCTGCACCCGGTCACTCAGCCGCGCCGGCAGCACCGCGCGACCGCGGCGCGAGCGCAGCTCGACGCGGTCGCGTGCGCGGATGTCCAGCGCCGCGGCGTCGTCCGGGTGGATCTCGATGAACGGGCCCGGGTCCAGCTTGTTCAGCACCGCGACGCGGCCGGTCTTGGTCAGCGTGTGCCACTGGTGCTGCACGCGGCCGGTGTTGAGCAGCCAGCCGTACTCGGCGTCGGTGGCCTCGGCCGGCTCGCGGTGCGGGCAGGGGATGAAGCGGGCGCGGCCGCTGGGCGTGGGAAAGCGCAGCACGCCGCCCTGCCGGTCGCGCTGCGGATGGCGTCGCTCGCTGCGCCCGGGCGGGCAGGGCCATTGCAGCGGGCCCTCGCGCAGCCGTGCATGGCTGGCGCCGCGCAGGTCGTAGCCGGTGGCCGGGTTGTGGAAGCGCGCCAGCTCGTCGAAGACCTCGGCCGCGCTGCTGAAGCTGAAGCCCTGCACATAGCCCATGGCCTGCGCGACGCGGCAGATGATCAGCCAGTCGGGCAGGGCCTCGCCCGGCGCCGGCGTGGCCGCCGGCGCCAGGGTCAGGTTGCGCTCGGAGTTGACCATCACGCCATCGCCCTCGGCCCACAGTGCGCCGGGCAGCAGGATGTCGGCGTGGCGGCTGGTCTCGGTGTCCAGGAAGGCGTCCTGGCAGACCACCAGCTCGGCGCGCGCCAGGGCCGTGATCACGGTGCTGCGGTCGGCCACGCTGGCCACCGGGTTGGTGCAGATGATCCAGCAGGCGGCCACCTGGCCGGCGGCCATGCGCTCGAACAGCGCCACCGTGCCGTCGCCGGCCCGCGCGCGCAGCGTGCCGGGCGGCAGGCCCCAGACGTCCTCGGTGAAGCGGCGGTCGGCCTCGACCATCACGCTGCGCTGCCCCGGCAGGCCCGGGCCCATGTAGCCCATCTCGCGGCCGCCCATCGCGTTGGGCTGGCCGGTCAGGGACAGCGGCCCGGCACCGGCGTGGCCGATCGCGCCGGTGGCCAGGTGCAGGTTGCACAGCGCCTGCGTGTTGGCGGTGCCGTGGCTGCTCTGGTTCAGGCCCATGGTCCAGCAGCTCACCCAGCGCGTGCCGGCCTGGGCGATCCACTGTGCGGCGCGCTCCAGGTCTGCCACCGCCAGGCCGGTGAGCGCGGCCACGCGGGCCAGGTCATAGGGCGCAACCGCGGCGCTCACCGCGTCCCAGCCCTCGGTGTGCTGGGCGATGAAGCCGGGGTCGGTGTGGCCGTGCTGCTGCAGCCAGCGCAGCCAGCCGGCCAGCAGCGCGAGGTCGCTGCCGGGGCGGATGGGCAGGTGCAGGTGGGCCTTGTCGGCGGTGGCGCTGCGGCGCGGGTCCACCACGATCAGCTTCGCGCCGGCCTGCACCCGCTCCATCAGGCGCAGGAACAGGATCGGGTGGGTGTCGGCCATGTTCGAGCCGATCACCAGGAACAGCTCGGCCTGGTCGATGTCCTCGTAGCTGCCCGGCGGCGCGTCGGCGCCCAGTGAGGCCTTGTAGCCGGCGCCGGCGCTGGCCATGCACAGGCGCGAGTTGGACTCGATCTGGTGCGTGCCGATGTAGCCCTTGGCCAGCTTGTTGGCCAGGTACTGCGCCTCGATCGACATCTGGCCCGAGACATACAGCGCCACCGCGTCGGGGCCGTCGCGGTCGATCAGCGCGCGCAGGCGCTGGCCGGTCTCGCGCAGCGCGCTGTCCATGGGCACGCGCACCGGCTCGTGCGAGCGGTCGTGGCGCAGGTAGGCGCTGTCCATGCGGCCCGGCGCGGTGAGCGGCACGGCGCAGGTCTGGCCCTTGGTGCACAGCCGGCCGCGGTTGGCCGGGTGCTGCTCGTCGCCGCGCACGCGGATGATGCGCTGCTCGCTGTCGCGCTCCAGCACGATGCCGCAGCCCACGCCGCAGTAGGGGCAGACGCTGCGCACCTCGTCCATCGCGCGGCCTCTCAGGCGAGCAGCCAGACCGCGCCGTCGCGGGCCTGCACCTCGAAGGTCTGCAGCGTGGTGCCGGCGTCTTCCAGGCAGGCGCCGCTGCGCAGCGCGTAGTGCTGCTTGTAGACCGGCGAGGCCACCACCGGCTCGCCGCCCAGGTCGCCGACGATGCCGCGCGAGAGCACGTTGGCGCCGCTCTTCGGGTCGTGGTTGTCGAGCGCGAACAGGCGGTCATCGGCCAGGCGGAAGACGGCGATCTGGCGGCCGCTCAGCAGCGCGCAGACCCCGGTCTCGGGCAGGATGTCGTCCAGTGCGCAGATGCGCTGCCAGGCGGCGTGGGGCTGGTCCATCGGGGGCTCCTCAGACGGGGGTGGCTTCGGCGGCGGGCTGCGACTGCAGCGCGCGCTTTTCCTCGGGCGTGGCCGGGCGCGGCTGGCCGCGTTCCTCGACAAACACCACGTTGGCATCACCCGCCTCGCTGTTGACGAAGGTGCGCAGCTGCTGCAGCGTGGCCGGTGTCTCCAGCGCCACCTTCCACTCGCAGGCATAGGCGCCGATGACCTGGGCCATCGCGGCCTCCAGCTCCTCGCCAATGCCCAGCGAGTCCTGCATCACCACCGCCTTCAGGTAGTCCAGGCCGCCTTCCAGGTTGTCGCGCCAGGTGCTGGTGCGTTGCAGGCGGTCGGCGGTGCGGATGTAGAACATCAGGAAGCGGTCGATCGCGCGGATCAGACCGGCCTCGTCCAGGTCGCTGGCCAGCAGCTCGGCGTGGCGCGGCTTCATGCCGCCGTTGCCGCACACATACAGGTTCCAGCCGCGCTCGGTGGCGATCACGCCGACGTCCTTGCCCTGCGCCTCGGCACACTCGCGGGTGCAGCCCGAAACGCCGAACTTGATCTTGTGCGGCGCGCGCAGGCCCTTGTAGCGGTGCTCCAGCCGAAGCGCCATGCCCACCGAGTCCTGCACGCCGTAGCGGCACCAGGTGGAGCCGACGCAGCTCTTGACGGTGCGCAGCGCCTTGCCGTAGGCGTGGCCCGACTCGAAGCCGGCGTCGACCAGCTCGCGCCAGATCTGCGGCAACTCATGGGCCTGGGCGCCGAACAGGTCGATGCGCTGGCCGCCGGTGATCTTGGTGTAGAGCTTGTGGCGCTGCGCGATCTGGCCGATCGTGATCAGCTGCTGCGGCGTGATCTCGCCGGCCGGCACGCGCGGCACCACCGAGTAGGTGCCGTCCTTCTGGATGTTGGCCAGGAAGCGGTCGTTGGTGTCCTGCAGCGGCAGGTGCTTCGGGGCCAGCACGAAGTCGTTCCAGCAGCTGGCCAGGATGCTGGCCACCGCCGGCTTGCAGATGTCGCAGCCATGGCCGCGGCCGTGCTTGGCGATGAGATCGCCGAAACTGCGGATGCCACCGACGCGCACCAGGTGGTACAGCTCCTGGCGCGAGTGCGGAAAGTGCTCGCAGACATGGTTGGTCACCGCCACGCCCTGGCGCTTCAACTCGGCCTTCAGCACCTGCTGCACCAGCGGCACGCAGCCGCCGCAGGAGGTGCCGGCGCGGGTGCAGGCCTTGAGCGCGCCCAGCTCGTGCACGCCCTCGGCGATGGCGCCGCAGAGCTGGCCCTTGCTGACGTTGTTGCAGGAGCAGATCTGGGCCGTGTCGGGCAGCGCGTCCACGCCCAGGCCCACGGGGGCGCCGTCGCCGGCGGGCAGGATCAACTGCTCGGGCGCGGCCGGCAGCGCCAGGCCATTGAGCACGTACTGCAGCAGCGTGCCGTACTCGCTGGCATCGCCCACCAGCACCGCGCCCAGCAGGGTCTTGCCATCGGCGCTCAGCACCAGGCGCTTGTAGAGCTGCTTGGGCTCGTCGCTGAAGGCGATGCTGCGGCAGCCCGGCGTGCGGCCCTGGGCGTCGCCGATGCTGGCCACGTCCACGCCCATCAGCTTGAGCTTGGTCGACAGGTCGGCGCCGCGGAAGGCCGCCGTGGCCTCGCCGGCCACCTGCGCGGCCACCACGCGCGCCATCTCGTAGCCGGGGGCCACCAGGCCGAAGACCTGCTCGTTCCAGGCGGCGCACTCGCCGATCGCGAAGATCGCCGGGTCGCTGCTGCGGCACTGGTCGTCGATCACCACGCCGCCGCGCGGGCCCACGGCCAGCGCGCACTGGCGCGCCAGCTCGTCGCGCGGGCGGATGCCGGCCGAGAAGACCAGCATGTCGGTCTCCAGGTGGGTGCCGTCGGCGAACACCAGGCGGTGGCGCGCCGTGGCGCCGTCGGTGATCTCCAGCGTCTGGCGGCTGGTGTGCACCTGCACGCCCAGGCCCTCGATGCGCCGGCGCAGCAGTGCGCCGCCGGCCTCGTCGATCTGCACCGCCATCAGGCGCGGCGCGAACTCCACCACGTGGGTGCCCAGGCCCATGTCACGCAATGCCTTGGCGCACTCCAGCCCCAGCAGGCCGCCGCCAATGACCACGCCGCTGGACGACACCGCACCCGAGGCCTGCATCGCCTGCAGGTCCTCGATCGTGCGGTAGACATGGCAATGGTCGCGGTCGCGGCCCGGGATCGGTGGCACGAAGGGCACCGAGCCGGTGGCCAGCACCAGCTGGTCGTAGTGCAGCTGCTCGCCGTCGGCCAGGCGCAGCGTGCGCTCGCGCCGCTCGATGCTGGCCACCCGCGCGCCCAGGCGCAGCGTCAGGCCGGGGCGCTCGTAGAAGCCGGGCGTGACCAGGGACAGATCGTCGGCGCTGCGCCCGGCGAAGAACTCGCTCAGGTGCACGCGGTCGTAGGCGGCGCGCGGCTCCTCGCCCAGCACCGTGACCTGCAGACCGGCGGCCGGCAGGTCGGGGATGCGCTGCAGCAGTTCCTCGACGAAGCGGTGGCCGACCATGCCGTTGCCGGCGACGACCAGATGGGTGTGCGGGGCCATGGCGGGGTGTCTCATGCCGCCTTCTCCACATGGCCTTGCCGCGTGTAGAGGAAGTCGATCACCGCCTTGCGGTAGGCCTGGTACTGCGCGTCGTCGGCCAGCGCCACGCGGCTGCGCGGGCGCGGCAGCTCGACGTGCAGCACCTCGCCGATCGTGGCGGCGGGGCCGTTGGTCATCATCACGATCTTGTCGGACAGCAGCACGGCCTCGTCCACGTCGTGGGTCACCATCACCACGGTGGCGCGGGTCTTGGCGACGATCTCCAGCAGCTCGTCCTGCAGCTTGGCGCGGGTGAGCGCATCCAGCGCGCCGAAGGGCTCGTCCATCAGCAGCACCTGCGGCTCCATCGACAGCGCCCGGGCGATGCCCACGCGCTGCTTCATGCCGCCCGAGATCTCGCCGGGGCGCTTGCCCGCGGCATGGCCCAGGCCCACCAGGGCCAGCGCGGCCTCGGTGCGGGCCTTCAGCTGCGCCTTGCTCTCGCGGCCGCCGAACACGCGTTCCACCGCCAGGTGGATGTTCTCGAAGCAGGTCAGCCAGGGCAGCAGCGAGTGGTTCTGGAACACCACCGCACGCTCCGGCCCGGGGCCCTTGATCTCCTTGTCGGCGCACAGCAGCACGCCCTCGGTGGGCGCGGTCAGGCCGGCGATCAGGTTCAGCAGCGTGGACTTGCCGCAGCCCGAGTGGCCGATCAGCGCGACGAACTCGCCCTGGGCGACGTGGAGGTCGATGTCGCGCAGTGCGGGGAACAGGCCCTGCTTGGTCTTGAAGGTCTGCGCGACGCCCTGGATCTCGATGTACTTGGCGGTGTTCATGCCTTGACCTCCTCGTAGGTGAACAGCGAGGCCAGGCGGATCAGCGCGGCCTCCAGCAGCAGGCCGACACCCCCGATCACGAAGATCGCGATGATGATCGACGAGACATTCAGGTTGTTCCACTCGTCCCAGACCCAGAAGCCGATGCCCACGCCGCCGGTCAGCATCTCGGCGGCCACGATCACCAGCCAGGCCGTGCCCACCGCCAGGCGCACGCCGGTCAGCAGGTAGGGCAGCACCGCGGGGAACAGGATCTTGGTGAAGACCTTCCACTCGCTCAGGTTGAGCACGCGGGCGACGTTCAGGTAGTCCTGCGGCACGCGCTGCACGCCCACCGCGGTGTTGATGATCATCGGCCAGATCGAGCAGATGAAGATCGTCCAGATGGCGGCCGGGTTGGCGCCCTTGAAGACCAGCAGACCGATCGGCAGCCAGGCCAGCGGCGAGACCGGGCGCAGCAGGCTGATCAAGGGGTTGAACATGCGCGAGAGGAACACCGAGCGGCCGATCGCGAAGCCCGCCGGGATGCCCACCAGCGCCGCCAGGCCGAAGCCGATCCCCACGCGCTTGAGCGAGGACAGGATGTTCCAGCCGATGCCCTGGTCGTTCGGGCCGTTGCTGTAGAACGGGTCGGAGAAGACCTTCACCGCCTGCGCCCAGGTCTCGGCGGGCTTGGGGATGCCGCTGCCGGTGGTGGACGCAATGCCCTGCCACACCAGCACCAGCAGGCCCAGGCCGAAGATCGGCGGCAGCACCGCCATCCACAGGCCACGCCAGTCGCGCGGGGGACGGCGCGGCGTGGGCGCGGGCGCGCTCTCCAGCGGGGCGGACTTGGCAGGCGCCGGCGCAGCGGCCGGCGGGACCGGGGCCGCGGCGGCCTCGATCGGCGAATGGAAGATGGCAGCGACCATGGTGGCGTCCCTTTCGGCCTCAGGCCTTGATGGCGAACGAATCGGCGTACTTGGCCGGGTCCTTGCCGTCCCAGACCTTGCCGTCGATCAGCTTGCTGCTGCGCATCGGGTCCTTGGGCACGCTGATGCCCATGGCGCTGGCGACCGACCTGTACAGATCGACTTGGTTGACCTGCTTGGCCACGGCCAGGTAGTCGGGGTGGGTCTTCATCAGGCCCCAGCGCTTGTGCTGGGTCAGGAACCACATGCCGTCGGACAGGAAGGGGAAGTTCACCAGCCCGTCGTTGAAGAACTTCATGTGGTTGGGGTCGTCCCAGGTCTTGCCCAGGCCGTTCTGGTAGCGGCCCAGGATGCGCTGGTTGATCGCGTCGACGCCGGTGTTGATGTAGGCCTTCTGCGCCACCGTCTCGGCCATCTTCATCTTGTTCTGCAGGCCGGCGTCGATCCACTTGCTGGCCTCGAGCACGGCCATCATCACGGCGCGCGTGGTGTTGGGGTACTTCTTGACGAAGTCGGCGCTGGTGCCCAGCACCTTTTCCGGGTGGTCCTTCCAGAGGTCCTGGGTGGTGTTGGCGGTGATGCCGATGCCATCCATGATGGCGCGGTGGTTCCAGGGCTCGCCGACGCAGAAGCCGTCCATGTTGCCCACGCGCATGTTGGCCACCATCTGCGGCGGCGGCACGGTGATCAGCTTGGCGCCGCTGAGCGGGTTGATGCCGAAGCTGGCCAGCCAGTAGTGCATCCACATCGCGTGGGTGCCGGTGGGGAAGGTGCCGGCGAAGGTGTATTCGCGCGGGTTGGCGGCGATGTGCTTGGCCAGCGACGGGCCGTCGACCGCGCCCTTGTCGGCCAGCGCCTTCGACAGCGTGAAGGCCTGGCCGTTGTTGTTCAGGTTCATCAGCACGGCCATGTCCTTCTTCGGACCGGCGGTGCCCAGGTGCACGCCGTAGACCAGGCCGTAGAGCACGTGGGCCATGTCCAGCTCGCCGCTGACCAGCTTGTCGCGCACGCCGGCCCAGCTGGCTTCCTTGCTGGGCACGATGGTCACGCCGTACTTCTTGTCGAAGCCCAGCACGCTGGCCATCACCACGCTGGCGCAGTCGGTCAGCGGTATGAAGCCGATCTTCACTTCTTCCTTCTCGGGCTTGTCCGAGCCGGCGGCCCAGACGCCGCTGTGGCCCAGGCTGGAGAACACGGTGGCGGCGCCGACGGCGGCGCCCTTCTTCAGCACATCGCGGCGCGACGGATCGGGGGTGCGGGTGGTCATGGGCAACTCCTGAGGCCAAAAGAAACGGGGTCGGAAAACGACAACGGCGCCCATCGCCAGGCCTGCGGGTGCAAGCCGGCAATGGACGCCGTTGTCCGTGTCCGGGAAGACTTCATCGCACCACAACCGCCATTGGCCGCGGTGCCTTGAACGCTTCTCAGCAGAACCCGTGCCAGACCCAGGGTTCACCCGGGGTGGCGCGGCAAGTCCTTGAATTTCCTGGGGAATCTTCAGGAGCGTGGTGCGCGGGTCGGCCCATCGGCCACGCACGAGGCTGGTGCGTCAGCGCCCGCAGGCACTGCGGCAGTGCATCAACGGCCGGGCGGGGGCGGCAGCACCGCGGCCATGGCCAGCACGGCCTCGGCCACGTCCACCAGGCGGCGGCTCTGGTTCATGGCCATCTGGCGCATGGTCTTGTGCGCCTCGTCCTCGCCCAGCTGGCGGTGCGCCATCAGCAGGCCCTTGGCGCGCTCGATGGTCTTGCGCTCGTTCAGGCTGGCGCGCACGGTGTCGAGCTCGTCGCCCATCGCCTGCAGGCGCCGCGCCTGGTCGCGCACCAGGGCCAGGACCGAGCCGTCCACCGGCGGGCCGACCGCCAGGCTGGCCGGCAGGCCGGCGGCCGCGGTCGGCTCGTCGAAGAAGGCGCTGTCCTGCCCGCTGGGCCCGGCGGCGCGCAGCTGGTCGCCCAGGCGTTCGAGCTCGGCCAGCTCCTGCTCGGTGGCGCGCAGGCGCTGGCCGCACAGCGCCTGCAACTCGCTGGCCAGCGCGTCCTCGACCGATTTCATCGCGTCGAGCCGGGCGGTGCAGGCGTCGAACCAGACCTGGCTGAGGCCGGTGTCCAGCGGGCCGTCGGCGGGCGTGGTGCACAGCACGCGCCGCAGGCGCTCCAGCGGCAGCAGGTGGTCGGGGCGCTGCAACTGCTGCCAGGTGGTGGACAGCCCGGGGCCCGCGACATCGGCGAACACTTGCAGGCAGCGCTCTTGCGACTCGATCAGGTGCAGCAGGCGCTGCTGGCTGTCGGTCTCGGCGCGGCCGGCGGCGAACAGGGCCGAGCCCGCCGCTCGCTCCTGACCGGCGAACTCCTTGCCCTGCAGGAAGTTGAAGAAGGCCACCAGGTGGCGCGAGATGTCCGGGTCCAGGGCGCTGTCCGCCGCCTCGAAGACCACCGCCAGCAGCGCGCTGATCACCCGCACATAGGCCTCGGTGGCGCGCGGCGCCGACCAGTGGCGCGCCTGCACCTGCTCGCGCAGCGTGCCCAGCGCTGCCAGGCCTTGCATCGCGTAGGCGATGGCGGCGAACAGGCGGGCGCGGTGGCCACTGGGCCCGGTGTCGGTGTCGAGCTGCTCGAAGGCGTAGAGCACCTCCTCCTGCAGGCCCTGGCTGCCGGCCACCTGGGCCAGGCGCTCATCGGCCCAGTGGCGCCCTTGCGAACCCAGGAACAGGTTGCTCAGGCCGCGCTCGCGCTGCAGCGCATGCACCAGGCGACCCACGGCGTTGACCAGGGCGCCGGTCAGCACCAGGCGGCGCAGGCTGGCGATCTCGCTGCGCTTGGCAGCCTTCAGGAAGGACAGGGCGGATTTCATCGACCCACCCGCCGGCAGCAACATCCGTGCCGTCGGCGATTCAGGCGGGCTCGCGCTGCGACGGCGGCAGCACCGCCGCGGCCTGGGTGAACAGGCTGCGCAGCCAGGCGATGCCCTGGTCTTGGCGGCGGTACTTGTGCCACTGCACGGCCTGCTGCATCGGCGGGATCTCGATCGGGCAGGGCCGCACCACCAGCGGCCACACCGACAGGAACAGGCGCGCCAGGCGCTCGTGCATCGTCGCCACATGGTCGGTGCCGACCAGCAGCCCCGGCACCGTGGCAAAGCCGTAGCTGGAGGCCACGATGCGCCGCGTCACGCCCAGCCGGGTGATGAACCAGTCCTCGTACGAGGCCGACGCGGCGTCCTGCGGATGCATCACCACATGGCCGGCGGCCAGGTAGCGCGCGCGGGTCAGTGCGCCGCGGGCCAGCGCGCCGTCCTGCCAGACCGCGCAGACGAAGCGCTCCTGGTAGAGCACCTCGCTGGGGTGATCGGCCGACAGCAGGGCCTGCGGCAGCACCAGCAGATCGGCCTCGCCCCGCTCCAGGCTGCGGTGCGGCTGGGCGATCTGCGGCAGGAAGTCGATGCGCACCCTCGCGCCCTGGCCGGCGGCCAGCGCCATCACCTGGGGGCCGATCACCATCTGCGTGTAGTCCGACGCGAAGACGCGGAACACCCGCTCACTGCGCGCGGGGTCGAAATCGGGCTGGGTGGCGATCGTGCTGTCCACCCGCACCAGCACGTCGCGCACCGGCTGCTGCAGCGCCTCGGCGCGCGGCGTGGGCTCCATCTTGCGACCCACTTGCACCAGCAGCTCGTCGTCGAAGTACTCGCGCAGCCGGGCCAGCGCGTCGCTGGTGGCCGAGGGGCTGAGGTTCAGCCGCGCGGCCGCGCGCGTCACGCTGCGCTCGGTCAGCAACGCGTCCAGCGCGACCAGCAGGTTCAGGTCCAGGCGGTTGAATCGCATCGATGGATCCGAGGGATAACCCTTGATGATTCGGTTTCATCGAATCATGACATGGATCGAATCCGCTTTTCCAAACGCGTCCGGGCCGCAAGACTGCGCCCCATGTTCAGGTACTTCCCCACCAACTACGTCTGGAACCTGTCGGTCGATCTGGCGATCGAGATGGGCGCGCGCATCGGCGAGATCGAGGCCATGTGCGCCCCGCTGCAGGAGGCCGCCAAGGCGCCCGATGCCGCCGGCACGCAGGCCTTCCGCGAGACCTGGGTGCGCATGGCCGACCAGCTCTGCGCCCTGGCCGAGGAGGACGAGGCGCGCGGCCGCCGCTTCAGCGCCGGCGAGAAATACCGCCGCGCCGCCAGCTACCTGCTGACCGCCGAGCGTCTGCAGGCGCACCACGCCCCTGGCCGCCTGGCGCTGTACCAGCGCGAGCTGGCGCTGTTCCAGAAAGGCTCGGCGCTGCTGGGCGACCCGGTGCAGCGGGTCGAGATTCCCTACGAAGGCCAGACGCTGTCGGCGCTGTACCGGCCGGCCGAGGGCCTGCGCCCCGGCGAGCGCGCACCGATCCTGGTGCAGCTCAACGGCCTGGACTCGACCAAGGAGATGAAGGTCCTGGTCGGCCTGCCGGCCTGGCTGGCGCGGCGCGGCGTCTCGTCGCTGGTGGTGGACCAGCCCGGCACCGGCGAGGCGCTGCGCCTGCACGGCCTGACCGCGCGCTTCGATACCGAGCACTGGGCCAGCCGCGTCGTCGACTGGCTGGAGCAGCACCCGCAGGTGGATGCCGCGCGCATCGGCTGCGAGGGCGTCTCGCTGGGCGGCTACTACTGCCCGCGCGCGGTGGCGATGGAGCCGCGCTTCGCCTGCGGCGTGGCCTGGGGCGCCAACCACGACTGGCGCGACGTGCAGAAGCGCCGCCTGGAGAAGGAAGGCAACTTCCCGGTGCCGCACTACTGGGCCCATGTGTGCTGGGTCTGGGGCGCCAAGGACATCGAGGACTTCATGCGCATCGCCGAGGACGTGCACCTCGACGGCGTGGTCGAGAAGATCCGCGTGCCCTTCCTGGTCACCCACGGTGCCAACGACTCGCAGATCCCGCTGAAGTGGGCCGAGCGCACCTACGAACAGCTGGTGAACAGTCCGAAGCGCGAGCTGAAGGTCTTCACCGAGCGCGAGGGCGGCAGCCAGCACGCCAGCTTCGACAACAGCATCAACGCCGGCCACTACATCGCCGATTGGGTGGCCGAGACCCTGGGCGGCCGCACCGGCGCCTGAGCACCAAGGACCCCACCATGCAGATCATCGGACCCGATGCGCTGGTCTTCGGCGTCGACGACGTCGCCGCCTGCGCGCAGTTCCTCACCGACTACGGCCTGACGCCGGTCGGCCTCACCGAGACCGGCGGCCGCTTCGAGGCCGAGGACGGCACCGCCGTGGTCATCGCCCGTGCCGACGACCCGGCGCTGCCACCGCCGATGGGCACCGCCAGCCTGCTGCGCAAGACCGTCTACGGCGTGAAGGACGCCGCCACGCTGGCGGCGATCGCCGAGGAGCTGGGCCGCGACCGCGAGGTGCGCCAGCTGCCCGACGGCTCGATCGAGGCCGCGGACGACATGGGCTTCGTGCTGGGCTTCCAGCTCACCGTGCGGCGCCCGCTGCGGGTGGCCGGCGAGGCCGCCAACACGCCGGGTCAGCCCGCGCGCGGTCTGAACGTGGTGGCCGTGGCCGAGGACATGCCGCACCGGCCGCTGACGCTGTCGCACGTCGTCTACTTCGTGCCCGACGAGCCGCGCGCCGCCGCCTTCTACACCCAGCGCCTGGGCTTTCGCTGCACCGATCGGCTGGAGGGCGCCGGCCCCTTCCTGCGCCCGGCGGGCACCGACGACCACCACACGCTGTTCCTGATCCAGACGCCGCCGTTCATGAAGGGCGTCGAGCACTTCACCTTCCACATGAGCGGCCCCACCGCGGTGCTGCAATCGGGCTACCGGCTGGTGGCCAAGGGCTACCAGTCGTTCTGGGGGCCGGGCCGCCACAAGATGGGCTCGAACTGGTTCTGGTACTTCAACAGCCCGCTGGCCACCCATGTCGAGTACGACGCCGACATGGACCGCCACGACGACGCCTGGACCGCCCGCAGCGTGCCGCTGAGCGCCGATGCCTCGCAGGCCTTCCTGTTCCAGCCGCGCGACAAGTGGTTCCCCGGCGGCGGCCCGCCCCCCGGGGCCGGCGGTCCCCGCTGAGCCGCTCGCTGTACGCACCACCCACCCCCAGGCGAGGACCACCTCGCCGGCCCCCAGGAGACATCCCATGACCCTCGCAGCCCAACGCATCCTGATCATCGGCGGCGGCTTCTCCGGCATGTCCGCCGCGATCGAACTGCGCAAGCACGGCGCTGACGTGGACCTGGTCGAGATCGACCCCGAATGGCGCAACTACGGCGCCGGCATCAGCCTGGGCGGCGCCACGCTGCGCGCCTTCCGCCAGCTCGGCGTGCTGGACGCCTTTCTGCAGCAGGGCGCGGCCAGCGACGGCGTGCAGCTGCGCCTGCCGCACGGTCAGCCGATCGGCGAGCTGCCCACGCCGCGCATCGCCGGCCCCGACGTGCCCGGCGGCGGCGCGATCATGCGCCCGGTGCTGGCCCGCATCCTGGCCGACGCCACCCGCGCCAGCGGCGCCACCGTGCGCCTGGGCTGCACCTTCACGTCGATCGAGCAGGATGCCGAGGGCGTGGAGGTCAGCTTCACCGACGGCCAGCGCCAGCGCTACGACCTGGTGATCGGCAGCGACGGCCTGTATTCCAAGGTGCGCGAGGCCCTGCTGCCCGACGCCCCGCGGCCCGCCTACAGTGGCCAGGCCGTATGGCGCGCGGTGCTGCCGCGGCCCGACGAACTCAAGACCATCACCATGTGGATGGGCGGCGCGGTCAAGCCCGGTGTCAACCCGGTCTCGGCCGAGGAGCTCTACCTCTTCGTCACCGAGCGCCGCCCGACCAACGACCATGTCGACCCGGCCACCTTCGCCGACACGCTGCGCGCGCTGCTGGCCCCGTTTCCCGACCCGATGCTGCAGGCGCTGCGCGCCCAGATCAGCCCCGCGTCGCAGATCGTCTTTCGCCCGCTGGAGGGCATGCTGGTGCGCGGCGACTGGTACCGCGGCCGCGTAGTGCTGATCGGCGACACGGTGCACGCCACCACGCCGCACCTGGCCTCGGGCGCCTGCATCGGTATCGAGGATGCGATCGTGCTGGCCGATGAGCTGGCGCGCCACGCCAGCGTGGCCGAGTCGCTGGCCGCCTTCCAGGCCCGCCGCTATGAGCGCTGCCGCATGGTGGTCGACAACTCGGCCCGCCTGGGCCAGATCGAGATGGAGGGCGGCGACAAGGACGAGCACGCCCACATCATGCGCACCTCGCTGATGGCGCTGGCGCAGCCGACCTGAGACGGGAGCCGCCGACGATGCGACCGCTGCAACGCCCCCGCCGCCTGGTGGATCTGTCGATCTACCTGGAGAACGATGTGCTCTCCGACCCGCCGCCGCTGGCGCCGAAGATCACCTACCAGAAGCACCAGGACACGCTGCCCGAGTTCATGGCGATGATCCCGGGCACCACGCCGGAGGACTATCCCGAGGGCGAGGCCGCTGCCGCCGAGTGGGTGACGCTGACCACTCACAACGGCACCCACCTGGACGCGCCCTGGCACTTCCATTCCACGCAGGACGCGAAGAACGGCGGTGCGCGGCCCAGCATCACGATCGACCAGGTGCCGCTGGAGTGGTGCTACCAGCCTGGCGTGAAGCTGGACTTCCGCCACTTCCCCGATGGCTATGTGGCCACCGCGGCCGACGTCGAGGCCGAACTGGCGCGCATCGGCTGGACGCTGCAGCCGCTGGACATCGTGCTGGTCAACACCCGCGCCGGCTCGCGCTACGGCCACCCCGACTACCTGGGTGCCGGTTGCGGCATGGGCTACGAGGCCACGATGTACCTGCTCGAGCGCGGCGTGCGCCTGACCGGCACCGACGCCTGGAGCTGGGACGCGCCCTTCTCGTACACCGCAAAGAAGGTGGCCGAGACCGGCAACAAGGCGCTGATCTGGGAAGGCCACAAGGCCGGCCGCGACATCGGCTACTGCCACCTGGAAAAGCTGCACAACCTGGAGGCGCTGCCTGCGCACGGTTTCCTGGTCAGCTGCTTCCCGCACAAGATCCGTGGCGCGTCGGCCGGCTGGACCCGCGCCGTGGCCATTTTCGAGGACTGACGCCATGCGACTGGCCACCCTGAACGACGGCAGCCTGGATGGCCGCCTGATCATCGTTGCAAGCGACGGCGCCCGCGCCGCCCACGCCCCCGCCCCCTGGACCACGCTGATCGGCGCGCTGCAGCAGTGGGCCACCGCCGAGCCCGCGCTGCGCGCTGCGGCCGCCGCGCTGGACGCAGGCGAGGGCGGCTTCGCCTTCGATCCTGCGGCCTGCGCCGCGCCGCTGCCGCGCGCGCCGCAGTGGCTGGACGCCTCGGCCTTCCTGAACCACGGCCGGCTGATGGAGAGCGCCTTCGGCACGCCGCCGATCCCCGACTTCGACACCGTGCCGGTGATGTACCAGGGCGCCAGCGACGATTTCCTGGGGCCGCATCAGGACGTGCCGCTGCCCTCCGAGGCCCACGGCATCGACTTCGAGGGCGAGTTCGGCGTCATCGTCGACGCTGTGCCCATGGGCGCCACGCCGGCCCAGGCGCTGGCCGCCGTGCGCCTGGTGGTGCAGCTCAACGACTGGAGCCTGCGCGCGCTGGGCCAGCACGAGGTGCGCACCGGCTTCGGCTTCCTGCAGGCCAAGCCCAGCACCGCGTTCGCGCCGATCGCCGTCACCCCCGAAGCGCTGGGCCCGGCCTGGCAGGCCGGCCGGCTGAACCTGCGCCTGCACGTGCAGTGGAATGGCGAGCGCTTCGGCGAACCCTCGGCCAGCGAGATGAACTTCGACTTCGGCCAGCTCATCGCCCACGCGGCGCGCACGCGGCGGCTGAGCGCCGGCACGATCGTCGGCTCGGGCACGGTGTCCAACGCCGAGCGCGGCGCAGGCTCGGCCTGCATTGCCGAGCGCCGCATGATCGAGAAGCTGGCGCACGGCGAGATCCGCAGCGGCTTCATGCGCTTTGGCGACCGCGTGCGCCTGCAGGCCTGCCACGCCGATGGCCGCCCCGGCCCTTTCGGTGCGATCGACCAGCGCGTGGTGGCGGCGGGGGCGCCGTGACGAGGGTGCGCCTGCTGGGCGCCGGGCAGCACCTGGCGCTGTCCTCGGGCTCGAACCGGACGCCGGTGGCACCACCCGTGGCACCGCCGCTGCCGTCTGGCCTGGGCGATGATCCGCGCCAGCTGATGGAGCGCTTCGTCGACCTGCTCTACCGCCGCCGCCAGGTGCGCGCGGCCTTCGAGTCCTGCGTGGTGCGCACCGGTTTCCGTGACCATGACCCGTCACGCCCCGGCGGCCGCCAGGCGGCCATCGAGATGCTGGCGCGCAAGCTGGCCGAGCCCGACTTCTTCGTCGAGGTCGAGCGTGTCTTCCTGGACGGCGACCGCGCGGTGGTGCACACCTGGGTCGGCTCAGGGACGGATCGCCACCAGCGCCTGGACCTGTTCCGCATCGACGCCGGCCGCATCGTCGAACACTGGGGCTTTGACGAGACCGGCCGGTCGGTCTGTGCCCATTCCCTGCCTACGGAGACCGCTTGATGCGTTCCAAGATCCAGCGAGGCATCAGCCTCTACAGCTTCCAGGAAGAGATGTTTCTGGGCCAGATGAGCGTGGAGGACGTGATCGCCTTCAGCGCCAGCATCGGCGCCCGCGCGGTGGAGATCCTGCCCGAGCAGAACATGCCCACCTTCCCGAACATCAGCGACGCGCAGATCGCCCAGTGGCACGAGATGCTGGCCCGCCACGGGGCGCACTTCTCGTGCTATGACATGTTCCTGGACACCAAGCGCCACAAGGACCGGCTGCTCACCGACGACGAGCAGGTCGACAGCATCCACCGCGACCTGCGCCTGTGCCACCGCCTGGGCATCCGCAACATGCGCATTCTCATCTTCGTGCGCCCGGACATCCTGGAGCGCTGCGTGCCGCTGGCCGAGCAGCTCGACGTGCACATGGGCGTCGAGGTGCATGCGCCCTGGTACCTGGACCACGCCTGGATCCAGCGCACGATCGAGGTGGCCGACCGCTTGAAGACCCGGCACCTGGGCATCCTGCCCGACATGGGCATCTTCATGAAGCACTACCCGCCGGTGATGCGCGCGCGCTATGAGCGCCAGGGCGCGCGGCCCGAGGTGACGCAGTTCATCGTCGACAGCCACGAGCAGAAGATCATGTGCGAGTACACGATCTACGAGGTGGCGGTGAAGATGCAGGGCAACAAGGCCGAGGTGGCGATGGCCGAGAGCCTGCGCCACAACCCCTACGCGAACCCCAGGCGCATCGGCGACTTCGCGCCCTACTTCCGCCACATCCAGGCCAAGTTCTACGAGATGACCGAGGACTGCCGCGACCCGTCACTGGACTACGAGGCGGTGATTCCCGAGCTGGTGAAGGTCGGCTGGGAGGGCACGCTGTCGTCCGAGTACGAAGGCAACCGCTGGATCCAGGACGTGCAGGCGGTGGACAGCCGCGAGCAGGTGCGCCGCCAGCACGTGATGTTCGAGCGGCTGATCGCCCAGGCCGAGCAGGCGCAGCCAGCAGGAGCCCAGTGATGTTTGACAAGTACATCATCGACCCAGCGTCGGTGGCCAACACCGGGCCGGCCGACGCGCCCACCGGCTTTTCCTTCACCAGCAAGCTGGGCTACTACCGCGGCCTGGGCCTGTCGATGGTGGAGGACCTGAAGGTCTCGATCGACGGCCAGGCGCTGCCGCGCGAGGCCATCACCTTCGACGAGGGGCCCGGCCCGCTGAGCCTGGACCAGATGGAGACCGCGCTGGAGCGCCGCTGGGCCTTCGGCGCCCCCGCCACCATCAGCGTGGCGCTGCCGGGCGGCTTTCCCCGGGGCGAGCACACGCTGGCGCTGCAGCAGCGCCTGCGCATCTCCTACATGCCCTTTCCCAGCGTCAACCACGACGAGAAGCGCATCCGCTTCGGCTGATCGGGGCTGCAGGCCTTCAAGCCGAATCGCGCACGACCAGTTGATGACCCAGCGTGCGGGAGGCCGGGCGCTGGCCGCTCAGCCGCGCCAGCAGGATCTCGGCGGCGGTGGCGCCCAGCTCGCGCATCGGCTGCGACACCGTGGTCAGCGCCGGCTCGAACACGGCGGACAGCGGCAGGTCGTCAAAGCCCACCACCGCGATGTCCTCGGGCACGCGCCGACCGGCGCGTCGGAAGGCCTTGATCGCGCCAATCGCCAGTGTGTCCGACACCGCAAAGACCGCGGTCGGCGGCTCCAGCAGCGCCAGCAGTCCACCGGCGGCCTGCGCGCCGGCGTCGTAGTCCAGGCTGGCGGCCAGCCGCACCAGTTGCGCATCCGGCTTCAGACCGGCACGCTCGATGGCCATCTCGTAGCCCTCATGGCGCAGCTGCGCCCAGCGGTAGGTTTCGTCGGCGGTGATCAGTCCGATGCGGCGGTGACCGCGGTTGAGCAGGAACTGCACCGCGTCGATCGCCGCCTGGCGGTGGTCGATGCTGACGTAGGGCGGACCGGCCTTGGGCAGGTACTCCGAGCAGTTGACCCAGGGCAGGTTGCGCAGCTCGCCCAGCAGCGTGCCGTCGTCATTGAGGTGGGCCAGGTTGATCACGCCGTCGGCGAGGCGGTTGTAGATCGCATCCAGCGCGGTGGTGTGCGGGGCCTCGTCGCCGGCGGCGTCGGTCAGCAGCAGCTTGTAGCCCGCCGGCCGGATCACCGACTCCACGCCCTGCACGATCTGCGCATAGAACGGATTGGCGAAGTCGGGCACCAGCACCATCAGCAGGTGGCTTTGCGCCATGGCCAGGCTGCGACCGGCGGCATTGCCGCGGTAGCCGGTGGCTGCGATCGCACGCTCCACGCGCTTGCGCGTCTCGGGGTTCACCGGCTTGCTGTTGTTCATCACCCGCGAGACGGTGGCGATGGACACCCCCGCCAGGCGGGCGACCTCGTCGATGGAGGGCAGGTTCTTCATGGGGCGTGCCGCGCGCAGCGGCTGGAAAGTGCTTTCCCATTCTGCCTGATCTGGTGACTTGCTGTCCAAACGTCTCGCCGGTCACTCAGGAAATCTACCTATGACAAAAGTAGAAACCCTAGTGTGGGAAAACGGGGAAAGCGCTTACCTTTCGTTCCGCTGATTGATCCCCGCCCACGGTCGATGCACGGCGCGCCCGACACCGGCAATCGACCGCCACGACACCCCTAGGAGACAAACCGATGTCGCAGCAGCAACTCACTCCCCTGAGCCAGGTGCTCCTGGCCGCCGGCCTGGTGGCCGCCAGCCTGCCTGGCTGGGCCCAGGACGCCAACACCACCGACCGCAAGGCCGGCGTGATCCAGGAAGTGGTGGTCACCGCCCAGAAGACCGCCCAGCCGGCGTCGAAGACGCCGGTGGCCCTGTCGGTGGTCAGTGCCGACGACCTGAAGGACGCCGGCATCACCGACGCCCGCGGCCTGGCCGAGGTCACGCCCAACCTGCAGATGGGGCAGGAGAGCGGCAAGCTGCAGATCGCCATCCGCGGCGTGGTCAGCCTGGACATGACCGAGAAGGGCGACCCCTCGGCGGCCTTCAACGTCGACGGCGCCTATGTCGCCCGTTTCGAAGCCCAGATGGGCGCCTTCCTCGACCTGGACCGCATCGAGGTGCTGCGTGGTCCGCAAGGCACGCTGTACGGTCGCAACGCCACCGCCGGCGCGATCAACCTGATCACGGCCAAGCCCGCCAAGCTCTTCGGTGCGCGCATCGAGGGTGAGATCGGCAACTACGGGGCGCGCCGCATCGAGGGCATGATCAATGTGCCGATCAACGATGTGCTGTCGCTGCGCGCCGCTGCCAGCAAGACCCAGCGCGACACCTACCTGAACCCCGGCCCCAACACCGACATCCCGCTGGAAAGCAAGAGCGACTACGCCGGCCGCGTGCACCTGCTGGCCAAGATCTCGGCCGACAGCTCGCTGCTGCTGACCGCCGAGACCAGCCATCAGGGCGGCAATGGCGCCACGCCGGTGCCGATGGGCAACTTCTTCACCGGCACCTACATCGACCGCTTGCCCTTCTCGCCGCCCGACACCGGCAACAACATCCAGAACCCGGTCTACATCGACCGCGGTTCGGCCGCCCAGCGCACCACCGGCCTGCGCTTCCAGGCCACGGATGCCCACCGCGACAACGACGCCAACGCGCTGCGCGCCGAATACAAGCGCAGCCTGGGTTTTGCAGAGCTGACCTACCAGTTGGCCTACATGAAGAGCCAGGTCGACGAGGTCCAGAACGGCGTCTACTTCGGCTTCCCGTTCCGCGGCGAGGTGCCGGGCACCGCCGAATCCACCTCGCATGAGCTGCGCCTGAATTCGCAGGGCAGCGGCCCGCTGCGTTGGGTGGCCGGCGCCTACCTGTTCGACGAGAAGGTGCACCGCGACACCATCTACCGCACCTTCATCACCGCGCCCTTCGGCAGCTTCACGGTGACCGTGCCCTTCAACGTGGACGTGCGCAACAAGTCTAAGGCGGTGTTCGGTCAGGCCACCTACGCGCTGCAGCCCGAGACCCGACTGACCATGGGTCTGCGCTACACCAAGGACGACAAGACCGGCTCCGACACCCTGGCCGGCACGCCCGCCACGCCGCCAGCCACCTCCAGCCCCGCGGCCTATTCCACCGGCGTGGCCTTCAGCAACACCAGCTGGAAGCTGGGTGTGGACCACGACCTGACGCCCGGCACCATGGTCTTCGGCTCGGTGGCCACCGGCTACAAGGCCGGCGGTTTCAACGACCAGGTCACCGCCGGCACCTACAAGCCCGAGAACCTGACCGCGGTGGAGCTGGGCGTGAAGAGCAAGCTGATGCAGGACCGCCTGCAGCTGACCGCCAGCCTCTTCCACTACGACTACAAGGACATGCAGCTGAACTCGGTGGTCTGCCGCACCAACGATCCGTCGACCTGCGGCTCGGTGACCACCAACGCGGCCAGCTCCAAGATCAACGGCGCCGAGATCGAGTCCCGCTGGCTGGTCAGCGACAACGGCCAGCTGCGTGCTTCGGTGGCGCTGACCGACGCCAAGTTCGGCACCTACAAGCCCAACGCCACCGATGACTGGAGCGGTCAGCGTCTGGACCGCGCGCCGCGCAGCGTGGTCAGCCTGGGCTACAGCCACCGCTTCAACCTGGAGTCCGGCGCCGACATCACCGCCACCGTGGGGACCCGACTGAACTCGGGCTACACGATCAGCGATCCGGCCGCCGGCGTGCGCTACGGCCAGCCCTCGTTCCGCAAGAGCGACGCCAGCCTCGGCTGGACCAGCCCCGACCAGAAGACCCAGGTCCAGCTCTTCGTGAAGAACATCGAGGACAAGATCACGATCGAGAGCCGCGTGCCGGGCAGCTTCTTCATCGGCGACCCGCGCACCTACGGCGTCCGCGCCAGCTACAGCTTCTGATGCGTGACCAGGCCCCGGCAACCCGCCGGGGCCGCCTTTTCCCCAAGGCCATTTCCATGAGCACCACCCTCCAAGGACCGGCGATCTTCCTGGCGCAGTTCGCCGGTGACCAGGCGCCGTTCAACTCCTGGCCCGCGATCACGCAGTGGGCCGCCTCGCTGGGCTACCGCGGCGTCCAGGTGCCCACCTGGGATGCGCGCCTGTTCGACCTGGACCGCGCCGCCGCATCGAAAACCTGGTGCGACGAGTTCGCCGGCATCGCGCGCGAGAACGGCGTGGCGATCACCGAGCTGTCCACCCACCTGCAGGGCCAGCTGGTGGCGGTGCACCCGGCTTACGACGAGGCCTTCGACGCCTTCGCCCCCGAGGCGCTGCGCGGCAAGCCCGCCGAGCGCCAGCGCTGGGCGGTGGACCAGGTGCTGAAGGTGGCCAAGGCTTCGCAGCACCTGGGCCTGAACGCCAGCATCAGCTTCCCCGGCGCGCTGGCCTGGCCCTTCCTGTACCCGTGGCCGCAGCGGCCGGCCGGCCTGGTGGAGGCCGCCTTTGACGAGCTGGCCAAGCGCTGGACCCCGATCCTCGACGCCTACGACGAGGCGGGCGTGGACATCGCGTTCGAGCTGCACCCCGGCGAGGACCTGCACGACGGTGTCACCTTTGACATGCTGCTCGAGCGCGTGGGCGGCCACCGTCGCCTGAACATCGCCTACGACCCCAGCCACTTCGTGCTGCAGCAGCTGGACTACCTGCAGTTCATCGACCTCTACCACGACCGCATCAAGGTCTTCCACGTCAAGGACGCCGAGTTCCGCCCCACCGGCCGCCAGGGCGTCTACGGCGGCTTCCAGTCCTGGCAGGACCGGGCCGGGCGCTTCCGCTCGCTGGGCGACGGCCAGGTGGACTTCAAGGCGGTGTTCTCGAAGATGGCCCAGTACGACTTCAAGGGCTGGGCGGTGCTGGAGTGGGAGTGCTGCCTGAAGCACCCGGAGCAGGGGGCCGCCGAAGGCGCGCCCTTCATCCGCGACCACATCATCCGCGTCACCGAGAAGGCCTTCGACGACTTCGCCGGCGGCGCCGCCGATCCCGCTCAACTGCGCCGCATGCTCGGGTTGAACTGACATGGTGGCTGCCAGCAAGAGCACTGCGGGCCGCAAGCCGGCCAGGATCCGCCTGGGCATGGTGGGTGGCGGGCAGGGCGCTTTCATCGGCGCGGTGCACCGGATCGCGGCACGCCTGGACGACCAGTACGAGCTGGTGGCCGGCGCGCTGTCGGCCTCGCCCGACAAGGCGCTGGCCTCGGGCCGCGAACTGGGCCTGGCCGACGAGCGCATCTACGACAGCTATGAGGCCATGGCGCGCGCCGAGGCTGCGCGCGACGACGGCATCGAGGCGGTGGCCATCGTCACCCCCAACCACCTGCACGCGCCGATCGCCACCGCCTTCCTGAAGGCCGGCATCCACGTCATCTGCGACAAGCCGGTGACCGTGCACAGCGCCGACGCCAGGAAGCTGGCCGCGCTGGCCAGAAAGCAGGGCCTGATCTTCGCGGTCACCCACAACTACAGCGGCTACCCGATGGTGCGCCTGGCGCGCCAGATGGTGAAGGACGGCCGGCTGGGCGACGTTCGCGTGGTCCAGGCCGAGTACCCGCAGGACTGGCTGACCGAGCCCCTGGAAACCACCGGTCAGAAGCAGGCTGCCTGGCGCACCGACCCGGTCCAGGCTGGCGGCGGGGCGATCGGCGACATCGGCTCGCACGCCTGGCACCTGGCCGACTACGTCAGCGGCCTGGCGCTGGCCGAGCTGTGCGCCGAGCTGAGCAGCTTCGTGCCTGGCCGCGCGGTGGATGACAACGCCCAGGTGCTGCTGCGTTACGCCAACGGCGCGCGCGGCGCGATCTGGGCCAGCCAGGTGGCGCCGGGCCACCTGAACGGCCTGCGCCTGCGGGTCTACGGCAGCCGTGGCGGCCTGGAGTGGTCGCAGGAGCAGCCCAACCAGCTGCGCTTCACGCCCTTCGGCCAGCCCACGCAGTTGCTGGAGCGTGGCGGGGCCGGTTTCGGCGAGGCCGGCGCCCGGGTCAATCGCATCCCGGGCGGCCACCCCGAGGGCTACCTGGAAGCCTTTGCCACGATCTACAGCGAAGTCGCCCAGCACCTGCGCGCCGCGCGCGGCGGCAAGCCCGGCAAGCCCGACAAGGCCAGCCACTTCCCGACCATCGACGACGGCCTGCGCGGCGTGCAGTTCATCGAGGCGGTGCAGCGCTCCTCGCGGCAAGGCGGCCGCTGGGTCAAGCTGCCGACGCCGTGACGCCTCCCACCCCTCCAACGAGCACCACTATGAGCCACCAGATCCGGCGTGGGGTCAGCCTCTACAGCTTCCAGAACGACACCTTCCTGCGCCGCATGACGCTGGAGGACTGCGTGCGCACCTGCGCCGAGATCGGCGCGCTGGGCATCGAGGTCGTGGGTGAACAGAGCTTCACCGGCTGGCCCGAGGTCGGCATGCCCACCGCCGAGATCGCCCACTGGCACGCGCTGATGGAGCGCTACGGCACCACCCCGGTCTGCCACGACTTCATGCTGGACTACAAGCGCGTCAAGGGCCAGGTGATGCCCTTTGCCGAGCAGGTGGCCAGCGTGAAGAAGGACATCGACTTCGGCGCCGCGCTGGGCATGCGCTACATCCGCTCGCTGGTGTCCGTCGCCCCCGAGGTGCTGGTGGCCTGCGCCGGCTATGCCGAGGACAAGGGCATCACCATCCTGCTGGAGGTGCACGCGCCGCTGCACTTCGACCACCCCTGGATCGTCCGCCACGCCGAGGCCTACGAACAGTCCGGCTCCCGGGCTCTGGGCTTCCTGCCCGACATGGGCATGTTCGTGCACCGCTTCCCGCGGGTCTGGAAGGAGCGCTTCATCCGCAATGGCGTGCCCCGGCACATCGCTGATTACATCGAGCAGGCCTACCAGGACCGCGTGCTCAGCGAGTACGTGCTGCTGGATGTGCAGCAGATGGGCGGCACCGGACCCTCGATCGCGATGGCCGAAACCCTGCGCCACAACGCCGCCTTCGAGCCGAAGCGGATGCTCGACTTCATGCACCGCATCCACAACATCCACGGCAAGTTCTACGAGATGACCGAGGACGACGTGGAGTACTCCATCCCCTACGACGAGATCGTCGCGGTGCTGAGGCAGGGCGGCTACCAGGGCTACATCTGCTCCGAGTACGAAGGCAACCGCTGGATCGAGGACGCCCACCCGGTGCAATCGGTCGAACAGGTCAGGCGCCAGCACCGGATGCTGTGCCGGCTGCTGGACGAACCCATTCCGGCCGCGCTGCGGGCCTGATCCCCACGGAGAACGCCATCATGATGGATCAGCACATGCTCTGCGACGACGGCTTCGAGAACGTCGTCAAGGGCGATCACACCACCGGCTTCGCGCTGCTGGCGCGCCTGCCCTACTACCGCGGTCTGGGCCTGTCGATGGTCGAGGACATTGCCATCGTCATTGACGGCCAGGCCGTGCCGCGCGAGGCCGTGCGCCTGGCGCTGCGCGGCCGCAGCTGGAGTCTCGACGAGATGGAGCGCTGCTTCGACGAGAAATGGAACTTCGGCGAGAAGGCCCGCGTCATCGTGTCGCGCCCGGGCGGCCTCGCGCCCGGCGCGCACCAGGTGGATCTGGCGATCCGCTACCGCGTCTCCTACCTGCCCTTCGTGCCGACCACCCGCACCGGCCGACCCCTCACCTTGGCGGTCTGACCCGCCACCACACGAACACACTGCCATGGCCCGCTTCTTCAAGAACGCCTTCAGCGACTACCTGATCACCCCCGAGGACTCGCGCATCACGCCCGAGGGCCTGGTGCTGGACCTGCGCCTGCCCTGGTACCGCTCGCTGCCGCTGTCGGTGGTGATGCCCACCCAGCTGCTGGTCGACGGCCAGACCGTGCCGCTGGACGGCGCCACCGTCGAATATGAAGGCCGGCGCTACACGCTGGCCGAGCTGCCCGAGCAGACCGGCGTGTCCTGGTTCATCCAGGACTCGGTGCTGCTGCATGTGCCCACGCCCCAGCCGCTGGCCAGCGGCCCGCACCACGTGGTGGTCACGCTGAACCTGTACCCGCCCTACATCCCGATGCTGACCCATGTGACCCGCGGTGACGCACACGTCCAGGCCGCCTGAGGGCGCGCCACCTCCACCGCACAGACGCATTGACCATGAACGCACCCCAGACCACCGCCGCGCCCAAGGGCTTCCAGCTTGGCTCCACGCTGTACAGCTTCACCAACGAGTGGCATGAGCGCCGCTACGGTTTCGAGGACCTGATCGCCGAAGTGGCCAAGCGCCAGCTGGGCCCAGGCCTGGAGCTGATCGGCTTCTCCAGCATCCGCGGCTTTCCAAACGTCAGCGACGACTTCGCGGCGCGCTTCAAGGACCTGATGGCGAAGTACGGCCTGACGCCCAGCTGCCTGAGCATCAACGCCGACATGGCCATCCGCCGCGGCACGATGATGAGCATCGACGAGGCCGTGGCCTACCACGCGCCGCAGATCGAGGCCGCCGCCAAGATGGGCTTCCCGACCATCCGCTGCCAGTTCGCCGCGCCGGTGGAGGTGATCATCCGCCTGCTGCCGCTGCTGGAGAAGCACGGCATCAAGATCGGCCCGGAAGTGCACGCGCCGCTGAACCCCAGCTCGCCGCCGGTGATGGCCTGGCGCGAGGCCTATGCCAAGGCCAATTCGCCGCTGCTGGGCTTCGTGCCCGACTTCGGCTGCTGCGCCAGCCGGCTGCCCGCCACCTACATCGCCAACCTGCGCCGCCAGGAGCTGCCCGAAGACCTGATCCAGCTGGCGCTGGAGGTGTGGCAATTGCCCAAGGACGCCGGCTGGAAGCGCCAGGAGTTCGCCCGCCGCGTGGAGCCGCTGAACGCCGACCCGGCCGATGTCAGCGCGCTGGCGGTGATGTTCAACATCCTCAGCCCCGGCACCGCCGAGATGTGGAAGGAGATCATGCCGCAGGTGGTGCACGTGCACGGCAAGTTCTACGACTTCGACGACAACGGCGACGAGGCCTCGATCGACTACAACAGCATCCTGCCGGTGTTCCACGACGGCGGCTTCACCGGCTTCATGTCCAGCGAGTGGGAGGGCCACCTCTACATGCGCAACGTCGATGCCTTCGAGATGGTGGCCAAGCACCAGGCGCAGGCGCGGCGCGTGATCGCCAAGCACACCGGAGCCGCCGCGTGAGCCAGATAGGAGTACCGCTCGCGGGGCGGTCGCTGCGCTATGCGTACATGGACCACTGGCGCGTCGACACGCCCCAGGGTCCGCTGTCGCAGTACAGCTCGGTGGAGCGTTTCGATGCCTTCCTGAAGCAGATCGCCGGCGTGGGCTACGAGGCCATCGAGACCTTCGACTTCCACCTGCCGGTGCTGCGCGACCTGTTCGGCTCGCTCGAGGCCGCGCGCGCCCACATGCAAAGCCGCGGCATCGACCGCGTGCTGAGCCTGTTCCATGCGGTGATGTACGACGCGCGCCAGAGCACGCCGCACGTGCGCGCCACGCACGACCGCATGGCGGGCTATGCCGAGTACATCATGAAGAGCAGCGCCGGCCTGGGCGTGCAGAACTTCATCGTCATGCCGGCTGGCCTGTACTTCGACGTGGAGCCGGTCACCGACGACAAGATCCGCGCCTGCGCCGAACTCTGGAACCGCATCGGCCAGATGACGCTGGAGGGCTACGGCGTCAAGACCTGCTGCCACCACGAGTTCTTCTGCGGCATCCGCAGCGCCGAGCAGCTGCGCAAGTTCTACGACTGGACCGACCCGCGCTATGTCTTCCTGTGCCTGGACACGGCGCAGCACGTGATCGCTGGCGTCGACCCGGTCCAGCTGTTCATCGAGCGCCGCGAGCGCGTGGCTGCCTTCCACCTGAAGGACACCCACCACGTCGATCTGAACGGCGACTACCGCCGCAAGCCCGACGCCGAGGTGATGGCGCCCACCACCGACCGCTGGTTCTACGAGATGGGCACCGAGGGCGGCCTGGTCGACTTCCCGGCGCTGTATGGCGCGATGAAGGACACCGCCTGGGCCGGCTGGGTGGGCGTGGAGCACGACAAGGCCGACGTCGGCGGCGGCAACTACCCCGAGAGCACGGCCATAGCGGCCTGGTACCTGCGCAACGTGCTGAGGCCCATCCATGACTGAACCACGCACCCCACGCTGGGCCTACGCCATCAACCAGTGGAAGGCCGGCTTCACCGGCTTCGCCCGGCTGGAACAGCACGAACGGGCGCTGAAGGTGACCTCTGCCTGCGGCTTCGACGCCATCGAGCTCAGCGCCGGCACCGGCCGCTGGGACCCGATGGGCCGGCCCGAGAACATCGTCATCAACTTCGGCTCGGTTGACCATTTCAAGCTGAAGCTGCGCGACTGGGGCATCCGCCGTGTGGCCAGCCTGTTCCTCGACCCGCTGCAGATGAGCTTCGAGGAGCTGCACCACGGCCTGGACTGCAGCGAGCCCGATCACCAGGCGCTGCTGCTGCAGCAGGCCGATGTGTTCGCCCGCTTCCTGGCCGAGGTCGGTGGCGAGGTGCTGGTGGTGCGCGCGCTGCCGCCCTTTGGTCGTCATGGCGGCCTCAGCGCCGAACAGCAAGCAGCCGCCGCGGCCTGCTGGAACGCGGTGGGGGCCATGACCGCCGCGCTGGGCGTGAAGACCGTGCTGCACCTGGACGCGCTGTCGGCGCTGCGCAGCATGGACGAGGTCGAGGGCTGGCTGCAGCAGCTGGACCCCGCCACCGTGGGCCTGGCGCTGGACACCGCCGAGCTGACCATCGCCGGGCACGACGTGACGGCCTGGTACCGGCGCTTCCAGGCGCGCGTCTGGCACATCCACCTGAAGGATGCACTGGCGGTCGACACCGAGGGCGAATACCGCGCCCCCAACGCCGAGCGCGCGCTGATGCTGGCTGGCGGCCAGCGCGCTGTTCCCCGCTGGTTTGGCGAACTGGGCAGCGGCCTGGTGGACTGGACCGGCTTCATGACGGCGCTGCGCGAGACCGGCTACGCCGGCTGGCTGATCGTCGAAAGCGACAAGGGCCCGGCGCCCCAGGCCGCGGCCATGATGCAGAACGCCTGGACGGTGCGGCATGTGCTGCAGCCGCTGCTGGCCTGACACCTTCACGAACGAGAACACACCATGCAACTCTGCGCGGTCATTGAAGACCTGTACATGTTCAACGAGGCCGGTGACCTGCCGGCGCGCATCCGCGCCGCCGCTGCGGCCGGCTTGAAGAAGGTCGAGTTCCACATGTGGAACCAGGTCGACCTCGACGCGGTCGCGGCTGCGCTGCAGGAGACCGGCGTCCAGCTGAAGAGCATCACCGTGGGCCCGCGGGTGGGCTGCGTGGACCGCAGCAAGACCGACTTCATCGTGGAGGCGCTGGAGCGCACCATCGTCGCCTGCCGGCGCCTGGGCGCCACCGACATGGTGATTGCCGGTGGCCCGGCGCTGAAGGACGCGTCGGCCGCCGAGCAGCATGATGCGATGGTGCACAACCTGAAGCACCTGGCCCCGGTCGCCGCCGCGGCCGGCATGCGCCTGCTGCTCGAGCCGCTGAACACCCGCGTCGACCACCCGGGCTTCTTCATGGCCTCGGCCATCGAGGGCCTGGACATCGTCGAAGCCGTGAACCACCCGGCGGTGCGTCTGCTGTACGACGCCTACCACGCCGCAGTGATGGGCGAGGACCACCGCCAGATCCTGCAGCGCGCCCACCTGATCGGCTATGTGCAGGTGGCCGACACCAACGGCCGGCATGAACCCGGCACTGGCTCCATCGCCTGGGCCACCTGGCTGGCCGACCTGAAGGCCGCCGGCTACACCGGTGACATCGGCCTGGAGTACCGCCCGAGCAACGGCACCCTGGCCTCGCTGCAGCGCACGCGCGAGGTCTTCGGCATCGCGGGGGCCGCGGCGTGAAGCTGATCCCCTGCATCGAGATGCTCTACAAGGCCGAGCATCCCGACGTCCTCGACCGCTTCCGCGCGGCCCAAGCCGACGGCTTCGACGCCGTGGACACCTGGCTGTGGCGCGACAAGCCGATCGATGCCATGGTCGATGTGGTGGCCGAGACCGGCGTGCAGGTGTTCAGCCTGTGCGCCGACCCGCGCGCCAGCCTGGTCCAACCGGCCGAGCACGCCACCGTGCTGGGCGCGGTGCGTGATGCGGTGCCGGTGGCCCGGCGCGTGAATAGCCAACTGAAGGGTGCCGGTCCGGCCGCCCGCATCATCCTGGCTTCGGGCTTCTCGGTGCCTGGCCTGGCCGAGGCCGAGCAGCGCGCCAACATCGTCGGCGTGCTGCGCGAGGCCGCCCGCATCGCCGCCGATGGCGGCGTCGAGTTGCTGCTGGAGCCGGTGCACATGGTCATCGGCGGCAACCTGATGGCGGTGCACGCCGTGCGCCAGGGCCTGGACATCGTCGAGGCGGTGGACCACCCGGCGCTGCGCCTGCTGGCCGACGTCTACCACGGCGCTGTCAGTGGCGAGACCTTCGCCCAGGCCTTCGCCGACCGCACCGAACTCATCAGCCATGTGCAGGTGGCCGATGTCGAAGGCCGCCACGAACCCGGCACCGGCCAGCTGGACTGGTTGGGCCTGCTGCCCCTGCTGCGCCAGCGCGGCTACACCGGCGCCATCGGGCTGGAGTACCTGCCCACGCTGCCGATCGATCAATCACTGGCGCTGACGCGCCGCCACCTGGGCCTGTGAGCCCGCCAAGGAACACCCACGCATGAACACGCCCCTGCCTGCCAGCGCCGATCTGGCCGCCCACATCGCCGCCCTGGAAGCCCGCGTCGCCCGCGCCGAAGCGCGCGGCGAGGTGGAGAACCTGTTCTCCAACTACATGCACCTGCACAACGGCTACGAGGACGCCCGGATCATCGACATGTGGGTCAAGCCCGGCACGCCGGGCATGCGCGCGCAGTACTCGAACAAGGGCATCTACACCAGCTGGGAGACGATCACCGAATACCACCGCGGCCGCCCCTCGCCGGTGGGCAAGCTGCTGCTGCACTACAGCACCACGCCGTCGATCCAGGTGGCGGCCGATGGCCGCAGCGCGCGCGGCATCTGGATCGTCGGTGGGGTGGAGTCGGGACTGACCGATCCCGCCCAGGCCGCCAACGCGCCCGAGTTCCTGTACGAGAAGGACCTGGTCAACGGCCAGAAGGTCTGGGCCCACTGGGTGGCCATGAAGTACGAGATGCATGCGCTGCTGCAGGACGGCGTCTGGAAGATCTGGCGCTTCCGCTGCTTCGAGGTCTTCCGCGCGCCCTATGGCCGCAACTGGATCGACTTTGCCGCCTGCACCGAGGCCGTCCCGGACTTCCAGCGCTTCCACGAGAACCTGGCCTACTTCGGTCACGACGGCAAGCCGGTGTGGCTGCCCGACACCGACCGGCCCGCCGAGGACTTCTACCAGGCCTACAGCACCCAGACCGCGCAGGCCGTGGTGCCGCGTCCGCCCGCGCCCTACGACACCGACCCCGAGACCCCCGCCGCCTGAACGGCTGTTGCCCATGACCCAAGAACACTTCGACGCGATCGTCGTCGGCTCCGGCGCCACCGGCGGCATCGCCGCCAAGGAACTCACCGAGGCCGGTCTGAACGTGCTGGTGCTGGAAGCCGGCGGCCCGCTGCCCGAGGCCCAGTTCGAAGCCGCCGCCAAGGCCCAGTTCGCCGCCATCGGCTCCTGGGCCCGCATCAAGGCCGGCCTGAGCGGCCAGCACAAGCAGGCGCTGACCTCGTTCTACTCGCCCGAGAAGGCCTTCCTGTTCGTCAACGACAACGAGCACCCCTACGAGTCGCCGCAGGACTTCTACCTGTGGCTGCGCGGCAAGCAGGTGGGCGGCCGCTTCCTGTCCTGGGGGCGGGTGGCGCTGCGCATGTCGGACTACACCTTCAAGTTCAAGAGCCATGAAGGGCAGGGCTTCGACTGGCCGATCAGCTACGCCGACCTGGCGCCCTACTACGAGCGGGTCGAGCGCACGCTGGGCGTGGTGGGCAACGACGACGGCATCGACTACTGCCCGTCGGGCAGCTATGCCAAGGCCGCCGGCCTGAGCCGCGCCGAGCAGCAGTTCAAGCAGCGCGTCGAGGCGCGCTGGGGCGATGCCAAGGTCATGGCCTGGCGCTATGTGCGCAAGGAAGCCACGCCGGTCGATGCCAAGGGCCACCGCACCACCGTGCCCCTGGCCGCTGCGGCCGCCACCGGGCGGCTGACGCTGCGCGCCCATTCGCCGGTCGAGCGCGTCAACACCGACGCACGCACCGGCCGCGCCACCGGCGTCACCTACATCGACAAGGCCACCGGCACACGCCACGAGGCGCGTGCCAACGTGGTGATGCTGTGCGCCTCCACCATCGAGAGCATCCGCCTGCTGCTGAACTCGGGTGGCGGCCAGCACCCGCACGGCCTGGGCAATGCGTCGGGTCTGGTCGGGCGCTACTTCATGGACCAGATGCTGACGCTGGGCTTCGGCACCGTGCCGGGTTTCAAGGGCGGTGAGCTGGTGGACGGCACCTCGCCGGCCGACAACCACGGCGGCGTCTACATCCCTCGCTTCCGGCAACTGCGCCAGCCCGGTGAGCTGGGCTATGCCGGCGGCTTCAACATCCAGGGCATCGTCGGTCGGCCGATGCTGCCGCCGCACATGGACTCGGTCTTCGGCCTCACCGGCCACGGCGAGATCCTGCCGCACGCCGAAAACCAGGTGCGCCTGGCCGCCCGCCGCGACCGCCTGGGCGTGCCCATCCCCTCGGTCAGCGTGCGCCTGCGCGACAACGACCTGAAGCTGCTGCGCGACCAGGTCGACACGCAGAAGGCGATGATGCAGGAGGCCGGCCTGTCGCCCGACTTCCTGATCAGCCCGCTGGGCATCGGCTCGGACGGCCCGTTCATGCCGAACAACAAGTGGTACGAGCGGCTGATGTTCCGCCTGGCCTACAAGCGCAGCGTGGCGGTGGGCGGCGCGATCCACGAGTGCGGCGGCGCCCGCATGGGCAGCGATCCGGCCAGCTCGGTGCTCAATGCGCACAACCAGGTCTGGGGCGCGCCCAATGTGTTCGTCACCGACAGCAGCTGCTTCGTCACCAACGGCACCTGCGGACCGACGCTGACCACGATGGCGCTGACCGCGCGCGCCTGCGCCTACATTGCCAGCGAGTACGGCCACTCGGCCGAGCTGCGCGCCTGAGACCCATAGAACGGAGACAGCCATGAACACGCCACGCCGCGCCGGCATCGCCCAAGGGCTGGTGATCATCCTGATCGGCCTGCTGCCGATGATGGCGATCGTCACGCTGATGCCCATCGTCCCCGCGCTGGTGAAGAACTTCCAGCATGTGCAGGGCATCCAGACGCTGGCGCCGCTGGTGCTGTCGGCGCCGGGCCTGTGCGTGGCGCTGTTCTCGCCCTTCGCCGGCACGCTGACCGACCGCATCGGGCGACGCCGGCTGCTGCTGATCTTCACCACGCTCTACGGCCTGGGCGGCGTGCTGCCCTACTTCATCACCAGCTTCGAGGCGCTGTTCGCCGGCCGGCTGCTGCTGGGCGTGGGCGAGGCCTTCATCCTGACCGTGGGCAACGCGCTGCTGGGCGACTACTTCGAGAAGGAAGAGCGCGCCAAGTGGCTGATGTGGCAGAGCCTGACCGGCCCGGCCGCCGGCGTCTTCCTGGTCACCACCAGTGGCCGCCTGTCGATGCTGGAATGGAACCTGCCCTTCCTGATCTACGGCCTGGCGCTGCTGCTGGCCTTCTTCGCCTTCTTCACCGCCTACGAGCCCGACCGCAGCGGCCAACAGGCGGTGAACGAGCCGGGCACGGCGACGATGATGGCCTTCCCCAGCGGACTGATGGTGCGCATCGCGGCGTCCACGTTCGCGCTGTCGGCGCTGTACTTCGTCTACACGCTGCAGTTCTCGCTGGCGCTTGACGAGATGGGCGTCAAGAAGGGCAGCGAGCTGGGCAACTACACGGCGGTGGCCAGCATCGGCGTGCCGGTCGGAGCGCTGCTGTTCAAACTGGTCTCCAAGCGCAGCAACGCGGCGCAGTTCACCGTCGTCTTCTCGCTGCTGGGCCTGGGCATGGTGGGCATCGGCCTGAACCTGGGCCTGGAGCCGGCAATCGCCTGCGCCTTCGTGCAGCAGCTGGGCGCCGGCATGGTGATCCCGGTGCTGATCAGCTGGAGCCTGCGCGAGCTGCCCGAGCGCTTCCGCGGCCGCGGCATGGGCTGGTGGTGCAGCGCCTTCTTCCTGGGCCAGTTCGTCTCGCCCTTCTTCGTGACCTTCGTGCGCGGCTGGGCCGGCAGCCTGCTCAACACCTTCGTGGTCTGCGGCCTGATCTGCATCGTCATCGCGCTGAGCCAGGGCCTGAGCCACCGGCGCGCGATGCTGGTGCCGGCGCGCTGAGCGGGCGTCCCTGCTGAATGTCCCTGGCCTCCCGGCTGCGGCCGGGGGCTGGCCACGCCTTTGCCTGATCCATGAGCCTGCCCAACCTGTCCAGCACTGCGCCGCCCCTGGTGGGCCGGCGCCGCACCTGGGCCTTCGCCATCGTCGCCATCGCCTTCGTGATGGACCTGCTGGACGTCACCATCGTCAACGTGGCGCTGCCGGCCATCGGCCGGTCGCTGCAGGCCGGGCAGGCGCAGGTGGCCTGGATCGTCGCCGGCTATGCGCTGGCCTTTGCCGTGCTGCTGGTGATCGGCGGCCGGCTGGGCGATCTGTACGGCCACCGCACGATGTTCCTGTGGGGCGTGGGCAGCTTCACGCTGGCCTCGGCGGCCTGTGGCCTGGCGGGTTCGGCCGATGCGCTGGTGCTGGCGCGGCTGGCGCAGGGCGCCTGTGCCGCCATCATGGTGCCGCAGGTGCTGACGCTGATGCAGGCGATGTATGCGCCGCACGAACGCATGCGCGCCTTCACCATCTTCGGTCTGCTGGGCGGCGTGTCGTCGGCGCTGGGGCCGGTGGTCGGTGGGCTGATGGTGGACGCCAACCTGGCGGGGCTGGGCTGGCGGCTGGTGTTCCTGATCAACCTGCCGGTGGGGCTGCTGGCGATCGCCGGCGCGCTGCGCCTGCTGCCGCAGGACCCTCCGCAACCCGGCACCGTGCTCGACCTGGGCGGCACGCTGTGGTGCCTGGCGGCGGCGGTGGCCTGGGCGGTGCCGCTGGTGCAGGGGCCCGAGCAGGGCTGGACGCTGCCGCTGTTCGCGCTGCTGGCCTGTGCGCCCGGCTTCACGCTCGGCCTGTGGCAGCACTGCCGCCGGCTGGAGGCCCGCGGCGGGCAGCCGATCGTGCAGCCCTCGCTGCTGGAGGACCGCGGCTACCGGCTCGGGCTGGGGCTGTCGCTGCTGTGCACCGGTGTGCTGCCGGCCTACCTGTTCGTGATGACCCTGGCCTGGCAGCTGGGCGCCGGCCTCAGCGCGACGCAGATGTCGCTGCTGTCGATGCCGATTGCGCTGGGCGTGATGCTCAGCGTCAGCACGCTGGGCCGCATCGCCTTCCAGCGCCTGGGCGGCCGCTGCATCGGCCTGGGCCTGGGCATCCAGGCGCTGGGCATCGCCCTGATGGCGGTGATCAGCGCCGGCGGGCTGGGCGAGCCGGTGCAGCAGGTGCTGGCCCCGCTGGGCCTGCTGGCGCAGGGCCTGCTGGGCCTGGGCGTGGGTTTCATCGGGCCGCCGCTGACCGCGGTCACGCTGCAGTCGGTGCCGCGTGCGCAGGCCGGTGGGGCCTCGGGGGCGGTCAACGCGGGCCGGCAGTTCGCGGCGGTGCTGGCGATCGCGCTGGTGGCGGCGCTGCTGCCCAGCGGACCCGGCCAGGCCTTCACGCCGCGCACGCTGCTGCAGGCGCTGCCGGTGCTGATGGGCTTGCTGCTGTTGAGCATGGGCCTGGCCTGGCGGCTGCCCGCCGTGCCGCCAACCCCCGTGCCCGCCGCGGCGCACTGACGAACCAGGAGGAACAGGCCATGACACAACACACGCCCGTGCGCTGGGCCGTGGTCGGCAGCGGCGGCATCGCCCGCCGCACCGTGGGCGACCTGCGCCTGTGCGACGGGGCGCAGGTGGTGGCGATCTGCTCGCGCTCGCGCGAGCGCGCCGAGGCCTTCGCGCAGGCGCATGGCCTGCCGCTGGCCTTCGACGACTTCGCGCAGCTGTGCGCCAGCGACCAGGTCGACGCGCTCTACATCGGCACCCCGCACGCCACCCACTTCGCACTGGCCAGCCAGGCGCTGCGTGCCGGCAAGCATGTGCTGTGCGAGAAGCCGCTGACGATGACCGCCGACGAGACCCGCGAGCTCGGCCGGCTGGCGCGGGCGCACGGCGCCTTTCTGATGGAGGCAATGTGGATGAAGTTCAGCCCGGCCATGCGCAAGGCGGTCGAGCTGGTCGCCGCCGGCGCCATCGGCGAGCCGCGGCTGCTGCAGGCCGGCCTGGGCTACCCGGTGCCGCCCGATGGCCCGGCGCGCTTCTGGGACCCGGCGCTGGGGGGCGGCGCGCTGTATGACATGGGTGTCTACACGATCACGCTGGCGCAGATGTTTCTGGGCGAGCTGGCCGAGATTTCGGTCACCGGCACGATGCGCCCTGACGGCGTGGACCTGGAGGAGGCCATCACGCTGCGCTACGCCGGTGGCGCGCTGGCCCAGCTGAGCACCTCCATCACGTCGCTGATCCCGCCGCGCGGCTGGCTCAGCGGCCGTCGGGGCGCGATCGACTTCCTGGAGCCGCTGTTCTCACCGGCGGGCTTCAAGCTGATCACTGGCCAGCCGCCTGCGCCGCCCCAGGTGGAGCAGCTGGACTTCCCGCGCGAGGGCGCCGGCTATGTGCCCATGTTCCGCGCCGTCAATGCCGCCATCCTGGCGGGTGCCACCGGGCATCCGCTGCACCCGGTCGAGGCCAGCGCCGAGGTGTTGTCCATCATGCAGGCCATCCAGGCCCAGCTGGCCAGCGAACGCGATGCGCGCCAGTCGCGCTGAGCTGCCGCACCCCTCTGCGAGGCGCCCCCAGGGCGAGATGCCATGTCCACTGTCTTTTCGGAACTGCCGACGGTCCGCTACGAAGGTCCGTCCTCCACCAACCCCTTCGCCTTCCGCTGGTACGACGCCCAGCGCGTGGTGCTGGGCAAGACCCTGGCCGAGCACCTGCGCCCGGCGGTCTGCTACTGGCACAGCTTCTGCTGGGGCGGGCAGGACCCGTTCGCGCTGGGTGGCCCGCTGTTTGATCGCCCCTGGTTCAGCGGCGCGCCGCTGGCCGCAGCGCAGCTGAAGCTGGACAACGCCTTCGACTTCTTCCGCCGTCTGGGCCTGCCCTTCTGGTGCTTCCATGACCGCGATGTGGCCCCGGAAGGCGCCACGCTGAGCGAATCGAACGCCCTGCTCGATGCGGTGCTGGAGCGCGCCGCGCGCCAGATGCAGGACAGCGGCGTGCGCCTGCTGTGGGGCACGGCCAACCTGTTCAGCCACCCGCGCTACATGAGCGGTGCCGCCACCAACCCCGATCCCGAGGTCTTCGCCTACGCCGCCGCGCAGGTCAAGCATGCGATCGAGTGGACGCACCGCCTGGGCGGCGCCAACTATGTGCTGTGGGGCGGCCGCGAAGGCTACGAGAGCCTGCTCAACACCGACCTGAAGCGCGAACTGGACCAGTACGGCCGTTTCCTGGCGGCGGTGGTCGAGCACAAGCACAAGATCGGCTTCACCGGCACCATCCTGATCGAGCCCAAGCCGCAGGAGCCCACCAAGCACCAGTACGACTACGACAGCGCCACGGTGGATGGCTTCCTGCGCCGCTACGGCCTGCAGGGCGAGGTCAAGCTCAACCTGGAGGTCAACCACGCCACGCTGGCCGGCCACAGCTTCGAGCACGAGGTGGCCACCGCCGCTGCGCTGGGCCTGCTGGGCTCGATCGACGCCAACCGCGGCGACGAGCAGCTGGGCTGGGATACCGACCAGTTCCCCAACAACCATGTGCAGCTGGTGCCGGCGATGCTGGAGATCATCCGCCATGGCGGCCTGGGGCAGGGCGGCATGAACTTCGACGCCAAGGTGCGCCGCCAGAGCATCGACCCCGAGGACCTGCTGATCGGCCACATCGGCGGCATCGACACGCTGGCGCGCGCCTTCCTGTGCGCGGCCGAGCTGCAGGCCTCGGGCGAGCTGGAACGCGCGGTGGAGCAGCGCTATGCCGGCTGGCAGGGCGAACTGGGCCAGGCCATCCTGGGCGGCGCCAGTCTGGAGACGCTGGCCCAGCGCGTACAGGCGCAGGACCTGTCGCCGCAGCCGCGCTCGGGCCGCCAGGAGCGGCTCGAGAACCTGGTCAACCGTTTCGTCTGAATCGGAGGTGCTGATGCGTCTGCGTGTGTTTGCGCGCCTGTTCGCGCTGGCCTGGCTGCTGGGCGCGTCGGCGCTGTCGGCGCAGCCCGCGCCCGAACCGCTGCGCCCCGAGGTGGCCAAGCCACTGCAGGCGGCGCAGGAGGCCATCCGCGCCGGCCAGGGCGCCCAGGCGCTGGCCCGCGTGCGCGAGGCCGAGGCGGTGCCCCAGCCCAACGCGCAGGAGCGCTACCTGATCCTGCGCCTGCGCGCGCCGGCCGCGGCGCTGGCGGGCGAACACAGCCAGGCGGTGGCGGACTTCGAGGCCGTGCTGGCCAGCGACCGCTTGCCGGCGGCCGAGCGCCCGGCGCTGTGGCAGGTGCTGCTGCAGACCGCGCAGCGCGCCAACGACCCCGCCGCCGTGGTGCGCGTGGTCCGTGCCCAGCAGGTCGAAGGCGCGCGCGAGCCGCGCCTGTGGCTGGCCCTGGCCCAGGCCCAGGCCACGCTGAAGAACGATGCCGGCGTGGTCCAGGCGCTGCAGGGCCTGGTGGCCGACGACGAGGCCGCCAGCCGGCCCACGGCCGAGGCGCCGCTGAAGCTGCTGGCCGCCACCCAGCTGCGCCAGGTCGACGCCGCTGGCTATGCGACCACGCTGGAGCACCTGCTGCGACACCACCCGCAGCCCGCCTACTGGGCCGACCGGCTGGCGCGGCTGCGCGCCGCGCCGGGCTTTCCGCCACGGCTGCTGCTCGACACCTGGCGCCTGGCGCGCCAGGCCGGCGCGCTGCTGGATGCGGACGACGCTGCCGAGCTGCTGCGGCTGGCGGTGCAGGCCGGCCTGCCGGGCGAGGCGCTGGCGGTGCTGGACGAGGCGCAGAGCCGCGGACTGCTGAGCGCCAGTTCGGCCGAGGTCGCGCGCCGCCCGGCGCTGCAGCGGGCGCTGGCGCAAGACCAGGCCGGACTGGCCGGCAGCGAGGCCGACGCGCGCCGCGCCCCCGACGGCCAGGCGCTGTTCAGCCTCGGCCAGGCGATGGTCTCGATGGGCCAGACCGAGCCCGGCCTGCAGCGCATGGCCGAGGGCCTGGCCCGCGGCGGCCTGCGCCAGCCCGACGAGGCGCGGCTGCGCCTGGCGGTGGCGCGCTGGCAGGCCGGCCACGCCGAGGCCGCACGCAGCGAGTGGCGCGCGCTGGCCGCCGGCCCCGCCGGCCCGGTGGCCGACCTGGCGCGGCTGTGGGGGCTGCTGGCGGCGCGCTGACGCGCAGGCACTCCCTCACCATGGGGGGACGATCTCCCGATGTTGGCGGTCCGGATGGCGGCGCTGCAGTCCGTCTTCCAGGGTGGGTGGCGAGCAGCCGCCCGATTCATCCACCCCTTTTCCTGACCACGGGAGATCACCATGACCGGTATCAGCATCGAGAAGCACGCCCTGAAGTTCAACGGCAGCGGCTACTTCATGGACAACGCACAGCTGGTGAAGCTGGGCACGCATGGCGAGAAGGCCGGGCTCATCGGGAGCGTCGGCAAGCTCGAGCCCAAGGGGCAGCTGGCGCAGGACCGCTTCGAGGACAAGATCCGCAGCGCCGGCCCCTATCTGCTCGACACTGCCAGCACCACCAAGGCCGACTTCACCGGCAGCGTGGCGGCCAACCTGGTGGTGGCGGGCTTCTCCGGCTCGACCAGCGCGATGTACGACGCTTTCAAGGTCGGCCACCTGAAGCTCGTCCAGCTCTACGTCCTGGAGACGCCGATGGTCGACGCTGTCAATGGCGCGCCCAAGGCGCGTGACGCGATCCACGGCTATGGCTCGGATGGCCGCATCGTGCACAGCATCATCATCGCGCTGGAAGCCAGCCTGGCCGAGGGCCTGACCGCCAGCGCCAGCGTGAACGCCAGCGTCGACGTGGGTGGCATCCTGTCGGTGTCCATCGGCGGCGGTGTGGGCGGCGGCCAGGTGCAGAAGATCGTGCTGCCGCCGCAGGCCACGCTGGCCTACGGCCTGTTGAAGCTGGAGTGGAGCAGCCGCGACGACCGCTTCAACGGCAGCCACGTCGACGAGACCGGCCTGCTCTGAGCGGACCTGCGCGCGCAGGGGCCGGCCGGGCTGCCGCCCAGCCGGCCACGCGTTTCCCGGCGTATGCTCGCGCCTTGATGAACCAGACAGTACATCCCGCCCCGAAGCCGGCCCGCAAGCGCGGCCGCCCCGCCGCCGTGCCGGCCGACGCTGCCGACAGCGGGCGCACCAACGACCCCGAGCGCACGATGGCCGACATCCTGGAGGTGGCGACCGCCGAGTTCGCCGCCAAGGGCCTGGCCGGTGCCCGCATCGACGAGATCGCCGCGCTGACGCGCACCAGCAAGCGGATGATCTACTACTACTTCGAGAGCAAGGAAGGGCTGTACGTCCACGTGCTCGAAGCGGCCTATGCGCGCATCCGCCGCATCGAGTCGGAGCTGCACCTGGAGAACCTCGAGCCCGAGCGGGCGCTGCGCACGCTGGTCGCGTTCACCTACGACTACCAGCTGGCCAACCCCGATTTCATCCGCCTGGTGATGAACGAGAACATGCACCGCGGCGAGTACCTGGCGCGCTCCACCACGATCCGCCGGCTCAACGTGCCGGCGATCGCGGCGGTCGAGGAGGTCTACCGCCGCGGGGTGGCCAGCGGTGCCTTCCGGCCCGATGTCGATCCGGTGGACCTGCACATGTCGATCTCGGCGCTGTGCTTCTTCAACGTCTCGAACCGCCACACCTTCTCGCTGATTTTCGGCCGCGAGCTGGACTCGCCGGCCGCTGTTGCGGCGCGGCGCGAGAGCATCGTCGAGATGATCGTGCGGCACGTGCGCCGCTGAGGCGCGGTCGAACCCGATGGATCAGGGTTTGACCCGATAAAAAAACTAACCAGTTCGTACATTATTCGGTCCGCGCGGCCTGCACAGCCGGCGTGGCCCCTCGAAGGAGACACAGACATGGACAACTTGCTCGGTCGCTACTGCCGCCTGCTGGAGTGGCTGCTGGTGGCACTGCTGGCGCTGATGGTGCTGCTGGTGTTCGGCAACGTGGTGGCGCGCTACGGCTTCAACAGCGGCATCACCGAGTCCGAGGAACTCTCGCGCTGGCTGTTCGTCTGGCTGACCTTCCTGGGCGCCATCGTCGGCCTGCGTGAGCGCGCCCACCTGGGCTCGGACATGCTGGTCAGCCGCCTGGGCCCGCTGGGCAAGCGCGTCTGCCTGGCGCTGGGTCAGGGCCTGATGCTCTTCGCCACCTGGCTGCTGCTGAAGGGCTCGTGGGAACAGGTGCAGATCAACCTGGAGGTCGAAGCCCCGGTGACTGGCGCGTCGGTGGGCCTCTTCTACGCCGCGGGGGTCGTCTTTGCCGTCTCCACCGGGGTCATGCTGCTGCTGGAGCTGTGGCGCACGCTCAGCGGCCAGCTGAGCGAGCAGGACCTGGTGATGGTCCAGGAGAGCGAGGACCTGGCGCAGATCGAGGACCTGCATCTCGACCGCTCACACACCTTCAAGAAGCATTGATCCACCCCGGGAGCGTTTGTCATGACCGTCTTCATCTTCCTGGGATCACTGCTGGCCGTGATGGCCCTGGGCGTGCCCATCGCCTACGCGCTGCTGCTGTCGGGCGTGGCGCTGATGCTGCATCTGGACATGTTCGACGCGCAGATCCTGGCGCAGAACACCGTCAACGGTGCCGACAGCTTCCCGCTGCTGGCCGTGCCCTTCTTCATGCTGGCCGGCGAGATCATGAACGTCGGCGGCCTGTCGCGCCGCATCGTGCACCTGGCGCTGACGCTGGTGGGCCACCTGCGCGGCGGCCTGGGCTTCGTGGCCATCGTCGCCGCCTGCCTGCTGGCGGCGCTGTCGGGCTCGGCGGTGGCCGACACCGCCGCGCTGGCCTCGCTGCTGCTGCCGATGATGGTGGCGGCCGGCCACGACAAGGCACGTGCCGGCGGCCTGATCGCCTCGGCCGGCATCATCGCGCCGGTGATCCCGCCGTCGATCGGCTTCGTCGTCTTCGGCGTGGCCGGTGGCGTGTCGATCTCCAAGCTGTTCCTCGCCGGCATCGTGCCGGGCCTGCTGATGGGCCTGGCGATCGCTGCGGCGTGGTGGTGGGTGGCCAAGCGCGAGAACATCTCGCCGCCGCCCAAGGCCACGCTGGCCCAGCGCCTGCACGCGCTGAAGGAATCGACCTGGGCGCTGGTGCTGCCGGTGATCGTGGTGGTCGGCCTGAAGATGGGCGTGTTCACGCCCACCGAGGCGGCGGTGGTGGCGGCGGTCTACGCGCTGCTGGTGTCCACCCTGGTCTACCGCGAACTGAAGTGGAAGCAGCTGCACGAGGTCTTCGTGGCCGCGGCCAAGACCACCTCGGTGATCATGCTGCTGGTGGCCGCCGCCATGGTCAGCGCCTGGCTGATCACCGTGGCCGACATCCCCAGCAAGATGATCGCGCTGCTCGAGCCCTTCATGGGCAACCAGACCCTGCTGCTGATCGCCATCATGGTGCTGGTGATGGCGGTGGGCACGGCGATGGACATGACGCCCACGATCCTGATCATGACCCCGGTGCTGATGCCGGTGATCAAGGCCGCGGGCATCGACCCGGTCTACTTCGGCGTGCTGTTCATCATCAACAACGCGATCGGCCTGATCACGCCGCCCGTGGGCACCGTGCTCAACGTGGTGGCCGGCGTGGGCAAGATGAAGATGGATGACGTCACCCGCGGCGTGCTGCCCTTCATGCTGGCGCAGCTCGCGGTGATGTTCCTGATGGTGCTGGTGCCCGAGCTGGTCACCGTGCCGGCCCGCTGGTTCAGCCACTGACGCCCCCGTTCCCCCCCAACGACACCCGGAGACCTGCCATGACCCGACTGACCCGCCGCGCGCTCGGCCTTGCCCTGGCCGCCGCCAGCCTGTGCACCGCGCTGCTGCCCGCCCAGGCGCAGGAGCGCACATTCAAGCTGGCGCTGCAGAACCCCAAGGGCCACCCGCTGGAGATCGGTGCCAGCAAGTTCGCCGAGCTGGTGGCTGCCAGGAGCGGGGGCCGCTTCAAGGTCAGTGTCTTCCCCGGCGGCACGCTGGGCGGCGACGCGCCCAACGTGTCGGCGCTGCAGGGCGGCACGATCGACTTCGTGCAGCTGAACTCAGGCATCCTGGCCTCGCAGATCAAGGACTTCGAGGTCTTCGACTTCCCCTTCATGTTCGCCAACGCCAAGGAGGCCGACGCGGTGGTCGACGGCCCCTTCGGCCAGAAGCTGCATGCGCGCCTGCTGGACAAGGGCATCGTCGGCCTGGCCTTCGTCGAGCTGGGCTTTCGCAACATCACCAACAGCCGCAAGGCGATCAGCACGGTCGATGACATCGCCGGCCTGAAGCTGCGCGTCATTCCCAACGCGATCAACATCGACTGGGTCAAGGCGCTGGGCGCCAACCCCACGCCGATGGCCTTCCCCGAGGTCTACGCCGGCCTGGAGCAGAAGGCGATCGACGGCCAGGAGAACCCGCTGTCGGTCATCCTGGCCAACAAGTTCTACGAGGTGCAGAAGTACCTGACGGTCACCAACCACCAGTACAACCCGCAGTCGCTGATCATGAGCCGCAAGGTCTGGGACAGCCTGACTGACGCCGACCGCAAGCTGATCAAGGACGCCGCCGTCGAGGCCTCGGCGTTCCAGCGCAAGGTCAACCGCGACAAGTCGGCCGACGATCTGGACGAACTCAAGCGCGCCGGCATGACGGTCAGTGAACTCTCGCCCGCCGAGCAGGCCAAGCTGCGCGACAAGCTCAAGCCGGTGGTCGAGAAGCACGGCGCGGCCATCGCCGCCACCGTGGCCGAGCTGCAGGCCGAGCTGGCCAAGCTGCGCAAGTAAGCCGTCCGCGCCAGGACGCAAGGAGTCACCACGATGAACGCCACGGTCTCGGACCCGGCGCTGACGCTGCTCACCCCGGCCACGCCGCAAGGCTTGCTGGGCCTGATCGGCAGCGGCATCGGCCAGTCGCTGACCCCGGCCCTGCACCAGCAGGAGGCGGGGCACCACGGGCTGCGCCTGCACTACCAGCTGATCGACCTCGACCGCTTTGGCGGCAGCGCCGCCGATCTGCCCTGGCTGCTCAGCGCCGTGCGGGCCATCGGCTTCGGCGGCCTGAACATCACCTACCCCTGCAAGCAGGCGGTGATCCCGCACCTGGACGAGCTGTCCGACGAGGCGCGCGAGATGGGCGCGGTCAACACCGTGGTGATCCGCGACGGCCGCCTGATCGGTCACAACACCGACGGCTCGGGCTGGGCCCGTGGTTTTCGCCGCGCGCTGCCCCAGGCCGACCTGGGCGCCGTGGCGCTGCTGGGCGCCGGCGGCGCCGGCGCGGCCATCGCCCATGCGGTGCTGCGGCTGGGGGCGGACGAGCTGCGCATCGTTGACGCCGACCCGGCCCGCGCCGCCGCGCTGGCGGCCGAGCTGGGCCCGCGCGCCCGCGCGGCCGCCGACGCGGCCCAGGCGCTCGCCGGGGCCACCGGCCTGATCCACGCCACGCCCACCGGCATGGCCAAGCTGCCCGGTCTGCCACTGGACGCGGGCCTGCTGCACGCCGGCCAGTGGGTCTCGGAGGTGGTGTATTTCCCGTTGGACACCGCGCTGCTGCGCGAGGCCCGCGCCCGCGGTTGCGCCGTGTCCGACGGCGGCGGCATGGCGGTCGGCCAGGCCTTGGGCGCCTTCGAGCTGTTCACCGGACTGACCGCCGATGCCGACCGCGTGGAACACCACTTCCGCCAGTTGGTCGCGCTGCGCCAGCGCGGCGAATGCTGATTCCCCTGCCGAGGTGACCATGCCGACCACCGCCACCCCCGACCGCGAGGCCCTGGGCGAGCTGCCCAACCCGATGGGCCTGCTGGGCGTCGAGTTCATCGAGTACAGCACCGCGCGCCCGCAGACGCTGGGCCACAGCCTGGAGCGCCTGGGCTTTCGCCCGGTGGCCCGCCACCGCTCGCGCGAGGTGCTGCTGTACCGCCAGGGCGACATGAACATCGTCGTCAACGCGCACCGTCCGCCCGAGGCGCCGCCCCTGCCCGATCGCGCCCGCATCGCCGCGGTGGCGCTGCGTGTGCGCGACGCCGCCAGCGCCTACCGGCGGGCGCTGGAGCGCGGCGCCTGGGCGGTGCCCACGCAGGTGGAGGTGATGGAGCTGAACATCCCGGCGATCCATGGTGTCGGCGACAGCCGCCTGTACTTCGTCGACCGGGTGGGCGAGTTCTCGATCTATGACGTGGACTTCGTGCCCATCCCCGGCGTCGACCCACGGCCCCCGGCGCTGGGCGACATGAAGCTGTTCGGCGTGGTCCAGTACATCGGCTTCGAGCGCCTGGCCGACTGGTCGGCCTTCTACGCCGAGCTGCTGGGCTTTGCCGAGCTACCGCCCGAGGCCCACTTCGGCGTGCTGACCCAGGGCCGCATCCTGGCCAGTCCCTGCGGCACGCTGCACTGGCAGCTGATCGAGCCGGCGATCGATGCGGTCGACGTCGACACCGAGGAAATGCTCGAGCGCATCGCCTTCGCCACGCCCGATGTGCTGGCCACCGTGGCCGCGCTGAAGGCGCGCGGCGTCGAGTTCGTCGAATCCAGCGGCGGTGTACGCACCGATCGTGCCGGCGCGGTGACCCGCCCGTCGGACACCGGCCCGAGCTTCGAGTTCGTGCGCGACCCGCGCTGACGAAAGCCCGCGATGAAGACCCTGCTGCGCCAGGCCGCCGACGCCCGCATCGCCGACTTCGGCATGGACACGATCACGCTGGCCGGCCCGCTGGAGGCCAAGCTGGCGGCGATGAAGGCGGCCGGCTTCATCCAGGTGATGCTGTCCGCGCGCGACATCGTCGGCCATCCGCAGGGCGTGGACGCGGCGGTGGCCGCGGTGCGGGCCTCGGGCCTGCGCGTCACCGGCTTCCAGGTGCTGCGCGACTTCGAGGGGCTGTCCGGCCACCTGCACGGCTACAAGGTCGACATCGCCCAGCAGATGGTGCTGATGGCGCGCGCGCTGGGTGCGCGCGTGCTGCTGGCCTGCAGCTCCACCTCGCGCCACGCGTCGGACGACGCCGACCACATCGCACGCGACCTGCGCCAGCTGGCGATGCTGGCGCTGCCGCATGGCCTGCGCGTGGCCTTCGAGGCGCTGTCCTGGGGCCGTCACCTGAGCGAGGTGCACCAGGCCTGGGAGGCGGTGGCGCGCGCCGACATGCCCAACCTGGGCATCGGCATCGACTCGTACCACCTCCTGGCCACGGCCACCGCGCTGGACCTCCTGGAGGAGATCGACCCGGCGAAGATCTTCCTGGTGCAGCTGTCCGATTTCCTGTGGCAGGAAACCCGCACGCCCGAGGAACGGCTGGAGACCGCGCGCCACTTCCGCGTCTTCCCGGGCGAGGGCGTGCACTCCGAGGTGCTGGGCGAACTGGTGCGCCGCCTGGGGGCGATGGGCTACCGCGGCGACTACAGCTTCGAGGTCTTCAACGACGACTACCAGCAGCTGCCGCTGCCCTTTGTCGCCGAGCGGGCCCGCGCCAGCGCACGCTGGCTGGCCGAGGACGTGCTGCGCCGTGCGGTGCCGCTGCCGGGCGCGCTGCGCTGGGGCGCGCGCACCTGACTCAGGCCGCGCCCACCTGCGCCGCCGCGCGGTGCAGGTGGTTGATGAACTGCTGCACCGCCGGCTTGACGGCCACGCTGCTCAGCGCGATGGCGCCCAGCGTCAGCGGCAGCGGGCCTTCGCGCAGCTTCAGCACCTGCATGAACGGTGCGGCCGCGGGGTGGTGGGCGATCGGCAGCGGCATCAGCCCCACGCAATCGCCATGGCTGATCAGCGACAGCAGGCCCAGCGTGGAGTTGACCACCGCCGCCGGCGCCGGCGGCTGCAGGCCGTGGCGCTCGAACAGCAGCTTGGCGTAGCCCGACTGGCCGCTCAGGCTGGTGTAGACCCAGCGCGAGTCCTGCAGCTCGCGCAGTGAGCGGGCGCGCGCCTTGGGGTTGCCGCGGCCCACCACCACCGCCATCTCGATGGGCATCAGCGGCTCGACCTGGCACTCGCCGGGTGGCAGGTCGTCGGGGATCGGGCCCACCACCAGGTCCACCTGGCGCTGGCGCAGCAGCTCGAGCTGGCCGATGTAGAGCTCCTCGCGCAGCTGCAGCATCATCGCCGGGAAGGCGCGGCTGTAGGTGCGTACCGCCTCAGGGATCAGCAGCAGCAGCGCCAGCGGCACCGCGCCCACGGCCAGCTGGCCGACCATGCGGCCGCCCATCTGGCCGATCTGCTGCACCGCCTCGTCCAGCTCCCACACCGCGGCCTTGGCCCGCGCATGCAGGATGCGCCCCTGCGCGGTGGGCGTGACGCCGGTGGTGCTGCGCTCCAGCAGCGGCGCGCCCAGCTCGCGCTCGAGCTCGCGCACCTGCTTGGTCAGCGCCGGCTGCGTCAGCCCCAGCCGGCGCGCGGCGGCGCGCAGGCTGCCCTCGTCAACCGCGGCCACCAGGGCCTGCAGGGCGCTGAGCTTCATGGCCGGATGATAACCAAGCGTTATCGCGCCAAGCCCGGCGGCATCTTCCGGTGCCTGGGGGCGGATTCCTAGACTGCGGCCGCGATTTGCGCTGGATCAACACCAGATGTTTTCACCCAGACCGGAGACAAGCCCTTGAAGACCGTCCACCGCCTGCTCGCGCTGGCCACTGCCGCCGTGCTGTCCACACCCTCCTTGGCGCAGGACGCCGTGGTGCTGAAGGTGCACCACTTCCTGCCGGCCGGTTCCTACGCCCAGCAGCAGTTCATCCAGCCCTGGTGCGACAAGATCGCCAAGGACTCGGCCGGCAAGCTGAAGTGCCAGATCTACCCGTCGATGCAACTGGGCGGCACCCCGGCGCAGCTGGTCGATCAGGTCAAGGACGGCGTGGCCGACGTGGTCTGGACGCTGTCGGGCTACACCGCCGGCCGCTTCCCGCTGATGGAGGTCTTCGAGCTGCCTTTCATGATGCAAAGCCCCGAGGCCACCAGCAAGGCGCTGTGGGAGTACGCGAACACCTACGCGGCGGCCGAGTTCAAGGACGTCAAGCCGATCGCCTTCCATGTGCACGGCGACGGCGTGTTCCACATGCGCGACAAGCCGATCCGCAGCATGGCCGACCTCAAGGGCCTGAAGGTGCGCGCCCCCACCCGCCAGACCAACCGCTTCCTGGCCGCGCTGGGCGCCACGCCGGTGGCGATGCCGGTGCCGCAGGTCAGCGAGGCGCTGTCCAAGGGCGTGATCGACGGCGCGGTGGTGCCCTACGAGGTGGTGCCGTCGGTGAAGATCCAGGAGATCGTCAAGTACCACTCCGAGACCGACCCGGCCGAGCCCGCGCTCTACACCGCGACCTTCCTGTTCGTGATGAACAAGGACCGGTACGCCAGCCTGTCGCCCGAGCTGAAGAAGGTGATCGACGCCAACAGCGGCCTGGCGCTGTCGGGCCAGATCGGCAAGGTCTTCCTGGCGGCCGATGCCGAGGGCAAGAAGCTCACCGCCAAGAACACCACCAACGTGATCCCGGCCTCGGAACTGGCAGCCTGGAAGAAGGCCGGGCAGCCGGTGGTGGACGGCTGGATCGCCGACGTCAACGCCAAGGGCGCGAACGGCAAGCAGCTCCATGACGCTGCGCGCGCGCTGATCGCCAAGTACCAGGCTGGCCAGTGAGCCGGCACTGATCCCCTGATGTGATGGCGCCCGCCGGGAGGCGGTGCGCCTGGGAGACCTCTGATGAACGAACCTCTTCCAGGGGCCCGTGTCGCGGGCACCCTGCCTGGCTTCGGCCCGCTGGGCTACCGGCTGCTGGCCCTGTCCAAGGCGCTGGCCATGGCGGGCGGCCTGGTCTTCGTGGTGCTGGTGGCGATGAGCATCGTCAGCATCGTCGGCCGCAAACTGGCCGCGGCGCCGGTGCCGGGCGATGTGGAGCTGCTGCAGATGAGCGCCGCCTTCGCCTGCGCCTGCTTCTTCGCCTACTGCCACCTGATCGGCGGCGATGTGAAGGTCGACTTCTTCACCGCCAAGGCCTCGGCTCGCACCATCCATGCGCTGGACGCGCTGGGCTCGCTGCTGTTCGGCCTGATGGGCGCCGCGCTGGCCTGGCGCGGCACCGCGGGCATGCTGGCGATGAAGGACTCGGGCGAGACCAGCATCATCCTGGGCTGGCCGATCTGGCTGGCGCAGGCGCTGATGATCCCCGGCTTCGTGCTGATGGCGCTGGCCGGGTTGTACATGGTGGGCGCGCACCTGCGCAGCCCGGCGGTGGGCGCGGTGCAGGAGGTGACGCCATGAGCGGCATCGCCACCGGGCTGTGGATCTTCGCGCTGCTGATGGGCCTGCTGGCCCTGCGGGTGCCGATCGGCGTGGCGATGTTCACGATGGGCTCGCTGGGTTATGCCTGGCTGAGCGGCAGCCTCACCCCGCTGCTGAGCGTGTGGAAGAACGTGGGCTATGCGCGGCTGTCGAACTACGACCTGATCGTCATCCCGATGTTCCTGCTGATGGGCCAGTTCGCCACCCACGGCGGCCTGAGCGCCGCGCTGTTCCGCTTCGTCGCGGCCTTCATGGGGCATCTGAAGGGCGGCATCGCGATGGCCTCGATCGGCGCCTGCGCGGGCTTCGGCGCGATCTGCGGCTCCTCGCTGGCCACCGCGGCCACGATGGGCCAGGTGGCGCTGCCCGAGCTGCGCCGCTACGGCTACTCGGGGGCGCTGGCCACCGGCGCGCTGGCGGCCGGCGGCACGCTGGGCATCATGATCCCGCCGTCGGTGCCGCTGGTGATCTACGCCATCCTGACGCAGGAATCCATCGGCAAGCTGTTCATGGCGGCGGTGCTGCCGGGCCTGATCGCGATGGTCGGCTACATGGTCGTCGTGAAGATCATCGTCACGCTGCGCCCCGAGGCCGGCCCCGCCGGCCCGCGCGTGCCCTGGCCCGAGCGGCTCAAGGCGCTGGCCCAGGTGCTGCCGGTGCTGGGCGTGTTCGCGGTGGTGATCATCGGCATCTACGGCGGCTGGGCCAACCCGACCGAAGCGGCGGCGATCGGCGCCGCGGCCTGCGGCGTCCTGGCCGTGGCCAGCGGCGGCATGCGCCTGAAGGGCCTGATTGACAGCGCGCTGGGCACCGCCCAGGCCACGGCGATGATCTTCCTGGTGCTGCTGGGCGCCGACATGCTCAACACCGCGCTGGCGCTGAGCCAGATGCCGGTGGAGCTGGCCGCCTGGGTCAAGGACAGCGGCCTGCACCCGATGGTGGTGATGGTGGCGATCCTGGTGATCTACATCGGGCTGGGCTGCGTGATGGACTCGCTGGCGATGATCCTGCTGACCATCCCGATCTTCTACCCGATGGTCATGGGCCTGGAGTTCCACGGCCTGGGCGCCACCGACAAGAGCATCTGGTTCGGCATCCTGGCGCTGATGGTGGTGGAGATCGGCCTGGTGCATCCGCCGGTGGGCATGAACGTCTTCATCATCAACCGGCTGGCCAGGGACGTGCCGCTGGTCGAGACCTTCAAGGGCGTGATGCCCTTCCTGGCCTCGGACCTGCTGCGCATCGTGCTGCTGCTGAGCTTTCCGGCGATCTCGCTGGTGCTGGTGAACACCCTGGGCGGCTGAGGCCGCGAGGAGACCTGCCATGTCGCTGTTCGCGCTGCGGTTCCATTCCTGGCTGCGCTGTGGCGTGGTCGCGGCCCTGGTGCTGGCGGGTGCCGTTCCCGCCCGGGCCGACACCGCGCCCACCGGTCTGGCCCCGCTGCCGGCGCTGCCGCCGGTCATGGCCTGCGCCGACCTGGCCGCGCTGCGGCTGGACGGCGTGACCGACGGCGCCGTCGAGATCAGCGCCGCCACCGTGGTGGTGGCTGGCGCAGCGCCGTACTGCGAGGTGCGCGGCCGCATCGCGCCGGCCATCGGCTTCGTGCTGCGCCTGCCCACCCAGGGCTGGACGCAGCGCTATGTGCAGACCGGCTGCGGCGGCCTGTGCGGCTCGGCCCGCATCGACCCCGGCCAGGGCGCCGACTGCGTCCCGGTGCGCGATGGCACTGTGGCCATCGCCACCACCGACATGGGCCACCAGGGCAGCGGCACGCCGGCCGGCGCCTGGGCAGCAGGCCAGCCGCAGGCGCAGATCGACTTCGCCTACCGCGGCGTGCACGCCACCGCGCAGCTCGCCCAGGCGCTGGTGGCGCGCTTCTACGGCCAGCCGGCGCGCCACCGCTACTTCATCGGCTGCTCCGATGGCGGGCGCGAGGCGCTGATGGAGGCGCAGCGCTACCCGCAGGACTTTGATGGCATCGTGGCCGGCGCGCCGGCGCTCAACATGGTGGTGCAGAACAGCTTCCACCACGCCTGGAACGTGCGCGCCAACCGCGACGCCAGCGGCCGCTACCGCCTGCTGGCCGGCCAGCTGCCGATGCTGCACGCCGCGGTGCTGGACGCCTGCGATGGTCTGGACGGCCTGGTCGATGGCCTGATCGAGGACCCGCGGCGCTGCCCCTTCGAGCCCCGCCGCCTGCTCTGCCGTGACGGCCAGGACCCGGCCCATTGCCTGAGCCCCGAAGCGGTGGCCGCGGTGCAGGCGCTGCACGATGGCGCGCGTGATGACCAGGGCCACTACCTGGAAGTCCCTGGCGCCCATCCCTTGGGCTCGGAGCGGCTGTGGACACTGTTCGTGCCGCCCACGCCGCAGGCCGCGTTCAACTTCAGCGAGCAGATCGCCGCCGCGCCCTTCGTGCGCTACCTGGCCCACTTCAACCAGGCGCTGCCGGCCTGGACGGTGGACGACCTGCGCTTCACCGCCGAGGCCTTCTGGCAGACGGTGCAGACCTCCGTCTACCTGTCGGCGATGGACCCCGACCTGAGCCGCTTCCAGGCGCGCGGCGGCAAGCTGCTGCTGTGGCATGGCTGGAGTGACGAGCACATCGCGGCCACCACCACCATCGCCTACGCACAGGCGCTGCGGCGACAGATGGGCGCGGCCGCCGCCGATGCCTTCACCCGGCTGTATCTGCTGCCCGGCGTGGGCCATTGCGGCGGTGGCGACGGCCCGGACCAGGTGGACCTGCTGACGCCGGTGATGGCCTGGGTCGAGACCGGGCAGGCGCCCCAGGCCCTGATGACGGCCCAGGTGGCGAGCGGCGTGACCACGCGCACCCGTCCGGTGTATCCGTACCCGCTGGTGGCGCGTTTCCAGGGCGGCGATCCCACGCTGGCAGCGAACTTCGCGCCGGTCGACCCGGGCCCGGAAGAGCCCACCCCCGATTGGCTGGGCGCGCCGCTGTTCGCCAGCGGATACCAGGCGCAGTGCCAGGCCCGCGACGGCCGCCTGGTCTGCGACCCGCCCGGCCTGCCCTTCGGCACACCCGCGCCACGCTGAACTTCACCCCTCATTGCACAGGACACCCCCCATGGCTCGCATCATTGGCGGCATCGGCGCCTCGCACTCTCCCACCATCGGCTACGCCAAGGACACCGGCAAGCAGCAGGACCCGGCCTGGAAGCCGATCTTTGACGGCTTTGACGCGATCCGCGGCTGGGTGAAGGCGCAGCAGATCGACGTGATCTTCGTGATCTACAACGACCACATCACCTCGTTCTTCTTCGACCACTACTCGGCCTTTGCGCTGGGCATCGATGACCGCTATGTGGCGGCCGACGAGGGTGGCGGCCCGCGTGAGGTGGCGCCGGCGATCGGCCACCTGGGGCTGGCGCGGCACATCGCGATGTCGCTGGTGGCCGACGAGTTCGACATGTCCTTCTTCCAGGGCAAGCCGGTCGACCACGGGCTGCTGTCACCGCTGTCGATGCTGGCCGACGCGCAGGGCCCCTGGCCCGGCCAGGTGGTGCCGCTGCAGGTGGGTGTGCTGCAGCTGCCCATCCCCAGCGCCCGGCGCATGTGGAAGCTGGGCCAGACGCTTCGCCAGGCTGTTGAGAGCTACCCCGAGGACCTGCGCGTGGCGGTGATGGCCACTGGCGGCCTGTCGCACCAGGTGCATGGCGAGCGCGCGGGCTTCCTCAACGAGGCCTGGGACAGCGAGTTCCTGGACCTGCTGGAGCACTCGCCCGACACACTGGTGAACATGCGCATCGCCGAGTACGCCGCCAAGGGCGGCATGGAGGGCGCCGAGGTCATCATGTGGCTGATCATGCGCGGCGCTCTCTCTGAGCAGGTGCGCCTGGTGCACAAGCAGACCTACGCCCCGTCGGTGACCAACATCTGCACCCTGGTCTTCGAGGACCTGGGCGGCGAGCCCGACCCCGCGGCGGTGGCCGCCTACCGCGCCCACATCAGCCATGAACTGGACGGCGCCGGTGCCTTGCCCGGCACCTACCCCTTCACCCACGAGCGCAGCCACGCCAACCTGCGCCTCAACAGCTTCCTGCACGAACTGGTGAAGCCGGCGCACCGCGCGCGCTTCCTCAGCGACTTCGACGCCCTGGCCGCCGAGCACGGCCTGAGCGCCGAGGAGCAGGCGCTGATCCGCGAGCGCCGCTGGATCGAGATGGTCCGCCGCGGCGTCAGCTTCTTCGTGCTGGAGAAGATGGCGGCCGTGCTGGGCGTGCCCAACCCCGCGGTCTACGCCGCCTTCCGCGGCGAAACGCTGGCGCAGTTCCTGGCCACCCGCAAGGTGCCGATGACCTATTCGGTGGCGGGCGGTGACAAGGTGCGGGCGATGGCGAAGCGATGAAGGACAGGGCTCTGCCCACAGCGGCCGTAGGCCGCTGTGGGCCAAGGCCCCGAACGTTGGGCTCCCCCCAGCCCCCCTCCAAGAGGGTGGCTCCAGTCAGAACCACAAAAGGTGGTGCGCCAAGCGTGCCAGCGCCACGCCGGCCGGCAGGCCGGCCCGAAGCTCATGCTGGAGCCCCCTTCTTGGAGGGGGGCTGGGGGGAGCTCAACGGAAGAGGGCTCTGCCCACAGCGGCCTACGGCCGCTGTGGGCAGGAAGCCGCCGGGGGTCACTCCACCTCGTTGAAGGTCTCGCCCAATGCGTTGACCAGGCTGTCGATCTGCGCCGGCGTGCTGATGAAGGGCGGGGCGAGCTGGATGGTGTCGCCGCCGTAGCGCACGTAGAAGCCCTTCTTCATCATGCGCATCGCCACCTGGTAGGGGCGCTTGGCGGGCTCGCCGGGCGCGCTGGCCACGGTGATGCCGGCGGCCAGCCCGAAGTTGCGGATGTCGGCCACGTGCTTTGCGCCCTTGAGGCTGTGCACCGCGCGCTCGAAGTGCGGCGCCAGCGCGCGCACGCGGCCGGGGCCGTCCTCGCGGGCCAGCAGGTCCATCGCGGCCACGCCCGCGGCGCAGGCCACCGGGTGGGCCGAGTAGGTGTAGCCGTGCGGGAACTCCAGCATGTAGTCGGGGCCGCCCGCCTGCATGAAGGTGTCGTAGATCTCGGTCCTGGCGATCACCGCGCCCAGCGGCTGCACGCCGTTGGTCACCTGCTTGGCGATGTTGATGATGTCGGGCGTGACACCGAAGGCCTCGGCGCCGGTCCAGGCGCCCGCGCGGCCGAAGCCGGTGATCACCTCGTCGAAGATCAGCAGGAGGTTGTGCGCGGTGCAGATCTCGCGCAGGCGCTGCAGGTAGCCCTGCGGCGGGATGATCACGCCGGCCGAACCGGCAAAGGGCTCGACGATCACCGCGGCGATGTTGCTGGCGTCGTGCAGCGCGATCAGGTTGAGCAGTTCATCGGCCAGCGCCACGCCGTGCGGGCCCTCGGCCGGCGGCTGGCCGGCGAAGAAGCTGCCGGCGGGCGGCTGGGTGTGGGGCAGGTGGTCGGCCTCGACGCCCTGGCCGAAGGTCTTGCGGTTGGCCACCAGGCCGCCCACCGAGATGCCGCCGAAGTTCACGCCGTGGTAGCCCTTGATGCGGCCGATCAGCCGCGTCTTGCTGGCCTGGCCCTTGGCACGCCAGTAGGCGCGCGCCATCTTCAGCGAGGTGTCGGCCGACTCCGAGCCCGAGCCGGTGAAGAACACCCGGTTCAGGCCGGCGGGCATGCGCTCGACGATGCGGTTGGCCAGCTCGAACGACAGCGGATGCCCGAACTGGAACGCGGGCGAGTAGTCCAGCGTGCTCACCTGGCGCGCCACGGCCTCGGCGATCTCGCGCCGCGCATGGCCCAGGCCGCAGCACCACAGGCCCGAGAGGCCGTCGAACAGCTTCGTGCCGTCGGCCATCGTGTAGTGCACGCCCTCGGCCGAGGTGATCAGGCGCGGATTCGCCTTGAAGTCGCGGTTGCCGGTGAAGGGCATCCAGTGCGCGTCCATCCAGCCGGCGTCGGTGGAGGCGGGGTGGGTGGTGGTCCAGATCTCGGGGGCGTTCATCGGCGGCTCTCCTGGGGGCGCAAGAGCGTGGATGGTGCCTCAGAACTCGCTTGAATAGAATGAGCGTCTCTGCGCAGTCACTTGACGATCCATGCAGCTGAACGAGGCCCCGCTGCCCGGCCAGATCGGTGACGCCGACCTGCGCCTGCTGCGCGTGTTCAAGGCGGTGGCCGATTGCGGCGGCCTGGCGGCGGCCGAGCGCGAGCTGGGCATTGCGCTGTCCACCATCAGCCGCCACCTGAAGGACCTGGAGCAGCGCCTGGGCCTGACGCTGGCCCGCCGCGGCCGCGCCGGCTTTGCGCTCACCCCCGAGGGCGAGCAGCTGCACGCCGCCGCCACCCAGCTGCTGGGCGCCACCGATGCCTTCCGTGGCCAGCTGCACGAGATCCACCGCCGCCTGGCCGGCGACCTGCACCTGGCGGTGTTCGAGAAGACCGCCAGCAACCCCGACGCGCGCATCGCCGAGGCGGTGGCGGCCTTCCAGGCGCGCGCGCCACAGGCCACGCTGCACATGCACGTGGGCACGATCGCGATGATCGAGCGCGGCGTGATCGACGGCAGCTTCCAACTGGGCATCGTGCCCGAACACCGCCGCTCGGAGAGCCTGGACTACACGCCGCTGTTCGGCGAGACCATGTACCTCTACGCGGGCCGCGGTCACCCGTGGTTCGCCCCGCAGCGCAAGCCACCATCGTGGGACGCGCTGCGCCGCGAGGCGCTGGTGGGCCTGGGCTACCAGTCACCCAACCTGATGCTCACCCATGCGCGCCGGCTGGAGCGCCGCGCCACCGCGTCCGACCAGGAGGCGGTGGCCACGCTGGTGCTGTCGGGCCGCTACCTGGGCTTCCTGCCCGATCACTACGCCGAGCCCTTCGTGCGCGCGGGGCGGCTGCGGGCGGTGTCGCCGCAGGTGCTGAACTACGCCTGCCAGTTCAGCGTGGTGCAGCGGCGCTCGCCGGCGCCGTCACGGCTGGCCGCGGCCTTTCATGCGGCGCTGGTGCAGGCGCACGGCGGCTGATCATGCCGGGTCGCCTGGCAGCCTTCAGCCGCGCGTGATCCAGTAGCCCTCGGCCAGCGCCAGCGTGTACTCGGGAAACGGTCCTTCCACCGCCAGGCAACGGTGCATCTGGTGCTCGGGCTTCAGGTAGGCAAAGGCCTGCAGCGGCTGGCCGTCGCTCAGCGACACCACCGTCAACGCCACCCGCTCGTAGCCATCGGGCAGGCCCACCTCCTCGAAGGCGTCGATCGAGGGCAGCGCATCGTCCGGCACCTCGAACAGCTGGCCGCTGACGCAGTGGCCCTGGCCGGGCAGGTGCATCAGCCAAGGGGCGCGTTCCTCCTGCGGCAGGCGTACCACATACAGCGGCAGTGGCTGCACGGTGCGGTACTCGCCCGGCACGCGACGGCCGGTGTTCAAGTGGTGGTTCGGGAACCCCTGCTTCAGGGTTCCGTAGACAAACAGCAGGGTCATGCGCCGAGTATCCCGGATCGGCCTCCCCCGCCGGTGGTGCTCAGGACCACCACCCGCGCCAGCGCGGCGCCAGCGCCCGCCCGCCCGCCACCAGCAGCGCCGACACCACGAACACCGCCACCGCCAGCAGCGCGCCGCGCAGCGGGGTGCGCAGCAGCAGCGCTTCCAGCACCAGGATGTGCACCAGGTAGATGCCCATGCACAGGTCCGACAGCCCCTGCACTGACCAGCCGCCGGGCGCCGGCGCCGGCCGCCAGGCCAGCCAGGCGCACACCCCCAGGCCGATGGCGCAGGTCAGGCCGAAGCTCTCCAGCGGCGCCACCAGAGCCGCCGCCAGCACCGGCCCGGCCAGCGCCGCCGCGCGCTGCCGGGGCGTCAATGCCCCCACGCCCAGCAGCATCAGTCCATAGCTCACCGGCAGCGCCGCATCGGCCCACTGTCGCAGGGGGTAGAACGTGCCCAGCGTGAGCGGGCGCCACAGCGGAATGCCCAGGGCCAGCGCGGTGGCCAGCAGGCCCGCCGCCAGCGCCAGACCGCGTGCAGGCAGGACGCGCCGCAGCGCGTCGACCACCAGCAGCAGGCCGAACATGAAGGGCAGGTACCACAGGTGGATGTTGCTGCCCGCCAGCACACCGGCCAGCAGGCCGTGGCGCGTGTCCACCACCGGCAGATGCAGCGTGTGCACATACCAGCCATAGACGACAAACCACAGCACCCACGGCACCAGCAGCCGCCGCGCGCGCTGGCGCACCGCCGCCCAGCCCTGGCGCGAGCCGGCCGACAGCCACACCGACAGCACCAGGAACACCACCAGCCCCGCATAGCCCAGCGCCAGTTGCGGCGCATGGGCGTGGAACCAGACGATGCCGAAGGCGGCCAGCACCCGCACCGCCTCGATGTCCTGCCGGCGCGCCGGCAGGGCCTGGCTCATCCGGCGTCCGGAGGCCCGAGCGGGTCGCCCAGGTGGATCTCGCCATCGCTCAGCACATCCACCCGCAGGCCGCCGCGCCCCACCCAGTGGCGCACCACCGCTGCTGGCGGCAGCGTGTCGCTGCCCAGGGCCTGGCCCAGGCCCGCGCAGGGCTCGCACAGCTCCACGCCGCGCAGCCGCACGCCGCCGACCGTGAAGGTGCGCCCCACCAGCGCGTTGAGCCGCACGCCGCGCGTCACCAGGTTGCGCCGGGTGATCGACAGGTCCGGCGCGCGAGCGTGCTGGGCGCAGAAGCGCTCGATCTCCTCAGCCTCCACCAGGGTCAGGTTCTGGCCGGGGTGGTCGGCCTGGCCGTCGTTGCGGTCGCCCAGCACGCCCCGGCCGGCACGCAGCGTGATGCGTTCGTGCGCCACCTGCGGCGCGCCGGCGGCCGGGCTGGTGAAGATGCGCTCAATCGTCATCGGGGGTCTCCGCGTGGTGCGAAGAGGCCGCCTGCGTCACAGCACCTGGCCGAACTTGACCAGGTTGCCGTCCTCGTCGATCAGCGCCAGCTCGCGCATGCCCCAGGGCTTGTCCTCCACCGGCACCAGGCGCGGAATGCCCTGCGTCGGCAGGCCCAGCGGCGCAAAGGCCGCCTGCAGCGGGTCCACCGCCGCCACGCGCATGTAGGCGCCCGCATAGCACTCGGCCGGGTCCAGCGCCGGGTGCGGAAAGAAATGCAGCTCCAGCGCGCCGCGGGTGAGGATGGCGTAGGTGCCACCGGCCAGCAGTTCGCCCTCGAAGCCCAGCCGTTCGTAGAACGCGATCGTGCGCGGCAGTGACCGGCTGGGCAGCACCGGAATGGACATGTCAGGGGTGGTCATCAGTGGCTCCTCAGCGGTTCACGACGCGGTCGATCATCTGGTCACGCAGCGTGCCCTCGGTCGCGGTGCCCGGCGCTGGCCTGGCGGCCGGCACCGAGGCCGGCGCCACCGGCGCGACGGGCGCGACCACGTTGACATGGCCCTGCACGGTGGCGGTGGCATAGCCCGGCGGGCAGGCGGTGTCGGTGTAGAGCACCCGCTCGCCAGCCACGCACTTGCGCAGGCCGCCCGGCCCGGTGGTGGCGGCCGGGCGGGCCGGGTCGGCCGTCGGTGTGCCTGTCAGCGATGCGGCGGCGCCGCGCAGCGCCGGCATCAGTGGCGCCAGGGCGCCGAAGTGCCAGGCGGCGGCCAGGGCCAGGGTCAGACTACCGAGGGTGAAGACCAGGGTGCGCATGGCAGGCAGGATGTCTGGGTCACATGGCAGGAGACGGTGGGCCATGGTAAGGCGTCTGTCCCGGAGCCGGTACGCCACCGGCCTGCAACCATGCCTCGCGCGTGATCAGGTACAGGCAGTGGCGCCGCAGCGCATGGCCTTCGGGCAGCGCCGGGTGGTCGAAGTCCTGGCCGGTGTCGTGCATGCCCAGGCGTTCCATCACCGCCCGCGACGGCCGGTTGACCAGCGCGGTGTACGACACCACCTGCGCCAGCCCCAGCGCACCAAAGGCCACCGCCAGCGCGGCGCGCGCGCCCTCGGTGGCCAGGCCCTGGCCCCAGTGCTGCCGGGCCAGCCGCCAGCCCACCTCCACGCAGGGCGAGCAGGGCAGGGTGCGCCGCGGCACCGTCAGGCCGATGAAGCCGATGAACTCACCGCTGTCGCGCCGCTCCACCGCCCAGTTGCTCCAGCCCTGCTCGGCGAACTGCGCGCTCCACAGGGCCACGGTGTCGCGCGTCTGGGCCTCGGTCTGCGTGGCCGGGAAGTAGCGCATCACCAGCGGGTCGGCGTTCAGTGCCGCGAACGGCGCCAGGTGCCGCGGCTGCCACACCCGCAGACGCAGGCGTGGGGTGTCGGGCTCGATCGGCGGGCGCATCGGGTCGGGCTGGTCCGCGTGCTGGCGCGCCGGCGCCTATTCGGTGACCACGGCCGTGCCGCTGGCCGACAGCCTCAGCATGCCGCTGCCCGCGCCCAGTGCGATGCCGCGCAGGCCGGCGACCCGGTCCTGGACGACCTGGGTGCCCGCGAGAGCCTCGCCCGCGACCGCGCCACCACAGCGGGTCATCCGGTGGCCTTCATGGCTGGGGGCGGTGGTGCGCTGCACGGTGTTCCTCTGTCCAGATCGGCGTTGACGGGCACGCGCCGGCCGGCGAGCCGCCGCGAGACCGCGCCGCTGCGCGGACCTCATCCCTCACCGCCATGCAACCGCCCCCTGGCGGACTGCCAGCCGGCCCGGGCAGGCACCAGGGTTCCCGCCTTGCCCAGCCCGAAGGCGGGCATGTTGACGTAGACATTCTCATAGCTGCCGGGTCGGGCAAGGTAGGTCTCGTGCCAGATGCCGACACGGCCATCCACGCCCACGGCGCGGTTGAACGCCTGCCAGGCGGGCAGATGCGCCGAGTCGCGCGCCGTGGCGTAGGCGAGCAACGCGTCCAGGCTGCGCCAGTACTGCACCAGGACCGCGGTGCGCGAGAACCACATCTCGTGGCTGAGCAGACCCAGCTCGGGCCGCGCGTACAGCTCGCGCAGCATGCGCGGCATCGCCGCAGCAACCGGCAGCCACTGGTGCACGGCCCACAGGCGGTTGACCCGCATGCCGATCAGGAACACGGCGAATTCGCCGTCCATCCGCGCGGTCATCCGCTCTGGGTGCACCATCGACCTGACCTCCTCAGTGAGCGCCCATCGGCACGAGCAGCCTCGGGACCCGGCCCACCGCCACCGTCGTCCACGATGCCGACCGCGTGGCCCTGCGCGCTGACCGGCTCACTTCCCGAAGCAATCCGTCGATTGCCCGAAGGTGGGGTCCAGCGCCAAGCCGGTTCTGTGGGTGGCGTCCTCCTTGAAGATGAAGGCGAAACACCGCTCGGCCTCGATCTCAAAGTCGATGTAGTACCGCTGACCCGCTTCCGGAATGATGCTGGATCTGGGGCTGCATGACGTGGAGACGCCGCCGTACACATAGTTGTAGTAACTGGACCCGATGGTCACCCGGTTGCCAGCCGGGATGTCGGCATAACCTGTCGAATCCGCGACAAGCCTCTGGCGTTGTCCGGCCAGGCAGATCCACTTGTTGCCTGGGCTCTTGAGGTTGAGCCTGGCCACGGCAGCGCCTTGCGGCGCGCGGTATTCCGGCACCACGGCGCAACCGGAGGCCAGGGTGATGGCCGCCAGGGCCAGGGCGAGACGGGACGTGTTCATTTCTCCGCGCCTCCCTTGACTTCCGGCGCCAGGCGCGCCAGCAGGTCGGGGCTGCTCAGGAGTCCCGGGCCGGGGGCATCAAAGAACAGGACGTAGGCGTAGACCGCCGGCTTGTGGACGATCGTGGTGACCGTCTTTTCGGCGCTGCGCTTGTCCATCACGGCATCAGGGAGGCTCTGGTAGAAGGCGAAGTAGGTCTTGCTCTCACGCTGGGCAATCTCTGCGCACCGATAGAGCAGATAGGTTCCCACCTTTTCGCGCGTGACGATCGAATTGCCGCTGAAGCCGACCTTGATCAGTTCCCCCGGTCCCTTCTGCTCCCAGTACCCACCGGTCCATCCCACCAGCGGCTGGCTGGCATCCTGATAGCCTGTGGCGCAGCCCGCCAGCAGGGCCACCGCCGCCATGGGTACGGCACATCTCGACAACAGCACAGCGCTCCTCCTTGTTGTGTGCGCCGATTGTATGGACGCGCCTTGGCATCCCAAGGTCGTTCACGATGCCCCTGGCCGCAGGCCTGATGGTCGCCGAGCACGGGGGAGTGCGGCCGACCCGCGAGCGCGGCATGCAACGACCCGCAGGGGGCCGCCCGGTCAGGAAGGATGGTCGCGATGGCCTCAGCCGACACCCACCCCACGCGCCGCCCAGCCGTCAGCGCGGCGGACCGGCACCGTCCGTCTGCACCTGCTGGGGCGGGTCGCACGGGCCGGCGGGGAGCACGCGGACCGTCACCACGTCGCCGGGCGCCAGCGCGCGCGAGCCCCAGTGCCAGTGCAGGTCGCGTCCCGAGTCCAGCCCCGACATCGACAGTTCGCAGCGGTCCTGCAGGAACTCGGCCTCGTCGAACCCGGGCTGCTGGCGATGGGCCTCGGTGATCCGCGCCGGGCTGCGGCGCACCCGGCTGACCAGGGCCGTCAGGACGCCACAGTCCTCCAGGCCGATCGTCGCCAGCGGCTGGTCGTTGATGCAGATCTCGAAGCGGACAGCGGCGTCGGGCATCGTGGCTACTCGATGACCACGGCCGTGCCGCTGGCCGACACCATCAGCATGCCATTGCCCTGGCCCAGCACCTCGTAGTCCAGGTCAATGCCGACCACCGCGGTGGCGCCCAGCTGGGTGGCGCGCTCCTCCAGTTCGCGCAGCGCGATGTCGCGGGCGCGCTGCAGTTCTTTCTCGTAGGTGGCCGAGCGACCGCCGACGATGTCGCGGATGCCGGCGAACAGGTCCTTGAACACATTGGCGCCGAGGATGGCTTCACCAGTCACCACGCCGCAGTAGCGGGTGATGCGGTGGCCTTCGACGCTGGGGGTGGTGGTGAGCAGCATGCGGGTCCTGGCGAATGGCGGGCGGCGATGCAGGGGCGCACGTGGACTGGCGGGCCGCCGGATCCAGCAGCCACGTGGCGATCAGTCCGCCGATGATCGCAGAGTCGGCGCGCGCTCAGGACGGCTCGAACATCACCAGCCGGCAGTCGGCGCTGCCGATGTTCTCCAGCACATGGCCCGGAATCGGCGCTTGCACGATGGCCGCGCCGGCGCGTGGCTGCGCGTCGCGCGTGCTGCCGTCGGGCGCATGGATGCGCAGGCTGCAGTCGCTGAGGTAGTACACCGCGTTGGCCGGGTGCGCATGCAGCACGTCACGCTGCCCTGGCTTCCAGGTGACCGCGATCACCTTGAACTGTTCGTTCTGCGCAATGACCTGGTAGATATCGGGCGAAGCCACATACGAGCGGGGCAAGGTCTGGCCCTGCACCGGTCCCGGCAGGCCCAGCCACAGGGCGCAGCACGCGAGGATCGTGGCGGGTGTCTTCAGCATCATGGTCTCCGTCAAAGGCGTGGCGCCCAGCGGCCACGTCTTCACAGTAGAACGATGGCGCGCCGCATGTTTGCGCTGGCACAAGCGGCCAGGGGTTAGCGTTGATCGCTGACCCTGGAGCGTCAGCCATGAAGCGCCAGCCAAGAAACGCCAGCCTCAGAGCACCAGCTCCAGCCGCCCGCCCACCGGCAGGCCCGCCCAGCGCGCCGACAGATCGGTCATGCAGGCGCGCACCGCGTCCACCGCCGCCTCATCCAGGGCCAGCATGGGGCACTGCCGCGCTGCGCAGGTCACCTGGTACATCGCCAGGAGCTCGGTGGCCGGCGTCTGGCCGCCCGACCAGGCATCGCCCTGGATCACCTCGACCAACCGCTCCACCCCGTCGCTCTCGGCCTCGGCCGCCATCCGGAAGCCGGCGGTCTCGCCGTCGCGCACCCGGCCCAGAAAGCCGCGCGCCTGCAGCGTGCTTTCCACCGCGAAGTGCACCATGTCGTGCGGGATGATCCCCTGCTTCGGGCACTCCACCCGCTGCGGCGCGCCGCTGGCCTGGAACACCTCCATCAGGTCGTGCTTGGCGGAGCCCTTGGTGAAGACGATCTTCATGGCGCTGAGGGTTCGTGTCTGCGGAGGGCGCCCGACCGCCGGGCCGCGTTCAACGGCCGCACCACTGCTTTTCGCAGGGGATGCCATTGTGGTCGCCGTCCATCTTGACCCCCGGGCAATGCGTCAGAAAGTACTGCGCCTCGGCGCATGAGCGCATCTGCGAGCAGTACTGGCGCCCGTCGCAGTGGAAGGCGCCCGGCGCGGCCCCGGGCGCCGGGGCCGGCGCCGCCGCAGGCCCCGGCGAGGGTGAGGGCGCGGTGGACGGCCAGGGCACCTTGGCCCCCGCGCCGGGTGCCGACGCTGCCGCCGCGCGGCGCTGCTTCTCGGCCGCGTTCAGCTCCGCCAGCGTCGGGTCGCGCCGCGGCTGCGTGGCCGGGCAGGGCGCTTCCTGGAAGGTGACGCTGCCGTTGATCACGCACTTATTCACCGGTGCGGCGTGGGCGGCTGCGTGAAACATTAGCGCGGCGAAGACCGGCGCCAGCAAGGCGATACGGGGCATGGTGAGGAAGGGTGTCGTTGCGCGGTCACGGCGGCGCTGCGGCCTGGGCGGCCCGCGGTGCCCAGGCACAAGTGTGCTGACGTCGTCGTGTTCAGGCAAGCTTCGCAAAGCCCGCACCCATTGCCCGATCCAACCTGGTTGATGCCAAGCCGTCCCGCCGTGACCATGCGTGCAGATCAATTCATTCGCCCACCCATGGACCTCGCTACCCTGTCGCTCCTTGTATTGGCCGCTGCCCTTCTGGGCGCGACGGTCCAGGCCTGGCGCATCGGCAACGACCGGCGCGACGTCAGATTGCTGGGAGGCATCACAGGCTTCACCAGCCTGGGCGCCGTCGCAACGGCGCTGTGGTGAGTCCTGGACCGCGCCCTGGCCGGGTTTGAAGGGCAGGCCTGAACAGCAGGCCCGCGCGGTCGCTGGTGGAATCAGCCGCGCGCTGGCGCGCCGACGATCTCCGCGACGCGCTGGTCGAACGCCTCCGAGCTCAGCAATGGCGACTCGCCCAGGTTCAGGTGCTTGCCGTCGGCCCATTCGCACAGGTAGCAGGAGTCCGGGGCCGTGCCCCGCTCCAGCGCGAAGTAGCGCGGCGGTTCAGCCTGCTCCGTGGCCCGCGGTGTCAGGCCCCAGATGGCCACCAGATGGGCCTCCGGCGAGGCCAGCGGCGTGGGCATGCGGATGACCCAGTTGACCTGCTCGCCATGCGCGTAGCGCCGGGCACTGACCTGCCCCATCAGATCGGCGAGGTAGGTGGGCCAGGACGCTGGCTTGTCACGCCCGACCGGCCAGCCCGGAATGCTCCCGCACTGCGCTTCGGCGAGGAAGAACAGGTACTGGAAGCTCAGTGCCGACAAGGTCTCACCGGCCAGGGCCTCACACAGCATCGGGTGACGTTCGTGGGCGGCCTTTGGCAGCACCCGGTGTTCGAGGATGTAGACCAGCGGCCGCTGCAGCCGCGGCGAGCCATCCAGGCTGGGGACGAGGCGTTCGTAAGGCGCGATCGGGTGGTTCATGCTGTCAACCCAGAGACGTGTTGCCACGCCCTGGCCTCAGGGAAGGCCGGCCCGCTGACCGGCCCGTTGCGAGTCAGTCGGTGCGCAGTTTCAGCACCGCAAACCAGGGGTGAACCGGGTCGCGCAGGTGACCGGCGTCGTCAACCGGCAGCCGCTTGAGCGTCACCGAGTCGCGCACGTTGCAGCCGATGACCTCGACATAGCCGGGCCCGGTGGCAACCACCACGTCGGAGTGGCTGGGGTAGCTGGTCGTTGCATCGAACAGCTTGGCCGCCTTGGCCGGGTTGCTGCCCGGCACGCGGCTGTAGGCCACCAGATCGCCCACCTGCGGGGCCCCGCCGGCCTCGCCAACCCGGTAGCCCCAGAAAAGCGCAGAGCTGTCCTGAGCCTTGCGCGCCGCAATGAACTGGCGAATCCACACCGAGTGCGCCTGCGCAAACGGAAACCTCGCCTTGGTCAGCCCCGCAGCCTTCATGATCGCCGACATGCCCACGGCCGACCAGTAATAGCGGTCGTCCATGACATCGTGCAGGCTCGGATGGCCGCCGCCCACCGCGCAGTAGCGGTCGATCACGTACTGCGCGTAGGCACTCTCGTCATCGGTGTGCTGGATCGACAGCCGCTGGTTGACCAGGTCCCAGACCGACTGGCCCCAGTGGTCCCACTCGCTGCGCGCGGCAGCAACGATCGATGCCTTGATGCCCATGACCGGCTCCCCTGTCCGATGAACGAGCCGGCTTTGTAGGTCATCAAGCCCTCAGGTGCATCCTCAGTTGGAAGGATCGGCGGCGGCTCGAATGTGTTCGCGCAGGTCGGAACGCTTCATGCCTGCCCCTGAGAGTGGGTGTTCCACATGAGCATCGTCCAACAAGCTGCGCCGTCTGGACGTCCGCCCGATGAGCGGGTGAGGCGTCACTTGGGTTCCAGGCGAATGAGCTCGGAGTTGCCAGAAGTGCTGCGCCTGATTCTGAAGATGGCAGCGGCCTTGGAGATGCCGGCATCCGGGAAGTCGACGTCGAACTCGCCGTTGGCCAGGGCGTGCATCTCCACATGCGTGAGCTGGCTTCCGAGACCAAAGATCATGAAGACGTGGCCCTCGGGCGGCTCGGGCACGCGAATGATCCGACCACACTGGTTCCGATTCGCGCCGATGAACGCACACACCTGCTCGCGACTGGTGCCCGGCTTGAACACATAGAACCTGTCCCAGCCAAAGCTGGTCAGCTTGCCAAGGTCAACTTCCGAGGCGGACGGGTCGCGAGCCGCGGCACCGATGTGCTTGCTGATGCCGCCCGTGCCGTTGGTGGCTTCAGAACACGCACCAAGTGCGACGACGAGGACAGCCAAGAGCAGATGCGACCGCACAGTGTGACGCCTAACGCAGCGTTGACCGTCGCGACGCGGTATGGCGCCCTGGCCGTGGGGCCGAGGCTAGACAACAGCGACTGTCGGTCAAGCGTGCCATGCCGCGGCTCGCGTGGTGGATGGAGCAGTTCGCGCAGGCAATGTACAGACCTTCCTCAGGCGTCAGCGCGCTGTGCAAACGAACGGCGCTTCATCAGGAAGACGAACGCTCCCAGCGGAAATGCCAAGGTGAAGATGTACGGAGCCACCGGCCCCGCCTTGGCGAAGCCTGCGCCCAGCAGCGCAAAGCTGATGGGGTGGACGCCCCACGCACCTGTTGTCCAGTTGAATCGAAACTGCACCATGCCAACAGCGACGAAGAGCAGCCATAGCCACTTGCGCTTTGGAATCTGGGTTCGGACACATGCGATGAGCGCGTAGACCACGAAGAGAGGAATGCCCACCGCAAGGACAAGCACAGCGTAGTGCAGCGCACTCTTGCCGTCGAACGTGAATGCGTTCTCCGCCTCCAGGGAGGTCGACCGTGGCGTGACGTGAATCCCCTGCACCAGGACCTTGCCATTGCGGCGCTCCAGAACCACATTGGCAAGCAGCCAGGAGTCCTTGTACTGATACTCGAACGTGAGATTGAAGCTTGTGACTGAGTTGGTGATGTTCGTATGCGCCCCCACGGTACGGACGCTGATGTGTTCGCCTGAAGGAATGTGTTCGGCCATCGCCTCCAGCTTGCTCCGAAGATCAGGTGACCGAAGGCTTGGATCCAGCTGCGCCTCGACCGACGCGTAGTCGCGTGCCGCGAGTTGCGAGACCACTTGCTTCGCGAGCGCAGCCTCTTCCTTTGGAACAAACCTATCGAACATGGCCTGTTGGTCGCAGGCAGACAACAAGAGCGCCAAGATAGGAATCAGGAGTCGGTGCATAGCGAGGTTGATGTTATTGGCGCCTCACGTTGGAGGTAACGCGCAGCCGCCAGCGGAGCGCCAGGGCCGCGAGGGAAATGATATGTCTGGCTGCCTCGCGGCCCTGGTGCGTAGCTCGTGGACGTCGCGTTGACCGAGTGGTTAGGTGCCACTGGGTACGTCGCGTCGCGCCTTGAGCCAGGCGCCCCAAAGCAGAACGAGGACGGCGACCCGAAGTGCTATGTGAACCACGAGCGCCTTGTGCATGTCGGACCCAAGCTGTTCAGACGCGATGGTCGAGGCGTTCGTGACAAGAGCGATGAGCTCGAAAACCGTGAGCACGACGACTGGTTTTAGGCCGGGGCGCATCCACAGCCACAGCGCACCAACCCCAAAGACTATGAGATCAATGGTATTGAGGCCCCATTGATTGAGCAGGGCCATACCCGCCAGAAGCCAAAGGGTGTGGCCCGCGAGGACAGACATTGCGCCGAGGTATCTGGGGTCGGTTGGCTTCAGCAACTTGCTGCCGATGTACCAAACGGCACCACTTCCGACTGCCGGGACCAGAACGTTCGCGCCGGCATATACGCCGAGTGTTGCCCCGAAGATTGAAGCCGCAACGCCGCGGAGTGTGAGTTGTTGATTGGTGGGAGCGGACATAGAGGGGAGAGGGGTGACGCTCAACGTTCGACGTAAGGGGCGGCCTGCGGCTTGCCGCAGGACGTCCCCTTGACGGAGGGGTTAGCCGCCTCCGATGTGACCTTGAGCAGAGAGAGCAGCAAGGAGGGAACGAAATGTGCGGACGGCATGTCGATGGCACTCTTGGTTGTACTCATTCTCGTACTCGCCTTCCTCCAGTTGGAACAAGTGCATCTTGTTCCGGGTATCCCACAACCAGTCTAGATCCGCTTGCAACTCCTCGGTGATGATTCCCTTGGCGACCAAGTACTCGTTTCTCTTCTTGAAGTTCTTGCCGCAGATACCGTCAAGGTACACCTTGGTGATGCTCTCAACTAGCGTTCCGACCAAGAAGACGTAGAGCTTTGTGAGCATTTCCTTGGGCGTACCCCAAAGATCTGTTCGAAGGCGAAGCCACAAGATGGTATCGGTAAGGATGAGCGTGTAGGCCAAGTTGTCCTTGAGGGCGCGGTCAGCGATGAAGGGCACCCGAGCACGTTGCTCGGTGGCCCTCCGAATGAAGCCCCGCGGAAATCGCACTTTGGCCTCGGGACGCTCCGTGTGGTGCAAGTCGCGAGCTGCCAGGTAATCTTGAATCTCCTGCAGCAATGCGCCAGCCCGCTCTGCGGCCTCTCTAAGTTGCTGTGCGTTCTCGATTGCCACTGGAGATCTCCTGAGGCGGCTAACGTGTTTTGGGGATCAACAGCCTGCGCCACTATTGGACCACTGCGCCCTAAGATGGCTGCCACTGGCAGTCGCAAGTGCCTGTCGCATCTGTCATTTCTCCCTGATGTGCTGGATATTTATCCAGTATTAAATTCGGCGCGAAAACCGGCGCCTGTTACAAACCATTCTGCAGCGCGGCGTGGGGGCTGCCAAGGGCCAGGGCAGCCTCTGGACATCCTTCTTCCAAGGGATGTGGCGTCCGGTCCTCAGCCCCTCAAGGTCACCGACGGCAACTCCCCAAACTGCTTCTTGTAGTCCAGCGCAAACTGCCCCAGGTGCCAGAAGCCCCAGCGGCTGGCCACGTCCTGCACGGTCAGGCCGCGGTCGCGGCCGGTCTTGAGTTCGCGGCGGGCGCCGTTCAGGCGCACCAGGCGCAGGTATTTCAGCGGGCTGGTGCCCAGCACGTCCTGGAAGCAGTAGTTGAGCTTGCGGCGGCTGGCGCCGACCTGGCGGCACAGCTCCAGCACGCTCAAGGGTTCAGCGGTGTTGCCCAGCATCAGCTCGCAGGCGCGGTCCACCACGCGGCGGCGGGCGCCCACGGTTTTCAGCTCGGTGGTGTCCACCGTGGCGGGCAGGGCCTCGATCCATTCGATCAGCACGGCGTCGCGGGCCTGCTTCAGCGTGGTGTCGTCCAGGGCGTCGGTGCCGCGCTCGGCCAGGTGGGCCATGGTGGCCAGGTGCAGCTGCTGCACGGCCTGGGCGGCGGCGGGGCGGGTGCGCAGCACGATCTGGCTGTCCAGCCAGCGCGCCAGCGGCTTCTGGTACATGCGCTCCCACAGCGGGTTCAGCAGCGCCTCGCTGACCACCACGCCGATCAGGGTGGACCCGGCCGGGCTGAGCAGGTCCAGGTCGTCGCTGCGGCCCACCATGATGGCCTGGGCGTCCAGGCGCTGGCCGTTGAAGATGGCCTCGCCCTGCAGCGCCGGCATCATCGCGAAGCCATAGTTTCCCTGGCCCAGGTGGCCTTTCTGGTGCACCGCCTGGCTGACCTGCTCGCGCACCAGGCGCAGGCCGGGCAGCTGCAGGTGCTGCACCGCACCGCGAAAGCTGCCGGCGCTGAGCTGCTGGTAGCGCAGCTGCCAGTCGGGCTGGCCCTCGGCCAGCTCGTCCAGATCGGAGGTTTCCAGCAGGTGGTGCCAGGCCGGCGGGGCGTCGCCGGGCGGGCGGGGCAGGGCGCTCATGGTGGCGCTGATTCTGCGCGCCGCACCCCGGCCGCGGTGCGGCCCCTGGTACAAACACCGGGCCCCTTTTGCGCAAAACTGATAGTCGCCCCGCCTGCGCGGCGCGTAGCCTGCCGGCCACCTTTGCCCGCTCGCCCGCACGCCCACACCCACCCCACGGAGAGACGACCATGCTGCACCGCCGCCAGATCCTGCAAGCCCTGCTGGGCGCCACCGCCGGTCCGGCGGTCCTGGGCGCCCACGCGGCCGACGCCTTCCCGTCCAAGCTGATGACGATGATCGTGCCCTACCCGGCGGGCGGCCCGTCCGACTTCATCGCCCGCCAGATCCAGCCCGAGCTGTCGCGGCTGCTAGGCCAGCAGATGATCGTCGAGAACGTCGGCGGCGTGGGCGGTGCGCTGGGCATCCAGAAGGCGATCGCCGCGCCGCCCGACGGCCACACGCTGACCATGGCCTCGCCGATGGAGCTGGTGCTGGCGCCGCTGGGCCTGTCGGCGGTGAAGTTCAAGCCCGAGGACATGCGCCTGGTGGCGCTGCTGGTGACCACCACCATGGTGATGCTGGCCCGCAAGGACCTGCCCGCGTCCAGCGTGGACGAACTGGTGGCCATGGAAAAGAAGCCCGGCGCCAAGGAGCTGAGCTTCGGCAGCGTGGGCCCGGGCTCGCTCTACCACCTGGTGGCCGAGAAGTTCTCGCAGCAGACCGGCCTGAAGATGCTGCACGTGCCCTACAAGGGCGCCGCGCCGCTGATCACCGACCTGATGGGCGGCCAGATCGACATCGTCTTCATGCCGCTGTCGGGCCCGGTGCCGGGGCTGATCAAGGAGGGCAAGGTCAAGGCCTTCGGCGTGGCATCCAAGGCGCCCCACCCGCTGTTCCCCAACCTGCCCACGCTGACCAGCACCAAGGCGCTGGACGACTTCGAATTCGACCTCTGGGCCGGCCTGGAAGTGCCGCGCGGCGTGCCCGACGCAGCGGTAGAAGCCCTGAACAAGGCGGCGCTGCAGGCATTGCAGAATCCCGACATCCGCAAGGCCTACGAGGGCACCGGCAACGTGGTCGGCAAGCCGATGAACCCGGCCGAGCTGCAGCGCTTCTACACCGCCGAGATCGCCCGCTACACCGCCATCGCGAAATCGGTGAACCTGCAACCCCAGTGAGTCTCCCCGCCGTTGAGCCCTGACGCCAGCGACCCGACCGATCTGCCCGCGCACCAGCTCTCGCGCCTGATCCACGCGCGGGCGCTGTCCTGCCATGAGCTGATGCAGGCCACGCTGGCGCGCATCCATCGCTTCAACCCGCTGCACAACGCGATCGTCAACCTGGCGCCGGACGGCGAGTTGCTGGCCCAGGCCCGCGCCTTCGATGCCGAGCTGGCCGAGGGCCGCTCGCGCGGCTGGATGCATGGCCTGCCGCAGGCGATCAAGGACACCGGAAACGCCGCCGGGTTTCCCACCACCTTCGGCAGCCCGCTGCTGAAAGATGCGGTGGCGCCCACCGACGGGCTGATGGCGGCGCGCATGAAGTCGGCCGGCTGCATCGTCATCGGCAAGACCAACATGCCCGAGTGGGGCCTGGGCTCGCACACCTTCAATGCGCTGTTCGGTGCCACCCGCAATGCCTGGGACCCGGCGGTCAGCGCCGGCGGCAGCAGCGGGGGGGCGGCGGTGGCGCTGGCGCTGCGTCTGCTGAGCGTGGCCGATGGCTCCGACTTCATGGGCTCGCTGCGCAACCCGGCGGGCTGGAACCATGTCTTCGGCCTGCGCCCCAGCCAGGGCCGGGTGCCGTTCTGGCCGGTCGCCGATGTCTGGGTCGACCAGCTGGGCACCGAAGGCCCGATGGCCACCTGCGTTGAAGACCTGGCGCGCCTGCTGCAAACCCAGAGCGGCCACGACCCGCGCCAGCCGCTGTCGATCGCCGGCCCGGTGCCGGCCTTTGCGCCGGTGCGCCCGCACGCGCTGCGTGGCCTGCGCATCGGCTGGCTGGGCAACATGGGCGGCCACCTGGCGCTGGAGCCCGGCATTGCCGAGGTCTGCACCCAGGCGCTGCGGGTGTTCGAGGACGGCGGCACCGTGGTCGAAACGGCCGCGCTCGATACCGACCTGGAAGCGGTCTGGCGCGCCTGGCTGGTGTGGCGCCGCGCGCTCACCGGCAGCCGGCTGACGCCGCTGCTGGCGCGCCCCGGCGCGCGCGAGCAGATCAAGCCCGAGGCGCTGTGGGAACACGACCAGTCGGTGGGCTTGAGCTTTGCCGACTTCATGGCCGCCAGCCAGGCGCGCAGCGCCTTCACCCAGAAGATGCTGGCCGCGCTGCAGCGCCACCAGGTGCTGGCGCTGCCGGTGGCCCAGGTCTGGCCTTTCCCGGTGGAATGGCGCTGGCCGCAGCGCATCGGCGAGCGGGTGATGGACACCTACCACCGCTGGATGGAAGCCACGCTCTACGCCACCTTTGCCGGCCTGCCGGCCCTCAGCCTGCCCGCCGGCTTCGACCCCACCGGGCGCTGGCCGATGGGCCTGCAGCTGATCGGCCCGCCGCAGGGCGAGGCCCTGCTGCTGCAGGTGGCCGCGGCCTACGAGCAGCGGGTGCCCGAGCTGCTGGCGCGGCGGCCGCCCGAGCCGGACTGAGGTTCACCCTGCCCCCGCTGTGAGCGTTTTTCGATAACGCCTGCAGCCCCTGGCGCCGCAGACTGGCGGCGTCATGCACACACCCGACTACCCGAGCCTGGCCCTGCACGTGGCCGGCCGCTGGATCACCCAGGCCAGCGGCGGCCAGCGCCCGGTCATCAACCCCGCCGACGAATCGGTGCTGGCCGAGCTGCCGCTGGCCGGCGCCGCCGAGCTGGCCGCAGCCGCCGAGTCGGCGCAGCGCGGCTTTGCCAGCTGGCGCCGCACCAGCGCGCTGGAGCGCTTCACGCTGATCCGCCGCGCCACCGATCTGCTGCGCGAACGCGCGCCGGCCATCGCCCGCGTGCTGACGCTGGAGCAGGGCAAGCCGCTGGCCGAGGCGCTGCGCGAGGTCACGCTGTCGGCCGACATCATCGACTTCCAGGCCGAGGAGGCCAAGCGCCTCTACGGCCGCACCGTGCCGCCGCGCGTGCCGGGCCTCCTCAGCCAGACCGTGCTGCGCCAGCCGGTGGGCCCGGTGGCGGCCTTCACGCCCTGGAACTTCCCGATGAACCTGCCGGCACGCAAGCTGGGCAGCGCGCTGGCGGCGGGCTGCAGCGTGGTGCTCAAGCCGGCCGAGGAGACGCCAGCCACCGCGATGGCGCTGGTGCAGTGCTTCCTGGACGCCGGCCTGCCGCCCGATGTGCTGAACCTGGTGTGCGGCGAGCCCTCCGAGGTATCCTCGTTCCTGATCGGCCACGACGCGATCCGCAAGGTCTCGTTCACCGGCTCGGTGGCGGTGGGGCGGCACCTGGGCGAGCTGTGCGCGCGCGGCGTCAAGCGCTACACGCCCGAGCTGGGCGGGCATGCGCCGGTGATCGTCTGCGCCGACGCCGACCTGGACTTTGCCGTGAAGGCCTCGGTCACCGCCAAGTACCGCAACGCCGGGCAGATCTGCGCCTCGCCGATCCGCTTCTATGTGCACGCCTCGCTGCTGGCCGCGTTCAGCGAGCGCTTTGCCGCCGCCGCCCGCGCGCTGCGCCTGGGCCCGGGCCTGGATGCCGCCACGCAGATGGGCCCGCTGACCCACGCGCGCCGCGTGGTCGAGATGCAGACGCTGGTGGACGACGCGCTGGACCACGGCGCGCGCCGCCTGTGCGGCGGCCAGCGCGCCGAGCGCCCCGGCTGGTTCTTCGAGCCCACGCTGATCGCCGATGTGCCCGCCGGCTGCCGCCTGGCCACCACCGAGCCCTTCGGCCCGATCGCCACCATCGCCGGCTTCGACACGCTGGACGAGGCCATCGCGCTGGCGAATGACTCGTGCTACGGCCTGGGCGCCTACGCCTTCACCGCCCACCTGCACACCGCGCACCGCCTGTCCGAGGAGATCGAGGCCGGCATGGTGGGCATCAACCACTTCGGCATCTCGCAGCCCGAGATGCCCTTCGGCGGCTGGAAGGACAGCGGCCACGGCCAGGAGATGGGCGCCGAGGGCCTGCTGGCCTACACCGACCTGAAGACCGTCTATGTCGGTACGCCCGACGGATCCACGCACTGAACACCACGACGATGGACATCGACCAACTCAAGCAGCACAACGGCCGCCACCTGTGGCACCCGATGGCGCATCCGCAGGCGATTCGCGACACCCCGCCCGACATCATCGCCCGCGGCGAGGGCAGCTGGGTCTGGGACATCGACGGCCACAAGATGCTCGACGGCGTGGGCGGCCTGTGGAGCGCCAACCTGGGCCACAGCAACCGCGCGGTGCGCGACGCCATCGTCGCGCAGATGGACACGCTGCCCTTCTACAACGCCTTCCGCGGCACCACGCATGTCAAGGCGATCGAGCTGTCCACGCGCCTGGTCGAGATGATGCAGCCCGAGGGCGTGCAGGCCGTGGTGTTCAGCAACGGCGGCTCGGATGCGGTGGAGGGCGCGCTGAAGATCGCCCGCCAGTTCCACAAGCTGCGCGGCCAGAAGGACCGCAGCAAGTTCATCAGCCTGCGCCAGGGCTACCACGGCGTGCACTTCGGGGGCATGAGCGTCAACGGCAACAGCAACTTCCGCCGCGCGTACGAGCCGCTGCTGCCCGGCTGCTTCCATGTCGACACGCCCTGGCTGTACCGCAACCCCTTCACCGACGACCCCGAGCGCCTCAGCGAGATCTGCGCCGAACTGCTCGAGCGCGAGATCGTCTTCCAGGGCCCCGACACCGTGGCCGCCTTCATCGCCGAGCCGGTGCAGGGCGCCGGCGGCGTGATCGTGCCGCCGGCCAGCTACTGGCCCCGGGTGCGCGAGATCTGCGACCGGCACGGCGTGCTGCTGATCGCCGACGAGGTGGTCACCGGCTTCGGCCGCACCGGCGAGCTCTTTGGCACCCGGCTGTGGGGTGTCAACGCGGACATCTGGTGCCTGGCCAAGGGCATCTCCTCGGGCTATGTACCGCTCGGCGCCACCGCGATCGGCGCCAAGGTGGCCGACGCTTTCCTCAGCGACACCAGCGGCCTGGGCGCCGTCAGCCACGGCTACACCTACAGCGCGCACCCGGTGGCGGCGGCCGCGGCGCTGGCCACCTTCGACGAACTGGTGCGGCTGGACGTGGTGGGCAACGCCGCCCGCGTGGGCGCGCGCCTTCAGGAGCGGCTGCGCCGGCTGCCGCAGCGCTGTGCCTTCGTCGGCGATGTGCGCGGCATCGGCCTGATGATCGGCATCGAGATGGTCACCGACCAGGCCAGCCGCGCGCCCATGCCGCGGACCAGCGACATCCCCGCCCGCGTGGCCCGCGCCGCCTACCGCCGTGGCCTGATGGTGCGCATCTCCGGCCCCAACCTGATCCTGTCGCCGCCGCTGACGATCAGCGCCGAGGAGATCGACTTTCTCTGCGAGGTGCTCGAGGCCTCGTTCGACGAGGTGGGCGCGTCGCTGTGAACCCGACCATCCTGCTGGTCGGCACCGCCGACACCAAGAGCGACGAGCTGCGCTACCTGGGCGAGCGCATCACGGCCGCGGGCGGCACGCCGCTGCTGATGGACGTGGGCGTGCTGGCCCCGGGGCCCTATGCACCGGCCATCGCCAACACGGAGGTCGCCGCCGCCGCCGGCTGCACGCTGCAACAGGTGCTGGACAGCGGCGACGAGAACAGCGCGATGGCGCTGATGGCGCGCGGTGCGGCCAGGCTGGCCGCGCAGCTGCAGCGCGCCGGCCGCATCCAGGGCCTGCTGGTGCTGGGTGGCACCATGGGCACCGACCTGGCGCTGGACGTGGCCGCGGCGCTGCCGCTGGGCTGCCCGAAGCTGGTGCTGACCACGGTGGCCTACTCGCACCTGATCCCGCCCGAGCGCATCGCCCCCGACCTGATGATGGTGCTGTGGGCCGGCGGTCTGTATGGCCTGAACAGCCTGTGCCGTTCGGCGCTCAGCCAGGCCGCGGGCGCGGTGGTGGGCGCGGCCCGCGTGGCCGAGCCGCCGCGGCCTGAGCGGCCACTGGTGGGCATGAGCTCGCTGGGCAAGAGCTGCCTGTCCTACATGGTGCGGCTCAAGCCCGCGCTGGAGGCGCGCGGCTTCGAGGTGGCGGTGTTCCACACCACCGGCATGGGCGGCCGCGCCTTCGAGGCCCTGGCCGCCGAGGGCCGCTTCGCCGCGGTGATGGACTTCAGCCTGCAGGAACTGGCCAACCAGGTGGGCGGCTCCTGCGTCACCGCCGGCCCCGACCGGCTGCGCGGCGCCGGCCGCGCCGGCGTGCCGCAGATCGTCGCCCCCGGCGCCGCCGACATGATCGACTTCCCCACCTGGGCCGGCGCCCCCGCCGGCTACGAGACGGCGCCCGCGCATGCGCACAACCGCCTGATCGCCAGCACTGTGGCCACACCGGCGCTGCGCGAGCGCATCGCCGCCGAGATCATCGACCGTGTCGCGGGCGCCACCGGCCCGGCCTGCGTGCTGCTGCCCACCGCCGGTCTGCAGGCCTGGGACAGGCCCGGCGAGGCGCTGCACGACCCCGAGGGCCTGGCCGCCTTCCAGCGCGCGCTGCGCGCCGGCGCCGGCCGCATCGACCTGCGTGAGGTGCCGGCCCACATCAACGATGCTGCGTTTGCCGATGCGGCGCTGGCGGTGTTCGACGACTGGCTGGAACGCGGCCTGATCCACAGAGCGGTGGCATGACCAAGGCACTCATCCTGGACTTCGGCGGCGTGATCAGCCGAACGCTCTTTGAAACCCATGCGATGACCGAAGCCGCGTTGGGTCTGCCCGCCGGCACACTCAGCTGGCGCGGCCCCTTCGATCCGTCCACCGACGCGCTGTGGCGCGCCATGCAGGCCGACCAGATCGGCGAGCGCGACTATTGGCTGGCCCGCACGCAGGAGGTGGGCGCGCTGGTGGGCGAGCGCTGGACACGCATGGAGCAGTTCGTGCAGCGCGCCCGCGGCGCTGAGCCGGCGGCGGTGATCCGCCCCGAGGCGGTGGCGGCCATCACCGCCGCGAAGCACGCCGGCTGTCCGCTGGCCATCCTGTCGAACGAACTGGACCTGTTCTACGGCGCCGACTTTCGCACCCGGCTGCCGCTGCTGGAGGCGTTCGATGTGATCGTCGACGCCACCCACACTGGCATCCTCAAGCCCGATGCGCGCGCCTACGCCGCGGTGCAGGACGCGCTGGGCCTGGCCGCCGCCGACTGCGTGTTCGTCGACGACCAGGACCGCAACATCGCCGGCGCCCAGCGCGCCGGCTGGACCGCGGTGGCGTTCGACGTGCGCGACCCCGCCGGGTCCTACCGCCGCGCGCTGCGCGCGCTGGGTCTGGCTGAACCTGTGATCGAAGGAGCCCTGGCATGAACGACTCCCCCCGTCTGGGCCTGGCGCCGCTCTTTGCGGTGGCGATCGGCGTGATCGTTGCGCAGAGCACCATCGTCTCGCTGCTGCAGGCCGCCGGCATCGCCGGCTGGGGCTTCATCGGCGCGATGGCGCTGGGCTGGGCGCTGATGATGGCCAACTCCGCCACCTACGCCGAGCTGGCGCTGATGATGCCGCGCGCCGAAGGCATCAGCGCCTACATCCGCGCCGGCCTCGGGCCGCTGCCGGCGATCTTCGCGGTGTTTGCCGGCTACATCGTCCCGGCGCTGTTTGGCCCGGCGGCCGAGCTGCTGCTGGTGGACGCGGTGCTGGACCAGGTGCTGCCGCAGGCGCTGCCGGCGCTGGGCTGGGCGGCGATCGTGCTGGCGGTGCTGGTGGCGCTGAACCTGCGCGGCACCGATGTCTTCGCCCGCGTGCAGACGGTGCTGACCTTCGCGATGCTGGTCTTCCTGGCGCTCAGTGGCGCCTGGGCGCTGGGTGGCCCGGTGGCGGCGCCGGCGCGTGCGGGCTTTGCCGCGATGGGCGCCGATGCCAGCGTGCTGGGGGTGGTGGCGCTGGTGATGTATTCGCTGATCGGCACCGAGTTCGTCACGCCGATGACCGCGCTGGCGGCGCGGCCCGAGCGCGACGTGCCGCGCGCGATGTTCATCGGCCTGACCGTGGTGGCCGTGGTCAACGCGCTGTACTGCCTGGGCGCCGCCGGCCTGGTGGGGCGCGAGGTGCTGGCCACCGCGCCGCTGCCGCACCTGGACGTCGCGCTGGCCATCGGCGGGCCGGGCGTGAAACTGCTGTTCGCCACGGTGGTCATCGTCGCCACCGCCAGCCTGATCAACACCGTGCTGGCGGCGGTGCCGCGCATGCTGTGCGACATGGCCCGCGCGGGCGAGGCCTTCCCGGTCTTCACCCGCCTGAACCGCCATGGCGTGCCCTGGGTGGCCACGCTGTTCGTGGCGGCGCTGCCGGTGGTGGGCCTGCTGTGGTCGGGTGGCGACGTCACCCGCATCCTGCCGCTGCTGGTGGCCGCAGCCAGCGCCTGGCTGGTCAGCTACATGCTGGCCCACGCCAGCCTGCTGCGCCTGCGCCGGCTGGCGCCGTCCGCCGCGCGGCCCTGGAAGGCGCCGATGGCGCCATGGCTGCAACTGCTGGCCATCGCCGGACTGGGCTGGGTGATCGCCCACGCCGCCCCGGCGCCCGAGCTGGAAGCGCCCATCTTCGGTGCGCTGGCGGGGGTGTTGGGCCTCGTCGCGGTGATCGGCGCCCTGTGGGTGGGCATGGTCATGCACCAGCGCTGGTTCGCCCCGTCGGGGGTCGCTGAGGGCTAACCCGGATCAAGTCTTTCTTGCCGATTTTTGCTATCGCCACCGGTCGCCGGTTTCCATACTCGCGCCCCATCACCACACCGTCGCCAAGGTCTGGCGTTCGAGGAGTTCACGGATGACACACCGCCTGAGGTGGTTCTGCGCGCTGGCCGTGGTGGCCGGCGCCGCACAGGCCGCCAAACCCCCTGCGGCGCCCAAGGCGCCGCCCCCCGAGCTGCCGGCCGAGACGCTCACCGGCACCACGCTGGCCAGCGCGCCCAGCGAGCGCATCTACGTGGCCGACGTGGCCATCGCCCACATCACCGACGGCCGCCTGCGCGTCTTCGGCGCCCGCGACGGCAAGCTGCTGGGCATGGTCAACACCGGCTTCGCCGGCAACTTCGCGCTGAGCGCCCGCTCGGACGAGGTCTACGTGGCCACCACCTACCTCAGCCGCGGCGGCCGGGGCGATCGCGCCGACGTGCTGGAGGTGTGGGACAGCGGCACGCTGGGCCTGAAGTACGAGGTGCTGCTGCCGCCGCACCGCGCCCAGGCGCTGAACTACCGCGGCCTGGTGCGCGCCACCACCAACGGCCGCTTCGTGCTGGTCCAGAACGCCACGCCGGCCACCTCGGTCACCGTGGTCGATCTGGCACAGCGCAAGGTGGCCAGCGAGATCGCCACGCCGGGCTGCTGGGGCGTCTGGCCGATCGGCAACAGCAACCGCTTCGCCACGCTGTGCGGCGACGGCAAGATGGTGACGATCACGCTGGACGATGCCGGCCAGGCCACCGACCGTGCCGCCAGCGACAAGCTCTTCGACGCCGACCAGGACCCCTGGTTCCACCATGCCGAGGTGGTGGGCGAGCGCATGTTCTATGTGTCGTTCAAGGGCGTGCTCAACGAGCTGGACCTGTCGGGTCCGGCGGCCCGGCTGCTGCGCTCGCAGTCCTTTGTCGACGCCGCGGCCGCCAAGGCCGGCTGGCGCCCGGGCGGCTACCAGGCCTTCGCGGTCACGCCCGACGGCCGCCAGATGGTGGTGGCCATGCACGACAAGGGCAGCGAGGGCACGCACAAGATGCCGGCCAAGTCGCTGTGGGTGGTCGACACCGCCACCGGCCAGCGCACCGCGCGCCTGCCCGGCCACGCCAGCGCCTCGCTGACCTTCTCGCACAACGGCCAGCGGCTGCAGGCGCTGGACGGCATGACCGGCGCGCTGAACGTGTGGCAGTGGAACCCGGCCAAGCCGGCGCTGACGCTGATGACCAAGGTCGCCAAGGCAGGTGAGGCCTCGCTGCACCTGGAAAGCCATGACTGAGGCCCTGCTCGCCGATCCGCTGGCTGGCTGGATCGCCAGCGCCTGGCTGGCCGTGCTGTTCGCGCACGCGGCCGTGGCCAAGTGGGGCGACCTGGCGCTGTTCGAGCAGCACCTGGCGGCCTACCACCTGCCCGATGCGCTGCGCACCGTGCTGTTGCGCACGCTGCCCGCGCTGGAACTGGTCACCGCCGCGGCGCTGCTGTCGCCCTGGCGGGGGGCCGGCGCGGCGCTGGCCGCTGCGTTGCTGCTGGCCTATGCCGCCGCGATGGCCTGGCACCTGGCCCGCGGCCTGGCGCTGGACTGCGGCTGCGGCGGCGAGCCGCTGCCGGTGTCCTGGGCGCTGGTGGCCCGCAATGCGGCGCTGGCCCTGCTGGCCGGGGTCGCCGCCACGCCGCACGCCGAGCGCGCGCTGGGCCTGGGGGACTTCGCGGTGGTGGCCGCCAGCGTGCCGCTGGCTGCGCTGCTCTACGCCGCTTTCAATGAACTGCTGCGCCACCAGGTGGGTGTGCGCATGAGGAGGATCTGAGATGGACGCGATGACGATCTCGATGGTGCTGCTGTGGCTGGCCGTGCTGGCCCTGGGCGTGATGCTGTGGGCGCTGTCGCGCCAGGTGGGCGTGCTGTTCGAGCGCGTGGCGCCGATGGGCGCGCTGGTGACCGATGCCGGTCCGCCGGTGGGTTCGCCTTCGCCGAACTACTCGCTGGTCGGGCTGCAGTCCGAGAGCGTGGAGATCGGCGGGCCGCAGGGCCGCGCGCAGCTGGTGTTCTTCCTGGCACCGACCTGCCCGGTCTGCAAGAAGCTGATCCCGGTGCTCAAGGCGCTGAACCGCGACGAGGGCGCCCGCGTGCGGGTGCTGCTGGCCAGCGACGGCGCCACGCCCGAACAGCACCTGGCCTTCGTGCGTGAGCAGGGCCTGGAGGCCATGCCCTACCTGCTCTCGCCCGAGCTGGGCATGGGCTACCGCGTCTCGCGCCTGCCCTATGCGGTGCTGCTGGACGACCAGGGCATCGTGCGCGCCAAGGGCCTGGTCAATTCCCGCGAGCAGCTCGACAGCCTGCTCAACGCGCTGGAGATGGGCACGCCCACGATCCAGCAGTTCCTCGACCATCAGGCCCACGCCTGAGCCCCGGGAGCCCGACGATGTCCTGGTTCACCTCCCTGATCGACCGCGCCACCGAGCGCCGCGTGCGCACCGTCGCCCAGCAGCACGGCCGCCGCAGCCTGCTGACCCGCCTGGGCGTGGCCATGGTCGGTGGCGCCGTGCTGCCGATGCTGCCCTTCGACCGCAGCGGCCAGTTCGGCACCGCGCACGCCGCCGGCCATGGCGGCGCGGCGGCGGCCAAGAAGACCCCCGCCAAGGAAGACCCGACGCAGTGCGAGTACTGGCGCTACTGCGCCTTCGACGGCTACCTGTGCACCTGCTGCGGCGGCTCGCTGACCACCTGCCCCCCGGGCACCGAGGCCTCCAAGGTCAGCTGGGTCGGCACCTGCTTGAACCCCGCCGACGGCCGCCACTACCTGGTGTCCTACAACGACTGCTGCGGCAAGGGCGCCTGCGGCGAGTGCCTGTGCAACAACAACGAGCGCGAGCGCCCCGGCTACCGCCTCGGCGCGCACAACGACATCAACTGGTGCATGGCCAACACCAGCTCGATGTTCCACTGCACCACCTCGATCATCGTGGGGGCCGCGTGATCCTGCGTGCCTGGCTGTCTGCCGCGCTGCTGGCGCCCACGCTGGCGCTGGCGGCCGAGGATGGCGCCAAGCTGTTCGAGCGCCACTGCGCCGCCTGCCACCAGGCCGATGCCTCGGGCACCGTGGGCCTGGCGCCGCCGCTCAAGGGCGAGCACTGGACCCGGCTGGGCGCCGATCGCAGCTACCTGCCCACGGTGCTGGTGCACGGCCTGTCGGGCCCGATCCAGGTGGGCGCGCTGCGCTTCGTGGGCAGCATGCCGGCCTTCGGTGCCCAGTTGCCGGACGAGGAACTGGTGCTGATCGCCAACCACCTGCGCGGCCTGCAGGGCGCAGCCGATGCGGCACCGCTGACAGCGGCCGACTTCACCGCCGCGCGCGCCGCCGCCGGCAGCCCGCCCGCCACCCGCCTGAAGCGCCAGTCGCTGCTGCCCTGACCGCCATGCGCCCGACCGTCCTGTTCGCTGCCCTGCTGTGCGCCGTCCCGGCGCTGGCCCAGGTCACCGGCCGCATGCCGCCGCCGCGCAGCAACGCCGAGGTCCTCTCCACCGCCACCAGCGCGCGCAGCCTCTACGTGGTGCACTGCGCCGGCTGCCACGGGCGCGATGGCGCCGGCTCCGAGGTCGGCCGCGTGCCCGACATGCGCGGCGCCGGCCATTTCCTGCGCCTGGACGGCGGCCGCCAGTTTCTGATCCAGGTGCCGGGCGTGATGGGCTCGGGCCTGGACGACGCGCAGGTGGCCGAGGTCACGAACTGGGTGCTGGCCACGCTGGCCGCGCCCTCGGTGCCGGCGCAGCACCAGCCCTACACCGCCGACGAGGTCCGCCGCGCCCGCACCAGCCCGCCGCTGGACGTGGCCGCCACGCGGGATCGCCTGGTGGCCCAGGCCCGCACCCAGGGCCTGCCCCTGCCATGAAGCAACCCACAGCCGTACGACGAGAAGGAGCCCCCACGATGATCCCCACGAGCATGCGCCACCCCGTGGCCCAGGCCGCCTTGCTGGCCCTGCTGGCGCTGGCCGGCGGACCGGCCACCCACGCCGCCACCGACGCCCAGGCCCAGGCCCTGGGCAAGGACCTGACGCCGCTGGGCGGCGAGAAGGCCGCCAACAAGGACGGCAGCATCCCCGCCTGGACCGGCGGCGACACCAAGGCCCCGCCGGGCTGGAAGCCGGGCCAGGCGCGCCCCGACCCCTACGCGTCGGACAAGCCGCTGTTCACCATCGACGCCAGCAACGCCGACAAGTACAAGGACAAGCTCAGCGATGGCCAGCTGGCCCTGCTCAAGGGCAAGAAGGACTACCGCATGGAGGTCTACCCCACGCGGCGCACCTGCGGCTACCCTGAGGCGGTCTACACCAACACCCGCAAGAACGCCACCACCGCCAAGCTGGCCGCCAACGGCTACGACCTGGAGAAGGCCGTCAGCGGCGGCATCCCCTTCCCGATCCCGGCCAATGGCGCCGAGGCGATGTGGAACTACAAGCTGCGCTGGCTGGGCGAGGGCCGCATCGAGCGCTACTCCACCGTCTTCTCGCAACCGGGCGACGGCAAGTTCGTGCCGCTGGTGCAGGACCAGTGGACGGTGACGCCCGGCGGTGACCTGGGCGGCAAGCCCATCCCCGACGGTGAGGGCGCCGAGTACAAGCTGCTCAACGAGGTGGTGGCCCCGGCCGCCCGCACCGGCGAGCTGATCCTGGTGCACTACTTCCTGGCCAAGGACAACGACGCCTGGCTGTACTTCCCCGGCCAGCGCCGCGTGCGCCGCGCCCCCACCTTCAGCTACGACAACCCGGTGCCGGGCTACGAGAACCTGCTGGCGGTGGACCAGTACCCGATGTTCGGCGGCCGCCTGGACCGCTACGACTGGAAGCTGGTGGGCAAGCAGGAACTGGTGGTGCCCTACAACACCTTCCGCTTCAATGACCAGGGCAAGAAGCTGGCCGACATCTTCGGCCCCGAGTACCCCAAGCGCGACCTGATCCGCTACGAGGCGCACCGCGTCTGGAAGATCGAGGCCACCGTCAAGGCCGGCCAGCGCCACCAGTTCCCCAAGCGCACCATCTACCTGGACGAGGACAGCTGGATGATGGTCGCGGCCGACATCTACGACGCCCAGGGCAAGGTCTGGCGCGTGCAGGAGAGCTACCCCTACGTGGCCTGGGAACTGCCGGCCTGCGTCTACCAGGGCTACACGGTCTATGACCTGAACGTGGGCCGCTACATGGCCGACAACATGCCCCAGGAAGGCAAGACCGACTGGCTGGCGGGCCGCGAGGGCCGCATCGACGCCAACAAGTTCAACCCCGACGAACTGCGCCGCGCCGGCGCCCGCTGACCCACGGCGAGGAGAAGTACATATGCGACCCACCCCACGTCACGCAGCGCGGCGCCAGACCGCGCTGGCCGCGGCCGCCGCCGCGGCCCTGCTGTCCGCCGCGCCGGCCCACGCCTGGCGCACCACCACCGACGGCGGCACCGAGATCGACTTCAACACCACGCTGAGCTTCGGTCTGCAGTGGCGGCTGCAGAAGCCTGATCCGCTGGCCATCGGCAACGACAACGGCGGCAAGGTGCCCACCGGCGCGCCACTGGGCTCTCAGCTCAACGGTGCCGGCAACGACGGCGCCGCCAACCCGGACTTCAACGTCCTCAACGGCGACGACGGCAACCTGAACTACAAGCGCGGCCAGCTGGTCTCCAGCGCCGTCAAGGGCACCCACGAGTTCGGCCTGAAGACCACCGACGGCTGGCGCGCGCTGGCCCGCGGCACCTGGGTCTACGACCCGGCTGCCGACAACACCAAGCGCACCGACCTGTCCTCGGCCGCGCGCAACATCGCGGTGCACAACGCGACGCTGCTGGATGCCTGGGTCTCGAAGGACTTCAAGTGGCTGGACGACCGCACCGCCACCGTGCGCCTGGGCAACCAGGTGCTGAGCTGGGGCGAGGACATCTTCGTCATCGGCGGCATCAACTCGATCAACGCCTTCGACCTGCGCAAGCTCCACACCCCCGGCACCCAGGTCAAGGAGATCCTGCGCCCGGCGCCGATGATCAGCCTGAACACCGGCCTGAGCAGCAGCGTCAGCGCCGAGGCCTACTACCAGATCGCCTGGAACGCCTTCCGCTTCGACCCGGTGGGCACCTTCTTCTCGGCGGCCGATGTGGCGGGGGCCGGCCAGCGCCCGGCCTACATCCCCAGCTCGTCGCTGAGCGCCTTCGGCCTGTGCACCGCGCCCACGCCCTGCGGCGACATCGGCACCGGCATCCAGCCCGGCATCAACGTCGTGCCCTTCGAGCGTGACAAGCGCCCGCCCACCGGTGGCCAGTACGGCCTGGCGATGCGCTTCAAGCCGGCCAGCCTGGAGACGGAATTCGCGCTGTACTACGAGCGCTACCACGACAAGCTGCCCTTCACCACGCTGTTCACCGACCCGGCCTACGCGGCCCACAACGTCGCGAGCATCGGCTACTACAACGAGTTCGGCCGCGACAAGGACCTGTTCGGCGCCAGCTTCAACACCAAGGCCGGCCCGGTCGCGGTGGGGGGCGAGATCTCGTACCGGCCGCGCGACTCGGTGGCGATCGACGGCAGCGTGCCCTTCGCCGGCAAGTACAGCATCTTCGACCCGGCCAATGCCGACGCCAACGGCCGCATCACGGTGCGCGGCTACACCGAAGAGAAGAAGATCCAGGCCCACCTGACCGGCCTGTACTTCACCGAGGTCAACTCGCCGATGGGCGCGCTGGTCAAGGCGCTGGGCGCGGCCGAGGGCACGGTGCTGGCCGAGGTGGCCCTCACCCACTACCCCAGCCTGAAGATCGGCCAGGTGCCCTACCTGATCTTCCCCTCGTACAAGAACCCGACCAAGAGCTCCTTCGGCTACGCGATCGAGTTCGACCTGAGCTACCCGCGCGTCTGGGGCAGCGACTGGAACCTGACCCAGTCCACCGTGTTCACGCACGACGTCAAGGGCATCTCGCCGAACACGCTGCCCTTCGTCGAGGGACGCAAGTCGCTGTTCGTCGGCGCGCTGTTCGACAACAGCGCCGTCTGGCGGGTGCAGCTGGGCTACACCGCCTTCTTCGGCGGCGGGCTGGGCAACATGCTGCGTGACCGCGACAACGTCTCGGCCAGCGTCTCCTACAACTTCTGACCCCGGCGCGCCGCCCTTGCGGGCGGCGCGTCCCTGACGGGTTCTTCCATGCTGCTCACCCAACTCGTGCAGGCGGCCGAGCGCCTGCTGTTCGGCCACCGCGCCAAGGTGCTGGCGGTGATGCTGGCGACCACTGCGCTGATGGCGGTGTTCGCGGCCCGCCTGCACATGACGGCCGGTTTCGGCAAGCAACTGCCGCTGGGCCATGAATACACCGACACCTTCGTCCAGTACAAGGACGTGCTGTTCGGCGCCAACCGCCTGATCATCGTGGTGCGCGCGCGCCAGGGAGACATCTGGCAGCCGGCCACGCTCAAGCGCCTGAACGAGGTCACCCAGGCGGTGATGTACCTGCCCGGCGTGGACCGCCGCTCGGTCAGCTCGCTGTGGACCCCCAACACCCGCGTGATGCAGGTGACGGAGGAGGGCTACGAGGCGCGCGACGTGATCGGTGGCGACGTCACCCCCGACAAGCTTGACGCCACGGTGATCGGCCGCATCCGCGACAACGTGGTGCAGGGCGGCTACGTGGGCTCGCTGGTGGCGGCGGACTTCAGCGGTGCGATGGTCACCGCCGACCTGCTCGACGCCGACCCGCAGACCCGCGCGCCGCTGGACTACATCGCGCTGGGCCCGAAGATCGAGCAGGAGATCCGCGGCAAGTTCGAGGACGCGCAGGTCGAGGTGCAGATCATCGGCTTTGCCAAGCAGATCAGCGACATCGCCGAGGGCGCCAAGGGCGTGGTGGTGTTCTTCGCGCTGGCTTTCGTGCTGACCGCGGCGGCGGTCTACTGGTACTGCCGCAGCGTGGCCTTCACCGCCACCGCGCTGTTCTGCTCGCTGGTGTCGCTGGTGTGGCAGTTCGCCTCGCTGCAGATCCTGGGCTACGGGCTGGACCCGCTGGCGGTGCTGGTGCCCTTCCTGGTGTTCGCGATCGGCGTGTCGCACGGCGTGCAGCAGATCAATTACATCACCCGCGAGATCGGCCTGGGCCAAAGCGTCCACGACGCCGCGCGCGCCAGCTTCGCCGGCCTGCTGGTGCCGGGCACGATGGCGCTGATCACCGCCTTCGTCGGCTTCGCCACGCTGCTGGTGATCCCGATCCCGATGATCCGCGAGCTGGCGATCACCGCCTCGCTGGGCGTGGCCTACAAGATCGTCACCAACCTGGTGATGCTGCCGATCGTCGCGTCCTATGTGAAGCTCGACAGCGGCTGGGGCCAGCGCATGCAGGTGATGCGGGCGCGGCGCGAGAGCCAGATCTCGCTGATCTCGCGCGTGGCCGATCCGCGCAACGCGCGCTGGACCGTGCTGCTGGGCGTGCTGCTGTTCGGCCTGGCGGTGTGGGGCTCGCGCGACCGCCATGTGGGCTATGTGCAGCCGGGCGCGCCGGAGCTGCGCGACAGCGCGCGCTACAACCTGGACGCGGTGTCGATCGCCGAGAAGTTCACCGTCGGCCTGGACGTGCTGACCGTGGTGGGCGAGACGCCCGAGGACGCCTGCCACGACTGGACGACGATGAGCGCCATCGACGACCTGGCCTGGTCGCTGCAGAACACCGAGGGCGTGATCGGCACCGCGGGTCTGCCGGCGCTGGTCAAGCTGGGCGCCGCGGGTTTCAACGAGGGCAACCCGCGCTGGGGCGACCTGCCGCGCGACAAGCGCTCGATGGCCAGCTTCATCGGCCTGGTGGGCGAGGGCTCGGGCCTGTACGACCCGCGCTGCACCGTGCTGCCGGTGCATGCCTACCTGTCCGACCACAAGGCGCAGACCATTCACCGCGCGGTGGAAACCGTCAAGGCCTGGCGCGCCGAGAACGCCTTCGATGGCCTGAAGGTGCGCCTGGCCAGCGGCAACGCCGGCGTGCAGGCGGCCACCAACGAAGTGCTGGAGGCCACCGAGCTGCCGATGATGCTGTACGTCTACGCCACCATCGTGGTGCTGGTCTTCCTGACCTACCGGGACTGGCGCGCGGTGCTGGCCTGCTGCCTGCCGCTGACCGTGGCCACCTTCGTCGGCTACTGGTTCATGAAGGCGCTGGACATCGGCCTGACGGTGGCCACGCTGCCGGTGATGGTGCTGGCGGTGGGCATCGGCGTGGACTACGCCTTCTACATCTACAACCGCCTGCAGATGTACCTGGCCGAGGGCCAGACCATCGTGCCGGCTTTCCACCGCGCACTGACCGAGACCGGCATCGCCACCGTCTTCACCGCGCTGACGCTGAGCGTGGGCGTGGCGACCTGGGTCTTCTCGCCGCTGAAGTTCCAGGCCGACATGGGCCTGCTGCTGGCCTTCATGTTCATGCTCAACATGGTGATGGCGATCACGCTGCTGCCCGCGCTGGCGGTGGTGATCGACCTGCTGATCGCGCGCCGCGGGCCGGTGCACCGTCCGTTCGGAGCCCACTGATGCACCCCCTGATGCACCCCCTGATGCACCCGTTGATGAACCGACGCCACTGGCTGGCCCTGGCCGGGGCCATGCTGGCCGGCAGCCGCGCCAGCGCCGCCTTCGCGCCCGATGGCGCCGCCCGCACGATGCCGCTGGCCGCCCGCGGGCCGCTGCTGGACCTGACGCTGGCCGGCCAGCGCCTGGTGGCGGTGGGCGAGCGCGGCCATGTGCTGCTGTCCGACGACCAGGGCGCCCACTGGCGCCAGGCCCAGGCGGTGCCCACCCGCGTGACCCTCACCGCACTGCATGCCAGCAGCGCCACCCAGCTGTGGGCCTGCGGCCATGGCGGCACCATCCTGCGCAGTGACGACGCCGGCGAGCACTGGCAGCGCGTGGCCGGCGAGGCCAGGAGCCCGGACGTGCTGTTGTCGATCCGCGTCGACGCCGGCGGCCGCGGTCTGGCGGTGGGTGGCTTCGGCTTCGCGCTGGCCAGCCGCGATGGCGGCGCCAGCTGGAAGCCCGCCACGCTGCTCGAAGGCGAGGAGGGCGAGCGCCACCTGAACCGGGTCTTCGTCTCGGCCGCAGGCACCTGGCTGATTGCGGCCGAATCCGGCCATGTGCTGCGCAGCACCGACCAGGGCGACACCTGGGCCGCGGTGAAGACCGCTTACGCCGGTTCGCTGTGGAGCGGCGCCGACATCGGCGGCACGCTGCTGGCCGGCGGCATGCGCGGCCACTGGGTGCGCAGCACCGATGACGGGCGCAGCTGGACCCAGCACCGTGCCGAGCAGGCCGGCTCGATCACCGCGGTGGTGCCCTTGGCCGCCGGGCGCGTGCTGATGGTGGGCGGCGACGGCACGCAGCTGCAGGGCGCGGCCAGCGCCGATGCCATGGACTTCCGCCGCCTGGACGACCGCAGCACGCTGACCGGTGCGGTGCCGCTGCCCGATGGCCGGCTGGCGCTGGCCGGGGCCGCCGGCGTGCGGGTGATCCCGGGCTAGCCGAGCGGCCGCGGCTGGCACAGCATCTGCACATGACATGCCGGAGATCGAGGAGGATCGAATGGCTGCACTGACCCGACACACGGCGCACGACGTCGACGACCAGGCCGAGGCCCTGACCGGCTGGGACCAGCACTACGAGCAGTTGTCCTGCGGCCGCTTCCGCGGCGAGCTGTGGCACCTGGCCTTGCGCGACGGCTTTCTGGTGCGCGAGCAGACCAACCGCCAGCTGCGTGAGCACATCGCGCCGCCCGATGACCATGTCGTGCTGGCGCTGCCGTTGGCGGTGCAGCCCGGCTCGGTCTACGCCGGGCGCGCGCTGGACCGCGACACGCTGATGGTGCTGCCCGGCGGGCGCGAGGTCGATGTGGTCTCGGCCGGTGAGCTCGACCTGATCGGCCTGGCGGTGCACCGCGAGATGCTTGAGCGCACGCTGGCCCCGGCCAAGCGCGAATGGCTGCAGCAGGCCGAGAACGAGCGCAACCTGGGCCTGTCGCCCGACTCGGCGCAGGCGATCCGCCAGATGCTGCTGGCGGTCTGCGGCGAGGCCGAGGACGCCCTGGGCCAGCCGGCCAGCGACAAGCGCGAGTCCGAGCTGCTGGCGATGGCGCTGAACCAGGCCGTGCTGCTGGCCATGGGCGGCGACCGCAGCGGTCCGCAGGGCAGCACCATCCCGCGCCGCGCCGACAGCCGGCTGAAGGTGGTGCAGCGCGCGATCGACTTCATGCGTGCCCACCTGGAGCAGGACATCGGCGTGGGCGAGATCTGCGCCGCGGCGTTTGCCAGCCGGCGCAGCCTGCAGTACTGCTTCGAGGAATTCATGCACACCACGCCGCAGGCCTACCTGCGCGCACTGCGCCTGAACGAGGCGCGCCGCGCGCTGAAGCTGTGCGGCGACCCGGCCAGCAAGCCGATCACCGAGCTGGCGTCGATGCTGGGCTTTTCCAGCGCCAGCCACTTCACCCGCCACTACAAGGCGATGTTCGACGAGCTGCCCTCGCAGACGCTGCGGCAGCACCAACTGGTTCCCTGACACCCATGGATGATCCCCGCCTGCCCGATGCCGGCCGCTCCCTGGTCCGCGGCCTGACCGACCAGCCGCTCAGCGGCCTGACGGTGGACCAGCTGCTGCGCCGCGCGGTCGATCAGGCGCCGTCGGCCGAGGCGGCGGTCTTCGTCGAGCAGGGCCTGCGCTGGACCTGGGCCGAGCTGGACGCCCAGGTGGCCGACGCCGCCGCTGGCCTGTGGCGCCTGGGTGTGCGGCCGGGCGACCGCGTGGGCATCTGGAGCCCGAACCGCGCCGAGTGGCTGGTCACCCAGTTCGCCACCGCGCGCATCGGCGCGATCCTGGTGACGATCAACCCGGCCTACCGCCTGGCCGAGCTGGAGTACGCGCTGAACAAGGTGGGTGTCAGCGTGCTGGTCACGGCGGCGGCCTTCAAGTCCAGCAACTACCTGGGCCTGCTGCAGAACCTGGGTTGGGGCGACAGCGGCGGCGCGCCGCGCCTGCCGGCGCTGCGCCGGGTGGTGCGCCTGGGCGACGAGCCCACACGCGGCATGCTGAACTGGGCCGCGCTGTGCGCCGACGGGGCGCAGCACCGCACCGTGCTGGCCGAGGTGCCGGCGCTCGAGGCCCACCAGCCGATCAACATCCAGTTCACCAGCGGCACCACCGGCGCACCCAAGGGCGCCACGCTGACGCACCACAACATCGTCAACAACGCGCTGGCGGTGGCCGGCTGCATGCAGCTGGGTCCGGCCGACCGGCTGTGCATCCCCGTGCCGCTGTACCACTGCTTCGGCATGGTGCTGGCGGTGCTGGCCTGCGTGGGCAGCGGTGCGGCCATGGTGTTCCCGGGCGAGGCCTTCGAGCCGCGCGCCACGCTGGCCGCGGTGCAGGCCGAGCGCTGCACCGCGCTGCACGGCGTGCCCACCATGTTCATCGCCGAGCTGGACCACCCCGACTTCGCGCAGTTCGACCTGTCCACGCTGCGCACCGGCATCATGGCCGGCGCGCCCTGCCCGATCGAGGTGATGCGCCGTGTGCAGTCCTTGATGCACATGACCGAGGTCACCATCGCCTACGGCATGACCGAGACCAGCCCGGTGTCCTTCCAGAGCGCCACCGACGACCCGCTGGACAAGCGCGTCACCACCGTCGGCCGGGTGCTGCCGCACCTGGAGGTCAAGGTGGTCGACATCGACGGCCGCATCGTGCCGGTGGGCGAGAAGGGCGAGCTGTGCACCCGCGGCTACTCGGTGATGCTGGGCTACTGGGACGACCCGGAGCGCACGGCGGACGCGCTGCGTGAGGGCTGGATGCACACCGGCGACCTGGCCACGATCGACGCCCAGGGCTACTGCAACATCGTCGGCCGGGTGAAGGACATGGTGATCCGCGGCGGCGAGAACATCTACCCGCGCGAGGTCGAGGAATACCTGTTCCGCCACCCCAAGGTGGCCGCGGTGCAGGTCTTTGGCGTGCCCGACAGCCGCTATGGCGAGGAACTGTGCGCCTGGATCATCGTGCGCCCGGGCCAGTCCTGCACCGAGGACGAGGTGCGCGACTGGTGCCGTGAACAGATCGCCCACTACAAGGTGCCGCGCTACATCCGCTTCGTCGACGACCTGCCGGTCACTGTGACCGGCAAGCCGCAGAAATTCATCATGCGCGAGCTGATGATGCGGGAGCTGGGTCTCAGTGTGATGGCCACTGCATGACACTGGAGCCCCCAGGCTAGGCGCTGCGCGCCGTCGCGCCTTGCAGGCCGCGGCCGGCCTGACGACCGTCCCGCTCGTCAGGCGGGCCTCGTCCACTGGACGACGCCCGTCCGGACTCGCCCCCCCAAGGGGGCTCCGCGGGCCTTGGGGCGGCCCGGCGGCCCGCGGTGAGCCCCCAGGCCAGGCGCTGCGCGCCGTCGCGCCTTGCAGGCCGCGGCCGGCCTGACGGCCGTCCCGCTCGTCAGGCGGGCCTCGTCCACTGGACGACGCCCGTCCGGACTCGCCCCCCAAGGGGGCTCCGCGGGCCTTGGGGCGGCCCGGCGGCCCGCGGTGGGCCCCCAGGCCAGGCGCTGCGCGCCGTCGCGCCTTGCTGGCCGCGGCCGGCCCACGATGGGCGTCAGCGCTTCTTCTTGAGCGGCGCCACGCCCGCCTGTGAGGCGCGCCACAGCGCCATCGGGTCGGCCGCGGGCGCAGCGACCGGGGCCGCCGGGGCGCTGGCCACGGCGGTGGGGCGCGGCGGCCGTTCAACCGGCGCCGGCTGGGTCGCCGGTGGCGGCGGCGCCAGCACCTCGCCCAGCAGGTCCATCAGCTTGGTGCGGGCGCGCTGCGGGTTGCGGCGGTAGTAGGCCAGCACCAGGCCGGTGATGAAGCGCTCGTCGTCGTTGCGCGGCTCCAGGCGGTCGTCGGCGGCCACCGGTTCCGGCGCGGCCGCATGCGGCTCGTCCATCCAGAAGGCGGGCTTGTGGCTGCACTGTTCGAACTGACGGGCCAGCCGCTCGCCGATCTGGCGCGAGCGGCTCTTGATCTGGCTCCAGTAGCTTGGCTGGATCTGCAGCCGCTCGGCGAACCGGCGCTCCAGGCCGCGCAGCGTGGCGGCATCGGGATGCTTGACGGTGGCCTGGACGAATTCGTCGAACAGCAGCAGCGCGTTGTCGAGGCGGATCGCGGCCACGTCGCGTACGGCGGTCATGCCCTCATGATACGGCGAGACGGTCCAAGGCTGGCACGGCGGCGTCCGAAGGCTATAGTGCGTTGAACGCATGCAGCAGGGGGTGCAGACGTCCCATGGACAAGGTCCTGATCGCCATCACCGTCGCCGGCCTGCTGGCCGCCTGTGCCAGCCCCGAGACGCCGGCGGGCAGCGCGTCGCAGCAGATCTGCACCCGCGAAGCGCCCCTGGGCAGCAACATCCCGGTCACCCGCTGCCGCAGCGCCGAGCAGGCGGCCCGTGAGGGGGATGCCGCGCGCTCGGCGCTGGACGCTGCGATCCGGCCCGTGCCCCCGCGTCAGCAGTGAGCACGGCACCGGACCGCGGCGGCCTCAGGCCTGCGGGCTGCTGAGCTTGGGCTTGGGCGCCGTGCGCATGCTCAGCCACATCGTCACGCCCAGGATCGCGGCCACCACGCCCAGCGACACCGCCACCGGGATCTTGAAGACGTCGATCAGCATCATCTTCGTGCCGATGAAGACGAGCACCACCGCCAGGCCGTAGCTGAGCAGGTGGAAGCGCTCGGCCACCGCGGCCAGCAGGAAGTACATCGCGCGCAGACCCAGGATCGCGAAGACGTTGGAGGTCAGCACGATGAACGGGTCGGTGGTGATCGCGAAGATCGCGGGGATGGAGTCCACCGCGAAGATCACGTCGGTCAGGCCCACCAGCGCGATCACCAGCATCAGCGGCGTGGCGATGCGCTTGCCGTTCTCGACGGTGAAGAACTTCTCGCCGTCAAAGCCCTTGGACACCGGCAGCACGCGGCGCAGCAGCTTCAGCGCGGGGTTGTCGTCCAGGCTGTTGTCCTGGCCGGCGGCCCACCACATCTTCACGCCGGTGAGCACCAGGAAGGCACCGAAGACGTAGAGCAGCCAGTGGAACTCCTGGATCAGCCAGGCGCCGGCCAGGATCATCAGCGTGCGCAGCACGATCGCGCCGATGATGCCGATCATCAGCACCCGCTTCTGGTAGGCCGGCGGCACCGCGAAGTAGGTGAAGATCATCAGGAAGACGAAGATGTTGTCCACCGCCAGGCTCTTCTCGATGAGGTAGCCGGTGAGGAACTCCAGCGACTTCTCGTTGGCCAGCGCGGTGCCGTGGTCCTGCTGCACGGCCCACCACAGCAGGCCGTTGAAGGCCAGGCTGACGGCGACCCAGATCAGCGACCACCAGGCCGCCTCCCGCACGCCCACGGCGTGCGCGCCCTGCTTCTTGAGCACGACAAAATCGACGAACAGGGCCACCAGCACGGTGGCGACGAAGACAGACCACAGCCAGATCGGCGCGATGGTGTCCATGGACTCTCCTGGAAGGAAGGGTGGATGGGTTCGCGCCGAAAGGTCTTGCCAGGGCTCAGGCGCCCTGTGCGGTCCCGGGAGCGATCCGGCAAGGCGCCGGTGCTCCGTACTGACGGGGGGCCGCGACACCAAGGGGATCGGTGCCGGCTACTCCCCTTTCGACAGCCGGGATTCTGCGTCAGGACGGTTTGTCCCGACAGATTTTGGGGCTATTGGGCCAGCAGCGCCGGCGTGATGTCGGCGATGCGGGCGCAGCCGGTCAGCGCCATCGCCACCTGCAGCTCGTCGCGCAGGATCCGCAGCAGCCGCGCCACGCCCAGCGGCCCTTCGGCGGCCAGCGCATGCACCTGCGGGCGGCCGATCAGCACCCCCTGGGCGCCCAGCGCCAGCGCCTTGAGCACATCGGTGCCGCGGCGGATGCCGCCGTCCACCAGCAGCGGCAGGCGGCCGTCCACCGCGCGTGCGATGTGCGGCAGCGCCCAGGCGGTGGAGACCGCGGTGTCCAGCGTGCGGCCGCCGTGGTTGGAGACGATCAGGCCCGCAATGCCGGCGTCCAGCGCGCGGCGCGCATCGTCCGGGTGCAGCACGCCCTTGAGCCACAGCGGCAGGCCGGTGGCGGCGCGCAGCGTGTCCAGCTGCTCCCAGGTGAGCGCGGCCTGCAGCAGCGCGTCGATCGGGTGCTGCGCCACAGGGCCCTCGGGCAGGTGCACCGCGCGCACGCCGGCGGGCAGCCGGAAGCCCGCGCGGCGCTCGCGGTCGCGCACGCCGTGCACCGGCGCGTCCACCGTCAGCACGATCGCCTGGCAGCCGGCGGCCTGGGCGCGCTGGGCCAGTGCACGGGTCAGGCCCGGGTCGGGCTGGGCGTGCAGCTGGAACCACAGCGGGCCGGCCCCGGGTTCGCGGGCGAAGGCGGCGGCCACACGTTCGACCTCGACGCTGCTCTGGCCGCTCAGCACCATGCCGGCGCCCTGGGCGGCGGCGGCCAGCGCGCTGGCCAGTTCGCCATCCGGGTGGGCCAGGCGCTGGAAGGCCACCGGGGCCAGCCAGATCGGGTGGGCCACCGCATGCGGGCCGATGCGGGTGCGGGTGTCGGCCGTGCCCAGCGGGCGCAGCACGCGCGGCCACAGGCGCAGCGCGGCCCAGTCGGCGCGGTTGGCGGCCAGGGTCAGCTCGTCGGCGGCGCCGCCATCGATGTAGTCCCGGCAGGCCGACGGCAGCCGCGCCGCCGCGCGCCGGGCGAACTCGTCGGCGCTCATCGCCGGTGCGGGGCTCAGGTGCTGGCCCATTGACGCAGCAGGTTGTGGTAGGTGCCGGCCAGCCGCACCGTGTCCTCGTCATCGCCGTGGCGCTCACGCAGGCGCATCAGCGACAGGTCCAGGTCGAACAGCAGGCGGCGCTGCTCGTCGCTGCGCACCATGCTCTCCACCCACAGGAAGGCCGCCAGCCGGGCGCCGCGGGTGACCGGCTCCACGCGGTGCACGCTGCTGGCCGGGTAGAGCACCATGTCGCCGGCGGCCCACTTGATGCGCTGCTCGCCGTAGGTGTCGGCGATCACCAGCTCGCCGCCGTCGTACTCGTGCGGCTCGGCCAGGAAGACGGTGGCGCTGATGTCGGCGCGCACCCGCTCGCCGTCGCTGCCGGGGATCACCCGCACCGCGTTGTCGACATGCGCGCCGTAGTGGTTGGTGGCGCCGCTGTAGCGGTTGACCATCGGCGGGAAGATCCTGCGCGGCAGTGCCGCCGAGAAGAACAGCGGGTGCCCCTGCAGCGCCCCCAGCACCAGGGCCTGGATCTGCCGCGCCGGCGCGCCGGTGGGCGCGAGCTGCTCGTTGTGCTTGACCTGGCGCGCCTGGGTGCCGGCGGTGGCCGCGCCGGGCTCCCAGGGCGCGTCGGCCAGCAGGGCCCGGGCCTGCGCCAGGGCGGCGGGGCCGAGCAGGCCGGGAATGCGGATCAGCATCGGGACTCTCCGTCTCAGAACTTCAGGCTGCCGGTCAGCATCAGCAGGCGGCCGGCGCCCGGGATGTAGTGCCCGCTGTAGAGCGACTCGGCGTAGAGCTTGTTGGTGACGTTGGTGAGGTGGGCCTTGACGGTGAAGCGCTCGGGCACCACCACCACCTCGGCCATCAGGTCGGCGGTGATGTAGCCGGGCGCGGTCCAGCCCGGGTTGCGGTTGGGCGACTGCGAGGAGCGGGCGTTGAGGCCACCCCCCACGCGCCAGCGCGGCGTGAGCTGGTAGGTGGTCCACACCGTGCCCGAGTGGCGCGGGGTCAGCGAGGGCCGGGTGCCCTCGCCCTCGGAGCCCGCCACGCCCTCGTCGATCTTGGCCACCGGCATCCACATGTAGGAGGCGAACACCTCCCACTGCGGCGTCAGCCGACCGGCCACGTCGATCTCCAGCCCCGCCACATGGCGCCGGCCCGACAGCGTGACCAGTTGGCTGTCCGGGTCGGTGTTGCGCTCGTGCAGCTTGGTCGAGCGGAAGGCCGCGGTGCGCAGGCTCCACTGGCCGTCGGCCGACTCCAGGCGGGCGCCCAGCTCCAGGTTGATCGACTGCTCGGGCGGCACATCGGCGTTGGCGGCGCTCAGCGAGTAGGCGTCGCCCGAGGTGTTGAACGAGGTGGCGCCCGAGAGGTGAAAGCTCATCCGGTCGTTCGGCTGGAACAGCAGGCCCAGGCGTTGGCTCCACTCCGACACCGTCATCTGGTACGCGGTGGTGGTGAGCGGGCCGGCGGCGTTGGCCGGCAGGGTGTTGAGCGTGTAGTCGCCCTGCAGGTGGTCGTAGCGCAGGCCGGCCAGCAGCTTCCAGCTCGGCGCCAGCTGCAGCAGGTCCTGCGCATAGACGCCCAGGGCCTGCGAGGTGTAGGCGCTGGCCAGGCGCAGCACGCGGCTGGACTCGTCGACGCTGGCGCCATCGTCGGGTGTGCCCACCGTGGTCACCGGCTTGTCGATCGTCACACCGCCCTGGGCGGCCGAGCGGGCGGCGTAGACCCGCTTGCGCTCCTGGGCCGCGTCGAAGCCGGCGGTCAGCTCGTGGCGCAGGCCCAGTGCCTCGAAGGCTGCGCTCAGGTCGCTTTGCAGGGCGAGCGTGTCGACGTTCTGGATCTTCAGGTTGGTGCCGCGGGTGAGGGCGGTCGAGGCGCTGAAGTTCTCCAGCGTCACCGGCACCAGCTGGTCGGGGCAGGCGGCGTTGGGCGTGTAGCTGACGCTGCCATCCGGTGCCGTGACCGCGCGCGGCCCGCACAGGCGCACGGTGCCGGCGCGCTGGTCGCGCGTGAAGTGGCCGCTGCGCAGCTGGGTGCGCCACTGCACCTGGGGCGCGAAGCGATGGGTGTGGCTGAGCGTGACCTGGGTGGCCGCGCTGGCGTTGTAGTCGCTGGCCAGGCCGTAGTAGCTGTCGGGGTCCAGCGGCAGCAGCGTGGTGCGGTCGACCGTGGCGCTGGCGCTGGGCCGGATCCACGGCAGGCCGTAGTTCATGCCGTTGCGGTTGTCCAGCACGCTGGCGCTGACCAGGAACTCGTCGCGCTCGCCTATGCCCCAGCGGTAGGCGGCGGCGACGCCGGTCTTGTTGATCGCGCTGCCGGCACCGTTGCTGTCGGCCTGGGTGACCATGGTGCCCAGGCGCAGCGCGGCGTTGTCGCCCATCTTCAGGTTGAAGTCGCCCACGCCGCGCACATAGCCGTGGCTGCCGACGGTGAGGTCGACCTGGTGCTCGTCGATCAGGCGCGGCGTCTTCGTGACCTGGTTGACCGCGCCGCCGGTGGAGCCGCGTCCGAACAGCATCGAGGCCGAGCCGCGCAGCACCTCCACCCGGTCCAGGAAGAAGGTGTCGCGGTCGTAGAAGGCGGGGTCGCGCAGGCCATCGACGAAGACGTCGCCGGTGCTCTGCAGCGGGAAGCCGCGCAGGCGGATGTCCTCCTCGCCGCCCTCGGCCGCCAGGAAGGTGATGCCCGCGGTGTTGCGCAGCACGTCCTTCATCGTGTCGAGGTGGCGGTCGTCGATCAGCTTCTCGGTGACCACGGTGATCGACTGGCCCAGGTCGCGCAGCGCCTGCGTGCCCTTGCCGATCGAGGTGGTGGTGGCCTGCACCGAGTCCTTGGCCGTGGGCTCGGCCGCGGCCTTGAGCTTGACAACGGGCAGCACGGTCTCGCTGGCTGCAGCGTCCGGCGGGGCGGTCTGGGCCACCGCCAGGCTGGCGACGCCGAAGCCGGCGGCCAGGGCACCGAGCGGCAACAGGGTGTGGCGGGTCAGGTCATGCATGGGGTTCTCCGTGGACGATGTGGATTCGTGGGGATGCGTGGTCCCGCGCGGCCGCCTGGCAGGGCCGCGTGGGCAGGGTGGGACGGGCCGCTCAGCGGCTGTCGGGCTGGCTGACGAAGCCGATGCGGGTGAGGCCGGCGCGCGAGGCATCGGCCAGCGTCTCGGCGACGCTGCGGTAGGCGCTGTCGCCATCGGCGCGCAGCTGCACCTCGGTGCGCGGGTCGGTGGCGCCGGCCTGGCTGAAGCGGCGTGCGGCCTCGGCGCGGTCGATGCGCTCGCCGTTCCAGTAGCGCTGGCCGGCAGCGTCGATCGCGAACTCGATCGTCTGGGGCAGCAGCGTGTTGGTGGCGGTGTCGGCGCGCGGCAGCTCCAGCTTCACGGCGTGCGTCAGCAGCGGCGCGGTGACGATGAAGATGACCAGCAGCACCAGCATCACGTCGATCAGCGGCACCATGTTGATCTCGGCCAGCGGGGCGGCGCCGCGCTGCTTGTCGAAGGAGGCGAAGGCCATGGCGGGCTCCCGGCTCAGGCCGCGGGCTTGAGCTGGCGCACCGGCGCTGGCGCCTGGGTCTGCGCGCCCGGCGCTTCGCCCATGGTCAGGAAGCTGTGCAGCTCGAACGCAAAGGCGTCGAGCCGGCCGGTGAGCACCCGGTTGCTGCGCGTGAAGGCGTTGTAGGCCACCACCGCGGGGATGGCCACGGCCAGGCCCAGGCCGGTCATGATCAGCGCCTCGCCCACCGGGCCGGCCACCTTGTCCAGCGTGCCGGCGCCACTCAGGCCGATCGCCAGCAGCGCGTGGTACACGCCCCAGACGGTGCCGAACAGGCCGACGAACGGCGCGGTGGCGCCCACCGTGGCCAGCGTGGTCAGGCCAGCTTCCAGGCGGGTGGTCTCCTCGTCCAGCACCTTCTTGATCGTGCGGGTGATGAACTCGCTGGCGGTGCCGGCCTCGGACAGCTTGGCCGCGCCGTGGCGCGCGTGGTGTGCCTGGGCGTGCAGCGCATGGGCCGAGAGGTGGGCGAAGGGGTCGCGTGCACCGTGGGTCTGCAGCTCGTGGCGCACCTCGTCCAGCGTGCTGGCATTCCAGAAGTGGTTCAGGAAACCGTTGGCCCGGCGCTGGCGCAGCTGGTGGCTGAGCGCCTTGGCGACGATGATCACCCACGAGGCGGCCGACATCAGCAGCAGCAGCGCGAGCAGGGTCTGGCCGACGGCGTCGGACTGCGAAAGGAAGTGGCCGAAGCCGAGGGAGGGGGTGGGGGTGTCCATCTGAGGTCCTGGGTTCACTCGAGTTCGTAGGCCAGCGGCGCCAGCGCGGTCCAGGGGACGGCGGTGCCGTTGACGGTGTGGGGCGCGAAGCGGGCGGCGCGCATGGCCTGCAGCGCCTGCTCGTCCAGCCGCGCGAAGCCGCTGCTGCGGTGCAGGCTGACCTGCTGCGGCAGGCCCTGGGCATCGACCACCAGGCGCAGCAGCACCGTGCCCTGTTCGCGCAAGCGGCGCGAGGTCAGCGGGTAGACCTGGGCAGGCGGCACCAGGTAGCGCAGCGCCGAGCTGGGCAGCGCGACCGGTGCGGCCGGTGGCGGCGGCGCCGGGGCGGCCACCGCAGCCGGGGCGGGCGGGGCAGGCGGTGCAGGCTCGGCGGTCGCCGGCTCAGGCGCCACGCGGATGGCCGCCGCCGGCGCCGGTGCCGGCGAGGGGGCCGCGGCGATCACCGGCGTCGGGCGCGGCAGTGGCCGGGGGGTCACTGGCGACGGCGGTGGCGGCGGCACCGGCACCGGGGCGGGCGGCGCGATCCAGCTCACCTGCAGCGGCAGCACGGTCTGCACCGCCTGGCGGACGCCGTCCAGCTGCCACAGACCCCAGGCCAGCGCGCCATGGGCCGCCAGCACGCCCAGCACCAGCGTGCGGCGGCCGGCCGGCGGCAGGCCGGTGTGCCGCTGGGCCTGGCGCAGCACGCCGCCCAGGTCGGGCAGGACGGCGGCGGAAACCGGGGCGGTGGTGGGCATGGCGGGCAGGGCAGGAGGGGCGTTGGATCACATCGTATAACAAATACGAATGATTCGCAATGGCAATTGAAAGGCCCCGCCAGGCCCCGCCAAGCCCCGATCAAGCTGCCCACAGCACACGGCCGCCCCAGGGGAGCCCCCCGGGGCGGCCGTGTCAGCATCAAGCCTCAGATGGGTGTGGGCACTCGCTCAGTCATCCATGCGCTTGAAGCTGGCCGCCAGCTTGGCCTGTTGCGCCGGCGGCACCGGCTCGTAGTGGCTGAAGGCCAGCGTGTAGTGGCCCTGGCCGGCGGTCAGCGCATTCAGGCGGGTCTGGTAGCCGGTCAGCTCGGCCAGCGGGGCCTGGGCGCGCACCACCATCATCTGGCCCACGCCGCCATCGGTGCCGGCCACCTGGGCTCGGCGCGACGACAGATCGCCGGTGATGTCGCCGGTGGCGTGGCCGGGCGCGCTGATCTCGACATCGACGATCGGCTCCAGCAGCACCGGCTGCGCCTCCAGGATGGCGGCGATCGTTGCCTTGCGCGCCGCGGTGACGAAGGCGATCTCCTTGGAGTCGACGCTGTGGTGCTTGCCGTCGTAGACCGTGACCTCGATGTCGACCACCGGGTAGCCGGCCAGCACGCCGCCGTCCAGCGCCTCGCGCACGCCCTTTTCCACCGCCGGCATGAAGTTGGTCGGGATGGTGCCGCCCTTGACCGCGTCGATGAAGCGGAAGCCCTCACCGCGGCCCAGCGGCGCCACCCGCAGGTGCACCTCACCGAACTGGCCCGCGCCGCCGGTCTGCTTCTTGTGGCGGTACTGCGCCTCGGCGCGGCCGCCGATGGTCTCGCGGTAGGCCACCTTGGGCGGGTGGGTGTCGACCTCGAAGCGGTAGACCTCCTTCATGCGCTCGAGCAGCAGCTTCAGGTGCAGCTCGCCCAGGCCGTAGACCACGGTCTCGTGGGTGCCGGCATGCTGCTCGATGCGCAGGCAGGGATCCTCGTCGATCAGCTTCTGCAGGATCTCCCACAGCCGCTGCTCGTCACCGTGGCGTTTGGGTTCGATCGCCAGACCGTGCACCGGCAGCGGGAAGGCCAGCGGCGCCAGATGGATGTGGTCGTCCTCGGCGGCGTCGTGCAGCACAGCGTCATAGTGGAGCGCATCGACCTTGGCGATGGCCACGATGTCCCCGGGCAGCGCGCGGTCCACGTCCTGGTGCTCCTTGCCCTGCAGGCGGAACAGGTGACCCACCTTGAAGGGCTTGCGGCCGTCGCCCACGTAGAGCTGGCTGTCGCGGGTGATCGTGCCCTGGTGCACGCGCAGCAGGCCCATCTTGCCGACGAAGGGGTCGTTGGTCACCTTGAAGACATGGGCCAGCACGTGCGCCGACGGATCGGGCGTGGCGTGCATCGGCTGCGCCTCGGCGCCCTCGCCCTTGAGGAAATCGGGCGGGTTGCCCTCGGTGGGATCGGGCAGCAGGCGCACGATCACGTCGAGCAGTTCCTTCACGCCAGCGCCGCTGCGTGCCGAGACGAAGCACACCGGGATCAGGTGGCCCTGGCGCAGCGCTTCCTCCAGCGGGGCGTGCAGCTCGCTGGCGTCGATATCGCCGTCGTTCAGGTAGCGCTCGACGAAGTCGCCATCGACCTCCACCACCTGTTCCACCAGCGCGCGGTGGGCCGCCTCCACGCTGGAGAAGTCGGCCGAGCCGGTCTTGTTGTAGAAGCAGTCCACCACCCGCAGCGCGCCGGCCGAGGGCAGGTTCAGCGGCAAGCATTCCTTGCCGAAGGTGGCCTGGATCTGGCCCAGCAGGGCCTGCAGGTCCACGCCGGGGGCGTCGATCTTGTTGACAATGATCAGCCGGTCCAGATGGCGCCGCGCAGCGTGCTCCATCATGCGGATCGCGCCGGCCTCGATGCCGGCGGCGGCGTTGATCACCACCGCGGCGGTCTCCACCGCTTCCAGCGCCGGCAGGGCCTGACCGGCCAGTTCAGCCGCTCCCGGGGTGTCGATCAGGTGGAGGCGGGTGTCCAGGTGCTGCAGGTGCATCACACTGCTGGCCAGCGAGTGCTGCAGGCGTTTCTCGATCGGGTCGAAGTCGGACACCGTGGTGCCGCGCTCCAGCGAGCCCGGGGCGCCGATCGCGCCGGCCTGGGCCAGCAGCGCCTCGCTCAGGCTGGTCTTGCCGGCGGCGGCGGGGCCCACCAGGGCCAGGGTACGGATCGCGTGCATGGCGGCCAGTGCGGCCGCCGAGGATGCGCTTGACATGAGGCATCTCCTCGTCCGGGCCCGCCGGGGCGCGATGGCGCCGCGGAAGGGGCGGGCCGTGGATCTTTCGTGCGGATCAGCCTACGCCTGCGGCCCGCGGGTCGCAAGCGCCGTCGCGCGACCCTTGAGACAGATCAGGCATCCGCGCCGGAAAACGGTCTGCGGCCCCGAATCCGGACAGCGCGATGTGGGATGGGCGGAGCCGGCGTGCCTGCCCACACTCCAGGCCACCCTGAACAACCTGAGGATGCCTGATGCGCGTGTTCACTTCTCTCCTGGGCGTGGGCCTGGGTCTGTGCCTGGCCTTCCCGGCGGCGGCGGCCACCGTCAGCTGCAGCGCCCCGGTCACCGGCTGCTCGTTCGCCTACGACGGCGATTGGCCCGCGCAAGGCCAGGACTGGACCACCAACACCGCCTGGTGGCGCGACGCGGCGGCCAAGGTGAAGATCGACCTGGGCGAGGTGGTCGACATGACCGGCCTGACCATTTCTGTCGACAACAACGACGACTACAAGGTGATGGCCTCGGTCGACGGCCAGACCTGGACCCGCGTGCTGAACATCCGCGCCGCCGACAGCGAGATCAACTTCGGCATGGACACGATCTCCACCGTCAAGGGCGACCCGGACCGCGTCAAGGGCCTGGGCTTCCAGCCCGGGCCGGTGCGCTACTTCCGGATCAGCGCCAGCAACGGCGACGGCCTGTACTCGGTGGGCGAACTGCTGGTGCACACCGCGCCCTGACGCGCCCCGTCGCTCACTGAAAGGCCACCTCGGCAAAGCTGCGCAGCTTGCGGCTGTGCAGCTGGCTGGCGCCGGCTTCGCGCAGCAGTTCCAGCGCGCGGATGCCGATGCGCAGGTGCTGGTCCACCCGCTCGCGGTAGAAGTGGTTGGCCATGCCGGGCAGCTTGATCTCGCCGTGCAGCGGCTTGTCGCTGACGCACAGCAGCGTGCCGTAGGGCACCCGGAAGCGAAAGCCGTTGGCGGCGATGGTGGCGCTTTCCATGTCCAGCGCGATCGCCCGGCTCTGGCTGAAGCGGCGCTCGGGACCCGGGTGCGGCAGCAGTTCCCAGTTGCGGTTGTCGGTGCTGGCCACGGTGCCGGTGCGCATGATCTTCTTGAGCTCGTAGCCGGCCAGCTGGGTGACCTCGGCCACCGCCTGCTCCAGCGCCAGCTGCACCTCGGCCAGCGGCGGGATGGGCACCCACAGCGGCAGTTCCTCGTCGAGCACATGGTCCTCGCGCACATAGCCGTGGGCCAGCACGTAGTCGCCCAGCTGCTGGCTGTTGCGCAGGCCCGCGCAGTGGCCCAGCATGATCCAGGCGTGCGGGCGCAGCACGGCGATGTGGTCGGTGATGTTCTTCGCGTTGGCCGGGCCGACGCCGATGTTGACCATCGTGATGCCGCCGCTGCCCGGGCGCACCAGGTGGTAGGCCGGCATCTGCGGCAGCCGCGCCGGCGGCGTGCCGCCGGCGCTGCGCGCGCTGCCGCTGCGCGGCGTCAGCACGTTGCCGGGCTCGACGAAGGCCTCGTAGGGGCTGGCCGGGTCCTGCATCAGCGCATGGCCCAGGCGGATGAACTCGTCGATGTAGAACTGGTAGTTGGTGAACAGCACGAAGTTCTGGAAGTGCTCGGGCGCGGTGCCGGTGTAGTGGCGCAGCCGGTGCAGCGAGTAGTCCACCCGCGGTGCGGTGAACAGCGACAGCGGCTGCGGCTCGCGCGGGCCGGGCTCGTAGGTGCCGTTGGCGATGCCGTCGTCCATTGCCGCCAGGTCGGGCAGATCGAAGAAGTCACGCAGGCGCAGCCGCTGCTCGGCGCTCAGCGAGCCCTCCACGTGGTCGGCCTCGGCCAGGCAGAAGTGCACCGGGATCGGCTGGTGGCCCAGGCCCACCTCCAGCGACACGCCGTGGTTGCGCAGCAGCAGGCGGAACTGCTCGCGGTAGTAGTCGGCGAACAGGTCGGGGCGGGTCAGCGTGGTCTCGAACACGCCAGGGCCGGCGACGAAGCCGAAGCTCAGCCGGGTGTCGGCGCGCGCCACCGTGTGGGTGTGCACCCGCACGCTGGGGTAGAGCGCGCGCACCCGGCGCGGCGGTGTCTGGCCCTGCACGTAGGCCTGCAACTGCTGGCGCAGGTGGGTCACCTGGGTCTGGTACAGCGACTGCACACAGGCCAGTGCGGCGTCGGCATCGTCAAAGGACTGGCGGGGGGAGAAGGGGGCGTCCGTCATGCACCGATTGTGGCCCCCGGTGATGACAAGTCATGATCTTCGGCAAGCCCGGCGTTCAGGCCGTCGCGGGCGCCGCCTACACTCGCGACAGATGAATTCCGCGACCCGCCAACGAATCCGCCACGGTTGCCTGGCGCTGGCCCTGGCCTGCGGTGCCGGCGTCCCGCTGGCGATGCCGGCGCCCGGGCCGTCAGCGGCGCCGGCGTCGGCGTCAGCGTCCGGTTCGGCGCCCAGACCGGCGCCGAAGCCGGTGCCCACACCCGCGCCGAAGCCTGCGCCGAAGCCAGCGCCCAAGGCAGCGCCCCCATCCGCCTCGGCGTCCGCGCCCAAGGCCGCACCCAAGGCCGCGCCCAAGCCGCCGGCCAAGCCGGCAGCCAAACCGGCGCCGCGGCCCGCCCCCGCGCCAGCGGCTTCGGCCCCGATCGCCGCCAAGGCCGCGGCGCCGGTGCTCGCGGCGGCGGCGGCATCGGCGGCCAGCGCGGCGCCGCGCAACGATGCCCCCCGGCCGCCCGACGCCGCCGCCTGGTGCCGCCAGGTCAGCAGCTTCCTGGTCGATCTGACGGCGGCGCGTTGCCAGCAGGCGGCGCTGCTGCCGGGCGATGGCCGCTCGGTGCGTGGCGTGCCGCTGTGGTTCCGTGACGTGCGTCCGGCCGCACCGCCACGCCTGCGCGTGCTGGTGCTGGGCGGTATCCACGGCGACGAGATGGCCAGCGTGAATGTCGTCTTCGACTGGCTGGACCGGGCCGTCAAGGCGGCCGACCCCGGCATCCACTGGCGCATGGTGCCGCTGGTCAACCCCGACGGCCTGATGCGCAAGCCCTCGACCCGGGTCAATGCGCGCGGCGTGGACCTCAACCGCAACTTCCCCACGCCCGAGTGGGAGCGTGCCGCCCAGGCCTACTGGGCCAGCCGCACCGGCAAGGACCCGCGCCGCTTTCCCGGCCCGAGCGCGATGTCCGAGCCCGAGACCCGCTGGGTCCAGGCCCAGGTCGACCAGTTCAAGCCGCACCTGATCGTCTCGGTGCACGCGCCCTACGGCGTGCTCGATTTCGACGGCCCGCCGCCACCGCCCGAGAAGCTGGGCAGCCTGCACCTGGATCAGGTGGGCATCTACCCCGGCTCGCTGGGCAACTATGGCGGTGTGGTGCGCCGCGTGCCGGTGGTCACGCTGGAGCTGCGCAACGCGCGCCAGGTGTCCGGCAACGAGATGGCGGCGATGTGGACCGACCTGCGCGGCTGGATCGACCGCCGGCGCGAGCAGATGGCCCAGAGCCAACCCCTGGACCGGCCAGCCCGCTGAGCATGAACGACGCGTCCACGGCCCCCCTGCCCCCGCTGCCGACGGACGCGCGCACCCAGCTGGCCCAGCACCTGGCCCGTGCCGGCAGCCTGCGCAGCCGCTTTCCCGCCGAGGCGCTGGCGCTGTGCGAACAGGCCGAGGTGCTGGCGCGGGCGCTCGATTCACAGGGCGATCTGGCGCGCGCCCTGTTGCGCGCCGGCCAGTGTCTGAGCGCGCTGGCCGTGGCCCCGGCCGGCGGCACGCGCCAGCAGCACCAGCAGGCGGCGCATGAGCGGCTGGGCCAGGCGCTGGAGCTGTTCGTCGGCCTGGAGGACCGCCACGGCGAAGCCGAGGCGGCCAACACCCTGGCCAACCTGCATGCCGCCTGCGGCGCCCACGCCCAGGCGCTGCCGCTGTACCACCGCAGCCTGAGCGTGCGGCGCGACCTGGGCGACCGCATCGGCGAAGCCGGCGTGCTCAACAACATCGGCCTGCTGCTGCGCGACACCGCGCAGTTCGCCGACGCGCTGGCCTGCCTCTTCGCCAGCCTGGAGCTGGCCGAGGACCTGGGCGACGAGCGCGCCACGGCGCATGCCCTGGCCAGCATCGGCACCGTGCTGGCCGAGCTGGGCGAGACCGGCCGCGCCACCGAATTCCACCTGCGCGCGCTGGCGGTGCTGGAGCAATGGCCCGACCCGGCGCTGGAGGCCTCGGCCCGCACCGGCCTGGGCCGGCTGCTGGCCCGCACCGGCCACCCCGAGGAGGCGCTGTCCCACCTGGAACGCGCGCTGGCCGTGGCCCACCGCAGCGGCCGCATCGACGACCTGGCCTCGGCGCTGCATGCACTGGGCCAGGCGCACCAGGGCCTGGCCCAGCCGCAGCGCGCCGAGTGGCTGCTGCACGAGGCCCTGGCCGCGGCGCGCCGCGGCGGCCAGCCGCTGGCCGAGGCCGAGGTGCTGCTGAGCCTGGGCGAACTGCGCGGCCGCCAGGGCGACAGCAGCGACGCGCGGCCGCTGCTGCTGCAGGCCCTGTCTGGCGCCGAGCGGCTGCAGGCCGACCACCTGGCCGGCCGGGTGCACCGTGCGCTGTCGCGCTGGCACGAGCAGCAGCGCGATTTCGAGGCGGCGCTGCGCCACCACCAGGCCTTCCATGACTGTCTGCAGCGGGTTCAGGGCCAGGCGGTGCAGCGCCGCCTGCGCACGCTGTTGGCAGGCAGCGAGCTGAAGGTGGTGCACCGCGACGCCGAGCACCAGCGCCGCCGCGGCGATGCGCTGGCCGAGGCGCTGGACATCGCCCGTGCCAGCGACCGCCACAAGGACGAGCTGGTGCGGGCGCTGCGCCACCAGGCCGAGTTGCTGCGCCAGCTGGCGCGCGAGGATGGCCTGACCGGCGTGGCCAACCGACGCTGGCTCGACAGCATGCTGATGCGCGAGCGCGAGCGCGCCCGCCGCCACGGCCACCCGCTGGCGGTGGCGATGATCGACCTGGATCACTTCAAGGCGATCAACGACCGCTGCTCGCACCATGTGGGCGACGAGGTGCTGCGCCGCATCGGCCGGCTGCTGCTGCAGACCTGCCGCCAGGGCGACCTGGTCGGCCGCTACGGCGGCGAGGAGTTCCTGGTCGTGCTGGTCGAGACGCCGCTGGCGGCGGCGCGCGGCGTGTGCGAGAAGCTGCGCCGGCTGGTGGCGACCATGGATGTGGAAGGCCTGCACCCGACGCTGAACCGGGTGACGGTGAGCATCGGCGTGGCCGGCGATGCCGCCGACCCGGTGGCCGAGGACCTGGTGCAAGCCGCCGACCGCGAGTTGTACCGCGCCAAGCGCGAAGGCCGGAACCGGGTGTGCGGCTGAGCCGCACACCCGGTTCCGGCCTGCGGCCGATGCGTTGGGCTTCCCCGAGCACCCTCCGGGAAGGGGCTCCAGCATGGGCATGGGCTCCCTCCAGCCTCCCTCCGAGAGGGAGGCTCTGGTCAGAGGGACGAAGAGCGTTGCGGCGGGGTGGCCGGGCGAGCGCCGGGCCGCCCCAAGCCGCCCGGCCCACCCGCCAGGCGGGTGGCGCCGGGTACCCCCGGCGCCGGGTGCCCTATCAGACCCGTTCGAAGATCGCGGCGATGCCCTGGCCGCCGCCGATGCACATCGTCACCAGCGCGTAGCGGCCGCCGACGCGTTGCAGCTCGTACAGGGCCTTGGTGGTGATGATTGCGCCGGTGGCGCCGATCGGGTGGCCCAGCGAGATGCCCGAACCGTTGGGGTTGACCTTGGCCGGATCCAGGCCCAGTTCCTTGACCACCGCACAGGCCTGGGCGGCAAAGGCCTCGTTGGATTCGATCACGTCGAGGTCGGCCACCGTCAGGCCGGCCTTCTTCAGCGCCAGGCGGGTGGCCGGCACCGGGCCGATGCCCATGATGGTGGGCTCGACGCCGGCGTGGGCGTAGGCCACCAGGCGGGCCATCGGCTTGAGGCCACGGGCCTTCACCGCCTCGCCGCTGGCCAGCACCACGGCGCCGGCGCCGTCATTGATGCCCGAGGCGTTGCCGGCGGTGACATGGCCGTCCTTCTTGAAGGCGGGGCGCATCTTGCTGAGCGACTCGACGGTGGTGCTGGCCTTCACGTGCTCGTCGGTGTCGAAGACGATGTCGCCCTTCTTGCTGGCGGTGACCACCGGGACGATCTGCTCCTTGAAGTAGCCGGCGGCGATGGCCGCGGCGGCGCGGCGGTGGCTTTCGGCAGCCAGCGCGTCCATCTGCTCACGGGTGATGCCGTACTGCTCGGCCACGTTCTCGGCGGTGATGCCCATGTGGATCTTGTGGAAGGGGTCGTGCAGCGCGCCCACCACCATGTCGATCATCGGCGTGTCGCCCATGCGGGCGCCCCAGCGGCCCTGCGGCAGCAGGTAGGCGCCGCGGCTCATGTTCTCGGCGCCGGCGCCCACCGCGATCTCGCAGTCGCCCAGCAGGATGGCCTGCGAGGCCGAGATGATGGCCTGCAGGCCCGAGCCGCACAGGCGGTTGACGTTGAAGGCGGGCGTTTCCTTGGGGATGCCGGCGTTCACCGCGGCGACGCGGCTGAGGTAGGCGTCACGCGGCTCGGTGACCACCACCGTGCCCATGGCCAGGTGGCCGACGCTCTCGGCACCGGCGCCTGAGCGCTCGACGGCGGTCTTGACCGCCAGCGTGGCGATGTCGGCCAGCGCCACATCCTTCAGGGCACCCCCATAGGTGCCAATGGCGGTGCGGGCGGCACCGACGACGAAAACGTCACGGGAAGCGGTCATGGAAGTCTCCTCAGATCCAGGTTGTCGGGGGTACGCGGCCAGTGTGCGACCGCCGGATTGCAGCGGCCTGACAGCGCCCGGCGGGGCTGTCAAGCCGGGCGGGGGACGCCCAGGCGCAGATATCGGGCCCAAAAGCAGGCCTTCAAAACCCATGGCCAGGCGCCCGGCTTCCTAAGATCGTCGCATGATTTCCATGGACGGCGTGCCGTCAGTCCTCATCGCCCGCAACCAGAGCTGGGTCCGCAAGCAGGCCCAGGCGCTGGTGCGCCACCTGCCCGCCAATGTCGAGCGGGCCGATCTGATCCAGGTCGGTCTGATCGCCGTGGCCCAGGCCGCGGTGAGCTTCGAGTGGGACGGCGACCGCGACTCCGCCGAGGCCCAGGAGGCCTTCGTGCGCTACGCGCGCATGCGGGTCAAGGGCGCGATGCTCGACGAGCTGCGCCAGATGGACTTCCTGACCCGCGGCGAGCGCCGCAAGATCAAGGTCATCCAGATCGCCCGCGAGCGCCTGCGCCAGGACAGCGGCCGTGAGCCCAGCCTGGGCGAGCTGGCCCGCAGCACCGGTATCGACGCCGACGAGATCGGCTCGCTGCTGCAGGCCGACCAGCATGGCCGCCACCAGGTCCAGGTGGACGAGACCGACGACGAGGGCCAGCGCCACTTCCATCCGGCCACGCCGCGCGAGGAGGTCGAGGCCCGCGTGGACACCGGCATCGTGCTGCGCCGCCTGGAGAAGTTCTTTGCCGAGCTGCCCGAGCGCGAGCGCATGGTGATCGACGCCTACCTGGGCGTCGGCCTGACCCCGGTCGAGGTGGCCCAGTCGCTGAAGGTGACGCCGTCGCGCGTCTCGCAGATCTACCACGCCGTGGTGCGCCGCGCGGTGGCCCATGTCCAGGGCGGCGAGCGCCGCGCCACCGACCGCGTGGCGGCGCCCCATCCCGACAAGTCCTCCGACGCCTTCATCGAGATGATGCGCCAGCGCGAGGAAGAACTGCGCCGCAGCCCGCAGGGCGCCTGGGGCGAGATGGTCGAGCAGGTGCTGGCGCACCCGCACCGGCAGCTCCAGACCTGAGGCCGCTCACGCCGGCGCAGCCCGGTCCGGGTCAGCGCGTGTCGGTGCCGGCGCGCGTGTCCGGCTGCGTGTCCAGGCGGTGCAGCCGCACCTGGTTGCGCCCCCGCCGCTTGGCTTCGTACAGGGCCACGTCGGCCCGCGCCACCAGCTGTTCAGGCCGCTCGCCCGCGACCGCCTGCGCCACGCCGATGCTCACCGTCACCGGCTGGCCGTGGCTGAAGCGGTGGGCCTGGGTGGCGCTGCGGATGCGCTCGGCCAGCTCCACCGCGGCCTCCAGCGGCGTGCTGGCGGCCAGCACCAGGAATTCCTCGCCACCCCAGCGGCCCAGCTGGTCGGACACGCGCAACTGCTCGGACATCAGCCCGGCCAGTTCCACCAGCACCGCGTCACCGCAGGCGTGGCCATGCTGGTCGTTGATCTGCTTGAACTCGTCGATGTCGAGCAGCAGCAGCGACAGCGGCTGGCCGTGGCGTTCCAGCAGCGCCATCGAGCCCACCAGCCGCTCATTCAGCGCCCGGCGGTTGGCCACGCCGGTCAGCGGGTCGGAGGCGGCGATCTGCTGCATCCACTCGGCGCGCTCGCGGGTGCGCAGGTAGTCCAGGCGCAGGTTCGAGATGGCCAGCAGCAGCACCACGTAGATCAGCTGGGCGATCGCCACGTTGGACAGGATCACCCCCAGCGGCACCGGGCCCGGGTCGATCACCCCGTGCTGCAGCAGCCAGAAGATGCCGCCGAACAGCGTGACGTACATGCAGGCCGAGACGATCAGCGCGTCGCGCCGGCTGAGGAAGATGAAGGCGCAGCCATAGGTCAGCGGCAGCCAGTACAGGTTGCTGACCAACTGGTACAGGTCCGGCGGGCCGTGCTGGGCCAGCAGCACCAGGTACAGCGCGGCACCCAGATAGACGTTGAGCGTCACCACCGTGACCCGGCGCACCAGCCGCTCCCAGCGCGGTCGCCATTGCAGCATCGCCGCGCCGCAGGCGAACACGACGGTGATCAGCGGATAGGCCCAGCGGTCCCAGGGCGAAAGTCGCCCGTGGGAGAACTCCAGCAGCGCGTTGACGAGCACCGCGACGCAGCCGGCCAGCAGCAGGTTGCGCAGCATGCGCAACTCGGCATTGGGGCCGCTGCCGGAGGCGTTCGGCAACATCGACGGGGGCAGGGTGGACACCGGGGACAGGCAAAGACGGGGCGCCCGACGCGGCGCCTTGAAAACGCTGATCGTCGCGCCCGCCGGCGCTGGCGTCAAGCCGCCGTCTTCACGCCCGGTGCCGGGACGCCCAGCACCGCGGCCGCCAGCGCCTCGGCCACCTCGATGCCGTCCACGCCCGCGCTCATGATGCCGCCGGCGTAGCCCGCGCCCTCGCCGGCCGGGTACAGGCCGCGGGTGTTCAGGCTCTGGTAGTCGCGGCCGCGGTTGATGCGCAGCGGCGAGGAGGTGCGGGTCTCGACGCCGGTCAGCACCGCGTCGGCCATGCTGAAGCCCTTGATCTGGCGCTCGAAGGCGGGCAGGGCCTCGCGGATGGCTTCCAGTGCGTAGGGGGGCAGGCTCTCACGCCCCTTCTCGCTCAGGTCGGTCAGGTGCACGCCGGGCTTGTACGAGGGCATCACCGTGCCGAAGCCCGCGGCCGGCCCGCGCTGGCGCTTGATGAAATCACCCACCAGCTGGCCCGGGGCGATGTAGCGCCCGCCGCCCAGCTCATAGGCGCGCGACTCCCACACCCGCTGGAAGGCGATGCCGTCGAGCGGGTTGACCGGGCCGCTGCCGCCCCGGTCCTGGCGGTAGTCCTCGGGCGAGATGCCCACCACGATGCCGGCATTGGCGTTGCGCTCGTTGCGCGAATACTGGCTCATGCCGTTGGTGACCACGCGCTCCGGCTCGGACGTGGCGGCCACCACGGTGCCGCCGGGGCACATGCAGAAGCTGTAGACCGAGCGGCCGTTCTTCGCGTGGTGCACCAGCTTGTAGTCGGCCGCACCCAGCAGCGGGTGGCCGGCACTGGGGCCGAATCGGGCGCGGTCGATCACGCCCTGCGGGTGCTCGATGCGGTAGCCGATCGAGAAGGGCTTGGCCTCCATCTGCACGCCGCGCTCATGCAGCATCGCGAAGGTGTCGCGCGCGCTGTGGCCCAGCGCCAGGATGACGTGGTCGGCGCGCAGCTGAGTGCCGCTGGCCAGCGTGACGCCGCGCACATGGCGCTGGCCGTCGGCGCCGCGCTCGATCAGCAGATCGGTGACCTGCTGCTCGAAGCGGATCTCGCCGCCCAGGGCCTCGATGTCGGCGCGGATCTTCTCGACCATGCTGACCAGGCGGAAGGTGCCGATGTGGGGCTTGCTGACGAACAGGATCTCTTCCGGCGCGCCGGCCTTGACGAACTCGGTCAGCACCTTGCGCGTCAGGTGGCGCGGGTCGGAGATCTGGCTCCAGAGCTTGCCGTCCGAGAAGGTGCCGGCGCCGCCTTCGCCGAACTGCACGTTGGACTGCGGGTTGAGCTCGCTGCGCCGCCACAGGCCCCAGGTGTCCTGGGTGCGCTGGCGCACCGTCTTGCCGCGCTCCAGCACGATCGGCCGCAGACCCATCTGCGCCAGGATCAGGGCGGCCAGGATGCCGCAGGGCCCGAAGCCGATGACCAGCGGCCGCAGCCGCTCGCCGGACGTGTAGAAGTCGGCCGGCGCGTGGCCGACGAAGCGATAGCGGGTGTCCGGCGTCGGCCGGATGTGGTGGTCGCCGTGCAGGCGTTTGAGCACCGCAGCCTCGTCGGCCAGCGTGCAGTCCAGCGTGTAGACCAGCTGGATGTCGCTCTTGCGGCGGGCGTCATAGCCACGGCGGAAGACCTCGAACCCGAGCAGGGCGTCGTCAGGCAGCCGCAAACGGGCGACGATGGCCGGGCGCAGCGCGTCCTCGGCGTGGTTCAGCGGCAGGCGCAGTTCGGTGATGCGAAGCATGTCAGTCCCGCACGGCCGTTCCGAAGGGACTGGCGGCCCCCTTGGGGGGTAGCGAACGAAGTGAGCTTGGGGGCATGTCTTTGCTGGCGGCAAGTTGGGCCGCAGGGCAAGACGAGATTAGGCCACAGCGCGGGTCAGCCAGTCGCGCACGAGCGCCTGCGCGACGGGCATCCGGGCGGCAGCGACCCCGCTGAGACCTTCACCCAGGCCGAAGTGCTCGCCCTCGATGGCCAGCAGCGCGGCCGGCGGCGGTGCCTGGCCCAGCACGTCGCGGGCCACCGCCAGCAGCGCCTCGGGCTGCAACGCGTGGCTGATCGGGGCGCGGTCCGGCTGCGCGCTGATCGGCCGCAACTGCACGCCGTCGCCGGCATGGCCGGGCCGGGCAGCGTCGACGAACAGCACCGCCGGCCGGTCGGCCAGCAGCAGCGCGTCCTCGACCTGCAGCTGGAAGACGGCGATCGCTTCCAGGCCGGGTTCGGTCTGCAGCGCCTCGACCAGCGCCGGGCCCAGGCCATCGTCGCCCCGGGCCGGGTTGCCGATGCCGATCAGCAGCGGCGGCCTCACGCGGGCGCGGCGTCGGTGATGCGGCCGTCGCTGTCGCGCACCAGGCGTTGGCGCAGCGTGCCGTCGCCGCCCACCAGGTCCAGCGCCAGCGGCATCTGCCCCAGCGCATGGGTGGCGCAGCTCAGGCAGGGGTCGTAGGCGCGCACGGCCACCTCGACGTGGTTGAGCAGACCCTCGCTGAGTTCGCGGCCGTCAAAATAGGTGTCGGCCACCTGGCGGATCGCCTCGTTCATCGCCGCGTTGTTGTGGGTGGTGCTGACGATCAGGTTGCACCACTGCACCAGGTCGTCGTCGCCCAGCACGTAGTGGTGGATCAGCGTGCCGCGCGGCGCCTCGATCACGCCCACGCCCTCGCGCCGCTGGCCGGGCTGCGGGCGCGGCATCGGCTGCGCCAGCTCGCCGCCCAGCAGCGCCGGGTCGTCCAGGCCGTCGGCGATCAGCTCCATCGCATGCAGCATCTCGATCAGCCGCGCGCGGTGGTAGGCCAGCGAGCCGAACACGCCGCCGTCCCGGGCCTCGGCCAGGAAGGCCTGGCGGCGCGCCTCGGCGCGCGGCGTGGACAGGCGATCGGCCACCTGCAGCCGCGCCAGCGGGCCCACCCGGTAGCTGCCGGCCTCGCGGCCCAGCGCCTTCAGGTAGGGGAACTTCATGTAGCTCCAGGGCTCGCTGGCCTCCTCGATGTGGTCCAGGTACTGCTGCACGCTGACGTCATTGAGCAGTCGGGCGCCCTCCGCACTGCGCACGCGCAGCGCGCCGTCGTACAGGTCCAGCGTGCCATCGGGCGCCACCAGGCCCATGAAGGACGAGCGAAACGCGCCGAAGCCCTCGTGCAGCGGCCGGTTGGCGGCCCACAGCCGCTCGGCCAGGTCCACCGCCTGTTCGCACCAGGCCAGCATCTGCGGCACCTGGGCGCGGGCCTGGGCCACCTCGTCGGCCGTCAGTTGGCGGTTGACGCCGCCGGGGATCGAGCCGGTGCCGTGCACCTTCTTGCCGCTGGTCAGGCGGATCAGTTCCTGGCCGAAGGCGCGCAGCAGCACGCCCTGGCGGGCGACATCCGGGTGGGCCTGGGCGATGCCGACGATGTTGCGCCGCGCCACCTCGCTGTCGAAACCCAGCAGCAGGTCGGGCGAGGACAGGTGGAAGAAGTGCAGCGCATGCGACTGCATGATCTGCGCGTGGTGCATCAGCCGGCGCAGCGCCTGCGCGGCGGGCGGCGCCTGCAGGCCCAGCGCCACGTCCAGCGCCTTGCTGGCCGCCAGGTGGTGCGACACCGGGCAGATGCCGCACAGGCGCTGCACCATCACCGGCACCTCCCAGTAGGGGCGGCCGACGATGAAGGCCTCGAAGCCGCGGAACTCGACGATGTGCAGCCGCGCCTGGCGCACGCGGTGGGCATCGTCGAGCAGCAGCGTGACCTTGCCATGCCCCTCGACGCGCGAGACGGGATCGATGGCGACGCGGCGCAAGCCGCTGGGCAGGGGCTCAGTCATAGCGGATCAGTGGGCGGGGCAGGGCGGGATCGCGGCCATCCAGCAGTGCGGTGAGGCAGGCCCAGATCGCATCGGCCGAGGGCGGGCAGCCGGGCAGGCAGTGGTCGATGTGGACCACCTCGTGGATCGGGTGCACGCGCGCCAGCGGCAGCGGCAGCTCGGGGTCATTGGGGATGCCGCTGCCCTCGGCCAGGCCGGGGCGGGCGTGGTAGACCTCGGCCATCAGGCGGCCGATGTCGCGGCCGTTGCGCTGTGCCGGCAGGCCGCCGTTGATCGCGCAGGCGCCCACGGCCACCAGCACGCGGCACTGGCGGCGGAAGGTGCGCAGCACCTCGACGTTCTCGGCATTGCACAGCCCGCCCTCGATCAGGCCGATGTCGCAGGGACCCACCTCCTTCAGGTCGGTCAGCGGGCTGCGGTCGAACTCGACCAGCTCGGCCAGCGCGAAGAGCCGCTCGTCGATGTCGAGCAGCGACATGTGGCAGCCGAAGCAGCCGGCCAGCGACACCGTTGCGATCCGCGGTTTGCTCATGTTCGTGTTCCGAAGTGCATCGCACCAACCGCGGCGGAGCGGGTCAGACCAGGGTTCCCGCCGCGGAACCGGCTCTGCCGGGCCGCTGGTGGGCGGCCCCCTCGGGGGGGAGCGAGCGCCAGCGAGCTTGGGGGCTTCATCCCTTGTCTTCCGCACGCTCGCTGATCGGCACCGCGAAACCGCGCCGCTTGGGCAGGATCGCGCCCACCGGGCAGATCTGCGCGGCCTCGTCGCCGGGGGCGAGCTGGCTGTCGGCCAGGCGGCCACTGGGCGAGTTGACGATCAGCCGGGTGTGGATGCCGTGGCCGCCGATGGCGAAGACGCCCTTGCCGTCGAGTTCGGTGCTGGCGCGCACGCACAGCTTGCACAGGATGCAGCGGTTGGTGTCCAGCCACAGCTCGGGGTGGCTGGCGTCCACCGCGCGCTGCGGGTAGAACTCCTCCCACTGTGGCCCGGTCATGCCGGCGTCGTAGGCGGCGCTCTGCAGCGCGCAGCCGCCGCTCTTCTCGCACGAGGGGCAGAAGTGGTTGCCCTCGACGAACAGCATCTGCAGCAGCTGGCGGCGCCGCGCCTGCAGCGCGTCGGTGCGGCAGGCCACGCGCAGGCCGGCCAGGGCGCGGGTGGTGCAGGCGGCGGCGGGGCGGCCGTCGACCTCCACCGTGCACAGCCGGCAGGCGCCGCTGGGGCCCAGGCGCGGGTCCCAGCACAGGTGCGGGATGGGGTGGCCGGCGCGCGCCGCGGCGGCGATCAGCGTGTCGCCGGGCTCGAAGGGCACCGGCTGGCCGTCGAGGTCAAAGGTGGCACTCATCGGGGAACCTGGTCCAGGTGGGCGTGGCGGTCGTCGCGGCCGGTGGCGGCGCGCGCCGAGGCCAGCTCGGCGTCGAGGTCGAAGCCGGGCACGAAGCCGGCATGCGGCGAGCGGCTGCGCAGCGCCTCGGGGAAGCGCTGCAGCAGGTCGCGCAGCGGGTTGGTGGCGCTGGCGCCCAGACCGCAGTGGGTGGTGCCGTGCATCAGCGCCTCCAGGTCGCGCAGCTCGCGTTCGTCGAAGGGCGAGCCGTGGCCGGCATGCAGCTTGTCCAGGCGCCGCACGACCAGTTCGGTGCCCACGCGGCAGGGCGTGCAGAAGCCGCAGCTCTCGTGGGCGAAGAACTGGGCGAAGCCGCGCACCACCTCCAGCAGGTCGCGCTGGCGGTTGAACACCATCAGCGCGCCGGCGGTGGGCAGGTCCTCGAAGCCCAGGCGGCGCTCGAAGTCGGGTGGCGCCAGCAGCAGGCCCGACGGGCCGCCCAGCTGCACCGCCTGCACGTCATGGGCGCCGGCCTCGCGCAGCAGCTCGGCCAGCGGGGTGCCGAAGGGCAGCTCGTAGACACCGGGGCGCGACACGTCGCCGCTGACCGAATGCAGCTTGCTGCCGCGGCTCTCGGGCGTGCCCAGCGCCGCCCAGGCGGCGGCGCCGTGGCGGGCGATCCAGGCCACCGCGGCAAAGGTCTCGACGTTGTTGACCACCGTGGGCTGGCCCAGGTAGCCGCGCTCCACCGGAAAGGGCGGGCGGATGCGCGGCGTGCCGCGCTTGCCCTCGAGCGACTCGATCAGCGCGCTCTCCTCGCCGCAGACGTACGCGCCGGCGCCCAGGTGGATCTCGATGTCGAAGTGCGGCCCCAGCAGGCCGGCCGCCCGGCGCTCGGCCAGCACCGCCTGCAGGCCCTCCAGCAGGAAACGGTACTCGGCGCGCAGGTAGACCAGGCCCTGGCGCGCGCCCAGCACCTCGGCGGCCACGCCCATGCCCTCGAACACCGCGTGGGCGTGCTGCATCAGCAGTACCCGGTCCTTGAAGGTGCCGGGCTCGCCCTCGTCGGCATTGCAGACCACCACCCGCGTCTGTCCGGCGGCCAGCGGCGCGGCCAGGCAGGCGCGCCACTTGGCATGCGTGGGGTAGCCGGCCCCGCCGCGGCCGCGCAGGCCGCTGGCCTGCACCTCGTCCAGCGCGGCGGCGGCACCGCGGGCGCGGGTGGCGACGATGGCCTCGCCGCGCGGCGCAGGCGCGTTCAGCAGCACGCCGGGCCGGCGCACCCCGGGCTCGACCACGAACCACTCCGCGGGCCACTCGGCCACCGGCACCTGGGCGCGCACCAGCTCGGCGATCTCGGCGATGCGGCCGCCGTCGAGCCGGGTGATCACCCGCTGCTGGTTGAGCAGCAGCGCCGGGCCCTGGTCGCCCAGGCCGGTGCAGGAGGTGAAGCCCACCCGGGCCAGGCCGTCCTCGCTGGTGCGCCCGGGCTCCAGCCACAGCCGGCGGCACAGGTCGGCGGCCAGCGCCCGGCTGCCGGCGAAACGGTCGGTGACGTTGTCGGCGAACAGCAGGTGGTAGCGGCCCACCGGCTGCAGGTGGAAGAAGCGGTAGAAGCCGGCCACGCCCTCGACCACCGCGGCGCTCAGGCCCAGGCCGGCGGCCAGCTCGGCCAGCGCCGGGCGCGGCAGCCAGCCCTGCAGGGCTTGCACGTCGTGCAGCAGCTGCACCAGGCGATCGCGGCGGTGGCCGTGGCGGTGCAGCAGGTCGGTGATCGCTGTGCTCATGCAGGGCAGGGTCAGAGGGTGGCGAAACGCAGCGCGCGGCGGCCTTCGCGCTTGGCACGGTACATCGCGTCGTCGGCCTGCCGCAAGACGTCTTCGGCCGCCGCCTGGTCGCGGAACAGCGTGGCACCGATGCTGGGCGAGCAGTGGTGCTGCGTGTCCGCCACCGCGTAGGGCAGGTCCAGTGTTGCCAGCAGCTTGTCGGCCACCACCCGCACCTGGGCCAGGGCCTCGGCCGGGTCCTCGGGCAGGCCGCTGGCCATCATCAGCACGAACTCGTCGCCGCCCAGCCGTGCCACCGTGTCCTCGGCACGGGTGCAGGCCTGCAGGCGCTGGGCGCACTGCACCAGCACCTCGTCGCCGGCGGCGTGGCCGTGGGTGTCGTTCAGCGCCTTGAAGTGGTCCAGGTCGATGAACAGCAGCGCGCCGTGCTGGCGCGTGCGCCGCGCGGCGGACAGCGCCTGCCCCAGCCGGTCGAGCAGCAGGCGCCGGTTGGGCAGCTGGGTCAGCGCATCGTGGAAGGCCAGGCGGCGGATCTGCTCGGTGGCCTGCTGTCGCTCGGCCTCCAGGCGCTTGAGCTCGCCCAGGTCGTGCACGAAAGCGAACACCGCGCCGTCCTCGGCCTGGCGGCTCAGCGAGACCTCGACCGGCCAGGGCGGGCCGTCGGCGCGCCGGTGCCGGGTCTCGAAGCGCAGGTGGCCCTGGAGCTGCACACGGTGGGCGATCTCCTGCAGCGCCGCAGCGTCCAGCTGTGCATCGACGCTGCCGATCGGCTGGCCGATCAGCGCCTCGCGCGGGAAGCCGCTGAGCGCCAGGTAGGCGTCATTGACCTCGGTGATGCGGCCCTGGTGGTCGGCCATCAGGAAGCCCTCGCGGGTGGACTCGACGACGCCGCGGTAGCGCCGCTCGCGCTCGCGCAGCGCGGCCTGCTCGCGCGACAGGGCCTCGCGGCTGCGCTGCAGCTCCAGGTTGCGCTCGGCCAGCAGGCGCCCGTTGCGCGCCAGCGCGTGCAGCGCGCCGAACAGCAGCAGGTCGACCAGCAGCCCACCCAGGCCGATCAGCGCCGGCTGCAGGCTGTGCGCGGCCTCCTCGAAGGCCGGTGTGGCAAAGAAATCGACCGTCCAGACCGCGCCGGCGATCATCATCTGCCGCTGCGCGCGGTAGCGGGTGCCGGGCTGGGCGGTGCCGCTGGCGACCAGCTGGCGGGCCGGGTCGACGCGGTCGCCATCGTGCAGCGCGAACGCCACCTGCTGGCCTTGGGCGGGCAGGATGCCGTCCATCAGGTCGCGCATGCGAAACGGCGCGTACACCCACCCCTGCAGCGCGGCACGGCGCGCCGCCACGCTGTCCAGCGGCGCACCGCTGCGGTAGACCGGCCAGTACATCAGCGTGCCGTGCTGCATGTCCTCCACGGTTTCCTGCAGCAGCGTGACGCGGCCGCTCAGCGCGGCGCCACCCTCGTCGCGGGCGCGGGCCATCGCGCTCAGGCGCACCGGCTCGGACAGCATGTCGAAGCCCAGTGCGCGCTGGTTGCGCCAGTCCTGGGGCTCGAGGTAGATGATGGCGCTGCGGCCCTCGGCCGCCTGGGGTGTGGGGGGCGCGGTGAGCACCGCGTAGCCCAGGCCCTGCAGGCCGGGGTAGCTGCGCTGCAGGTCGATGCGGGCGGTGAAGGCGCGCCACTCGTCGGCGCTGACCTCCTGGCTGGCGGCGAACAGGCCGGCGCCGGTGCGCAGCACCAGTTCGTAGTTGCGCAGGCGCTCGACAATGCGCAGTTGCGTGGCGTCGACCGCGGCCTCGAAGCGGCCGCGCGCATCGTCGGCCTGGTAGCGCTCGGCCGCGCGCCAGGCCAGCACGGTCATCAGCACCGAGACGGCGAGCACGACCCAGGCCGTGACGCGGCCGTGGACCGATTCAGCGAAGCGCGCGGACAACAACCGTTGGCTCCCAGTGCGGCTGGCCGCTGTCGGGTGACCCCGGCCTGCCCCGATCTTACGGCCGGCGCTGGCCGGACGTCAGGCCAGTTGCTGCACGTAGATGTCGGTGTCGGGCAGCAGGCGGCGCAGCGTCTGGAAGGCGGTGTCCATCAGCTGGATGCCGGCGTGGTCGGGGTGCACACCCAGGCGCAGTTCGGCCTCGCCGTCCTGCACCCGCAACAGATGGACGAAATCGCGGGCGGCGACGCAGCCGCGGCTCTCGCGGTCCAGGGCCTCGGTGAGCTCGCCCATCACCCGCTGCAGCAGGTCGCTGGGGCCTTCCAGGCGCGGTGCCGCGCAGGGCAGGCCGCGCACCGAGGCACCGCAGGGCGGCGCGATCTCGCCGCCACCGCAGGCCTGGCAGCGGCTGGGTTCAGCCCCCGGCTCACAGGCGGCGGCGATCGGGATGGTGCGGCTGGACATGGTCGGCGACGGCGGCAAAACCTGAATTCCACGCGCATGTTTGAGGACTGTCAAGCCAGGCGTCGTGGCCGCGCGACCAGGGGTCTTGATGGGCGTCAAGACTCGGTGGCGGCGCTGTCCAGATCCGACGAGCGGTTGCCCATCAGGTAGCGCGGGCCGGCCCCCCAGCGGGCAGCGCCATCCCCGGGGTTGTAGAGCCGGCAGGCCTTGAGCGACAGGCAGCCGCAGCCAATGCAGCTCTCGAGCTGGTCGCGCAGCGCACACAGGGCGTCGATGCGCGCCTGCAGCAGCGGCTGCCAGGCGCTGGACAGGCGCTTCCAGTCGGCCGCGGTGGGGGTGCGGGCGTCGGGCAGCGTGGCCAGCGCCTGGCGCACCTCGGCCAGGCCCAGACCCACGCCCTGCGCCACGCGGATGAAGGCCACGCGCCGCAGCGTGTCCTTGGCGTAGCGGCGCTGGTTGCCACTGCTGCGGCCGCCGCGGATCAGGCCCTCGGCCTCGTAGAAGCGCAGCGTGCTGGCCGCCACGCCGGCGCGTCGCGCCAGCTCGCCGATCGTCAGCCAGCCGTCCTCCGGGCTCGTGGCCATGCCGCACCTCTTGACTTGAAGTTCACTTGAACTTTGAGAATAGCGCCAGCCCCCGGCGCTTTGCAAGCCGGCCACCCTGCAACCTGAAAGGACAGACCCCATGATCACCCTGGAACACGCCAACCTCACCGTGCGCGACCTGGACCGCACGCTGCACTTCATCCTGACCGCGCTGCCCCATTGGCGGGTGCGCGGCGAGGGCACGATGGACTGGTCCGGCCGCCGCATCCGCTGGCTGCATGTGGGCGATGAGCAGCAGTACCTGGCGCTGCAATCGCAGGGCGACGGCGAGGCCCTGGACTGGCAGGGCCATGCGGTGGGCGTCAAGCACCTGGGCTTTATCGTCCCCGATGTGGAGGCGGTGGTGGCGCGGCTGCAGGCCGCCGGTTGGCCGCTCGACCACTGGGGCGGTAGCAGCGCGGTGCGCCGCAGCGCCTACCTGGTGGACGAGGGCAGTGTGCAGTTCGAGTTCGTCGAGTACCGCAGCGACCGCTTGGCCGAGCGTCTCGAGTACGCCTGAGCTCAAGCCCGCGAGCCGCGCCGCCGATAACCTGACGACGCGCCGGGCTCGGGCGGCCTTCGCCGCCTGCCGGGGGCGGGGAGGGGCCGCGTGCCGATCGAAGCGATTGCCGGACTGCAGCTGGCGCTCTACGGGCTGGGCTGGGCCCTGGCCGCGGTCTACCTGGCCGAGGAGCGGGCGGCGCTGTCCCACTGGGCGGCCTACGCGCTGATGCAGGCGGCCTCTGCCTGGCTGGCTGCCGAGCCGATGGCGCAGGGCCTGCGGCCGCCGATGGCCAGCCTGGTGCTGTCGGTGCTGGGCTTTGTCGCTGCCACCCGCGGCATCGACCTGTTCACCCGCGGCCGCGCCACGCTGGACCGCTGGCTGCTGCCCCTGACCGTGCTGACCCTGCTGCCGATCGTGCTCAGCGCGCTGTGGGTCGAGGACCCCGCCCTGCGGCGGCGCTGGCAGGAGACGCCGTATGCGTTTGGCCTGGGCGTGCTGCTGCTGTCCAGCGTGGCGCTGCTGTGGCGGCCGCTGCGCCGGCGTGCCGGTACGCTGGCCGCGCTGGCGGTGCTGCTGCCCAGCGCACTGACCGGCCTGACCGGTCTGGCCAGTGGCGTGATGCACCTGATGCTGGGCGCGCCGGCGCTGGGCCAGATGCAGCAGGCGGCCCGGGTGCCGCAGGTGCTGGCCTCGCTGGTGGCCTCGGCGGTGTTCAACTTCGGCTACCTGTTCCTGCTGCTGGGTCGTCTGATCAGCCAGTGGCGCGCCAGCGCGCGGCAGGACCACCTGACCGGCCTGCCCAACCGCCGCGCCACCGAGGACGGTCTGGCGGTCGACTGGGCGCGCCACCAGCGCCAGATGAGCGGCCTGTCACTGGCGCTGATCGATGTCGACCACTTCAAGTCGATCAACGACCGCCACGGCCATGCGCGCGGCGACGAGGTGCTGGTCTTCGTGGCCCGTCACCTGCAATCGCGCATCCGCGTTGGCGAGACCCTGGGCCGCTGGGGCGGCGAGGAGTTCTTGCTGTCGATGCCGGGCAGCAGCCTGGCCGCAGCGCAACTGGCCTGCGACCGCCTGCGCGAGAGCCTGCGCCAGGCCGCGCAGCAGACGCTGGGCGAGCCGCTGACGGTGAGCATCGGCGTGGCCCAGGTGCTGCCGGGCGAGGCCTCACCGCAGGCGCTGATCGACCGCGCCGACCGGGCGATGTACCGCGCCAAGGCGGAGGGACGCGACCGGGTGGTGGTGGCCGGGTGACAGGACCTGACGGCGCGCCGCGGCGCCGGCCACGGCAGCGGGGCATCTGCCAGCCCTGAGGGCTCAGAAGAACTCGATCGCGGGCTCCGCCTCTGCCGTCACAGGCGCCACAACTGGCCGAGGCGCGCTGCCCTGACCCTGGGCACGCGCCACCACTTCGGTCAGTTGGCGCGCGCTGGCGTTCATGTCGTCGGAGGCCATCACGCTGTGTGCCACCATGCTGGCGTTGGCGTCGGTCAGCGTGGTCAGTGCGTCCAGGTGACCCAGCACCCCGTCCAGCGCCTCGCGCTGGCGGCTGGCATCCTCCGCGACCTCGCGCATGCGTGCCGCCACGTCCTGCACCGAGCCGGTCATGCGCTGCAGCGTCTCGCGCACATGCAGCACGCGCTGCACGCCGTCGCCCGATTGCTGGCGCGCGCGCTCGATCAAGGCGCGCACCTGGGCCGCGGCGTCGCGGGTGCGGGAGGAGAGTGTGCGCACCTCGGACGCCACCACCGCGAAGCCGCGCCCGGCCTGACCGGCGCGCGCAGCCTCGATCGCCGCATTGAGCGACAGCAGGTTGGTCTGGAAGGCGATCGCCTCGATCAGCACGATCGCCTCGTCCATCTCGCGGGTGCGCTGGTCGATGCGTTCGATCGAGCCCACCGTGTCCTGCACCTCCTGGCTGCCCTGGCGCGCCTGCTGCTCCAGCGCCTGGCAGGTGGCGTCCACGGCGCTCACGTGGGCGCTGGTCAGCTGCACCTGGGTGACCACGCCGCGCACCGCGTCGGCGGTCTCGCGGATGTGGCTGGTCTGCTCGTCGGTCCGCATGGCCAGCATCTGGGCGCCCTCGGACATCGTCTGGCCCGTGCTGGCCACCCGGCCCGAGCCCTCGGCCAGCGCCTGCACCACCGCCTGCAGGCGGTCCTGCGCGGCGCGTGTGGCTTCGACCGCGGCCTGCGCCTGGCGCTGGGCCATCAGCGTGCCCTCGACCAGCATCGCGGTGCCGACGATGACCATCGGCAGCGACATCGCATAGCGCAGGTGCAGGGGTTCCAGCCAACCCAGCACCGCTGCGCTGACCACGGCCGGGTAGAGCAGCGCCGCGCTGGCGACCACGCCGCGCGACTGCCGGCGCGTATCGCCACCGGTGCGCCAGGCGGCGGCCAGCACCAGCCAGGCCATCAGCGCATAGTTGGCGAACAGCCCGAGCCGGCTCAGCCAGCCGCCGGCCACGGCCACCGCCACCACCGTGCCATGGGCAACGAGCAGCGCACCCAGACGGATCAGGGCGCGGCGTGGCAGGCCCAGGTAGGCCCCCACCGACAACCAGCCCAGCATCATCAGCAGGAAACCGGCCACCGTGCCCACCAGGTTCGGTCGGTCGCCGACCACCGGCATCCGATGATCCAGCAGGAAATACAGCGTGGCCAGCCCGCAGGTGGCGGCGAACGCGGCCCAGCAGCCCTGGCGCATCGCGCGCCAGACGCTGAAGTGGGCCAACGCCAGCAGCGCCAGGGCGAATGCCAGAGACAGGGCGAAGGCTTGGGGAGCAGTCATGGGCAGTGCGGATGGTGGCATTGCTCGAAGTGAGTGCACGCAAACATTTAACCCCGACCCAGGGACGGGGACCCATCCGACTGTGCGTCGTGCCCGGCGGCCCCAATCGCTCGATCATCCGGGTCTATCCCGATCTGCTCCATCGTTCCCGTTTGCGACGTGTCAAGCCCAGGTGGGGATGGCCCTTCGGTCGTTGCCACCCCGATTGCATCGCGGGCAAATTCGAGGATGATGCGGGGCTGTGAATTTCTCCAGTCTTGCGACCACCGCCCCCCTGCGCCCATGAGCCGAACCCGCACCGCCCCCCGCCAGCCCTCGCTGCTCGACAGCCTGCCCGCCCAACCGATCAGCGAAGAGGTGCTGGTCGAGAAATACGCCAAAGGCGACGAGCGCACGGTAGACGAAGTGCGCGCTCGCGTCGCCCGCGCCTTGGCGGCGGTCGAGGCGCCCGAGCACCGGGCCCACTGGGAGGCCCGCTTCTTCGAGGCCCAGCGCCGCGGCTTCGTGCCGGCCGGGCGCATCAACTCGGCCGCCGGCACCGACCTGACCGCCACCCTGATCAACTGCTTCGTGCAGCCGGTGGGCGACTCGATCGCCTCGGTGGAAGAGGGCTTCCCCGGCATCTACACCGCACTGACCGAGGCCGCCGAAACCATGCGCCGCGGCGGCGGCGTGGGCTATGACTTTTCGCGCATCCGGCCCAAGGGCGCCTGGGTCGGCTCCACCCAGTCCAGCGCCTCGGGCCCGGTCAGCTACATGCGGGTGTTTGACCGCTCCTGCGAGACGGTGGAATCGGCCGGCGCCCGCCGCGGCGCCCAGATGGGCGTGCTGCGCTGCGACCACCCGGACATCGAGGACTTCATCCACGCCAAGGACGAAGGCGACCTGCGCAACTTCAACATCTCGATCGGCGTGACCGACGCCTTCATGCAGGCGGTGCAGGCCGGCTCGGATGTGGAATTGGTGCACCGCGCCGAGCCCGGCGACAAGCAGAAGGCCGCCGGCGCCTACCAGCGCGCCGACGGGATGTGGGTCTACCGCAAGGTGGCGGCCAGCACGCTGTGGGACCAGGTGATGCGCTCCACCTACGACCATGCCGAGCCCGGCGTGCTGTTCCTGGACCGCATCAACCTGGACAACAACCTGTCCTACTGCGAGACCATCAGCGCCACCAACCCCTGCGCCGAGCAGCCGCTGCCGCCGTACGGCTGCTGCTGCCTGGGCTCGATCGACCTGACGCACTACGTGCGCAACCCGTTTGAGGCCGACGCCAGCTTCGACGACGCTGCCTTCACCGACGTGGTCAAGGTGGCCACCCGCATGCTGGACAACGTGCTCGACGTCACCGTCTGGCCGCTGGAGCGCCAGCGCGAAGAGGCCGCCAACAAGCGCCGCGTCGGCCTGGGCTTCACCGGCCTGGGCGATGCGCTGGTGATGCTGGGCCTGCGCTATGACACGCCCGCCGCCCGCGACATGGCGCGCCATATCTCCGAGGTGATGCGCGACGGCGCCTACAACGCCAGTGTCGACCTGGCCCAGGAGCGCGGCGCCTTCCCGCTGTTCAACGCCGACATGTACCTCAGTGGCGCCAGCTTCGCCACCCGCCTGCCGGCGGCGGTCAAGGAGCGCATCCGCGAACACGGCCTGCGCAACTCGCACCTGCTGTCCATCGCGCCCACCGGCACGATCAGCCTGGCCTTCGCCGACAACGCCAGCAATGGCATCGAGCCCGCGTTCAGCTGGACCTACAACCGCAAGAAGCGCATGCCCGACGGCAGCTTCAAAGAGTACGCGGTCGAGGACCACGCCTGGCGCCTGTACCGCCACCTCAAGGGCGACAACGCGCCGCTGACGGAGGCCTTTGTCACCGCGCTGGAGATGAGCGCCGAGGCCCATGCGCTGATGGTGGCCGCGGTGGCGCCGTGCATCGACACGGCGATCTCCAAGACCGTCAACGTGCCGGCCGACTACCCCTACGCCGACTTCCAGGACCTCTACACCACCGCCTGGAAGAGCGGCCTCAAGGGCCTGGCCACCTACCGGCCCAACGCCATCCTGGGCTCGGTGCTGAGCGTCGAGCCCGCCACCACCGCCCAGCCGGCGCCGCTGGTGGCCGACCACGCCAACCAGCGCCTGAAGCTGGAGAAGCTGCCCAAGCCGGTGCTGACCTCGCTGCGCTGGCCGGGCCGGCCGGAACTGCGCGGCGGCAACCCGGCCTGGAGCTACATGATCCAGCACCCGCACGGCGACTTCGCGCTGTTCGTGGGCGAGCTGCCGGCCGAGGGCCCCGACGGCGGCCTGTTCGGCAAGAACCTGCCCTTCGAGGTGTGGGTCAACGGCGCCGAGCAGCCGCGCGGCCTGGGCGCGCTGGCCAAGACCCTGTCGATGGACATGCGCGTCAACGACCCGGCCTGGCTCAAGCTCAAGCTGGATGCGCTGGCCACCGTGGCCGAGGAGCGCAGCTTCGAGATGGCCTTCCCGCCGCATGGCGAGAAGCGCCTGTTCCCCGGCGTGGTGGCGGCCACCGGCAGCGTGATCCGCTGGCGCTGCGAACAGCTCGGCGCGCTGGAAGAAGGCGGCCCGACCCCGGTGCTCGACGCCATGTTCAGCCGCGAGGAGCCGCGCACCAGCTCGGCCGGCACGCTGGCCTGGGCGGTGGACATCGAGAACCCCGGCACCCAGGAGTCGTTCACGATGACGCTCAAGGAGGTGGCCCTGGCGGCGCCCGATGTCGGCACCGGCTATGTCACCCGGCCCTGTGCCGTGGGCTTCTCGGGCAACTACCCCAAGGCCTACGACGGCCTGGCGCGCCTGCTGTCGCTGGACATGCGGGTGATCGACCCGGCCTGGATCGGCATGAAGCTGCGCAAGCTGCTCAACGTCGGCGAGCCGCTGGGCCACTTCATGGCACCGGTGCCCGGCGAGAAGCGCCAGCAGACCTGGCCGTCCACCGTGGCCTACATCGCCCGCCTGGTGATCCACCGCTACGCGATGCTGGGTGTGCTGGATGAGCAGGGCTTCCCGCTGCGTGAGATGGGCATCCTCGAGGCCCCGCGCCCCAAGGCCGATGGCGCCGTCACGGTGGCCCCGATGGCCGGCAAGCCCTGCCCCGAGTGCGGCAACGCCACGATGATCCACAAGGACGGCTGCGACTTCTGCACCGCCTGCGGCTACGTGGGGCAGTGCGGCTGACCCCCTTGAACAAGGGGCGGGCGGCGTGAGCCTCCGGGCGGGCGACGCTGGCGTTAGCGGGTGACGGTGCGGGGCGTGGGGCCCCGCCCCGGATCACCCCGCAGGACCCTTGCCCATGCCCCGAGCCTTTCTTCGCGCCACCGCGCTGGCGCTGCTGATTCCCGCCGCCGTGAAGGCGGCTGTCATCGACGCCGGCATCGATCAGCAGGTCAACATCGGCCAGACCACCCGCCTGACCGGCAGTGCGCTGAACCTGCACAACCTGCCGATGAGCGGCACCCAGTGGACCCAGCTGGCCGGGCCGACCGTCACGCTGTCGAGCACCACGGTGCCCAACCCCACCTTTGTGGCGCCGTCGGTGACGCAGGACACCGACCTGCGCTTTCGCTTCCAGGCGGTGGATGCCCAGGGCGCCACGCAGTCGGACGAGGTGGTGATCCGGGTGCGGGCCACGGCGTCCAACATGCCGCCGCTGCTGAGCATCGGTGCCAACCGCAGCGTCTACAAGTACGCCAACGGCCAGAGCTGCGCCAGCGGCTTCGACTACGACGGCACCATCGTCTCGCGCCAGTGGACGCAACTGAGCGGCCCGACGCTGAAGAACCTGGTGCTGCAGGATGGCCAGACCTGCATCAGCTACACCGTGCCGGGCGTCAAGAGCCTCAAGGAAGTGGTGTTCCAGGTGCTGGCCACCGACAACCAGGGCGCCACCAGCACCGATCTGCTGTCGCTGTGGCTGGTCCCGCAGCTGCCGCCGGTCACGCCGGAGCTGCAGGCCGGCGCCCGCCGGGTGCAGCTGAACTGGACGGCCGTCAACAAGGCCGCCAGCTACGAAGTCTGCCGCGCGCTGGTGGCCGTGCCCGACGTCGGCCAGTGCGCCAGCCTGGGCGGCCAGCTCACCACGCTCCCGGGCAAGGCCACCGCCTGGGTCGACACCAGCGTCGTGCCCGGCACCACCTACCACTATGCGCTGCGCGCCATCGACGGCGCCGGCGCGCCCGGCCGCGCCGGCAACAGCCGCAGCGTGCTGGCCCTGGACAGCAGCACCAGCGTGCTGCTGCGCGCCTATGGCGGCAGCGGCCCCTCGGTCAGTGCCGACGGCCGCTATGTGGTCTTCACCACCGCAGCCACCCTGGTCTCGAACGACACCAATGGTGTCTACGACGTCTACCTGCACGACCGCCTGAACAACAGCTTTACGCTGGTCTCGACCAACCCGGCCGGGGTGTCGGGCAACGGCCTGTCGATGTGGGGCGCGATCAGCGGCGATGGCCGCAGCGTGGTCTTCGAGTCGGGCGCGTCCGACCTGGTGGCCGGCGACGGCAATGGCTTCGCCGACATCTTCGTGCGCGACCTGCGCAGCGGCACGACCAGCCTGGTCACCACCGGCAGCAACGGCAACAGCCGGGCGCCCAACATCAGCGCTGATGGCCGCTGGATCGCCTATGTGTCCCAGGCCAGCAACCTGGTGGCCGGCGACACCAACGGCGCGGCCGACCTGTTCGCCTTCGACCGCCAGAGCGGCCAGACCCAGCGCGTCTCGGTGCACACCGGTGGCGCGCAAAGCCAGGGCGTGCCCTACCTGATGACCCGCCCGCCCAGCCTCAGCGCCGACGGCCAGAAGATCGCCTTCGTCAGCGCCGCCAATGACCTGGTCGACGGCGACGGCAATGGCCAGCAGGACGCCTTCGTGCGCGACCTGGCGGCCGGCACCACGGTGCGCGTGGGCACCCAGGCGGATGTGCCGGTGCTGGCCGGCGATGGCCGCACGGTGTTCTTCGCCTCCTGGGACAGCAGCCTGACGCCGGTGGCGTTCAGCAGCTGGGCGATGTTCAGCCGCGACCTGGGCACCGGCGCGCTGGCGATCGAGTCGGTCAATGCCAATGGCCTGGGCAGCAACGGCATGAGCTTCCTGGCCTCGGCCAGCCACGACGGCCGCTTCCTGGTGTTCGACTCCTTCGCCACCAACCTGGTGGCCGGCAGCGGCACGCAGCAGCAGGTCTACCGGCGCGACCGCGTCACCGGCCAGCTGAGCCTGGTGTCGCAGAACAACGCCGGCACGGTCGCCAACGGCGCCTCGATGGACCCGGTGATCGCCCGCCTGAACCCCGGCGTGGTGGTGTTCTCGTCGGCCGGCACCAACCTGGATCCGCGCGATCCGGGCTCGTCGATCGACCTCTACGTGCGCGAGACGCCCTGAGCGCTCACTCGGCCAGCCGGCGCTGGGCGGCCGCGTACTCGACGTACTCGACCACGCCCAGGTCGGTGGCGCGGCGCCACTGGGCGCGGGCGGCGTCACGCTGCCCGGCGGCGGCCAGCAGCTCGCCGGCCACGTAGTGGGCCTCGGTCAGCGCCTCGGGGGGCTGGGATTGGCGCTTCGCGGCCGCCAGCAGCGCCTCCAGGTCGATCTGCCCGGCGACATGCTCGATCAGCGGGCGCGGCCAGTCCTGCGGCCAGCCGCTGCTGGGTTGCTTCTCCAGCAGCGCGCTGGTGGCCTGGCCCAGGTGGCGCTGGGCCATCGCCCACCAGACCAGGCTGTAGCCGCGCTGCAGGGACGGACCGTCCTGCAGCAGCGGCTCGAGCGTGCCTGCGGCCGCAGCGTAGTCGCGCTGGGCGAACTGGGCGCGCGCCAGCAGCATCAGGGCGCCGGGCTGGCGCGGCTGGCGCTCCAGCACGCGACGGGCCAGCGCGCTGGCTTCGTCGGGGCGGCCGCGGGCCAGGGCGTTGGTGGCCGCGGCACTGAGGAACTCGCCATCGTCGGGCTGCAGCGTCAGGGCGCGGGCGAAATCGGCGCGCGCCTCCTCGATCTCGCCGAGGTGGTCGTTCTGGATGCCCCGCTGGTGCAGCGCCTGGGCCAGCAGCGCGGGCGGCAGCCGGCCGCCATCGACCTGGGCGTCGTGCACCGCGCGCAGGAAGCGGGCCTCGGCCTGGCGCTTGGTCCGCACCGGCAGCTTGCCGCGCTTCATATCCTCTTCCAGCTCCCGCATCCGGGTCTGCAGGGCCTGTGCCCGGGCCAGGCTGAAGGGCAGCATCGACACCGTGCCGCCCAGCCGCGGCGTCAGCTTGGCCAGCCGGGTGATGTGCTCGCTCCAGTCGGCCGGCTCCACCCGGTCCATGCCCAGGCGCACCTCGCCGTGCATCTCGAATCGACGTGCCGTGACCTGCAGCCGGGTCTCCAGACGCACGCCGCCCACGCCATCCTCGAAGCGCTGCTGGACCGGCTCGCGCACGATGTCGTCCGGGAAATCGATGCGCACATCCTGCACGTAGCGCCCGGGCAGGCTCACCATCAGCGGCTGGCGGCGGCTGCTGGCCTTGGGCCAGATCAGCGCCTGCAGCGGCGCCCACAGCAGAACCTCGCCGACCATCGCGCGCTGCTCCGGAAAGCGGAAGAAGCCGGGCACCGACAGGTTCAGCACCAGGGTCACGGCGTCGTCGTCGCTGGCATGCTCGATGCCCAGCGGCGCGGTCAGCGTGGCGCCGGGGTAGGCCTTGAGGTAGGGCTCGGCCAGGGCCTCGCGCAGCTCGCTGGCCTGGCGGGTGGCCAGGGCCTCGCGCCAGCCGTCGGCCATCTCGCCACGCCAGGTGATGCGGGCCTGCAGCTGCAGCGGCTGGTCGAAGCGCTCCACGCGCCACAGGTCCTGCACCTGGGCGCGCAGTTCGTCCCAGGGCGCGGGGAGCGTGGCCAGGGCCTGGCTGCCCGGCGCCAGCACCAGGCCGCGCTGGAAGGCCACCGTCTGGCGCTTGGCCAGCGGCCCGCTCTGGTGGTGGCGCGTGCCATCGATCCACAGCACCTGGCCGTCGACCTCGGCGCGCACGATCGCGTGGTCGAAGGCCATCGGCGAGGGCAGCGAGCGCTCGGCGTCGCGCCGCAAGGACTGCGACACCAGCACCGGCTGGGCCGGGATGTCCAGCCGCCCCAGCAGCGCCACCAGCAGGCCGGTCTTGTCCTTGCAGTCGCCAAAGCGCTGGGCCAGCACCTGCTCCGGCGGCGCCGGCAGGTGGCTGTTGACGCCCAGTTCGGTGCCAAAGTAGCGCACCTCGCGCTGCACGAAATCGACCGCCGCGCGGGCCCGCTCGGCCGGCGTGGCATGGGCGCTGCGGATCGACTCGGCCAGGCGCTCCAGCGCCGGCTGGCGGGGGTCGATGGCGAACAGCCCGCGGCCCCACTCGGCCACCTCGGCCCAGCCGCCGAACTCGCTGAGCTGCACCTGCTGGTCCAGCACCGCGGCGTAGCCGGCGCCCTCGTCAACGCTGATCTGAGGCGCGTTCTCGCGCCGCAGCAGGGTTTCCTGCCAGCCGCGCAACGATTGCTCGCTGACCTGGGTGCCGGCCGGTGCCGGGCTGCGGGCCAGGCGGCGCCCGGCGGGCGCCAGCACGCGCAGCTGCATCGTCGCCACCGGCGCACGCCACGAGCCCATCCAGGTGGCATGCAGCGCCCGGGCGCCGAAGATCGGGTTGCGCCCGCGCAGGGTGTAGGCGTAGTCCAGCTGGTCACCGCTGCGCAGGTCCTCGATCTGCAGCGTCAGCGTGACGCGGCCATCGATCATGCGCCGCTCCAATTGCGTTTCGCGCTGCAGCAGCTGGATGCGCTGCGGATTCAGCCGGGTGCTGCGCTGGCCGGCGCGGATCACGTCCACATGGTGCAGGGCCAGGGTCTGGTAGCCGGGATCGAACTCCAGTTCGATCTGTGAGGCGGCCTGCAGCCCCGCCGCCTCGTTGACCACCCGCACCACGTGCACCGACTCCTCCTGGCTGCGCTCGTCGATGCGCAGTTGCTCGTCGAGCACGCGGTAGTGCATGGCCGCCGGCGCCACCGTCACGCCGCTGCGTTCCACCGCCGGCACGACCCAGGCCGGTACCGGTTCGATCCGGTAGCTGAAGCCGCTGCGGGCGTCCTTGATGGTCTTGGCCGCCACCCCCGGCTTGGCCGGGGCGTTCTGGGCCAGGGCCGGGGCGCTGCCGGCCATGCACAGGGCCAGGCAGGGGCCTGCCAGCCAGCGCGCGAATCGTCTCATTCAGTCTCCCTGGGTCGGTCGTGATGCCGTCTGCGGATCGGTCGGAGCCCCCTCGGACAAGGCCTGCAGGCAGGCCAGGCACAGGCAGCGGGTCCAGCGTGCGCGCATCGCTTGCAGCACCTCGGGGGTCAGTTGCAGGCGGGTGCAGGCGCAGGGGCCGGGGTCCTGGGCCCCGCAATGGAAGCCGCCGCCGCAGCGCGGGCAGCGGTCGGTGGACAGCGGGGGCACGACAGGGGGCAGCATGGCGCCAGTGTGGCACGCACCGGGCAATAGGCGACTGCTATTGCCCAGATTCGATCAATCAATCCACAGAATGCTGCGGCGCAACTAAGATTCATCCCGTCGCAGAAAACCACTGCACATTCCGAAACCACGAGGAACACCATGTCGCTGATCAACACCACCGTCCAGCCGTTCAAGACCCAGGCTTTCGTCAACCGCGCCGGCAAGGGCGAGTTCATCACCGTCTCCGACGAGAGCCTGAAGGGCAAGTGGTCGGTCCTGATCTTCATGCCGGCCGCCTTCACCTTCAACTGCCCGACCGAGATCGAGGACGCCGCCGACAACTACGCCGCCTTCCAGGCCGCCGGCGCCGAGGTCTACATCGTCACCACCGACACCCACTTCTCGCACAAGGTGTGGCACGAGACCTCGCCGGCCGTCGGCAAGGCCAAGTTCCCGCTGGTGGGCGACCCCACCCACACGCTGACCAACGCCTTCGGCGTGCACATCGCCGAGGAAGGCCTGGCGCTGCGCGGCACCTTCATCGTCAACCCGGACGGCGTGATCAAGACCATGGAAGTGCATTCCAACGAGATCGCCCGCGACGTGTCGGAGACCCTGCGCAAGCTCAAGGCCGCCCAGTACACCGCGGCCAACCCCGGCCAGGTCTGCCCGGCCAAGTGGAAGGAAGGCGCCAAGACCCTGGCCCCGTCGCTGGACCTGGTCGGCAAGATCTGACCCCCTGATGCGACCAGACGAAGCGGGCCGGCGGCCCGCTTCTTCCCCCCGGCCCGATCCCCGGATCAGGCCCCGTTGACAGCCTCCCCGGCAGGACGCCCGGGCGGGGGTTGTCAACGGGGTCCGGACGACCTCACCCTGACATCTCGCACACCAGGAGCGCCCCCATGCTGGACGACACCACCACCGGCCAACTCGCCGCCTACTTCGAGCGCATCAGCCAGCCGATCGAGCTGATCGCCAGCCTCGATGACTCCGAAGGCGCTCAGCAGATCCGCGAGCTGATCACCGAGATCGCCGCCATCGCGCCGGACAAGATCCGCGCCCGCTTCGACGGCCAGTTCGCGCGCCGTCCCAGCTTCCAGATCACCCGCGTCGGCCACGACATGGGCGTGCACTTCGCCGCCGTGCCGATGGGCCACGAGTTCACCTCGCTGGTGCTGGCGCTGCTGTGGGCCGGCGGCCACCCGCCCAAGGTCGAGCCCGAGGTGCTGGAGCAGATCCGCGCGATCGATGGCGACTTCGCCTTCGACACCTTCATGAGCCTGACCTGCCACAACTGCCCGGACGTGGTGCAGGCGATGAACCTGATGGCGGTGTTCAACCCGCGCATCCGTGCGGTGGCGATCGACGGCGGCCTGTTCCAGGCCGAGGTCGAGCAGCGCCAGATCATGGCCGTGCCCAGCGTCTTCCTCAACGACCAGCCCTTCGGCAATGGCCGCATGGAAGTGGCCGAGATCCTGGCCAAGATCGACACCGGCGCCGCCAAGCGTGAGGCCGCCAAGCTCAGCGAAAGGGCCCCCTACGAGGTGCTGATCATCGGCGGCGGCCCGGCCGGCGCCGCGGCCGCGGTGTATGCGGCGCGCAAGGGCATCCGCACCGGCATCGTCGCCGAGCGTTTCGGCGGCCAGACCATGGACACGCTGGCGATCGAGAACTTCATCTCGGTGCAGGAGACCGACGGCCCGAAGTTCGCCGCTGCGCTGGAAGCGCATGTGCGCCAGTACGGTGTGGACGTGATGACGCTGCAGCGCGTGGCGCGCATCGACCCCGCCCCGCAGCCTGGCGGCTACGCTACGGTGACGCTGGACAACGGCGCCACGCTCAAGGGCCGCAGCCTGATCCTGGCCACCGGCGCGCGCTGGCGCAACATGAACGTGCCCGGCGAGGCCGAGTACCGCACCAAGGGCGTGGCCTACTGCCCGCACTGCGACGGCCCGCTGTTCAAGGGCAAGGACGTGGCGGTGATCGGCGGCGGCAACTCGGGTGTCGAGGCCGCGATCGACCTGGCCGGCGTGGTGCGCAGCGTCACCCTGCTGGAGTTCGCCGATCAGCTCAAGGCCGACCAGGTGCTGGTCGACAAGCTGCGCTCGCTGCCGAATGTGACGGTGCACCTCAACGCCCAGACCACCGAGGTCACCGGCGACGGCCAGAAGATGACCGGCCTGAAGTGGAAGGACCGCGTCAGCGGCGAGGAGCATGCGCCCGCGCTGGCCGGCGTCTTCGTGCAGATCGGCCTGGTGCCCAACACCGAGTTCCTCAAGGGCACGATCGAGCTGAGCCGCTTCGGCGAGATCGTCGTCGATGCCAAGGGCCACACCAGCGTGCCCGGCATCTTCGCCGCCGGCGACGCGACGACCGTGCCCTACAAGCAGATCATCATCGCCACCGGCGAGGGCGCGAAGGCCGCGCTGTCGGCCTTCGACCACCTGATCCGCACGCCGGCCGCGGCCTGAGCCCGGCCGATGCTCAGCCGCCGATGGCGGGGAGCAGGAAGTTCTCGGCCCACAGCGCGCTGCTGGGCAGGCCGCCCTCCAGCGTCAGCTGGGCCACCTCGTGCAGTTCGCTCGCCTGCAGCCGGTTGTTGCCGTCGCCGGTGCGCTCCTCGACGAAGAACAGGTGGCCCTGGCCGCTCAGCAGGTCCTGCACCAGGATGACCTGGTGGCTGCCGTCGTCGACCCGCGTGCCCTGCAGCAGCGTGGCCAGCTCCTTGGCGCTGGGGCCATCGGCACCGAAATCACCGGCCACGGCGAACAGGTGCTGGCCGCTGAGCGTCAGCGGGGGCGCCAGCGCATCCAGGCTGGTGCCGCCGCCGGGGTTGCCGTCCAGCGCGGTGGCGCCGGCCGGCCCGAAGAAGGCGCTCAGGTCGACCACATCGCCACCGATGCCGGCCTGCAGGTCCAGCACCTTGTCCAGGCCGTTGGCCGCCGCGCTGGCTTCCAGCACGAACTGATCGACCCCCGCGCCGCCGACCAGCCGGTCGTTGTCGGCGCCGCCGCGCAGGGTGTCGGCGCCCGCGCCGCCGTTGAGCTGGTCCAGCCCGGCGTTGCCCAGCAGCAGGTCGTTGCCGGCCATGCCGCGCAGCAGGTTGTCGCCCACGTTGCCGCTGATCTCGTTGGCGCGGGCATTGCCGGTGCCTTCCAGCGCGGCGCTGCCCTGCAGGCGCAGTGATTCGAAGTTGTCGCCCAGCGTGAAGTTGACCGTGCTCCAGACCTCGTCGATGCCGCCACCCGCGTCCTCCACCAGCACCGCCCCGCTGGCGGTGACCTGGTAGACGTCGCTGCCGGTGCCGCCGGTCACGGTGTCGCCCGCGCCGATGCCGCTGATCGTGTCGTTGCCGGCACCGGCCATCACGTCGTCGCTGCCGCTGTTGGCCGACAGGTCCAGCTGGTCGCGCCACACGCTGCCGGTGATCAGGCTGCGCTCGAAGCCGCTCCATTGCACGCTGTTGGGCAGCTCGGTGCTGCCCAGGATCACGGCGCTCGTGCTGGTCGACCAGTCGGCATAGAAGGTGTCGATGCCGCCGCCGCCGTGGTAGCTGCCGCCCTGACCGCGCGCGACGATCAGGTCGTTGGTGGCGCTGCCGGTGATGCTCCACTGCTCGACGTTGGCCACATGCAGCTGGGTCTGCCAGCCGCTGCTCCAGCGGACGAAGTCGAACTGGGTGGCGCCGGCCAGCGCGGCCGCGATGGCGGCGCGGCTGCTGCCGTAGTTCAGGTCGCCCAGCAGCGCACCGCCAGCGTCGTAGGCGAGCAGGCGGGTGTAGCCGGTGTCCGAGTTGGCGAGGCTGCCGATCGTCAGCGTGTCGGTGTCGGCGCCGCCGTCCACGCTGCCCCAGGCCTGGGTGATCGTGTCGTTGCCGCTGCCGGTGTCGACCGTGCCCTGGTCCACCGCCACCCAGTCGTTGCCGGCGCCGGTGACCAGGTCGTCGGTGGATGAGCCGTTGCCCCGGTTGTCGATCGTGTCGTTGCCGCTGCCGGTGCGCAGGATCAGGCGCTCGAAGCCCGAGACGCTGGTGCCGTTGACCGTTTGCGTGGTGGCGGGCGTGTTGACCCAGCTGATGCCACTGCTGGCGCCGGACCAGTCGGCGTAGAAGCTGTCAAAACCGCCGTTGCCGGCGTAGCTGCCGCCCTGACCGCGCGCGACGATCAGGTCGTTGGTGGCGCTGCCGGTGATGCTCCACTGCTCGATGTTGGCCGCATGCAGCTGGGTCTGCCAGCCGCTGCTCCAGCGGACGAAATCGAACTGGGTGGCGCTGGCCAGCGCGTTCTCGATGTCGCCGCGGCTGCTGCCGTAGTTCAGGTCGCCCAGCAGCGCACCGCCAGCGTCGTAGGCGAGCAGCCGGGTGTAGCCGGTGTCCGAGTTGTACAGGCTGCCAATCGTCAGCGTGTCGCTGTCGTCACCGCCATCCACACTGCCCCAGGACTGGGTGATCGTGTCGTCACCGCTGCCGGTGTCCACCGTGCCCTGGTCCACGGCCACCCAGTCGTTGCCGGCGCCGGTGACCAGGTCGTCGGTGGATGAGCCGTTGCCCCGGTTGTCGATCGTGTCGTTGCCGCTGCCGGTGCGCAGGATCAGGCGCTCGAAGCCCGACACGCTGATGCCGTTGACGGTCTGCGTGCTGGCGGGCGTGTTGACCCAGCTGATGGCGCTGCTGGCGCCGGACCAGTCCGCGTAGAAGCTGTCAAAGCCGCCGTTGCCGGCGTAGCTGTCACCGTCTCCACGGGCGACGATCAGGTCGGCGGTGTTGCTGCCGTTGACGGTCCAGTGTTCGATGTTGGCGGCGTGCAGCTGGGTGCGCCAGCCGCTGCTCCACCAGCTGGTGAAGTCGAACTGGGTGGCGCTGGCCAGCGCGTTCTCGATGCTGGCTCGGCTGCTGGTGTAGTTCAGATCGCCGACCAGGGTGTTGCTGGCGTCGTAGGCGATCAGTCGGGTGTAGCCGGTGTCGGAGTTGTAGACGCCGCCCATGGCGAGCGTGTCGCTGTCGGCGCCGCCATCCACGCTGCCCCAGGCCTGGGTGATGGTGTCGTCGCCGTCACCGGTGTCCACCGTGCCCTGATCCACCGCCACCCAGTCGTTGCCGGCGCCGGTGACCAGGTCGTCGGTGCTGGAGCCATGGCCCCGGTTGTCGATCGTGTCATTGCCGCTGCCGGTGCGCAGGATCAGTCGCTCGAAGCCCGACACGCTGATGCCGTTGACGGTCTGCGTGCTGGCGGGCGTGTTGACCCAGCTGATGTCGCTGCTGGCGCCAGACCAGTTGGCATAGAAGGTATCGAAGCCGCCGTTGCCGGCGTAGCTGTCGCCGTCGCCACGGGCGATGATCAGGTCGGCGGTGTTGCTGCCGTTGACCGTCCAGTGTTCGATGTTGGCGGTGTGCAGCTGGGTGCGCCAGGTGCCGCTCCACCAGCTGGTGAAGTCGAACTGGGTGGCACTGGCCAGCGCGTTCTCGATGTCGGCGCGGCTGCTGTTGGTGCTCAGATCACCCACCAGGGTGTTGCTGGCGTCGTAGGCCAGCAGGCGGGTGATGCCGGTGTCGGAGTTGTAGATGCCGCCCATGTGCAGCGTGTCGCTGTCGTCGCCACCATCCACACTGCCCCAGGCCTGGGTGATCGTGTCGTCGCCGCTGCCGGTGTCGACCGTGCCCTGGTCGATGGCCACCCAGTCGTTGCCGGCGCCGGTGACCAGGTCGTCGGCGCTGGAGCCATTGCCGCGGTTGTCGATCGTGTCATTGCCGCTGCCGGTGCGCAGGATCAGGCGCTCGAAGCCCGACACGCTGATGCCATTGACGGTCTGCGCGCTGGCGGGCGTGTTGACCCAGCTGATGTCGCTGCTGGCGCCGGACCAGTCGGCGTAGAAGCTGTCAAAACCGCCATTGCCGGCGTAGCTGTCGCCGTCGCCCCGGGCGACGATCAGGTCGGCGGTGTTGCTGCCGTTGACCGTCCAGTGCTCGATGTTGGCGGTGTGCAGCTGGGTGCGCCAGCCGCCGCTCCACCAGCTGGTGAAGTCGAACTGGGTGGCGCTGGTCAGCGCGTTCTCGATGTCGGCGCGGCTGCTGTTGGTGCTCAGATCGCCCACCAGGGTGTTGCTGGCGTCATAGGCCAGCAGGCGGGTGATGCCGGTGTCGGAGTTGTAGATGCCGCCCATGTGCAGCGTGTCGCTGTCGTCCCCGCCATCCACGCTGCCCCAGGCCTGGGTGATCGTGTCGTCGCCGCTGCCGGTGTCGACCGTGCCCTGGTCGATCGCCACCCAGTCGTTGCCGGCGCCGGTGATCAGGTCGTCGGCGCTGGAGCCATTGCCGCGGTTGTCGATCGTGTCATTGCCGCTGCCGGTGCGCAGGATCAGCCGTTCCACGCCGGCGACCTGGATGCCGTTGACCGTCTGGGTCAGCGTGGGCGTGTTGACCCAGCTGATGTCGTCTGTCGCGCTGGACCAGTTGGCCACGAAGGTGTCGAAGCCACCACGGCCGTCGAAGGCCACCCCCTTGCTGCCGCGGGCCAGCAGCAGGTCATTCGAGTCGCTGCCGGTGACCTGAAAGTGCTCGACGCCTTCGACCTGGTGCTGGATGTTCCAGGAGCCACCGCTCCAGCGCATGAAGTCGAAGCGCACGCCGGCCGCGTCGGCCGCCTCGATCGTGGCGCGGTCGGACTGCCAGGTCAGGTCGGCGATCTGGTCGCCCGCGCCGTCGCGCACCACCAGCCGGGTGAAGCCGGTGTCGGAGTTGGCCAGCGCCAATCCGGCCAGATCGTCACCCGACTCGTCCTGGATCAGCGTGTAGCTGGCCGAACTGGTCAGGTACTGATCGTCGCCACTGCCGCCCAGCAGCACGTCGAAGCCCTGGGTGGACAGCAGGGTGTCGTTGCCGCCCAGCCCCCAGATGACGTCGTTGCCCGAGGTGTCGCCCAGGAAGTTGTCGTCCTCGGTGCCGACGATGTTGTCCATGGGACCGACATCGGCGGCGCCGAACAGGCCGTTGGCGTCGAACTGCCAGGAAGAGCGGGTGGTGCGCATGGTGGACTCCTTGTGTCCGGTTCACGCCGGATCCGTCACCCCAGCGGCTCACGCCCCCCTAGATCGAAGCCAGATCGCCAGGCCCGGTTCCCAGGGAGACGGAAGGCCGCGACCATCCGCCCCCCCACGACTGTGGCCTTGGCGCCGCCGCACTGCGGGCACAGACTGCGGCCGTCCGCTGCGGCTTTCAGCGCGGCGGCGAGCCCTACCCACGATGTTTCCAGGAGTACCCTCATGAAGACCTTCACCCCCGCCCTGGTGGCTGCCACCGCCCTGCTGAGCCTGTCCGCCTGGGCCGGCTCCGATGTGTCCAGCGCCAAGGCCAATGTGCAGCCCCAGGCCTTCACGGCCGGCCTGAAGCTGCTGAAGACCTACTTCGAGACCAACAATGCCAATGGCACCGCGCTGGTCTCCGGCTTCAACCCCTATGGCAGCACGCAGACCGTCAACTGCACTGCCACGGCCGGCTGCTTCATCATGGTCAACGCCAACGCCCAGGTGGCCGGTGTGGCCACCGTCAACCCCTCGGCCATCGTGATCAAGGTGGACGGCGCGACGATCAACGCGCCCTTCAACACCCCGGTGTCGACCACCAGCTTCACCGTGATGACCTACCAGACCGGCATTGCGGTGACCACTGGCACCCACACGGTGACCATGGAGGCCTATGTGTCGAACCCGACCACGCTGCACCGCTACAACACCGAGGTCAAGCTGTACAAGTGAGTGTCACGGCTGCGTGAACACGCAGCCTGACACCCACCCGGACAGGAACACGGCGCCCCGCGGGGCGCCGTGTCTGTTTCAGGGGCTCGGACCGATCAGCGGCTGCCCTCGACAAACTCGCGGATGAATTCCTCGCGGTCCAGCAGGCGCATCGGCGACTCGATCGTCGCCGCCGAGATCGGGGCCACCGCCTTGACCGACGCCAGGCTGCCCAGGTCGCCCAGCAGCGGCATCGTGACCGAGGAGCGCTGCGTGTCCACCGTCACCGTCACCGGCTGGTAGGCGATCAGCGGATTGGCCTGCTCGGCGCTGATCACGATGCCCAGGTTGTGGGCGGTGGCGAAGATGCGGTCATCGGTGTTCAGTGTCCAGCTGATCGTGTACCACTCGCCCGGCACCAGCGTCTTCTTGACCGACAGCGATCTGTGGTGGCCCACGTCGGCCATGGTGCGCGTGACCACATAGGCCGAGCTGCCGTTGTAGTCGACCACCCGCGCCTGCAGGCCGGCCGTGGGCTGGTTGACCTGCACCCGCAGCGTGACCGTGGTGGTGCCCGCCAGGCGCAGCGGCGCCGCCAGCGCATTGGACAGGAACACCAGGCGGTCGCTGCGCGCCTGCGTGGGGTTGCTGACGATGCTGTCGGTCGAATAGGCCGAGGACTGGGTGAAGCTGAGGTAGCGCTCGGCCGTGCCCACCGTGGCCGATGCGGTGCTCAGCGCCGGTGCCCGTCGGGCCAGCGGCGCGCTGAGCTTGAGCGTGTGCATCGTCGTGCCTTCGGGCGGCCAGGTGGCGTCCGTCGACCAGGTGCCGTTCTCGCGCTGGATGATGGCCTGCGGCGCGGTGGGGATGCCGTTGTCCAGGCCCTGCAGGTAGTGGTCGAACCAGGCCAGCAGCGGTGTCGTGTAGGTGCTGCCGAACGAGCTGTAGGGCTCGACATGCTGGCCCTGGTGCAGGAACAGGCGGCGCGCCACGCCGTGGCGGGCCAGCTCGTCCCACCACAGCCCGAACTGGCCGGTCTTGACGTTCTCGTCGGTCAGGCCATGCACCACGAAGACACTGGCGGTGATCTTCGAGGCATCCAGCCGGAAGTCGCGCACCGACCACCACCGGTTGTAGCTGCCGCTCAGGTCATCCGACCGGGCCTGCAGCTCAGGCGTCAGGTTGCTGCAGGTGCTGCTGTCGAAGTTGCTGACGTACTCGTGCAGGAACCTGACATGCTCGGTGTAGTAGGGGATGCCGTGGCTGCGGGTGTAGTCGTACCAGCTGGAAATGGCCGCCACCGGCACGATGGTCTTCAGACCCTTGACTCCCGTCGAGGCCACCGCATTGGCGATGGTGCCATCCCAGGACACACCGATCATGCCGGACTGGCCGTTGGTCCACTGCGTGGCGTCGGCCGTGCTGCCATCAAGGTAGCGGCCCACGGCCCGGCCATTGGCCCAGTCGATCACTGCCTTGGTGCCCTTGACCTCGAAGTCGCCACCGACGTCATCGCAGCCGGTGGAGAAGTCGGTGCCCGGCAAGGCCACCGTGGCCACTGCATAGCCGCGGGTGGAGAAGAAGGCCGGCTCCCAGGCGCCGCGGCTGCGCTTGAAGTAGTAGGGCGAGGCGTGGATGATCAGTGGCAGGCGCACGCCCGGCGCGGTCTCGGGCCGGGTGATCTCGACCCGGATGGTGTCCACCACGCCGTTGTTGTCGCGGTCGAAGCCCGTATCGACCAGCACCGTTTCCTTGATCGCGTTGGCGAAGTAGGGCACGGTGCGCTGGCCCTGCACCCAGGGGCGCTCGGCTGCTGTCGCGTGGCTGGCCAGCCACAGCAGCGGGGCGAGCAGGGCGGCCAGGGGCTTCGAGAAAGGGGACATGCTTGCAACTCCTTGTCAGCGCGGAACGCTAACAGGTGCGATCGGTCTTCGCGACAGGGGAAGCGCCAGCAGCCGGATCGGCCCGCGCGGCCACCATCCCCCCTGTTTGAGGTCCCCACGGCCTGGCTTCCACAACACGCCCCCCCTGTCCAGGGCATTGTTTGCACTGGCGGCATTTCCGACACTGGCGTTGGCAGATCCCGAGGCCGGAGGGCCCCGAAAGACGGGGAGGGCGCAGGGACCGGCTTCCACCGCCTACACAGGAGTCCACCATGATCCGCTCGAAGACCCCGATCCTCACCCTCGCCGCCACCGCGCTGCTGACCCTGTCCTCGCTGGCGATGGCCGGCTCTGGCGCCGACAAGGCCAAGGCCCAGCCCGAGGCCTTCTCGACGCCCCTGAAGCTGCTGAAGGTCTACCACGAGGTCGGCAATGCCGGCGGCACGGCCATCCCGGCGGCCACCATCACCCAGTACGGCAGCACCCAGACCGTCAACTGCACCGCCACCGCCGGCTGCTATGTGATGGTCGTGGCCGAGGCGCAGGTCGCGCCGACGGCCAGCGAAGCCTCGAGCGCGATCTGCCTGCGCGTGGACGGCGTCAGCACCGACAACTGCCCGTTCCTGACCCGCGTCCCGACGACCGGCTTCACCAGCTTCAGCCACCGCGGTGGCGTGTCGGTGACCACCGGTACGCACACCGTGACCACGCACGTCTACACCAGCGTCGCGAGCGCCCTGCACAACTTCAACACCGAAGTCCGGCTGCTGAAGAAGTGATGACCGGCGCGGGGTCAGCAGCCCCGCTCCTGCCGCGCGGCGCCTGCGGGCGCCGCGCGCGTTTCAGCCCGGCATCAGCCCTCAGCGCAGCGCTTGGCCAGGTGGGCCAGCGCCTCTTCGACCTGGTCGACCAGCACCAGGCACAGGTCGCCCGGTTGCAGCCGCGCCAGCGCGGTGTCGATGGCCACGAACTCGCCACGGATCTCATCCACCTGGCGGGTGCGCGCGGCGCCTTCCAGGCCCTGGCGCAGCAGGCCCAGGACCTCGCCGTCCTCGCGGCCGCGCTGGCAGGCGTCCTGGTACAGGATGACCTCGTCGAAGGCAGCGCCCAGGATCTGGGTCTGCTCGCGGATGTCCTCGTCGCGGCGATCACCCGCCCCACTGATCACCACCGAGCGGCGCTTGGCCGGCATCGCCTCGACCGCCGAGACCAGCGCGCGCATCGCATCGGGGTTGTGGCCGTAGTCGGCAATCAGCGTGGCGCCACGGTAGTCCATCACGTTGAAGCGGCCGGGCGCGCCGTCGACATCGTTGACGAAGCTCGACAGCCCGGCGCGGATCGCGTCCCAGTGCAGGCCGGCGCCCCAGGCCGCGGCGGTGGCGGCCATCGCGTTCTCGACCTGGAAGCCGATCGTGCCGTGGCGGGTCAGCGGGATGTCGCGCAGCGCGATCGCCTCGCGCGCGCTGCCCTCGGCGGCCACCAGGTGGCCGTCGTCGATGTAGACGCAGCGCTGGCCCTGGGCGCGGTGCGTGGCCAGCACCGGGTGGTGGCGGTCGGCCGAGAAGTAGATGACGCCGCCCGGGCACTCGGGCGCCATCGCCACGCAGTGCGGGTCGGTGGCGTTGAGCACCGCGAAGCCGCTGGCCGCCACGTTCTGCACGATGACGCGCTTGAGCACCGCCAGGTCTTCCACCGTGGTGATGTAGTTCAGCCCCAGGTGGTCGCCGGCGCCGATGTTGGTGACCACCGCCACCTGGCAGCGGTCGAAGCCCAGGCCCTCGCGCAGCACGCCGCCGCGGGCGGTCTCGAACACCGCGGCGTCCACATCCGGGTGCATCAGCACATTGCGCGCGCTCTTCGGGCCCGAGCAGTCGCCCGAGTCGATCTGGCGGCCGTTGACGTGCACGCCATCGGTGTTGGTCATCCCCACTCGCAGGCCGCTGGCGGCGAAGAGGTGGGCGATCAGGCGCGCGGTGGTGGTCTTGCCGTTGGTGCCGGTGACGGCCACCACCGGGATGCGACCGTCCTCGCCGGGCGGGTAGAGGTGGTTGATGATCGCCTCGCCCACCGCGCGGCCCTTGCCGAAGGACGGCGACAGGTGCATGCGCAGGCCCGGCGCGGCGTTCACCTCGACGATGCCGCCGCTTTGCTCTTCCAGCGGGCGGATCACGCTCTCGCACACCACATCGACGCCGCAGATGTCCAGGCCGATCATCTGCGCCGCCGCCACCGCGCGCGCCGCCACCTCGGGGTGGACGTCGTCGGTCACATCGGTGGCGGTGCCGCCGGTGGACAGGTTGGCGTTGTTGCGCAGGATCACGCGCTGGCCCTTGGCCGGCACCGATTCGGGCGTCAGGCCCTGGATCTCCAGCCTCGCCACCGCGATGTCGTCAAAGCGGATCTTGGTCAGCGAGGTGGCGTGGCCGTCGCCGCGGCGCGGGTCGGCATTGACCTGCTCGACCAGCTGGCGCACCGTGTGCTCGCCGTCGCCGATCACCAGCGGCGGGTCGCGCCGGGCCGCGGCCACCAGCTTGTGGCCCACCACCAGCAGGCGGTAGTCGCTGCCGGGCAGGAACTTCTCGACCATCGGCTGGCCGATCTCCTCGGCCGCCTTGTAGGCCAGCTCCAGGTGCTCGCGGCTGGTGATGTTGACGGTCACACCCTTGCCCTGGTTGCCGTCCTGCGGCTTGACCACCACCGGCAGGCCGATCTCCTCGGCCACCTCCCAGGCCTCGTCGACCGAGTCGACCGGGCGTCCCAGCGGCACCGGCACGCCAGCGGCGCGCAGCAGGGTCTTGGTCAGGTCCTTGTCCTGCGCGATGGATTCGCTGACCGCGCTGGTGGAGTCGACCTCGGCGGCCCAGATGCGGCGCTGCTTGCTGCCCCAGCCGAACTGCACCAGGCTGCCCTGGGTCAGGCGGCGGTAGGGGATGCCGCGGGCCAGGCCGGCGTTGACGATCGAGCCGGTGGACGGGCCCAGGCGGACGTCCTCGTCCAGCTCGCGCAGCGCGGCGATCGCGGCGGCGGCGTCAAAGCTGCCTTGCGGCGCCAGCGCGGCCTGGATCAGCGCCTCGGCGGCGGCCAGCGCGCGGCGGCCGACCTCCTCCTCGGTGTACTCGACCACCACCTGGTAGATGCCGTCCTCGACGGTGGCGGTGGTGCGGCTGAAGGTCACCGGGCAGCCGGCCTGCGACTGCAGCGCCAGCGTGGCGGCTTCCAGCACATGGGCCAGCGACACCTGGTCCGGCTGGCGGCGCAGGCCGCCCAGGCCGGGGAAGAGCGCGCGCAGGCGGTCCTCGAAGCCCGGCAGCGTGGTCAGCGCGCGCTCCTCGGACGAGCAGGCGACGATGGCCTCGACGGCGGTGTGGCGGCTCCAGAGGTTCGGGCCGCGCAGGGCCCGGATGCGGGAGATGTCCATGGTTCGACTTCTTGTGGGGCGGGTCGTGTGGTGTCAGGCGGCGGCGTTGAGCTCGAAGGTCTCGAGGCCGGCGGCGATCAGTTCTGGGGTGATGCCATAGCCCCAGGCGGCGGCCACGGCGGCCAGCAGGGCCTCGGCCAGGCCGGCGTCGCCGCCGCGGCCCTTGCGGCCCAGCACGCCGTGCAGGTCGGGGCCGTTCAGGTCGCCCTGGGGCGAGCGCAGCGTCACCCGGCCGGCCTGCAGCACCGCCGCGCGGCCGCCCCCCGCCAGGTGCTCGGTCAGCGCGGCGGGCAGGCCCTCGGGACCGTCCACGGCGTACATCAGCACCTCGCCGTCACACAGTTCGGCCATGCCGGCGATGCGCGGGTCGGCGGCGTTGAGCACGCCCACGCCGTCGGCCAGCACCACGTCGATCTGGGTGCGCAGCACCTTGAACATCGCGTCGGCGTCGAACACATCGTGGTGGGCCAGGCCCTGCCAGCCGTCGGTGTCGGTGACCACGCCCACCTGGCAGCGGTCGTAGGGCAGGCCGTCGCCGAGGATCAGGCCGGCGTCGTTCTCGAACACCGCGGCGCGCGCCTCGCGGTTCATCAGCAGGCGGTGGCTGGCGTCCCAGAACTGCTTGCCGGCGCGCTCGATGCGGCGGCTGCCCAGGAACAGGCCGTCGCGGCAGGCCAGCGCGGTGGGCGTGCCGGTCAGGTGGATCAGCCAGGCCACCGCGCGGGCGATCAGCGCGCCATGGCGGCTGCCGGCCACGCCGACGATGGGGATGCGGCCCGGGTGGGCGGCGTCGTCCTCGGGCGGGAACAGGTGGTCGACGATGGCCTGACCCACCGGGCGGGGCTGGCCCACCGCGGGCTTCAGGTGCATCAGCAGGCCGGGGCCGGCATTGACCTCGACGATCGCCCCGCCCTGCGCTTCCAGCGGCTGGCCGATGTCCTCGCAGACCAGGTCGACGCCGGCGATGTCCAGGCCCACCGCGCGCACCGCCAGCGACACGTGGTGCGCCACGTCGGGGTGGATCTCGTCGGTGCAGTCGATCGCCACGTTGCCGTTGCGCTGCACCAGCACGCGCTTGCCGGCCGGCACCACCGACGCGCCGGTCAGGCCCTGGCGCTGCAGGTCGAGCACGATGACCTCGTCCTCGGTGATGTCCAGGCGGTTCAGCGGATGGGCCTCGGTGGTGCCGCGGCGCGGGTCGGAGTTGATCTGGCTGTCGATCAGCTCGGTCACGGTGCTGCGGCCATCGCCGGTGATCCAGGCGCTCTCGCCACGGGCCACCGCCACCACGTTGCCGCCCACCACCAGCAGGCGGTGCTCGTTGCCGCGGATGTAGCGCTCCACCAGCACCTCGGAGCCATGCTTGTCGGCCAGCTCGAAAGCGGCGCGCACGTCGGCCTCCTGGGTCAGGTCCAGCGTCACGCCGCGGCCGTGGTTGCCGTCGCTGGGCTTGATCACCACCGGGGCGTCCATGTCCTGCGCGGCCTCCCAGGCCTCGTCGGCGCTGGACACCGACACGCCCTCGGGCACCGGCACGCCGCAGGCCTTCAGGATGGTTTTGGTCAGGTCCTTGTCCCCGGCGATGTTCTCGGCGATGGCGCAGGTCAGGTCGGTCTCGGCGGTCCAGATGCGGCGCTGGCGGGCGCCGTGGCCCAGCTGCACCAGGTTGCCGTCGTTCAGGCGGATGTGCGGGATGCGGCGGTCGGTAGCCGCCGAGACGATGCAGGCGGTGGACGGGCCCAGGAAGGAGTCGTCGATCGCATCGCGCACCGCGGCCACCGCGGCGTCCACATCAAAGGCCTCGTCGCGGATGGCCGCATGCAGCAGCGCATGGCCCTGGGCCAGCGCCACCCGGGCCACCTGCTCGTCGCGGGCCCGGAAGACCATGCGGTAGACGCCGTGCTGGCTGGTGCTGCGGGTCTGGCCGAAGCCGGTGGGCATGCCGGCCAGGTTCAGCAGCTCGATCACGCAGTGCTCGAGGATGTGGCCGGCCCAGGTGCCTTCGTCCAGGCGCTGCAGGAAGCCGCCGCGCTCGCCCACGCCGCAGTGGTGCTCGGCCAGCGCCGGCAGCAGGGCCAGCAGGCGGGCGTTGAAGCCGGGCAGCTTGTTCGAGGGCCAGTCTTCCAGCTCACCCAGATCCAGCCAGACCTCCAGCACGGAGCGGTAGGTCCAGATGTTGGGGCCGCGCAGGTAGGTGATGCGTTGAAGCTGGATCTCTCGGGGACGCGCTGTCATGGGGTGGTGGGTGGCTTCAGGTGGGGGGTGGACCCGTCGGGGCCTCGCCCCGATTGTGAACCGAGGCGGCGGGCATGGTGTCCGGGCGGGCCCGGGTGTCGCAAATCGCGGAAAATCAGCGCCAGAGGCGGTCTTCCCGCCCGCCAGCCCCGATGCCCCACGCCCATTCCGACGCCCAGACCCCCCGACCGACCGTGCCCCTGGGAGCACCGCTCGATGAGCGGGACAACGTGCTCGCCCAGCTCGCGGTTGACCTGGACGAGGACCTGCACTTTGCCGGCGGCTGGCTGCTGCTGACCGAGCGCCAGCTGCTCAGCCGCAGCGGCGACGGCCCCTGGCAGGCGATCCCGCTGGCCGACGGCCAGACCCTGCGCCACGCCGACCATGCCGGCGTCGGCACGCTGGAGCTGGTGCAGGGCGAGGTGCTGCAGCAGCGCTGGCGCTTCACGCTGGGCGCCAACGTGCAGGCGCTGCGCCTGGTCAAGCGCTTCGAGCAGCTGCAGGAAGCGCGCGCCCACGGCCATGCGCCCGAGGGCGACGACCCGACCCGCTGCCCCTCCTGCCGCAACACCCTGCCCGACGACTCCGACGAGTGCCCGATCTGCACCCGGGAGCTCAACACCCCGCCCAGCACCTGGGTGCTGCTGCGCCTGTGGCGCTTCGCCCGCCCCTACCGCGGCCAGCTGCTGGCCGGCTTCCTGCTGACGCTGGCCTCCACCGCCGCGCACATGGTGCCGCCCTACCTGACCATCCCGCTGATGGACGAGGTGCTGATCCCGTTCCAGAACGGCCAGAAGATCGATCCCACCTACGTGATGTGGCTGCTCGCCGGCCTGCTGGGCTCGGGCCTGATGGCCTGGGGCCTGGGCTGGGCGCGCACCTGGATCCTGGCGCTGGTCTCCGAGCGCATCGCCGCCGACCTGCGCACGACGGCCTTTGAACACCTGCTGGGCCTGTCGCTGGACTACTTCGGCGCCAAGCGCACCGGCGACCTGATGGCCCGCATCGGCAGCGAGACCGACCGCATCTCGGTCTTCCTGTCGCTGCACGCGCTGGATTTCGCCACCGACGTGCTGATGCTGGGCATGACCTCGATCATCCTGTTCTCGGTCAACCCCTGGCTGGCCCTGGTCACGCTGGTGCCGCTGCCCTTCATCGCCTGGATGATCCACACCGTGCGCGACCGCCTGCGCACCGGCTTCGAGAAGATCGACCGCGCCTGGGGTGACGTCACCAACGTGCTGGCCGACACCATCCCCGGCATCCGTGTGGTCAAGGCCTTCGCCGCCGAGCGCCGCGAGGCCAACCGCTTCCGCGCCGCCAACCAGGCCAACCTGCAGGTCAACGACCGCCTGAACAAGGTCTGGAGCCTGTTCACGCCCACCGTGGCGCTGCTGACCGACATCGGCCTGCTGGTGGTCTGGGGCTTCGGCATCTGGCAGGTCAGCCAGGGCCAGATCACGGTGGGCGTGCTCAGCGCCTTCCTGGCCTACATCGGCCGCTTCTACGGCCGGCTCGATTCGATGAGCCGCATCGTCTCGGTCACCCAGAAGGCGGCGGCGGGCGCCAAGCGCATCTTCGACATCCTGGACCACGTCTCCAACGTGCCCGACCCGGCCGAGCCGGCCAAGCTGCCGCCCGGCGGCCTGAGCGGCGGCGTGACCATGGAGAACATCTCGTTCCGCTACGGCAACCGCTCGGTGATCCGCGGCCTGAACCTGGAGATCCGGCCCGGCGAGATGATCGGCCTGGTCGGCCACAGCGGCTCGGGCAAGAGCACCCTGGTCAACCTGATCTGCCGCTTCTACGACGTGACGGACGGCTCGATCAAGGTGGACGGCATCGACCTGCGGCGCATCGCCGTGGCCGATTTCCGCAGCCACATCGGCCTGGTGCTGCAGGAGCCCTTCCTGTTCTTCGGCACCGTGGCCGAGAACATCGCCTACGGCCGGCCCGATGCCACGCGCGAGCAGATCGTGGCCGCCGCGCGCGCCGCCCATGCGCACGACTTCATCCTGCGCCTGCCGCAGGGCTACGACTCGCTGGTGGGCGAGCGCGGCCAGGGCCTCTCCGGCGGCGAGCGCCAGCGCATCAGCATCGCCCGCGCGCTGCTGATCGACCCGAAGTTCCTGATCCTGGACGAAGCCACCTCGGCCGTGGACACCGAGACCGAGAAGGAAATCCAGAAGGCGCTGGACAACCTTGTGCAGGGCCGCACCACGATCGCCATCGCCCACCGCCTGTCCACGCTGCGCAAGGCCGACCGGCTGGTGGTGATGGACCGCGGCGAGATCGTCGAGGTCGGCCCGCACGACGAGCTGATGGCGCGCCAGGGCCACTACTGGCGCCTCTACGAAGCCCAGGCCCGCAAGGCCGAGGCCGAGGACGACGAGGGCTCCGACCACGACGCCGTGCTGCTGGCTCGCCAGCCGCAACCTTCGGCCCACACCGGCGCCTGATCGACGATGAGCACCCCCGCCTTCACCCTCACCCGCAACCCGCTGGGCCGCCTGGTCTGCACGCTGGCCGACGGCAGCGAGCACGTCGGTGTGCTGCCCGTGCGTGCCTTCCCGATCGCCGCGCCTGACGAGGGCGTCTCGCTGGTCGGCCCCGCCGGCCATGAGCTGGTCTGGATCGAGCGGCTCTCGGCCCTGCCAGACGCGCCGCGCCGGCTGATCGAGGACGAACTGGCCGCGCGCGAGTTCGTGCCGCGCATCCAGCGCATCGTCGCCGTGTCCACCTTCTCCACGCCCAGCACCTGGACCGTCGAGACCGACCGCGGCCCGGCCACGCTGGTGCTGAAGGTGGAGGAAGACATCCGCCGCCTGCCCGAGCGCGGCCGGCTGCTGATCACCAGCGGCCACGGCGTGGTCTTCGAGGTGCCCGACCTGCTGGCGCTGGACCGGCATTCGAAGAAGCTGCTCGAACGCTTCCTCTGAGCGGCGCGGCGGCCGATTTGCCGGCCTGCGCGGGCGCTTTTGCCGGCTTTGTCCGGGCCCGGCGCGCGGCACAGTAACGCTTGGTGTGTCAGCTGCCCCCAAGGGCGGCTGGCCGCGGCCGTGGCGGGAGCAGCGCCGGTGCGGCCGCGAGAAGGCCGCCCAGCGGCACGTCCAGGCTGCCGGAGACATGGGCCGATGTTCGCCAACCTCTCTTTCCAACACAAGGTCCGCCTGCTGCTGGCGGTGGCCCTGGTCGCCGTGCTGGGCACGGCCAGCCTGGCCGTCTGGATGGACGCCCGCCACATCGAGCAGGGCCGTCGGGCCCAACTGGTGACCGCGGTGCAGTCGCTGGCCAGCCTGGTGCAGTCCTACCAGGACCAGGCGGCGGCCGGCAAGCTCTCGCAGGCCGACGCCCAGGCGGCGGCGGCCGAGGCCGTCAAGCGCGCCCGCTACGGTGGTGCCGACGGCAAGAGCGACTACTTCTACATCTGGGCGCTCGACGGCACCGGCGTGATGCACCCGATCAAGCCCGAGTGGAACGGCCAGAACATGGTGGGCAAGATCAAGGACGGCCGCGGCGGCGACGTGCTGGGCCTGCTCCAGCAAGGCCTGCGTAACAGCGCCGACGGCCGCGCCTTCGTGGACACCTGGTTCCCGCGCCCCGGCTCCGACACCCCGGTGCCCAAGCTGCAGTACGTGGTCAAGGTCCCCGGCTGGGACTGGATGGTCGGCTCGGGCCTGTACATGGACGACGTCTTCGCCGAGGTGCGCGCCACGGTGATCCGCGGCGCCGTGGCGGTGCTGCTGACCACCTCGCTGCTGGTGGCGCTGGCCTGGACGCTGGCGCGCAGCGTGCGCCTGACGCTGGGCGGCGACCCCGCCGCGGCCCGGGCCATCGTGGCCGAGGTGGCCCAGGGCCGGCTGGACGTGCCGATCCCCGCGGCCCCGGCCGGCAGCCTGTTCGACGGCCTGTCGCAGATGCTGGCCGGCCTGCGCCAGATGGTGGGCCAGGTCCGCCAGGCCACCGACTCGATCGGCACCGCCTCGGGCGAGATCGCCAGCGGCAACGCCGACCTCAGCCAGCGCACCGAGCAGACCGCCTCCAACCTGGAGAAGACCGCCTCGGCGATGGAGCAGCTGACCGCCACCGTGCGCCAGAGCGCCGATTCGGCCCGCACCGCCAACCAGCTGGCCACCTCGGCCGCCGACACCGCCCGCCGGGGCGGCGAGGTGGTCTCGCAGGTGGTCTCGACGATGGGCGAGATCAACCAGTCCAGCCAGCGCATCGCCGACATCATCGGCGTCATCGACGGCATCGCCTTCCAGACCAACATCCTGGCGCTGAACGCCGCGGTGGAAGCCGCGCGCGCCGGCGAGCAGGGCCGCGGCTTCGCGGTGGTGGCCGGCGAGGTGCGCAGCCTGGCGCAGCGCTCGGCCTCGGCCGCCAAGGAGATCAAGACCCTGATCGGCACCTCGGTCGAGAAGGTCGAGTCCGGCGCCCGCCTGGTGGGCGACGCCGGCCGCACGATGGACGAGATCGTCGCCTCGGTGCAGCGCGTCACCGACGTGGTCGGCGAGATCAGCTCGGCCGCCGCCGAGCAGAGCCAGGGCATTGGCGACGTCAACCGCGCGATCACCGAGCTGGACCAGATGACGCAGCAGAACGCCGCGCTGGTGGAGCAGAGTGCCGCCGCCGCCGAAAGCCTGCGCGAGCAGGCGGGCCGCCTCAGCGGCGTGGTGGCCGGCTTTCGCATCGGTGCCGTGACGCTGGCGCCCAGCCCGGCACCGGCCCCTCGCGCGGCACCGGCGGCCCCTGCGGCACCCAAGCGCAGCACCCCAGCCGCCGCAGCGCGCCCGGCCGCCCCGGCGCCAGTGGCGGCCACCGCCAGTGCTGACGACGGCGACTGGGCCACCTTCTGATCGATCACAGGCCGGGCGGTGGCCCGGCCCGGTGGCCCGGTCCTGTCAGCGGCCCCTTCAGCGGCCCTGTCAGCGGCCCGGCAACGCCGCCAGCCAGTCCGGCAGCTCCTGCGGGTCCAGCAGCGGCCAGCCGCCGCTGAAGCGCGCCCAGGCCTGGGCATGCTTGTCGGCCACGGCGGTCAGCACCGGCACGCCGGCGGCCAGCAGGGCCATCAGCTCATCGGCCAGGCCCTCGCCCTCGGCCTCCAGGCCGCCAAAGCGGTTGATCACCACCAGGTCGGGCGGCGGCTGCTCGTCCAGCGCGCGGCGCAGCACCACGCTGGCGCGCGCGAAGCCCTGGGTGTCGACGCGGCAGCCGGTGGCGCCCGGGCCCAGGTCCTGCGAGACCAGGAAGGACTCGCCGGTCTGCACGTCCTTCAGCACCATCGCGCCACAGGCGGCGGCGCCATCGGGCCAGGTCATCATCAGGCCGCGCACCCGCAGGCCCTCGGCCTGGGCGCGCGCGGCGGTGTCGGCCAGCAGGGCATCCATGTCCAGCGTACCGTTGTGCTGCAGGGCGGCGAGGTGCATGGCAGGATCATAGCCAGACATATGCTTTCCTGACGCGCCGACCGCCAAGCTGCCCCCATGCCCATGCATTCCGAGCCCCCTGCCGCCACCCGACTGCTGCCGGGCCTGCTGGTCTGGGCCGTCACCTGGCTCGGCCTGCTGCTGCTCGATGGCCGGCTGGACCTGGCCACGATGTCGCTGCTGCTGGTGGCCGGCTCGGCGCTGGCCACGCCCTGGCTGCCGGTGGGCTGGTCGCTGCTGGTCAGTGCCGCGTCGGTGCTGGGCTTCAACTGGGCCTTCGTGCCGCCGCGCGGCAGCTTCACGGTGGACGGCAGCGAGCATGTCTGGCTGCTCGTCGGCATGGCCGTGGTGACCTGGGTGGTGGCGGCGCTCAGCGCTGCGCTGCGCCGCCAGTTGGCCGAGGCCCGGCGCTGGGCCCGCCGCGCCGAGCAGCTGCGCCAGTGGGGCGAGGCCACGCGTGATTGCGACGAGCCCGTCACCGAGGCGGCTCAGCTGCAGCAGATGCTGTCCGACCTGGCCGGCGGCCCGGCCGCGCTGTGGGTGCTGCGCGGCGCCGGGCTGCGCCCCGGCGAGCCCTCGCCCGTCGACGCCGCCGACCCGCGCCTGTTCGCGCTGGGCGCCACCGATGCCGAGGAAACCGCCGGCCTGGCCCATTGCCTGCGCCAGCGCGAGGCCATGGGCCCCGGCACCGGCCGCCACCAGCACCTGCCGCAGTGGTACCTGCCGCTGCGTGGCCGCGCCGCGGTGCTGGGCGCGGCCCTGCTGCGCGGCGAGGCGGTGCGCCGCATCGACGACGACGCCCGCCGCCATGCCCAGGCGCTGTGCGACCAGCTGGGCCAGGCGCTGGAGCGCCGCCAGTCGCGCGAGGCCGAAGACCTGGCCCGCGCCGAGGCCCGCACCCAGCAGGCCCGCAACGCGCTGCTGGCGGCGGTGTCGCACGACTACCGCACGCCGCTGGCCACCATCCTGGGCGCCGCCGATTCGCTGATCGACCAGGGCGCGCAGCGCTCGGCCGAGCAGCGCCGCGCGCTGGCCCAGACCATCCGCGACCAGGCCACGCAGCTGGCCCGCCTGACCGACAACACGCTGCAGCTGGCGCGCCTGGATGCCCCCGGCGTGACGCTGCGGCTGGACTGGGAGTCGCCGGAGGAGATCGTCGGCGCCGCCTTGCACCGTGCGCGTCAGCGCGAGGCCGAAGGCCAGTGGCGAGCCCGCGGCAGCACCACCCGGCTGCATGCGCGCACCGAGCCCGGTCTGCCGCTGCTGCGCTGCGACGCGGTGCTGCTGGCTCAGCTGCTGGACAACCTGGTCGACAACGCGCTGGCCTATGCCCCGGGCGACAGCCCCATCGAGCTGCTGGCGCGGCGCCAGGGCGAGCAGCTGCTGCTGGCGGTGCGCGACCGCGGCCCCGGCCTGCCGCCGGCCGAGCGCGAGCAGGTCTTCGAGGTCTACCGCCGTGGCCCCGAGTCGGCCCGCGCGGCGCGCGGCGCCGGTGTCGGCCTGGCGGTCTGCCGCGCCATCGCCGAGGCCCATGGCGGCAGCATGAAGCTGCGCCGGCGCGGCCACGGCGGCAGCGCCTTCGAATGCCTGCTGCCGCTGCACGAGGCCCCTGTCGGCCCCGATCCCGAACCCCTGGTGCTGCCCGATGAAGGTTCTGCTGGTCGAGGATGACCGCGCGCTGGGCGCCACGCTGCGCGACGCGCTGGAGGTGGAGGGCCACCAGGTGCGCCACGCCGCCAGCGTGGCCGAGGCGCGCGCGCTGCTGGCGCATGACAGCCTGCCCGACATGCTGCTGCTCGACCTGGGCCTGCCCGACGGCGATGGCGCCGCGCTGCTGGCCGAGGTGCGGCGGCGCCACGCCTTCGCGGTCATCGTCATCTCGGCGCGGCAGGACGACGCCGGCAAGATCGGCCTGCTCGACGGCGGCGCCGATGACTACCTGGTCAAGCCCTTCGCGCTGGGCGAGCTGCTGGCGCGCATGCGCGTGGCCTGGCGCCACCGCGGCCACGCCGCAACGCCGGTGGTCACGCGCTACGAGCAGGACGGCCTGCGCGTCGACCTGGCCGCGCACCGCGTGCAGCGCCGGCAGGGCGGTGACTGGGCCGACGTGCACCTCACGCCCACCGAGTTCAATCTGCTGGCGCGCCTGGTGCGCAACGCCGGCCAGGTGGTCACCCACCGCCAGCTGCTGGCCGATGTCTGGGGCGCCGAGTTCACCGAGCACACCCACTACCTGCGCCTGTACATGGGGCAGCTGCGCGCCAAGCTCGAGGACGAGCCCGCCGCGCCGCGCCGCTTGCTGACCGAGCCCGGCGTCGGCTACCGGCTGATGCCACCGGCCGGCTGAGGCGTTCCTTATGCGCTCCTGATGCGCCCGCCCGCACCATGCGGGCCATGGACAAGACCCACGATGCCCACGCGCCCCAACCCCTGGGCGCCCTGACCCTGGCCGCGATCGGTGTCGTCTTCGGCGACATCGGCACCAGCCCGCTCTACACCGTCAAGGAGATCTTCGGCCCCGGCGGCGTGCCGCTGGACCACGCCCACCTGGTGGGCGCGGTGTCGGCCATCCTGTGGTCGCTGATGCTGGTGGTGACGCTGAAGTACGTGGTGCTGATCCTGCGCGCCGACAACCGCGGCGAGGGCGGCGTGATGGCCCTGACCGCGCTGGCCGCCCATGCGGTGGAAGGCCGCGCCGGGTTGCGCGCCGGCCTGCTGGTGCTGGGCCTGTTCGGCGCCACGCTGTTCTACGGCGACAGCATCATCACCCCGGCGATCTCGGTGCTGGGCGCGATGGAGGGCCTGGAGGTGCTGGCGCCCTCGCTGCACGACTGGATCGTGCCGCTGAGCCTGCTGGTGCTGGTGGCCCTGTTCGCGGTGCAACGCTTCGGCACCGCGGTGGTCGGCCGCGCCTTCGGGCCGGTGATCGTGCTGTGGTTCCTGGTGCTGGCCGTCAGCGGCCTGCACCAGGTCCTGCAGCAGCCCGCCATCCTGGCCGCGCTGGACCCGCGCCAGGCCGCCAGCTTCCTGATCGACCGCGGCCCCGGCGTGCTGCTGGCGGTGGGCGCGATCGTGCTGGCGCTGACCGGCGCCGAGGCGCTGTACGCCGACATGGGCCACTTCGGCCGCCGCCCGATCCAGCTGGCCTGGAGCGCGCTGGTGCTGCCGGCGCTGGCGCTGAACTACCTGGGCCAGGGCGCGCTGCTGATGCGTGACCCCGGCGCGCTGGAGAACCCCTTCTTCCGCCTCTTCCCGGAACCGCTGCTGCTGCCGGCGCTGGTGCTGGCCACGCTGGCGGCCATCATCGCCTCGCAGGCGGTGATCTCGGGCGCCTACTCGATGACGCGCCAGGCCATCCAGCTGGGCTACCTGCCGCGCATGCGCATCCACCACACCTCGGCCGCCACCTCGGGCCAGATCTACCTGCCGGGTGTGAACTGGCTGCTGCTGCTGGGCGTGCTGGCGGCGGTGCTGCACTTCGGCAGCTCGTCGGCGCTGGCCTCGGCCTACGGCATCGCGGTGACGCTGACCATGCTGATCACCACGCTGATGACCTTCTTCGTCGTGCGCCACGCCTGGCGGCTGCCGGCGCCGCTGGCCTGGGGCGCCACCGCCTTCTTCCTGGCGGTCGACGCGCTGCTGGTGGCCGGCTGTGCGGTCAAGCTGTTCGACGGCGGCTGGTTCCCGCTGGCCATGGGCGGCGCGCTGTTCCTGCTGATGAGCACCTGGGCCCGCGGCCGCGCGCTGATGGTGCGCAGCATCCGCGCCGACGGCCTGGCGCTGGACGACTTCCTGCGCCACCTGGACACCGGCGCGGTGCCGCGTGCCAGCCGCACCGCGGTCTACGCGGTGGCCGACCCGGCCACCGTGCCGCAGGCGCTGCTGCACAACCTGAAGCACAACCAGGTGCTGCACGAGCGCAACCTGATCCTGACCGTGCGCTTCACCGACACGCCGGTGGTGGCGGACGCGCAGCGCGCCGAGGTGGAGCCGCTGGTGCCGGGCTTCTGGCGCGTGACGCTGCGCTTCGGCTTCATGGAGACGCCCGACGTGCCCGCGGCCCTGCAGTGCTGCGCCGCCCAGGGCCTGCCGGTGCCGGTGTTCGAGACCAGCTTCTTCCTCAGCCGCGAGACGGTGGTGCCCACCGACGGCGCCGGCATGGCGCGCTGGCGCGAGAAGCTCTTCGCCTGGATGAGCCGCAACGCCGGCAGCGCCGCCAGCTACTTCCGCCTGCCGGACAACGCCGTGGTGGAGCTGGGTACGCGGGTGCAGATCTGAGCGGCCTGCAGCCCCGCGCCCCGGCCCGCAGGCATCCCGGCCCCTGACCTGGCGGCGCTATGCTGGCGGGATGCCCGCTCCCACCCCCGCACGCGAGCCCGGCCGCCCCGACACCGGCTGGCGCCTGCGCCTGTACACCATCATCTTCGAGGCCGACACCCGTGCCGGCCGCGCCTTCGACATCGCGCTGATCGCCCTGATCCTGCTCAGCGTGGCGGTGGTGGTGCTCGACAGCGTCGAGTCCATCCACCAGCGCTACGCCGCCGTCTTCACGGTGCTGGAGTGGAGCTTCACGCTGGTCTTCACGCTGGAGTACCTGGCCCGCCTGGCCTGCGTGCGCCACCCGTGGGTGTATGCGCGCAGCGCCTTCGGCATCATCGACCTGCTGGCGGTGCTGCCCACCTACCTGGCCTTCTTCTTTCCGGGGTTGCATGCGCTGCTGGACGTGCGTGTGCTGCGCCTGCTGCGGGTGTTCCGGATCTTCAAGCTGGGCGCCTACGTGGCCGAGTACGGCGCGCTGGGCCGGGCGCTGTGGCTGTCGCGGCGCAAGATCCTCGTCTTCCTGTCCTTCGTGCTGATGGTGGTGCTGGTGATGGGCACGCTGATGTACGTGGTGGAGGGGCCGGCCAACGGCTTCACCAGCGTGCCCACCGGCGTGTACTGGGCGATCACCACGATGACCACCGTGGGCTTCGGCGACATCACGCCCAAGACCGACCTGGGCCGGCTGATCGCCTCGGTGATGATGCTGCTGGGCTGGGGCACGCTGGCGGTGCCCACCGGCATCGTCAGCGCCGAGTTCACCGCCCAGCGCCTGGAGCCCACCACCCGCACCTGCCCCGAGTGCCTCAGCGAGGGCCACCTGGCCACCGCGCGCTTCTGCCGCGACTGCGGCGCCACGCTGCCGCCCTACCAGCGCTGAGTGCGGCTCGCCCCGGCGTTTTCCGGGCTGGAATCGCCGTCGGGGCGGCGGTACATTCGGCTGCATCCCGAGCCCGCCGACGATGAGGAACGCCCCCGACCGCCCCTTCTTTGCCGACCGCCTGCAGATCGTCGAGCTGGCGCGGCGGCGCTACTTCGAGGATGGGGTGTCGCCGGCGGGCGTCGTCAGCGAGGCGGTGTTCCAGTCCTGGGCACGCTGCCAGCGCCTGCATGACGGCCCGCACCGCGCCGTCGAGTTCCAGCCGGTGACCGAAAGCCGCACCCGCCTGGCCCTGCAGCGCAACCGCCACCTGCATGACGCCTGGCAGGCCGAGCTGCCGCAGCTGCAGCGCCTGCTGGGCACCACCAGCTGCGCCGCCATGCTGACCGACGGCAGCGGCGTGATGATCGGTGCCACCTGCGCCGGCCGTCCGCACGAGCACCTGATCCCGGTGGCCGCCCGCCTGGGTGTCGACCTGTCCGAGGAGGCGGTGGGCACCACCGCGCCCGGCGTGGTGGTGCGCACCGGCGCGCCGGTCAGCGTGATCGGCGCCGAGCATTTCTTCGACGGCGTGCGCCAGATGCACTGCGCCGCGGTGCCGATCCGCGATACCCAGGGCCGGCTGGCTGGCGTGCTCGACATCTCCAGCGAGGCGATCGCCTTCGGCTTTGACGCGGCGACCGTGGTCGGCCACCTCGCCGGCGCGATCGAGAACCGCCTGCTGCTGGCCCAGGCCGGCGAGCACCTGGTGCTGCGCCTGCAGGTGGCGCTGCCGCTGCTGGAGTCCTCGGCCGCCGGTCTGCTGGGCATCGACAGCCAGGGCCGTGTGGCCTGGCTCAACGGCCAGGCGGCGCGCCTGCTGGGGCTGCCCGATCGCGCGTTGCCAGGCGAGCCGCTGCAGGCCGAGGCGGTGCTGGGCCAGGGCCTGGACGCCCTGGCCGCGCTGCCCAGCGACGACGCCAGCCCACTGCCGCTGCCCAGCGGTCTGGTGCTGTGGGCGCGCAGCGAGGGGCGTGGCGAGACCCGCCGTCGCGGCTGGGTGAGCCTGTCCAGGGTCCCCGCGCCAGCGCCCGAGCCCTCGGCCGCGCCGCCCGCCCAGGCGCCCCCCGCTGCGGCGCAGGCGCCAAGCACCACGGCCACGGTGCGCGATGCGCAGGGCGAGCTGCTGCAGCGCACCCTGCAGGCCTGCGGCGGCAACCTCTCCGAGGCCGCCCGGGTGCTGGGCGTGTCACGCGGCTGGGTTTACCGCCGCCTGCCCTCCGGCGGCGACCTCACCAGCCATTGACGCTGCCGATGTACAGCCAGATCGACTCCATCGTCTCTGGCTTGACGATGCCGCCCCAGGCGGGCATCTGGCGCTTGCCGTTCGTCACCGACTGGATGAAGCGCTCCTTCTCGTCCTTCGGAAAGGTCCGCAGGTCGAAGTAGGCGCTGCTGGTGACGGCCAGGTTGATGCCGTGGCAGCGGGCGCAGGTGCTGGTGTAGGCGCGGCGGCCGGCCTCGGCGCTCGGCACGGCCGGCGCGGCGGACGCCGCAGCCACCGCCGAGGCGGCCTCCTGCGCTTGCAGCGGGGCGGCCGCCGTCAGCGCGGCAGCCAGGATCAGCGCACGCGTCATCGGGGCAGCGCGAAGGTCCACAGCGAGCTGCCGGCCGGCACGTTGGCCAGCTCGGCGTCGCCCGACAGCGCGCCATACACCGTGGCCGCACCGCTGGTCACCGTGATGTACTGGCGGCCGTCCTTCTCCCAGGTGATGGGCAGGCCCGAGATGCCCGAGCCGGTCTGGAAGCTCCACAGCTCCCGGCCGTTCGCCGCGTCATAGGCCTTGAACTGGCCGGTCTGCGTGCCGGTGAAGACCAGGCCCGGTGCAGTGGTCAGCACGCCGGCCCAGTTGGGCGACTTCAGCAGCACCTCCCAGGCCTTCTTGCCGGTGATGGGGTTCCAGGCCACCAGCGCGCCGCGGTGGCCGTCGGCCGGCGCGACGAAGCCTTGCAGCTCCAGGCCCAGCCACCAGTTCGGGCCGCCCGGGCGCTCCTGCCTGGTGTAGCGCACCTTCATGCCCAGGTCCACGGTGTTGAAGAAGGCCAGCTGGCGCTTCGGGTCGAAGCTCATCGGCATCCAGTTCTTGCCCCCATAGGCGCTGGGCCACACCTCGACCGCCTCGGCCATCTCGGGGTTCCTGCGCACCGACTCGGTCATCGCGGTGGGCACCGGGCGGCCGGTTTTCATGTCCACGCCGCTGGCCCAGTTGATGGTGCGGGCGAACGGGTCGGCCTTCAGCAGCTGGCCGTTGCGGCGGTCCAGCACGTAGAAGAAGCCGTTGCGGTTGGCCTGCATCAGGACCTTGGTGGTCTGCCCGTTGATGGGCAGCTCGGCCAGCACCAGCTCATTGGCGCCGTCGTAGTCGAAGGGGTCGGCGGGCGAGAACTGGTAGTGCCAGGCGATCTCGCCGGTGGACGGGCGCAGCGCCAGCACCGAGCCGGTGTAGAGGCTGTCGCCGCCGCGCATCGCGGCGTTCCAGGGCGCGCCATTGCCCACGCCCCAGTAGACCAGGTCCAGGTCGGGGTCGTAGGTGCCGGTCAGCCAGGTGGGGCCGCCGCCGGTTTCGGCCATGCCGGGGGCCCAGGTCTCGGCCCCCTTGTCGCTGCCGGCGGCGGTGGTCCAGCGGTGCCACTTGCGCGCGCCCGTCTTCAGGTCCCAGCCGTCCAGGAAGCCGCGCGTGCCGTACTCGCCGCCCGAGATGCCGGTGATCAGCGTGTCGCCGGCAATCAGCGGCGCATGGGTCATGCTGTAGCCCTGCTTGTAGTCGGCCGCCTTGACCTTCCAGAGCTGCTTGCCGTCGGCCATGTTGATGGCCACCACATGGGCGTCCAGCGTGGTGCGGTAGAGCACGCCGTTCAGGGCCGCCAGGCCGCGCGACTGGATGCCGCAGCACAGGTAGCCGTTGATGTCGGCCGGCAGCTCGATCGGCGTCTTCCACTTCTGGCGGCCGGTGATCGGGTCCAGCGCCAGGGTGTGGGAATGCGTGGCGAGGTACATCACGCCATTGATCAGCAGCGGCTGGCTGGAGGCGTTGGCCGAGTTGTCCAGGCTGAGGTTCCAGACCGGCACCAGCCGGCCCACGTTGGCCGGCGTGACCTGCGCCAGCGCGCTGTGGCGCTGCTGGCCCCAGCCCATGCCGTAGGTGCTGACGTCGGCCGGCGTGGCGGCGTCCTGGCGCAGGTCGGCCAGGGTCTGCGCTGTCGCCGGGGCGGCGGACAGGGCGATCAGCGCTGCGATCAGGGCGGCGGCGATCGGGGTTCGGGTGGCTTGCATCGGGGGTCTCCTGGCCTGGGCAATGGGCGCCAGGGTAGGGCGGCCGGGCCTCGTCGCACCAACCCGTGCCAACCCTAGTGCCTGGTTGTCCCGTTTCGCGACGATCGCCCCGCGCGCAATCCGAGCGCCGGGCGCGGTGCGCGCGCCACAGCGGCATGACAAGGTGGCGCGATGCCACCGCTCGTCATCGCCGTGACACCGCGCAGGGCCGACGATGCGGGCCTTCTCCCCAAGGAGCCCCGCATGGACTTCAGCAGCCTTCACCAATTCCTCAGCACCACCGTCGCCGAACTGGCGATCAAGGTGCTGGCCTCGCTGGCCTTCTGGGTCATCGGCCGCTGGCTGATCGGCCGCGTGGTCGGCATGATCCAGGCGGCGATGGGCCGCAACCACGTCGACCCCACGCTGACCAAGTACCTGGGCAACATCGTCGCGGTGGCGCTGAACATCGCCCTGGTGCTGGGCATCCTGGGCTACTTCGGCATCCAGACCACCTCCTTCGCGGCGCTGCTGGCCGGCGCCGGCGTGGCCATCGGCGCGGCCTGGAGCGGCATGCTGGGCAACTTCGCTGCCGGCGCCTTCATGCTGGTGCTGCGGCCCTTCAAGGTGGGCGACTTCGTCAGCGTGGGCGGCGTGCTGGGCACGGTGCGCGAACTGGGCCTGTTCGCCACCACCATCGTCACGCCCGACAACGTGATGACCCTGGTGGGCAACGGCAAGATCTTCGGCGACACGCTGCAGAACTTCAGCGCGCTGCCGGTGCGCCGCGTCGAGCGCACCGCGCAGCTGGCGGTGGGCGTGGACCCGCTGGACGCCGTCGCCCGCCTGAAGGCCGCGGTGGCCGCCATCCCCAACGTGTCCACCGAGCAGCCGCCCGAGGTTTCGCTGCTGGACATGAACCTCAACGGCTGCGTGATCGCGGTGCGCCCCTACTGCGCCAACGAGCACTACTGGCAGGTCTTTTTCGACACCAACGAGGCCATCGTGCGCACCGCGCAGCAGGCCGGCTGGCCGGCGCCCACGCCCTCGCAGATCACCCGCATCGTCCAGGCCTGATGCGCGCCTGAGGCACGCCTGATCAGCGCTGCGCGGCCTCCAGCAGCCGCGCCACCACCTCGCCGCCCACCGCGCCGTGCGGGTCCAGCCGGGCCAGCCGGGCCAGCAGCGCGCGGGCCTCGTCGGTGTCGCCGCTGCGCAGCCGGATGAAGGCCAGCGCCTTCAGCGTGAACAGCCAGAAGCGGCGCGGGCCGTGGTCGGCCGGGCCGTCCAGCGCCTGCACATCGCGCCAGTCGGGCGGCAGCGCGGCCTGGCGCGCGGCCTCGGCCAGGCCGGCACGCGCGGCGCGCTCGGCCAGCGCGAATTCACGCCGGCCGGCATGGTGCTTGTAGAGCAGGTAGTACACGGCCAGCGCCTGCGGCGCACAGGCCTGCGCCGCCCACAGCCGGCTGGCGCGCTCGGCGGCCGGTGCCTCGCGGGCTTCGCGCAGCAGGGGCTGCAGCGCGGCGGGCACCTCGCTGCCGAAGAAGGCCTCGCTGGCCTCGCCGGTGAACAGGTTCATGCAGGTCTCGTGGGGGTTGAGGGCGGTTGCCAAGCACGGGCAATGCCAGGCCGCCTGCCCTGGGGGCGCGCACCTGCAGGCCTGTCGGGACCCCGACAAACCGCCGCCGCCCCCACGCAGCTTGTGCTGGCGCAAGCTGGCGCAAGCTCGGGATGGCGTTGCCGGTGCCGCGGGCTTAGCGTCAGGGCATGGTTCATTCGCTGGAGTTCACGATGCGTGTTGTCCGTCCGTCCCTGATCGCGCTGGCCGCCGCCATGGTGGCCGGCCATGCGCTGGCGCAGCAGGTGGTCAAGCCGCCGCAGTCGCAGGCCTGGATCGATGTGGCCACCTACGGCGGCATGGGCGGCATGGGGGGCATGGGCGGTGGGGCCGGTGCGCCCAACCCGATGGCCATGCTGGGCGGCCTGTTCGGCGGCGGGGGCGGCAAGAACAGCTTCGGCAACACCCAGGTCGGCCAGGCGGGCCGCTGGGTGGATGTGACGCTGATGACGCGCGCCAACCCGCAGCTGCAGGAGGCCCAGCAGGCCGTGCCCGCCGGCTTCCTGAGCCCGGCGCTGAAGCTGCAGGCCCCGCGCGAGACCAAGGGCACGCTGCCGCCTGAGCACGGCGAGGACCGCAACGAGGAGCCCCGCTACGAGAAGCCCGAGGGCCGGATCTTCCTCTACTGGGGCTGTGGCGACACGGTGCGCGCCGGCCAGCCCAAGGTGCTGGACATGGCCACCGCCACGCCGGCCGACCTGGCGAAGTTCTTCCAGGTGCGCAGCGCCACGCAGCGCGGCACCCACCAGGCCACCGGCCGCCCGGTCTGGCCCAGCCCCGCCGACAGCCGCATGGTGCCGCCACAGGCCAGCCTGGTGGGCGAGCACGCCTTCAGCGGCCAGGGCGTGCCCGAGGCCTTCCGGTTCCAGGTGGGCGCCCAGCAGGACCTGATGCCGGCCATCGAGCTGGCCCAGCGCAATGCCGACGGCGCCTGGGCCCTGACCTGGACCCCGCCACCCACCGCCCGCGCCCAGTTCCTGGCCGGCATGGGCGCGCGCGGCAAGAACGAGATGGTGCTGTGGACCAGCGCCGAGGTGCCCGAGACCGGCTTCGGCCTGTTCGACTACCAGACCAACGCCGCGGTCGACCGCTGGCTCAAGGAGAAGGTGCTGCTGTCGCCCACCACCAGCCAGTGCACCGTGCCCAAGGGCGTGTTCAGCGGCGAAGGCGGCATGCTCCGCGCCATCGCCTACGGCAGCGAACTCAACCTGGCCCACCCGCCACGCCCCACCGACCCCAGGCAGGCCTGGGAGCCGCAATGGGCCGTCAAGCTGCGCGTGAAGAGCCAGAGCACCGCGATGCTGGGCATGGAAGGCGGCATGCCCACGCGCGGCATGCCCGCCGAGCAGGCGCCGACGCCGCAGGAGGAGGGCAACAAGCTGCCCAATGCCAAGGACCTGCTCAAGGGCATCTTCGGGCGCTGAGCGGCTGACACCGCCCCAGGCTAAGCCGCGGCCGCGGCCGGGGTCTGGTCGTCTTGCTGCGAGGCCAGCAGCAGCTGGTCGAGGATGCCCTGGATGTCCCGGTCATCCTGGGCCGAAGCCAGGTAGACCGTGACCTGCGGCGCCGCTGCCGCGCGGTTGGGCGACGCGGCGCCCAGCGTGCGCCAGCATTCCAGGATCAGCGCCTGGATGCGTTCGACATCCGGCGGGTCTGCCAGGAAGACGATCTGCGCCAGCGGCACCGTGTCCAGCAGGAAGGCCACCTCGTAGCGGCAGCCCTGGCGATCGGCCGAGTAGCCGCGCAGATCCATCAGTACCGCCGAGCTGACCCGGGCGGTCTGGTGCACCGCCGTCTGCCAGACGTCGTCGTGGCACATCATCGGCAGGCTGCGGAAGCTCAGGTCCAGCTGACGCGGCCAGGCCTCCAGGCGCTGCAGGCGGGCCGCCACATCGTCCGGGCTGCGCAGGAACTGGCGCTCGACCTGTTGCAGGCGCCAGCGCAGATGCACCGCCGCGGCCACCACCACGGCCGCCAGCAGGAGCCCGCACCACAGGGCCGGCTGCGGCACATTGGCCGCGATCATGAGGGTGACCGCCGCCGACCCGATGACCGCCAGGAACATCCCGCTGCCCTGCCGGTGCTGGCTGTGGATGAAGCTGGGGTCGACGACGGTGAAGAAGGTCCCGAAGTGGCGCCAGTACTGCAGCAGGCCCTCGAAGGTGAACAGCGCGGCCTCGTCGATGCCGAAGACCCGCAGCACCAGCAGCTTTGCGTTCGGGGTGCGCCGCGCCCGGTCCATCAGCCGCCAGACCAGGGCGACATGGGCGGCCATTGCCAGCCCATAGCCCAGGGCGGTGCGCCACGCGGGGCTGTCCTGCAGCAGGGCCGACACCACCAGCACCCCGGCCAGCCCCATGAACAGGCCCCAGATCGGCGCCCGCCAGGGCGGCTGGGCGATTGCCAGCCCGTGGGTGGCGAACGGCCGCAGCACACCAGCCAGGCCCGGCACATGGGCGCGGAACTGGCTGCGAAAGCCTGCGTAGCGCACCATGGCCAGGAAGGGCAGCGACAGCATCGCCATCAGGCTGACGATGAAGGCCAGCACCGACACATCCGGCGTGCCCTCGCCCGGCCAGTTGTACACCGCCAGCGGGAACAGCACATAGGCCGCGGCAATGGCCAACTCGTGCCTGAAGGCGGTGCCGAAGTCCGCCCGGGCGCGCGCGGTCAGCAACTCGCGCGAGGCGATGGCGTCGGGCGGGCGGCTGTGGGCATCGACCAGGCGCCACCCTGGCGGCGCCGGCGGCAGCGCCAGCGCTGCGTCAGGCGCGCCCGGCGCCGCAGCGGCACCCTGGCCCGACGAGGCCATCATCAGCTGGCGCACCCGCCGCACCACCAGCCGCCGCGTCACCACCGCAGCCAGGCCCACCAGCGCGGGGATGCCCAGCACGAAGTACATCAGAGAGAGGTCCGGGCCCTGGCTCATGCGCGCTCCTGTGGATCGGCGCGGAGGGGACTCGCAGGTCGGCCGATGGGTGACTCTGGGCGCGAAGGCCCCGCGCGTCAAGCACCATCACCGGCGATGCCGGGGCGCGCGGCGCGGCACGCCCGCAGCCGGGTCAAGCCGCCGCCCGGGGCGACTCGAAGATGGCGCAGGTGGTGGTGGCGTGGGCGTAGAGCTTGCCGTCGGGGCCGACGATGCGCGCTTCGGACGTACCCACCTGGCGACCGACGTGCAGCGCGGTGCCCACGCATCGCAGCGGCCCCGTCTTCGTGTGGGCGGCGCGGACGATGTGCAGGTTGATCTGGCTGGTCGTGTAGCCGCGTCCGGCGGGCAGCATGGTCTGCACGGCGCACCCCAGCGCAAAGTCCAGCAAGGTCGCATACCAGCCACCATGCACCGACCCCAGCGGGTTGTAGTGCTTCAGCTGCGGCGTCGCCTGGAAGACCGCGTGCCCCTCACCCACCTCGACCAGTTCGCAGTCGAAGGTGTCCGCCATGTACGGATGGGGCAGCTCTCCTTCCAGCAAGGCGGTCATCACCTGCAGGCCAGTCATGCCCTGAACCTGGTGCGGCTGGGCCAGTCCGGCCTGTCCGCCGCCGCGCTCACGCCGGCGTTGACGCACCTGCTCCAGTTGGGCCTGCCAGGCATCCAGCGTGGCCTGCGTTCCTGTCTCCTTGGTCATGTGACTCTCCATCGATGGTGGGGAAGGGTGTTCACGGCTGCGCCGCGCGCGGCCTGGTGTCCACGGGCAGGCACAGCAGGCCCGTGAGCAGCGCCAGGGTGCCGTGCACGAGATACAAGGCATTGAAGTCGGCGCGTTGCAGCGCCGCATGGCCGAGCAGGGCCACGGTCAGTGCCACGCCGAGCACCGAGCCGATCTGGCGCGTGGCCTGGTTGACCGCGCTGCCCACCGCGTAGTGCGCCACCGGCAGGCGGTTCACGGCCGCGGCGGACAGCGATGGCAACACGAGGCCGACGGCGATGCCGCTCATCATCAGCCCGGGCAGCCAGTGCGTCAGGTACTGCGGCTCGGTTCCGGGCACCAGCAGGAACCACAGGCTGCTGCAGGCGTACAGCAGCGAACCGCCGACCAGGAAGCGACGATGGCCCAGCCGCGTCGCCAGTCGGCCGGTGAGGATGGCGGTCGGCATCACCAGCAGCGGTCCGGGCGTGACCGCCAGCCCGGCCTGCGGCAGGCTGAGGTGCCAGACGTTCATCATGAAGAAGAAGAAGGTCAGGAACATCATCGAGAACGCCGTGCCGAAGACCAGCGTCGCGAGGTTCACATAGCGGTAGGTGCGGTGGTGGAACAGCGCCAGGTCCACCAGCGGTGCGCGGGCATGGCGTGCCCACGCCACGAAGGCGCCAGCGGCCACGCCCCCGGTGGCCGCCAGGACCAGGAGTTCCATGCGGGTCCATGCCGGCGCGCTGGATTCGACGATCGCCAGGGTGACAGCCCCCACCGACAGCATCAGCAGCGCCATGCCCACGCCGTCCACGCGCCGTTGAACGCCGGACGTTGGCGATTCCTGCAGCATCGACGCACCACGCCACAGCGCCAGGCCACCCAGCGGCAGGTTGATGTAGAACGCCCAGGGCCAGCCGAAGTGGTCGATGACGACACTCCCGGCACTCGGCCCCACCGCGGCGGCCAGCCCGCCGACGGCGCCCCACAGGCTCACCACCACCGCGCGCCGGCTCTGCGGAAACGCCGCCAGCACGATGGACAGCGACGCCGGCGTCAGCAGCGCCGCGCCGACAGCCTGCAGCACCCGCGCCGCGATCAACCAGCCCACGCTGGCGGCCAGCCCGCAGGCGGCCGAAGCGGCCAGGAAGAGCGCCACGCCGATCAGGAAGACGCGCTTGCGACCATGCGTGTCGGCCAGGCCGCCCGCGGGGATCAGCATCGTCGCGTAGACCACCGTGTAGGCGTTCAGCACCCACGACAGCTCGGCCGGGGTGGCGTCGGCAAAGGCGTGCCGCAGCGGATCGAAGGCCGCGAACAGCATCGTCGTGTCGAGCGACACCAGGAAGGTGGCGAGGCTGGCGACCCAGAACACGGGCCACGGCGATGCCGCGACCCCGGCGGGCGGGCGAGGGGTGTCGACGGCGCCGCCCACGCTCACTCCCGAGCCTGCAGGTACACGCCGGGATGCGCCGACAGGCCGAGCTTGACCTGCTGGGTCAGCTCGTCGGCCAGCACCTCCTCGGCGCCGGCTTCGAGCGCGTCCAGGGCCCGGGCGACGATCTGCTCCGGCGTCGACTTGGGTGCGTCGATGCCCTGCGTCATGTCGGTGTCGACAAAGGCCATGTGCAGCGTCAGCACCTGCGTCTTCTGGCCCCGCAGCTCATGGCGCAGGCCATTGCTCAGGCTCCACGCCGCGGATTTCGTGAGCGCGTAGCCGGCCAGCGCCGGACTGGTGATCCAGCTGGCGATGGAGGCCACGTTCAGCAGTGCGCCGCCGCCGTTGGCCGCCAGCACCGGCGCGAACGCCTGGCTCACGCGCATCACGCCGAAGACATTGGTCTCCAGCTGGCGGCGCAGACGGGCCTCGGCATCGGTGTCGAGGAAGCCACCGAACTGCGCGATGCCGGCGTTGTTGATGACCAGGTTCACGTCGCTGGCCTGTGCCACGGCGGCGGCGATGTCGCCGGGCGCGTTCACGTCCAGCCGCAGCGGCGTGACACCAGGCAGCGAGACGCTGGCCGGGTCGCGCGCGCCGGCGTAGACCTTGCGCGCGCCACGCGCCAGGGCGGCCTTGGCAAAGGCCAGCCCGATGCCGCGGTTGGCGCCGGTGATGAGGACGGTGGCGTTGTCGAGTTTCATGACTTTCCTTTAGATGATGATCATCATATTTGCCGGCGAACATGCAGGCGCCGGCGGCTTCCTGCCGACGCTTCAGGCGTCGTACTGCTGGATCAGGCTGTTCCGCACATTGGCCAGCCAGGCCCTGCCGGCCTGGCCTTGCAGCGTGCGGGCCAGCTGCAAGGCACCCACCATGGTGGCGGCCACCACCTGGGCCTGCGCCGGGTCGACGCCGGCCGGCAGGCAGCGGCGCACCAGATCGACCAGGCCCAGCACCCGGGCGCGGGCGGCACTTGCCACCTCGTCCGCCTGGCGCGGGATCTCGGCCGCCAGGGCGGCGACGATGCAACCGCACTCGATGTTCTCGAGCTGGGCGTCGCCCAGGTAGGTGTTCACCAGCGCGGAGAACGCGCTCACGCCAGCGGCCTGCGCCTGGCGCAGCCGCTCGGCGAGCACGGCGCCGGTGTCGCGGCCGGCGCGCTGCGTGGCCTCGGCCAGCAGCGCGTCGCGGGAGGCGAAGTGGGCGTAGAAGCCGCCGTGGGTCAGGCCGGCCTCCTTCATGATGGTGGCCAGTCCGACGCCGTCGTAGCCCGCGCGCCGGATGGCGCGAGCGGCGACGTCCAGGATGCGGTCGTGGGTAAGTTCCTTGCGGCTGGCGGACATGGACATGATGGTCGTCATATTACGTCCATCATATTGGCTTGTCAATCGCCGCCGACGGCCTGCCTTTTCCCCGGGGCCGCACGGACCGATGGGTTCAGTGCGCCGGCGTCGGTCGCCCCTGCAGTTCGGCCTGGGCCTGCCGCCCCACGCTCCACGCCCCGCTCAGGGCCAGGCCGCCCATCACGCCCGCCACCACCAGGTCGGGCCAGGCGGAGCCGGTGCCCAGCACGCCCAGCGCGGCCAGCATCACGGCGAGGTTGCCCAGCGCGTCGTTGCGCGAGCACAGCCAGACCGAGCGCATGTTGGCGTCGCCGCTGCGAAAGCGGTAGAGCAGCACGGCCACGCCGGCGTTCACGGCCAGGGCCAGCAGGCCCACGCCGCCCATCGTGGCGGGCTCGGGCACGGCGCCGCTGCCCAGCATCCAGGCGGCGCGGGTCAGCACGCCCACGCCGAACAGGCCCATGCAGGCGGCCTTGAACAGCGCGGCGCGCGAGCGGGCGGCGGCCCCCAGGCCCAGCACCGCCAGGCTGAGGGCGTAGTTGCCGGCGTCGCCGAAGAAGTCGATCGAATCAGCCAGCAGCGACACCGAGCCCGAGGACCACGACGCGCCCAGTTCGATGACGAACATCGCGGCGTTGAGCACCAGCGCGATCCACAGCGCGCGGCGCCAGCGCGGGTCGGTGGCGGGGGCGGTGCAGGCGGTGTCGTGGCAGCAGTGGGCGGACATGGTGGTGAAGGGTTTCTCGAGGCTGTGCGAGGATTGAAAACCCTGTAGCCACTATAGAGTCAAGCGCCTCGGCCATGAAGATCGGTGAACTTGCCACGCGCGCCGGCTGCGATGTGCAGACGGTGCGCTTCTATGAACGCGAAGGCCTGCTGGAGGCGCCGCCGCGCGAGGCCTCGGGCTACCGCCGCTATGCCGAACGCCACCTCACCCAGCTGAACTTCGTGCGCCACCTGCGCACGCTGGACATCCCGCTGCAGGAGGTGCGCCAGCTGCTGCGCTACGCGGCCGAGCCCGAGGGCGCCTGCGCCCAGGTCAACGAGCTGCTCGACGGCCACATCGCGCTGGTGCGCCAGCGCATGCAGGCGCTGCGCGCGCTGGAGCGCCAGCTGGTGGATCTGCGGCGCAGCTGCGATGGCGATGCCTCGCACCCCTGCGCCATCCTGCAGGCCTTTGCCGCCGCGGCCGGGCAGCAGCCCTGCGCCTGCCACCCGGCCAGCCCGGGCTGAGCCTGCTGCGTCAGGCCAGCACGGTGGCCTGGCGCACCAGCTCGGCCGCCGAGCCGTCGTGGCGAAAGCCCAGGCCCAGCGCCCGCGGCGTGTGCAGCGGCGGCTGCGAGGCGAACAGCCGCTGCACCATCGCCTGCGGGCGGTGGCTGACCAGCGCGCGGCGGTCCTCGCCGTGGGCCTGCACCAGGGCCTCGACCACCTCGGCCATCGACAGCTGCAGCGCCGGCATCTGCACCACGCGGCCGGGCGGCAGCCGCGCCGGGTCGATCGTCGCGGCATGCAACAGGTTGTCAACGCAGGCCGGGGCCGAGATCCACCACGCGGTGCCGTCGGCGCTCACCGGCAGCTCGCAGGGCTGGCCGTCGCGCAGGCGCCAGAACAGCTGGCTCATGAAGGCCGAGATCAGCCCCTCGCCGCTGCCGGGCCGGGCCACCACGCCGGGCAGGCGCAGCGAGCAGGTCTGGACCCAGCCGCGGCGCGCGGCGTCGGCCAGCAGGATCTCGGCGGCCAGCTTTTGGGCGCCGTAGCTCAGCACCGGGCAGGCGGGCGTGGCTTCGTCGACCACCGCGGGCAGCGGGTCGCCGTACACCGCCACCGTGCTGGCAAAGACCAGCCGCGGGCCGTTGCCGTGCCCGCGCAGCAGGTCGACCAGGCGCAGCGTGGCGTCCAGGTTCACGCGCTGGCCCAGCTGCGGGTCGCGCTCCGCCGCGCCACCCGGCACGCTGGCCAGGTGGAACACCGCATCAACCGGCGCCGCCAGCGCGCGCTCCAGCACGCCCGCGTCGGCGATCGAGCCGGGCACGGCCAGCAGGCGCTGGTCGTGCGGCAGCTCGTCCAGCCGCAGGTCGGACACGAGCAGCGTGCCCACCGCCCGCCCGCCCAGGCCCTGCCGCAGCAGGCGCTGCACCAGATGGCGGCCGATGAAGCCCTGGGCGCCAGTGACCAGCACGCGCATGGTCAAGCCCCTCCGCAGGCGCGCACGCGATCGTGCGCGCGATGGGGCACTTGGGCAAGGCTCATCTCAACTCCCATCACTGATCGTGGTGCCACCGTCCACCACCAGGTTCTGCCCGGTGATGAAGCCGCCGGCCGCGCTGGCCAGCATCACCACCACGCCGGCGATCTCGTCGGGCTCGCCCACCCGCCGCAGCGGTGTGGTCTGCAGGCGCCGCTGCATGAAGTCTTCGTCAGCCAGCAGCGACGCCGCCAGCGGCGTGCGGATCAGCCCCGGCGACACCGCATTCACGCGCACGCCGCTGGGGCCCCACTCCACCGCCAGGTTGCGCGCCAGTTGGGCAATGGCGGCCTTGGATAACCCGTACAGGCCGATCGCGCCGTTGCCCCGCAGCCCGGCGATGCTGGACATCAACACCACGCTGCCGCGCCCGCGCGCGGCCATCGCCGGGATCAGGCCGCTGCTCAGGCGCGCGGCGGCGCGCAGGTTGATGTCCAGCACCTGCTGCCAGTCGGCGTCGGTGGCCGCGGCCAGCGGCCCGGCCGGGCCCTGGATGCCGGCATTGCAGACCAGCACATCCACCGCGCCGGCCTGCGCGCACAGCTGGGCCACCTGCGCCGCATCCGCCAGGTCGGCGGCCAGTGCGGCGGCCGTGTGGCCCTGCTCCTGCAGCGCGGTGGCGGCGCGCGCGCAGGCGCCGGCATCCCGGTCGGACACCAGGACGCGCGCACCGTGCGCCGCCAGCGCCTGCGTGATCGCCCAGCCCAGACCCTGGGTGGCGCCGGTGACCAGCGCGGTCTGCCCGTGCAGGTCGAAGAGCGTGGCCGGGCTCATGCGGCGCCGTGGGCCGCCAGCGCCGCGGCGATCGCCGGGTCGTAGCGGCCATCCACCAGGATGAACAGCATCCGGCAGGGGCGCCCCGAGCGGTTGGCCCAGGCGTGGTTGGTGCCGCGCTGCACCACCACGCTGCCCGGCCTGAGCAGCACCTCGCCCTCATCCAGCACCAGGGTCATCTCGCCGTCGATGACGATGCCGTAGTCCACCGACTCGGTGCGGTGCATCAGCGGGTGCGGCGACTGCGCCTGCACGGTGGAGGCCGCCTCGTCGCCGATCTGGCTGAAGGCCGCCTTCATGCGCGCCGCGCCCTGGGCCAGGAACTCGGCGGTGTCGGGCGGGATGTCGACGAAGCGCATGCGCGTGCCCTGAGGTGGCGGCGGCAGCATCAGCGGACCCAGCGTGGGGTCGGGGCCGTTGTCCACCGGCGCGGGGGTGCCGGCGGTGCTCCAGACCTCGTGGAAGACGGTGCCGGGGATCGCGGCGATCTCCTCGACCCGGGGCAGCGGTCCGCTCTGGACCACCACGGCCCGGCCGTCGGCCCGGTGGCCGGTGACGACACGGTGGATGGGGGGAAGGCTCATGCTTGTCCTTGTGGTTGACGCGGCGCGGCCGGCGCCGGCAGCCGCAGGAAACTGGCCAGCGCGCAGGCGCCGATGAGCAGCGCGGCAACGCCCAGCGCGCCATAGCCGAAGCCCTTGACCAGGGTGCCGCCCAGGATCGGCCCGATCGCCGCGCCGGTCATCAGCATCGCCGGCGTGGCGGCCAGCGCACGGCCGCTGCGGTCCAGTTGCGCCAGCAGGCCGAAGGCGAAGGTGTGGGTGAAGATCATCACCGCCGCGAACACCGACGCCGCCGCCGCATAGGGCTCGAAGCGGGCGCTGTTCATGATCACCACCACCAGCAGCGCCTGCAGCACCGGGCCGGCCTGCAGCACGCGGCGTGCCGGCCAGCGGCGCTCCAGTGCGCCGGCCAGCGCGGCGGGGAACAGGTTGACCACGCCCAGCGCCACCAGCACGCCGGTGATCGCCGCCAGGCCGAAGCCACGCTCGGTGCCCACGCGCTCCAGGAAGCTGAAGGTCATCGACTGCACCAGGCCCATGCCTGCGATGCCGGCGATGCCGAACCACACCGCCCGCGGCATCGGCGCCGGTGCGGCGTCCTCGTGCGCCGGGCCCAGCGCGCGGTCCGGCACCGGAAAGGCCAGCAGCGACACCACCGCCGCCACCGCCATCACGCCGGCAAACACCGCGAACAGCACCGGTCCGCCCAGGCGCTCCACCAGCGGCGGCGTGGCGCCCAGGAAGACCACCGCGAACACGCCCAGCGCCGCCCCCACCCCGGCAAACAGCCGGTGCGGGTGGGCGCTGCGGGCGATGGTGCCGTGCGTCACGCTGAGCGCCGCACCGGTGGCCATGCCCGCCAGCGCATGGCACAGCGCCAGCGTGCTGAAGGCAGCACTACCCGAGGCCCACCAGAAGCTGCCGGCGGCCACCGCAAACCCGGCCGTGGCCACCAGGCGCCAGGACACGCGGTGGAACACCGGCGCCAGCGCGCTGCTGGCCACCACGGCGCCGGCCAGGAACAGCGTGGCCAGCAGGCCGGCCTGCTGCGGGTCCAGCCCGTAGCGGCCGATCAGCGTGCCCACCCAGACTGGCAGGGCCACCAGGTCCACCATGCCGGCGCAGTGCGCCACCATCAGCGCGGCCACGCCCGGGATCGACGATGTGCGGGTCATGCGTCGGCTCCGGTCAGATGGGCTGGGCCAGCGCGGCCATCGACTCGCGCATGATGCGCGCGTGCTCGGCCTTGTCGCCGCCCTCCACCTCGATGCGGCACAGGCGCTCGGAGTTGCGCACCACCATCTCGCAGCGCGGGAAGCGGCGCGCATGGAAGGCGTCCAGCGCCGGCGGCAGCGTGTCGTGGCGGGCCAGTTCCTCGGCCAGCACGATGCCGCTCTCGATGCCGATGCCGGCGCCCGAGGCCAGGTGCGGCGTGGTGGCCGCCACGGTGTCGCCGATCATCACCACGCGGCCGCGGTTCCAGGGCGTGGGCACCAGCAGGTTGGCCAGCGGGCGGTAGTCGATCGCGGCTTCGGGCAGCAGCGCATGGGGCTGCAGCGACTGCACCAGCGGGTCGGCAAAGGGCTGCATCAGGCCGTGGAACACCGCCGGCCAGGTGGCGGGATCGATGTGCGCCTTGGTCGGCCGGTCCTCGGTGATGAACATGTACATGTGGCTGGCCGACACCGGGTTCACGCCCAGCTTCAGGTGCTGCGCGAACCACATGCGCGGGCGCACCACCTCGGCCGGCCGCGGCATCACCGCGCGCCACACGCCCTGGCCAAGGTAGCCCAGCGGCGGCACCTCGGGAAACAGCAGGCCGCGCAGCCGCGAGTGCACGCCATCGGCGCCCACCACCAGGTCGTAGCGGCCCTGGGTGCCGTCGGTGAAGGCCACGGTCACCGCGTCGCTGTCCTGCTCGATCGTCGTGAAGCTGCAGCCGGTGCGCACCGCCACGCCGCTGGCGCGGGTGGCGTCGGACAGCAGGCGCGCCAGTGCCGGCCGCATGATCGCGCCGCCGCCGCTGACGTCCGAGCCCACCGGCCGGGGCGTGGGCAGCTCGGCCAGCTTCTGACCGGCGGCCGAGTAGAGGTCCAGACCGTCCGACACCCAGCCCTGATCGACAAACCCGGGGTAGACGCCCAGCGTCTGCAGCGCCCGCAGCGTGGCGCCGTTGATCGTGATGCCCGCGCCCAGCGGGCACCAGCCGGGGTCGATCTCGACCAGGTCCACCGCGATGCCGGCGCGCTGCATCTGGATGGCCGCTGCCATGCCGGAGAAGCCCCCGCCGATCACCAGTACCTTGTTCACTGCTGCCATGTCTCGTCCTTGTGGTGTGTCAGTGCGCGCGCAGCCAGACGCTGCCGTCGCTGCGGATGTCCATCTCGATCGCGCTGAGCGCCTGCCCCAGGCAGGGCCCTTGCACGCAGCGCCCGGTGGCCGGCTCGAACTGCGCGCCGTGCGCCGAGCAGACGATGTGGGTGCCGGCCGCGTTGGTGTAGGCGTCCTTGCGCCAGGCCATGGGTGCGCCGTCGATGTGCGGGCAGGCGTTGCGCCAGGCATGCAGGCGGCCAGCGTGGCGCACCACGAAGACGCTGTCCTGCCCGGTCTGGCACGGGTCGAAGCCGCGCGCGCGGCCTTCGGGGATGGCTGCCAGCTCGTCCGCCTGGCACAGCCACAGCGGGCCAGCGGCGATCGTGGCATCAGGCATAGTCGCCCCTCTCCGACGTGTCCGGCCCCGGCGCCCACTTGCGGCGGTAGCCCAGCAGGAAGGCCTGCGAGCTGTCGGCACTCAGCTCGGCCTGGCGCGGCTGCCAGCTGGCGTCGTGCAGGTCCATGTCGGCGTCCATCTCCATGTGGCAGCCGAAGGGGCTGTTGAAGTACCAGAACCAGTTCGAGCCCAGCTGGTGCCGCCCCGGGCCCCAGAAGGGCTGGTAGCCCTTCTCGATGAAGCGGTACCCGTTCTGCATCACCTCGGTCGGGCCGCTGAAGTGGAAGGTGAAGTGCTCCACCCCCTTCATGAAGGCCGGCGCCTGGATCAGGAAATGCGTGTGGTGGTCCAGCGTGCCCGCGGGCTGCAGGAAGGGGCCCACGCCGACGAAGCGGTCGGTGCAGCGGAATCCCAGGCGCTGCACATAGAAGGCCTCGGCCCGCGCCGCATCGGGCACGAAATAGACGATGTGCGACAGCGTGCGCGGGCGGATGGGCGGCGCGTCGGCCCGCACGCCCAGGGTGTTGACCGCGCGCTGGATCGGCGCGCCGGGCGCGTTGGCGAACTCGCCCAGCGTGGCCACCGGCCGGCGCACCGAGACCTGGAAGCCCAGCACGAAGCCGTCGTCGTCCACCGACTCGATCGAGCCGTCGGCCAGTCGGCGCACCGCGCGGTCGCGGCCCAGTTCGTCGGCGATCGCGTCCAGCGTGGCGGCGTCGGCGACGCCGAAGACCGTCTTGCGCAGCTGGCAGCCCGGGGCCGGGGCCGGCGGCAGCGTGGTGTCGCTGGCCGGGGCGATCAGCACCGCGGTGCCGTCCAGCGCCTCGAAGCGGCCCGGGGCGGCTTCGGTGAGGCCGTAGTCCTGCAGGTAGGCGCGGCAGGCGCGGAGGTCGTCGACGCCGAAGAGCAGGGCGTCGATGCCGATGATGTTCATGGTGGGGTCCTGTGTCAGCGGTGGGGGAGTCGGGGTGGCGCTCAGGCGAGGCGCCCGCCCAGGGTCTCGGCCACCCAGTCGGCGATGTAGTGGCCGGCGTTGATGCTGTTGTCGAAGCTGGAGTGCTGCACGCCGCCTTCACGCTCGGTGAAGACCTTGAGTTCGCGCTTCGGGCTGTTCACCAGCTGCTCGTAGGTGCGCTCGGCCCACTTCAGCGGGATCTGAGAGTCCTGCTCGCCGTGGGTGACCAGGAAGGGCACGCGGATGCGCTCGACCACGCCGTCCAGATGCACGTTCTCGGCGATGCGCATGAAGTCGGCGATGTCCTTCGCGCCCCACACCCAGCACACATGGGCCCAGTAGTGCGGCACCGGCAGGTTGCCTTCGCGCGCCAGGCGGCGCTTCTGCACGTCGCGCCAGTCGTGGTTGGCGCCCCAGACCACGCCGCAGGCGAAGCGCGGCTCGAAGGCCACCGCGCGCGGACAGTAGTAGCCGCCCAGCGAGACGCCCTCCAGGCCGATGCGCTTGGCGTCGATCTCGGGCCGGGTTTCCAGCCAGTCGACCACGCGGCTGGCCCAGTGCTCGGCATCAAACCGGGCGGTCAGGCCCTGCAGGCGCAGCGCCTCGCCGGTGCCGGGCTGGTCGACGACCAGCGAGGCCACGCCGCGCCGGGCCAGCCAGGCCGGCAGGCCCACGCGCTGCTTCATCTCCTTGGTCGAATCCAGGCCGTTGACCTGCACCAGCAGCGGCGCCGGGCCTTGCACGCCCTCGGCCGGCACATACAGCGCCGCCAGGTGGGTGCCCTCGTAGGGGATCTCGACGCGCTCGACGCGCTCGCCCGACAGGCGCGCGCCCTCGGCAAACAGCGCCAGGTGGCGGCGGTACAGGTCCAGCCGGCCGGGGGCGTCATGGGCCTGCAGGCGCTCAGCGGTGATCAGGTAGCTGGCCGCGCGGCTGATCTTCTCGCCGGCCGAGAGCAGACGGCCGCGCGCCTTGTCCTCGTCGGCCAGTTCGCACAGGCGGTCGGCCATGCGCACCCAGGTCTCGCGAAAGGCCTGCGTGCCGGCGGTATCCGGGGCCTTGGCGGCTTCCTGCAGCGGGGCGCACATGGCCTCGATCTCGCCGATGCGCGCGCCCATCTCGATCGCCAGATCGACCGACAGGTTCCAGACGTAGTTGGTGGGGAAGTACTTGAACATGGTGACGGTGTTCAGGAGGGTTGGGCGGGCTTCGCGGCGCGCGGGCCGATGCCCAGCGTGCCGAAGAAGACCGCGGTGGCCTCGTCGGAGAAATCGGGCACGAAGCGGAAGGCGCGGATCAGGCCGCCCTGGGCCCGCACGATGTCGCGGCCGACGATGCGCTCCACACCGGCCTGCGTGTACAGCGGGCTGCGCACCTCGACGGTCACGCTGAGGGTGTCGCCCTCGGTCTGGCGGCGCAGCACGCTCAGGCGCGCCTTCGGCCGCACCACCGTGGCCTCGATGTAGTGGGCCAGGCAGTCGGGGTGGCTCATCTCGGGGCGGCAGCCCACGAAGTCCGAGCGCTCGACATCGGGCGCGATCAGCGCGCGCACCGCGGCCATGTCGCCGGCATGGACCGCGGCCACGTAGCGGTCGAACACCGCGTCGGGGCCATCGGCGGCATGCACGGTCGGCCCGATGGCCGCCAGGGCGAGCGCGCCCAGCAGGGAGAGTCTGTTCATCAGGAGTGTGTCGCGCGCAGGCGACCCATGAAGGCGGCCGAGTCCTCGGCCGGGTGGGCCTGCCGTTTCAGCAGGAAATGACCCAGGGCGGGCACCAGCACCAGCGCGCCCAGCATGTTCCACAGGAACATGAAGGCCAGCAGCAGGCCCATGTCGGCCTGGAACTTGATGGGGCTGAGCACCCAGGTGACCACGCCCACGGCCAGCGTCACGCCGGTGAGCATCACCACCTTGCCGGTGAACAGCAGCGCGCGGTAGTAGCTCTCGGACAGGCTCTTGCCCTCGCGCAACTGGGCCAGCGTGACCGACAGCACGTACAGCGCGTAGTCCACGCCGATGCCCACGCCCAGCGCGATCACCGGCAGCGTGGCCACCTTCACGCCCATGCCCAGCGCCACCATCAGCGCCTCGGCCAGGAAGGAGGTCAGCACCAGCGGCAGCACCGCCACCACCACCGCCCGCCACGAGCGGAAGGTGACGAAGCACAGCCCCACCACCGCGCCATAGACCAGCAGCAGCATCAGGCGCCAGGCGTCCTTGACGACGATGTTGGTGGCGGCTTCGATGCCGGCCGAGCCGGCGGCCAGCAGGAACTGCGCGTCTGCGCTGTCGTTGGCCTGCGCGAAGGCCTGCACATGCGCCACCACGCGCGCGAGCGTGTCGGCCTGGTGGTCACGCAGGTAGACATAGACCGTCAGCAGGCCGCAGGCGTCGTTGTACAGGCCGCGCGGCGCGCCGGCGGTGACGGTGTTGAGCATGTCCTGGTTGGGCAGGAACTCGTACCAGCGCGGCTGGCCCTCATTGAGGCCCGAGAGCACGCGGCGGTTCAGCAGCGCCAGCGTGTTGGTCGACTCCACACCGTCGAGCTGGCGCAGCTGCCACTCCAGCGCGTCGATCTTGTTGAGCGTGTCGAGCTTCGAGCACTGGCCGTCGGCCGTGCGCACCAGCACCGCCAGCACGTCGCTGGACGCACCGTAGGCCTGGTTCATGAAGGCCACGTCGCGGTTGTAGCGGCTGTCGGCGCGCAACTCGGGCGCGCCCGGGTCCAGGTCGCCGATCTGCAGCCGGGTGCTGGCGGCGTAGCCGCCCAGGCCCAGCAGCAGCGCCAGCCCCACCGCGATGCCCGCCCAGCGGCGCTGGGTGAAGCGGTCCAGGAAAGCCCACAGCGGGTGCTTGCGCGCGCCCGCGGCGTCGGCCTGCTCGGCGCGCAGGCTGCGCTCGGCGGCGGCCTGGCTGACGCCGGTGTAGCTCAGCAGGATGGGCAGCAGGATCAGGTTGGTGAAGATCAGCACGCCCACGCCGATCGACGCCGCCACCGCCAGCTCGCGGATCACCTGGATGTCGATCACCAGCAGCACCGCAAAGCCCACCGCGTCGGCCAGCAACGCGGTCAGGCCGGCCAGGAACAGGCGGCGGAAGGTGTAGCGCGCGGCCACCAGCTTGTGCATGCCGCGGCCCACGTCCTGCATGATGCCGTTCATCTTCTGTGCGCCGTGGCTCATGCCGATGGCAAACACCAGGAAGGGCACCAGGATCGAGTACGGGTCCAGCGCGTAGCCCAGCGTGGGCAGCAGGCCCAGCTGCCACACCACCGCCACCAGCGAAGCCAGCACCACCAGCAGCGTGGAGCGGGCACAGCGCGTGTACCAGAACACCATGGCCGCGGCGATCAGCACCGCCACGGCAAAGAACACCAGCACCGCGCGCACGCCGTCGATCAGGTCGCCGACGATCTTGGCGAAACCGGTGACATGCAGCCGCACGCCCTCGGCCTCGTACTTCAGGCGCAGCGCCTCCAGCCGCGTGGACAGCTGCGCGTAGTCCAGCGCCTGGCCCTGCGCGTCCTGGGCCAGCAGCGGCACGAAGATCACGCTGGAGCGCAGGTCGCGCGCCACCAGCTGGCCGATCTCGCCGGAGCGGGCGATGTTGGCGCCCAGCTGCTGCAGGCTGGCGGGCGAGCCGTCGTAGCCGTCGGGGATCACCGGGCCGCCTTCCAGCCCGTCCTCGGTCACGCCCACCCAGCGGGTGGACGGCGTCCACAGCGACTTCATCCGCGCCCGGTCCACGCCGGGCATCAGGAACACCTCGTCGGACAGGCGGCGCAGCGTGTCCAGGTAGCGGGCGTCGTAGATCGTCTCCTGGGTGGTGGCCACGCCGATGCGCACCGCATTGCCCAGGCCGCTGAGCTCGCCCTGGTACTGCAGGAAGTTCTGGATGAAGGGGTGGCTGGCGGGGATGGTCTTCTCGAAGCTGGCCTGCAGCTGCAGCTTGGTGGCCTGCCAGCCCAGCAGCGCGGTCAGCAGCACGCACAGCAGCACGATCAGCCGGCGGTTGTTGAACAGCAGGCGCTCGACGAGCGAGCCCGACTGCGGATCGAACGCGGCCAGCGACGGCGCGCTGGTCGGGGGGGAGACTGCGGACATGGTCATTTCGCCGGGGTGGTGGCGCCAGGAGTCGTCAGAGGCTGGATGCCGGTCACGCCGACGGCGATCACGCGGCCCGGGCCAGCGGCCAGCAGCGCGGCGGGCAAGGTCAGCGGCGCGGTGTCCAGCGGCACCAGCGCGTCGCCCTGCAGGCGCAGCACGGCGCCGGCCTGGCTGGCCAGCAGCCAGTCGGGGCCGCTGGCGGCGATCGCGGTGATCGAGGCCGGAACCGGGTTGGCGATGGCCTGCCAGCCCGCGCCGCCGTCGGTCTGGCGCCAGACATTGCCGCGCAGGCCGGCCAGCAGCGCGCGGCCATCGGCCAGCAGCTCGCCAGCGAACCAGCTGCCCTTGTAGGGCGAGGCCAGCGCGTGGAAGCTGGCACCGCCGTCGTCGGAGCGCACGATCTGGCCCTGCTCGCCGGCCAGCAGCAGCGTGTCGCCCTGGCGCCGCGCCACGTACCAGTGCAGGCCCTTGGGGTTGGGCACGCGCGCCATCCAGGGCTGCCAGGTCTGGCCGCCATCGGCGCTGTGGAAGGCCAGGCCGTAGGCGCCCACCGCCAGCAGGCGGCGCGCATCCCACAGCAGCACATCGAGGAAGGGCTTGTCGGGGCCGTCGGCCAGCAGGCGCTCGGCGTCGCGCCGGGCCTCGGGCGTGGTGGCGGCCTGCAGCGCGATCTGCGCGGCGCGCCGGCCGTCCAGGCGCAGCTGCCAGCTGTCGCCGCCGTCGGCGGTGGTCAGCACCGCGCCGCCGTGGCCCACGGCCACGCCGTGGCGGGCATCGGCAAAGCGCACCATGGTCAGGGTCACGCTGACCGGGCAGGGCACCTGGCGCCAGCGGGCGCCGGCGTCGTCGCTGAGCACGACGATGCCGCGCTCACCCACGGCCACCAGGCGCTCACCGGCGCGGGCCACCGACAGCAGCACCGCCCGCTCGGGCTGGCGCACCGTCAGCGCGGGGCGTTGCAGCGCCTCGACCACCGGTGCCTGGGCAGCCAGGGCCGGCGGGGTCAGGGCCAGCGCCAGGATCAGTCGGACCACAGCCCTCACAAGCAGATTCACGACCGGCCTTTCAGCGCACGCCTTCGCCCGCGAGCGCGTCGCCGGTGAAGTAGCTGTCGGGCTTGCGCGGCACGGCCTTGTAGTGCACGGGCTTCTCGTTGACCACGCCGCTGGCGTACCAGGCGCCCGAGACCAGGTCGTTGAAGCCCCACTGCTGCTGCGGCGTGGTGGCGGGCAGGTCGGGCATCACCACCGGGTGCGACCACAGCGTCTTCCACAGCTGGCCGTTGGCATCCCAGCGGTCGCCCAGCACGGCCACCCAGGTGTCCTCGTCCACGTAGTAGCGGCTCTTGGGCGCCTGGTGGCGCTGGCCCGGCTTGAGCGTCGACTCGATCACCCACACCCGGTGCAGCTCCCAGCGCACGTGGTCGGGGTTCAGGTGGTTGGCCAGCAGCACGTCGCTGTCCTTGGCGGGCGTGTGCAGGCGGTTGCTGTTGTAGGGGATCAGCATCTCCTGCTTGCCGACGATCTTCCAGTCGAAGCGGTCGGTGCGGCCCGAGAGCACGTCCACCTCGTCGAAGCTGGCCACGCCGCTGGTGGCCGGTGTGGGCGTGTCGCAGCAGGCGTTGGGCAGCTTGCGCACGCGGCGCTGGCCGGTCAGGTAGACCCAGACCTGGGTCTTGTCCTGGTCCAGGTTCTGGCGGCCGGTGATGGCCTCGCCGGCGCGCACCGGCGGGCCGCTGTTGACCAGGCGGATCAGCCAGTAGTCGCCGCCGAACTTGTCCTCCTGCCCTTGGGCGTAATAGGGCATCTGGAAGTCGCCCACGCCTTCGACCGACAGCACGCGCTGCCCGCTGGCGGTGGTCAGGTAGCCGCGGAAGTCGGACTGCCAGGCCTCGCCGCGCCAGTGCAGCTCGTTGTTGGCGACGATCTCCTTGGCGCTCTTGGGGATGGGGAAGGGGATGCCGCCATAGGCGCCCTTGACCACCTCGCCGTCCAGCTTCGCGCTGGTGGCGTTCTTGAACGTGGCGTCATAGACCCACTGCGGCGCGGCCGCGGTGCGGTGGGTCTTGTAGACGTCCACACGGAAGGTCTTGGGGTACTTCTTGAGCAGCGCCTGCGTGCCATCGCTGAGCTTGGCGGCGTGCTGGGCCAGGTTGTCGGCGGTGATCGAGTACAGCGGCTTCTCGGCGGCGAAGGGGTCGCCGCGGCGGCCGCCGTTCTTGAAGCCGGCCACCGGCGTGGTGTAGCCGCCGCTCCAGGCGGGGATGCTGCCGTCGGCGTTGCCGGCGCGCTCGGCGCCCAAGGGGGTCAGCGTGGTCTTGAGCTTGGCGGCCTCGTCAGGCGTGGCGGCGGCCAGCGTCAGGCCGGCGTGGCCAGCCAGCACGGCAGCCAGGGCGATGTGGTGGAACTTCATGCAAAGGCTCCGTTGGATCAGAAGGTGCGGCGCACGGACAGCGCGACGAAGTGGCGGTCGGCCAGCGGGTTGCCCAGGCCGTAGATCGCATGGCCACCGCTCAGCAGCGGCGAGAGATCCACAAAAGGCACGGCCGGGCCGATGAAGTGCGTGTAGTTCAGCGCGAACTGCCACAGGCCCAGGTAGGTGCCCTCCAGGCCCACGGTGGCGTTGCCGGTGCCCCGGGCGCCCCAGCCGGCGCCGGTGACGGCCGAGTTCCCGTCCACCACATAGCGCAGGCCCAGCGGCAGGTTCAGGTCCAGACCCGGCAGCACCTGGCGGTAGCTGGGCGTGTAGATGAACTGCAGCGCGGTGGCGTCACGCGTGCGGCCCTCGTCCAGCGAATGGTCGGGGTCGGTCTTGGACAGCACGCGGTTCCAGGCCAGCTCGGCCACGAAGGTCGACTCCTGGGCCAGCGCGTTGGGGCCGAAGCTGGCCAGCGTGGACAGGTTCAGGTGCGCGGTGCGGCCCAGCGCCGGCCGCGGCTGCGGCTGGCCCACGCCACCGGCGTAGATCATGTTCTGGCTCCACAGCGGCATGTCGTCGCGCAGCGACGCCTCGCCCGCCAGGTTGAAGTCGCCCACGGTGCGCGAGAAGCTGGCACCCACCGTCTTGACGTTCTTCGGGAAGGCGTAGAACCAGGTGCCCGGCAGCGTGCCGAAGGGACTGGGCGTGCCGGCCGGGTTGATGTTGCCGTAGAGCTGGCCGCTCTTGTCGTGGAACCGGGCGGCGTAGAAGCCCAGGTCGGTCTCGTCCAGGCGCCACTTGAGCTGCAGGCCGAACTGGCCGCCATGGCCGGGCTGGGTGTCGGTGCCCGGGGTCAGCACGAAGTTGCCCACGTTGGGGATGTTGACGAACTCCGGCTGCTGCGAGCCCCAGGGGATGTTGGCGGTGGAGAAGTAGCTGCCAGCCGGCGGCACGCGGTCAGAGTCCCAGCGGAACTGGACATAGGCGCCCAGCGTCATCGCGGGCGATAGCTGCAGCTGGGCCGAGAGCTGCGGCACCGGCCGCACGATCTCCTTGAACTGCGCGTTCGGCGAGGCCAGCAGCTTGTCGATGTCCACCGGCCCCTGGGCCCGCGCGATGCCGTTGTCGCCAAAGAACAGGCTCTCGCCGTACTGCAGCGCATGCTGGCCCAGGCGGGCGGTGAGCTTCATGCCGTTGTCCAGCGTCCAGCCGCCGAAGACGAAGGCATCCAGCAGTTCGCCATCGCCCCCGGCGATGCGGCGGGTGCGCGCGGGGAAGGCGTTGGGCGGCGTCTGGCCCAGCGTGGGGTCGTTGTCGGCCTGCGTGGCGCGGTGCAGGCGATCGTCGTACCAGCCGGCGGCGCTGAGGCGCACACCAAAATCACGGCGCCAGATCGCGTCGAACTCCGACAGCACATCCAGCCGCGCCGACACCAGGCCGCGTTTCTGGAAGTTCTGGTCGCCGGCGTTGAAGTTCAGCGCCTGCGGAAAGCTGAAGGTGGCCGGTGCCGGCGGCGGCGCGCCGGTGGGGATCTGGCGGAAGGACTCGGTCAGCGCCGGGTCGGCCGCGCCGGTGCGCAGCTTGGTGCTCAGGCGCAGCGTGTTGTCCCAGCGGACCGACCAGTCGGCGTCGCCGGTGTCGATCTCGATGGCGTGGGCCTGCGTGGCCAGGGCCGCGGCCAGCGCCAGGGTTCCGAGCCGCAGCGTCGGGGGGTGTGAAAGGGTCTTCTTCATGGTCTCCTCGGTGGCGGTGTGGTGGGGGCGGTCAGGCCGCGTGCTCGACGATGGGCGCCAGCTGCTGGGCCAGCGCCGGGAAATCAGTGGCCGGCTCGGGGTGCAGGTCCCACAGCGCGGCCTGGGTGGTGATGGCGTGGACCTGCGCGGCCCGTGCCGTGCGGCGCGCATGGAACTGCGCCAGCAGACGGCGCCGGTCGGGGGCGGTGGGCAGCAGGCTGCCCAGCACGGCCGCGTCTTCAATGGACTGCGCCGCCGCCTGGCCAAAGTGCGGCGGCAGCAGGTGCGCGCTGGCGCCAATGCGCAGCACCGCGCCGCGGTGCCAGGGGCCGCTCAGCAGGCCGGTCTGCACCGGGCGGCTGATGACGGTGGCGTCGTCACGCACCAGCGCGGCCATGGCCGCGGGCGCGCCGCCCATCTGCTGCAGGCGCTGGCGCAGCGCGGCCGGCGTGGCGGCGGGGCGGGCGCCGGGCGTGTCGTCGCACAGCACCGCCAGGCCGGCCTGGGCCACGCCGGTGGGCACCACCAGCACCTTCAGGCCGCTGGTGCCCACGCACCAGGTCAGGCGGTCGATGCCGCGCGGGCGCGCCACCAGCACATGGTCCCAGCGCTGCGGCAAGCGCTGGCTGGTGGCGCCCAGCGGGGGCTCGGACTGCAGCATCGACGCGGCGCCGGCCACGATGGCCAGGTCGCCCTGCCACAGCAGCCCCGCCGCACCGGACAGCCGGGCCTGGCCGGCGTGGGTGCTGCTGCGCTCGACCCGGGCGCCCCAGTGCAGGCGCACGCCCTGCGCCACGCAGGCCTCGTGCAGCGTGGCCAGCAGGTCGGCGTAGCCCATGCCCATGGCCGCCGGGCAGGCCGCACCGGCCAGCGACGGCGCCGGGATCTCGAACTGGGTGCGGCCGGCGGCATCGACGCAGACCATCGAGGTGTACGCAAAGCCCTTGCGCACGCAGGCCTCGGCCACGCCCAGCGCCGCCAGGTCACGCAGCATGTTCGGCACCACGTCGATCGAGGCCGGCGGTGCGGCCAGCCGCGCAGCGGCCTCGAACACCTCGACCTGCGCCCCGGCGCGGGCCGCGGCCAGGGCCGCTGCCAGGCCCGACAGGCCGGCGCCCGCAATGCCGATGCGACGCAGCGTGGCCATGGTCTCAGGCCCTGCGCCGCAGTGCGTTGGTGTTTGTGGGCGCGAGTTCGCCCATCGCCTGGCCCAGGGCCATTCGTTGTCTCCAGTCGTTGTAGGAAAGCGGGTAAGCGAGAGGTTAGGGACTGGCGACCATCATGAAAAATGACTTCGATGCAAGCGACGTTTCAACGGCATCTAACGATCAAGGGTTATCCCGGCACGCCATGCGCTTGAACCGACTGGACCTGAACCTGCTGGTGGCGCTGGATGCGCTGCTGACCGAGCGCAGCATCACGCGCGCCGCCGAGCGGCTGCACCTCACGCCATCGGCGCTGAGCAGCGCGCTGTCGCGGCTGCGTGATTACTTTGAAGATGAGTTGCTGGTGCAGGTGGGCCGCAAGATGGAGCCCACGCCGCGCGCCGAGGCGCTGCACGACGCCGTGCGCGACGTGCTGGTGCGCATCGACAGCACCATTGCCAGCCGCCCGCGCTTCGACCCCACCGCGTCGGACCGGCTGTTCCGCATCTGCCTGTCCGACTACACGCAGATGGTGATCGCGCCGCACCTGCTGGCGCTGTGCGCGCAGGAGCGCTGCAGCGTGCGCTTCGAGTTCCTGCCGCAGGTGATGAACCCGCAGCGCACCCTGGAGCGCGGCGAGGCCGACCTGCTGGTCATCCCCCGCGGCTTCATGTCACCCGACCACCCCGAGGAACTGCTGGTGGAGGAGCACTTCGTCTGCCTGCTGTGGGCCCACAGTCCGCTGGCCCAGGGCGAGTTCACCTTCGAGCGCTACCTGGCCGCCGGCCACATCATCATGCAGCCCCCCGGCGGCACCGGCGACTCGTTCGAATCGTGGTTCGTCAAGCGCTACGGCATCACCCGCCGCGTGGCCGTCATGTCCTACGGCTTCGCCGCCATGCCCGCCCTGGTCTGCGGCACCGACCTGGTCGCCACCGTGCACGCCCGCCTGGCCCACTGCTTCGCCACCACCTGGCCCCTGGCCATCCGCCAACCCCCGCTGCCCATCGAGGGCATGCAGCAGGCGATGCAGTGGCACAAGTACAAGACGCAGGATCCGGGGTTGGTGTGGTTGAGGGATGCGTTCAGGAGGGCGGTGGGGAGGATGGATGGGGAGAGGGCAGACGGGGTCGCAGTGGCTGCCTAGTACGGCTGGGGTTGGCCGGTTGTGGGTGGCCGAGGACACGGCGGGATCAACGGGCGGCTCTGCAGCGGTTGCCGACTGTCGCGCGCTCAATTGGGCTGGCTGCTGACCGCCAGTAGCGGCAGGTCGCGAACGACTGATGTCCGGATGCATGCCCGCAATACCATACGGACTTCGATAGGATCCTGCCAATGAAAACGCACCAAGTATTTGGTATTCAGTCGGACGTGGTTGACGCTTCGTATATCGACCGCGGCGCGCTCGACTCGGAGTTCCGAACTCTCGTCGATCGTGGGCAGATGCACATCGCGATTCGTGGTGCATCCAAGTGCGGCAAGTCATGGCTCCGCAAGAAGGTGCTCGACAACCCCATCGTAGTGCAGTGCCGTTTGTCGTACACAACAACTGACGTATACCGAGACGCACTGGCTGCCCTCGGCGTCCGCTTGGAGGTTGACCGCACGGTCACGAGCAAACTGGGTGGCAAAGTTGGCGGCTCCGTTGAGGGCGGTTTCGCGCTCTTTGCGAAGGCCTCTGCGTCGACCGAGGGCACGTACGGCAACGACACTTCGACGAAGGAGGCAGTGGTCGGTCGCAATGTTACCGACCTTAGGTTCATATCGGACACGATTCGGGAGTCTGGGCGAAAGCTGGTCATCGAGGACTTCCACTACCTGCCGATCACTGAGCAGCAGAAGTTTGCGTTCGACTTGAAGACCCTGTGGGACTACAAGACCCTGGTAGTTGTGGTCGGCGTGTGGATCGACGACAACATGCTGATCACTCTGAACTCGGACTTGGCCGATCGGATTGAGGAACTGCCCGTCACCTGGAGTGAAGCTGAACTCAAGCAGGTGTTCACGAAGGGATGTGCCGCCCTCAGCATTCGCCCTACGGACGCCGTCTCGACCCAACTTGCTGAGATCGCCTACCAAAGCGTGGGCTTGCTTCAGAAGCTGGCCCTGCGGTATCTCGACGAGCTGAAAATCTATGATGCTGCCCCGAGCGGTATGGAAATCGAATTGGACAACGTCGACAAGATTTCCGACGCGGCCATGCATACTGCTGAACAGCTAAACCAGCTCTATCAGAGCTTCGCTAAGAGGGTCTGCGAAGGCGTGCGGCAGCGAAAAAATGCTACTGGCATTTATGCGCACGCGCTGAAGGTGATCATGGAAGCGACCGACGGAGAGCTACTTGCCGGCATTCCAGCCAAAGATATCTACCGCAAGGCGCACGCCGCAGAGCCGCGAGTGCAGCTTCCCAATCTGCGCTCAGTGCTGGCGAAGTTTGCAGCGCTCCAGGTTGACCAAGATGGTCGTTCGCTTGTACTGGCCTACGACGGGCAGAACGAGAAGATCAGCCTTGTCGACCGACAACTCCTGCTCTATCGGCGCTTTGCCACTGTGAAGTGGCCCTGGGAGGACCTGATCGCTGAGGTGGGCGGTAGCGCTGATGCGTACGACTGAGCGGTGGTGTTAGACGACGGCCGGTCGGCCGTCCGCTCTCGGACGCTGCGATCACGACAGCGAATGTCGCAGATGGGTCGAATAGCGCCGACCAAGCATTGCCGAGCCAGTCAGCGTGGCGGCGCGATAGGCCCGCGGTCGCGATCAGAGCGGCCGTTGACGCGTATCTGGTCCCAGGCATTGCCAACCCTGTTCGCGGCCCGGACACATGCTCAAATGCTCAAGAGAAGTCGTCATGGGATCCCCATACACTCAAGTCAGGCTCGTCAAGGCAATCATGAAACTCGGTCAGATCGTCCTGTTGGCTCTCAGCCTTGTCGGCTGCGCTGTCCCCCCGGTTCAACGCCCTGCGATTCTTGTTCCCTTGGCCGTTCCGGTCGGTACTGAAACTGGGGTGCTTGCTCTCGGGCCAGTGGTACCGAAGATGCAGCAAGCCGATTCCATTGCGAACGTGCAGTACGGTTGGTGGTGTAAAGAGGCTCCTCCGCGCCAACTGGCTACGGATGTATTGCCCTTCTCGCGATTGAATCTCGTGCGTAGCTTTACTGGGGTGCTAGAACCTCTTCGTTATCGCCTTCAGAAGGCACCAGAGTCTGTGTTCACGGAAGAACAGCCGGATTACACGCTTGGCGCGTCTGTTCTGAAGGTGCACTCGAACGTGTGCTTTCCCTTCGTTGGTCACCCGAGTCTGAAGGTGGGCGACCCGACTGTGGCCAAGGGATCCGTCTTTGTGGAGGTCAAGTGGGAGGTGTTCAGCAACACGGAACGCCGCGTTGTCTTCAGTGCGACCACTCAGGGGGCGTTCGAGGCACAAGAGACCGTAGCAGGTGGTTTCGACACCCTCGCCATCAACGCCTTTGGCGCTAGCCTGCGAAATCTCGCCGCTGACGAGGGGTTTCGTTCCGCGTTGGTTCGTTCGTCGTCAGGAAGGTAGCCACAGGCGCACGAGTGTGCTGCGAACCTATCTCCTTCATCTGGGTACTCGGCTTCAGCTTCGAGCGGCCGCTATTGGGCAGGCTGGGCGCGAATTCGTAGGACTGCAAGTTCGAACGCAGCTGGATGCGTCCGCCCTCAGCGACCGGCTGCACGCAGTCTGAAGCGGCTGTTCAACGCGCCACCAACATCTCCGCGGCGCCGAGCACACCGAGCCACACCGCGCCTGAACCACCCCAGCCCTACCTCCGCCATCGGTGCTAGCGTCCCCCCATGCCCCCACCCCCAGACCCCCGCCAAACCCAACTCGAAGCCCTCTACCGCCAAGCCTCCACCGCCCAACTGCAACGCCGCCTCAGTGACCCCGACCTGCTGCCGCAGGCGCGCGAGGTGGCGCAGGCGGAACTGCAGCGGCGCGAACAGGCGCGCCAGTCTGCCGCGGTGGCCACCCAGGCGGGCCGCAGCCGCTCACCGCGCAACGAGCTGCTGATGGTCGCGGCCGGTGCCGCGGTGCTGCTGCTGGTGCTGTGGTTCGTGATGCCGGCTGAGGGCTTTTTCCTGTTCCTGGCGATCATGCTGCCCACGGTGCTGGCGCCGCTGGGCAAGCTGTATCCGGCCTGGGGCAAGGCGCTGGCCGGCGTGCTGCTGGTGGCGCCGGCGGTACTGGGCGGGTGGCTGTGGCGGCGGGGTGAGCTGGCCTGGCAGGGGGGCGACTACCGGCCGTTGGGCACGCTGATCTCGTGGGGCGTGCTGCTGGCGGTGTGGGCGCTGTGCTGGGCGCTGGGGGGCAGTGTGCTGAAGGGCGCGCTGCACCGCGGCAGCTGGGATGCGCTGTCCGATGAGCTGGATCGCGAGCGGTCCAGGAACCTGGAGGACCTGGGCCGGCGGGGCTGATCGCGCGGCCGGCGGGTCAGCCCTGCAGCCGCCGCAGTTCCTCCGGCGTGTTGGCGTTGTCAAACGCCGCGGCGTCCTCGAACACCACCTCCACATGTCGGTGCTGGTCGGTCCAGCGGTCGATCTTGCGCTGGCCGCTCTGGATGAACTGCACCAGGCTTTCCAGCAGGCTGGCGCGCAGCAGACAGAAGACGGGTTGGCGCTGCAGGGTGCCGTCGGGGTCGCGGGTGGCGGCCATGGCCACGTCGGCGTTGGCGGCGTGGGCGGCCTGGGCCAGGCGGGCGGCCAGGTCGGTGGGGAAGTGGGGCGTGTCGCAGGGCACGGTCAGCAGCCAGGGCGTGTCGCAGTGCTCCAGGCCGGCCAGGAAGCCGGCCAGCGGGCCGGGGTAGTCGGGCACGGCGTCGGGCCAGACCTCGGCACCCATGGATTCATAGGCCGACAGGTTGCGGTTGGCGTTGATCAGCACTGCGCCCACTTGTGGCTGCAGGCGCAGCAGCGCGTGCATGGCCAGCGGCAGGCCGCGGTGGTTCTGCAGGCCCTTGTCGACGCCGCCCATGCGGCTGCCTCGGCCGCCGGCCAGGATCAGGCCGGTGATGTCCTCGGGGGCAATGCTGCTCATGTCCTCACTCCACCATGTCGAAGGCCTGGGTCTCGACCTCGATGAAGGCGCGGGTCATGCCGGCCAGCGCGGCCAGCCAGCCGGCGCCGGGGTGGGCCTGCACGGTGTCGCACAGCTGTGCCACCCAGGGCTGCAGGTGGGCGCGAAAGAACCGGCGCTGCTGCTCGAGGTTGCACACCGCGGCATCGTCGCCGCCGATCAGGTAGCGCATCACCTCGAAGCCGTAGGCGATGTGGTCCTCGGTCTCGGTGGTGTCGGTGGTGCGGGTCAGGCCCAGGCGGGCCAGGTCCTCGCGCAGGCGCACCAGCGGGGTCTCGTTCAGGAAGCCGGCCTGGTAGAAGCTGCCGTAGACGAAGACCTCGGGCTTGCCCACGCCGCCGAACAGCGCGTCGAAGGTCTCGGTGGCCTGCGCCACGTTCACGCTGCGCAGCGCGCCCACCAGGTCCTGCCAGGGGCTCTCCAGGAAGCCGCCTTCCTGCGGTGCCTCGGTCACGGCCACGGCGAATTCGCGCAGCAGGGCCTCATCGGGCGGCGCCAGCCACAGGCGGGCCAGCAGGCCGTAGAGCTCGGCGCGCGCCACCTCTTCGGCGTCGGGGCTGCCGGCGATGGCGATCGGCTGGTCGGTGGGGCTCATCGGTCGGTGATCCGTTGTTCGTTCGGGTTGCTGTGCAGGTCGATGACGCGGCAGTCGCCGCACATTTTCAGGCGCTCGGCGGCGGCGCCCTGGAAGGCCGGGTGGGCGCCCAGGCGGGTGATCATGGCTTCAATCGCCTGCAGCGTGCCGAAGGGCTTGCCGCAGCGCACGCAGGCGAAGGGCTGGGCCTGGTTGAGCACGCGCGTCTGGCGGCGGGCGCGGCCGGCATCGGCCAGCCACAGGCGCGGCTGCAGCGTGATGGCCTGCTCGGGGCAGGTGCCGGCGCACAGGCCGCACTGCACGCAGGCCGATTCGGTGAAGCGCAGCTGCGGCGCGTCGGCGTTGTCCTTCAGCGCGCCCGACGGGCAGGCGCCCACGCAGGCCAGGCACAGCGTGCAGCGCTGGCTGTCCACCGCCAGCGTGCCCCAGGGGCTGCCGGCGGCGGGCAAGGCGATGGCCTCGGGCACGGCGGCGGGGGCCTGGGCCAGCAGGTGGTCCAGCGCGGCGTCCAGCGTGGTGCGCTTGTCGGCCATCAGGCCGAAGCGGGCGCGCTCGCGCACGGTCTGCGCGGGCGGGGCCTGCACCGCGGTGTCCAGCGCGGCCAGATCGCGGGCGTCGCGCACCTGCAGCAGGCCCAGGTGGGTGCCGGCGTAGCCCAGGCCGTTCAGCACGGCCTGCGCCACGGCCATCTGTTCCTGCAATGCGCTGCGGTACTCGGGCGCTTCCTCGTCGGTCAGCAGCACCCAGACCTGGCTGGCGCCGTGGGCGATGGCCGACAGCCACAGGTCCACGCCGGTGCTGGCGCTGTGCCACAGCGGCAGCGGCAGCACGCGCGCGGGCAGGCCGTGGATCTGCGGGTCCACGCGGGCGGCGCGGCCCAGCTCGTCCAGCCAGCGCGCGCCGGCGCCTTCGCTGTGCAGCAGCAGCGCGGCGTCGCGGCCGCCGGCGCTGGCGTAGGTGCCCAGCAGGGTGCGCAGGCGCTGGCCCTGGTCGGCAGGGCCGGGGGTCTGGAAGCTCAGCGCGCCGCTGGGGCAGACGGTGGTGCAGGCGCCGCAGCCGGCGCACAGGTGCGGCTCGACGATGATGCCGCCGGTCTGCCCCGGCGCCTTGCCCTTGAGCGACGCATCACTGCGGATGGCCGAGGTGGAGCACACATCGATGCAGGCGCTGCAGCCGGTGCGCTCGTTGCGGGTGTGGGCGCACAGGCGCTGCTGGTAGCGGAAGAAGGTGGGCTTGTCGAAGGTGCCCACCAGCGTGGGCAGCTCGCGCAGCGCGCGGCTCAGGCGGCGCTCGTCGGGGCCGGCATGCACATAGCCCTGCGGCGGCTGGTGCTGGCTGAAGGCGGGCGTGGCGCGCAGGTCCAGCACCAGGTCGAAGCGCTCGCTGACGGTGAGCGGGTCGCGCTGGAAGTCGATCGCGCCGGCGGCCTCGCAGGCGCGCACGCAGTCGCGGTGGCTGGTGCAGCGCGACAGGTCCACCTGGTACGAGAAATCGATCGCGCCCTCGGGGCAGGCGGCGATGCAGGCATTGCAGCGGGTGCACAGCTCCAGGTCGATCGGGTTGTCCTGCACCCACTCGGCCTGGAAGGCGCCCAGCCAGCCGCTCAGGCGCGTCAGGCGGCCGGCGTGGGTGGCAAAGGCGCGGCTCTGCGGCAGCGCGCCGGGCCCGCTGACCAGCACCGTCACGTCCAGCGACGCGGCCAGCACCTCGGCGGCGGCCACCGCGGCCTCGGCCGGGCCGATCACCAGCGTGCGGCCGGCGCTGCGGTAGGTGACCTGCGGCACCGGCGCCGGGTCGGGCAGCTGGGCCAGCGCCAGCAGCGCGGCCAGCTTGGGCGTGGCCTGGGCCGCGTCCTTCGACCAGCCGCCGCGCTCGCGCAGGTTGACGAAGCGGATCGGCCGCTCGGCCAGCGGGCGCGCGCCCTCGGTGGCGTCGGCCAGCTCGGCGAACAGGCGCTGCTCCTGCGTGCAGGCCACGATGAGGGTCTCGCCCTCGTCGCGCGCGGCGCGCTGGAAGGCGCCGGCCTCGCGGCGGCACAGCGTGTGGTGCAGCGTCTCCAGGCCGTCAGTGCGGGCGGTCGGGCTCGTCTGCAGCGCCCGGCTCAGGGCCGGGGCGTCCAGCGGCATCGTCCGGTTGCAGTCGCAGATCAGGGTCTTCATGGTCGGGGGGCGCGGCGGGGGAGGCCGCCGGCGCGGTCGGGGAAGGGGCGGCGGGCGGCGGCGGGTCGGCCGGCTCGTCGGCGAACAGGCCCAGCGCGGCCGACTGCACCATCTGGCGCAGCATGCCGGCGGGCAGCGGGTCGGGGCGACCGTAGTCGTCGATGTAGATGTCCAGGCCGTCCATCACGTTGTAGTGCGGGTCGGCGAAGAGTTTTTTCAGCGCGGCGTTGCGCACCTCGGGCGTGACTTCGGGGGCGACGAAGCGGCTGAAGTCGGCCTCGGGGGTGAGGGTGGCCACGTCGTCCAGCGTGGGCGGGGGCGGCGGGGCGGGTTCTGCGGGCGGCTCGTCGGCCGGTGGTGCGGCCACGACCGGGGTCAGCGGTGCCGGGGCGGGCGGCGGCGGTGGGGCGGGGGGTGGCGGCTCGGGCAGCGCCACGCCCTCGCGGGCCAGCGCCTTGCGGCGCGACCAGCGCGACAGGAAGCCGTCGTCGTTGCTGGCCATGGCGTGTCAGCGCCGGTCGCCCGGGCGCTGGAACGACGCCGGGCGGCGGCGCTGCTTGGGCTCGGGGCGGTAGTGCGCGCTGGTGAAGGCCTGCAGCATCTGCACCAGCTCGGCGGGCAGCGGCACGTTGTCCACGCGCTCCTGCGCATCGAGCAGGCGGCCGGCCTCGTTGTAGGACAGGGTGACGAATTCGGGCGCAGCCTCGGACGGGTCGTCCTCGGCGCCGCGCCACATGACAAACCACACCGGCGCGCCGCTGCTGAGGTTGAGGTGGTAGCCCTCGCCCTCGTCGGCGTGCAGCAGCAGCGACAGGCCCGGGTGCAAGGTCAGCCGCTCGCGGCCGTCGTCGCGCAGCAGGCGCGGGGTGTGGCCCAGCGTGCCGTCGTCCAGCGCCACGTCGTGCGGCGTGTGTCGCCAGTCTTCCCAGGCGTTGGGCGCACGCTCGCGGCGCATCGTCACGGCGACGCGCAGCGTCAGCGTGCGGGCGATCTCGGGCGGCGGGGTGTCGGACATGGCGGGGCAGTCTAGCTGCCCGGGCCCCGACAAACTGTCGCCAGGGTCAAGGGGCGACGGCGCCTGCGGGTAAGTCCTCGGCGTCTGACCGTCGCCGGGCCGTCCAAGACGGTCAGAGCTGCCGCGCAGCGGCCAGCCTGGGGGTCCTCAGGTCGGCGTGCTGAACTGCTGCCAGGCGGCCATCACATGGGCCGCGTACATGGCCGACGGGCCGCCGCCCATGTAGATGGCCACGCCCAGGGTTTCCTCGATCTCGGCGGTGCTGGCGCCCAGGCGGGCCAGGGTGCGCACATGGAAACCGATGCAGTCGTCACAGCGTGCCGCCACCGAGATGCCCAGCGCGATCAGCTCCTTGGTCTTCTCGTCCAGCGCGCCGGGCGCGAGCGCGGCCTTGCCGATCTCGGAGAAGGCCTTCATCACCGGCGCGATGTCCTTGCGCAGTGGCTGCAGGTTCGACGCCACGGCGGCGGTGAGCTGGGTGTAGTCGGGCATGGCGGCCATGGGGGATCCTCAGGATTCAGCGATAACCCTGAGCTTATCAAATACCACGGTGGGTATATTGCGCCGGCGCAGAGTCCGCGTACGATGCGCGGCTTTGCGACCCACCCGCCATGGACGACGACCTGCCCCCGCTGCCCGCCACCCCGCTGGGCCGCTACCGCCACTACAAGGGCGGCGAATACGAGGTGATCGGGGTGGCCCGCCACTCCGAGACACTGCAGCCGCTGGTGGTCTACCGCCCGCTGTACAACGCCACCGGCTGGTGGGTGCGGCCGCACGCGATGTTCTTCGAGGACATCACGGTGGACGGCGTGACGCAGCCGCGCTTCAGGCCTCTTTGAGTTCGCTGCGCAGCCAGACGCTGAACTCGGCGCCGCCGCTCAGTTCGGCACTGGGGCCGGGCACGTTGGCCGCGCGCAGCTCGCCGCCGTAGCGTTCCACCAGGCTGCGGCTGATCCACAGGCCCAGGCCGGTGCCGTCGGGCTTGCGGGTGACGAAGGGCTGGAACAGGCGCGTGAGCATGTCGGGCGGCAGGCCCTCGCCGGTGTCGGCCACGCTGATCACCACGCCGGGGCCCTCGGGCCAGTCGTCGGTGCGCAGGGTCAGCGTGCCGCCTTCGGGCATGGCCTGCACGGCGTTGACCAGCAGGTTGACCAGCACCTGCTGCAGCTCCTGGCGGTTGATCGCGGCCAGGCCGGTGGCGCGGTCCTCGCGCTCGATGCGGATGTGCTGGCGCGCCAGCAGGTGGGCCACCAGCACCAGGCAGTCGTCGAGCACGCGCCGCGGATCGAGCTTCTCCACGTAGCCGGCGTACTCGCCCGGGCGGGCGAACTGCAGCAGCTGGGTGACGATCAGGCGCATGCGCTCGATCTGGCTGTCGATCAGCGCCAGCTCCTCGCGCACCGGCGCGGCGGCCGGGCCCAGCAGCTCGCGCATCAGGTCCAGGTTGCCCTGGATCACCGCGATCGGGTTGTTCACCTCGTGGGCGATGCTGGCGGTGAGCTGGCCCACCGCGGCCAGCTTCTCGGCGCGCAGCAGCTGGGCCTGGGCGGCTTCCAGCTCGCGGCCGCGCTCGGCCACCTTGGCATCCAGCTCGGCGTTCCAGCGCTGCAGTGCCTGGGTCTGGCCGGCCAGGGTGTCGAGCAGGTGGTCGAAGTGGGCGGCGAGCTGGCCGATCTCGTCGGCGCGGTCCACCGGGCCGACGCGGGCGGCGCTGTCGCCCCCCTCCTGGCGCTGCATGGTGGCGCTCATGCGTTCCAGCGGCGCCACCACGCCGCGCGCCCAGCGCCAGGCCAGCAGGCCGGCCGGGATCATCACGCCAAAGCAGATCGAGCCGATCATCGCCAGCGCGGCGTACTTCAGCCAGCCGAAGGGCCGCTCCAGAAAGCCCACGTAGAGCATGCCCACGCGCTGGCCGGCATGGTCGCGCAGCGGCTGGTAGCCCGACACATACCAGTCGCTGACGACGAAGGCGCGGTCCAGCCAGGTCTCGCCCTGGCCCAGCACGCGCTCGCGCACCGAGCCCGACACGCGGGTGCCGATCGCCCGCTCGTGCGCCTCGCCGCCAAACAGCCGCACATTGGTGCTGATGCGCACGTCGTCCAGGAACAGCGTGGCCGTGCCCTGGCTGCCCCAGGGCAGCGAGCCGGCGGGGTAGACCACCTCGTTGAGCTGGTCGATGAAGGCCAGGTTGCGGTTGAGCAGCACCCCCGATTGCAGCTGGCCCAGCAGCCGGCCGTCGGCGGCGCGCACCTCGGCCACGGCCATGGCCATCAGCGCGCGGTCTTCGGTGCGGCGGTCGGTGGGCGCGGCGTTCTGGGTGGGCAGCAGCGGCACCGGGATGCGCTCGCGCAGCGCGGCGGGCAGGGCGGCCTGGGCCTCGGGCGCCAGGCGCTCGACACTGGCGCGCGGGCGGCCGGCGGCGGGCAGCGGCAGCCGCGGCAGGGTGTCGGCGCCGGGCTGCGGGCTGCGGCCGCTGGCGTCGCGCCAGACCAGCAGGTCCAGGCGCTCGCGCCGCTGCAGCTGGCCAAGCAGTTTCACCAGCGCGGTGTCATCGCGCCGCGCCAGGCCCTCGGCCAGCACGCGCGACTCGGCCAGCGCGTTGGTGCTGGCGCCCACCTCGGCCAGCATGCGCTCGAAGTAGCCGTCGGCCACCGCCAGGTCGGAGCGCACCTTGGCCACCAGCAGGCGGTCCAGCGCCTCGTTGCCCCAGACCAGCAGCGCCAGCCCCAGCAGCGGCAGCACCGCCCACAGCGGCAGCAGCACCAGCGCCAGCAGCTTGCGCCGCACCGGCCAGGCCTGCAGCGCGGTCCTCACCTCATCCGCCCCACTCGGCCACGCGGCGCTCCAGCGTGCGCCGCGAGATGCCCAGCGACTGCGCGGCGCGGGTCTTGTCGCCGCCCACCGAGGCCAGCACCGCCAGGATGTGGTTCTTCTCCAGCGTCTGCAGGTCGGTGGTCAGCGGCGCCACCGGCGCGGGCGGCGGCGGCGTGCGGGCCTCGCTGCGCGCCAGGCCCTGGTACAGCGCCGACACATTGAGCGCGCCCAGGATCAGCGAGCGCTCGATCAGGTTGCGCAGCTCGCGCACGTTGCCGGGCCAGTCGTACTGCGCCAGGAAGGCCAGCTCGTCGGGGCTGACCTCGATCGGCGGCAGGCCCAGCTGCGGCGCCAGCGTGCCGATGAAGTGCTCGACCAGCGCCGGGATGTCCTCCTTGTGCTTGCGCAGCGGCGGCAGGTTGATCTCGACCACCTGCAGCCGGTAGTACAGGTCGGGGCGGAAGCGCCCGGCCTCGACCTCGCGCGCCAGCGGCCGGTGGGTGGCGGCGATGATGCGCACGTCCACCGGCACCTCCTGCTCGCTGCCCACGGGGCGGATGCGGCGCTCTTCCAGCGCGCGCAGCAGCGTGGCCTGCAGCGCCGTCGGCAGCTCGCCCACCTCGTCCAGGAACAGCGTGCCGCCCTGGGCGTAGACGAACAGGCCGTCGTGCAGCTGGCGCGTGCCGTCGCTGCTGCGCCAGGCGTGGCCGAAGAGTTCGCTCTCGATCAGCTCGGGCGACAGCGTGGCGCAGTTGACCGGCACGAAGGGGCCGGTGGCGCGCGGGCTGTGGTGGTGCAGCGCCAGCGCGGCCAGCTCCTTGCCGGTGCCCGATTCGCCGGTCAGCAGCACCGTGCTGTCCACCCCCGCCACACGCTGGATCGCGGCCTGCAGGCCGCGGATGGCGATCGACTGGCCCACCAGGCCGCCGGCGGCCGGCGTGCGCTGCGACAGGCTGCGACGCAGCACGAAGTTCTGCCGCCGCAGCTCGGCCCGCTCCAGGCCCTGGCGCAGCGCGTTGAGGATCTGGGTGACCCGGAAGGGCTTGAGGATGAAGTCGCTGGCGCCGGCGCGCAGCGCCTCGATCGCGGTGTCCAGGTCGGCGAAGGCGGTGATCAGCACCGCCTCGCAGCTGTTGCCCTCGGCGCGCAGGCTGCGCAGCCAGCTGATGCCGTCGCGCCCGGGCATGGCGATGTCCAGCACCACCAGGTCGATGCGGTGGCGGCGGGTGAGCTCGTCGGCCTCGTCGGCGTTGGCGGCCACCAGCACCTGGCCGACGCGCGGCGCCAGCGTCTTCTGCAGGAAGCTGCGCATGCCAGGCTCGTCGTCGACCACCAGCACGGTGGCGAGCGGCCAACGTTCGTCGGCAGGAGTCGGTGTGGCAGCGATCACGGCGGGCGGATTCTAGGAGCCGGCGCCGGACCCGGTCGTGTGCCGGGGTACAAGCAGACCCTGTGCGCGCCGGCTGCGACAAGTTGTCGCAAGGGGCGCGCCAAAATGGCCGATCACATCCGGGCTGCTGCGGATGTTCAAAGGGTTAGCACTGAGTTCTCATGTGGTACACCCATGCAACTCTGTGCATAGCGCCAAGCGTCGAAGGGACCATCATGGACAAGGACAAGACCAAGCCGGCCGCGGTGTCGCGCCGGACGCTGTTTGCAGGCGCCGGCACCGCCGGTGCGCTGGCCGCCGCGGCCGCGGCGCTGCCGCTGGCCCGACCTGAAGCCACCCCGGTGGCCGCCAAACCGGCCGAGCCCGAGGGCGAAGGTTACCGCCTCAGCGAGCACGTGCGCCGCTACTACCAGACCACCCGGGTCTGAAGCTCTCCCGCCTGCGCGCCCCGGCCCGGCCGGCGGCGTGCGGCTTCCATCGCGTTCGAGGACACGACATGCTGCTCACCCGCAGATCCGAATCCGCCGGCACGACCGCCTCCGCGTCGTCGCTGGTGTCCAGCCTGGCCCGCGGTATTTCCCGCGCCATTCCCACGATGGACCGCCGAGGCTTCCTGCGCCGCTCGGGCCTGGGCGTGGGCGCCGGCCTGGCGGCCAGCCAGCTGACCCTGGTGCAACGCGCCGAAGCGGCCGGCGGCGCCGCCGCTGAGGGCGGCAAGAAGATCGAGGTCAAGCGCACCGTCTGCGGCCACTGCTCGGTGGGCTGCGCGGTGGACGCGGTGGTCGAGAACGGCGTCTGGGTGCGCCAGGAGCCGGTGTTCGACTCGCCGATCAACCTGGGCGCCCACTGCGCCAAGGGCGCCGCGCTGCGCGAGCACGGCCACGGCGAGTACCGGCTCAAGTACCCGATGAAGCTGGTCGACGGCAAGTACAAGCGCATCAGCTGGGACGAGGCGCTGGACGGCATCGCCAAGAAGATGAAGGAGCTGCGCCAGGCCAGCGGCCCGGACTCGATCTTCGTCGTGGGTTCGTCCAAGCACAACAACGAGCAGGCCTACCTGCTGCGCAAGTGGGTCAGCTTCTGGGGCACCAACAACTGTGACCACCAGGCCCGCATCTGCCACTCCACCACCGTGGCCGGCGTGGCCAACACGTGGGGGTATGGTGCGATGACCAACTCCTACAACGACATGCAGAACGCCAAGGCGGCGCTCTACATCGGCTCCAACGCCGCCGAGGCGCACCCGGTGTCGATGCTGCACCTGCTGCATGCCAAGGAGAACGGCTGCAAGGTCATCGTCGTCGACCCGCGCTTCACCCGCACCGCGGCGCGCGCCGACCAGTTCGTGCGCATCCGCTCGGGTTCGGACATCCCCTTCCTGTTCGGTGTGATGCACCACATCTTCAAGAACGGCTGGGAAGACAAGAAGTACATCGAGGACCGCGTCTGGGGCATGGACAAGGTCAAGGAAGAGGCGCTGAAGGTCTGGACCCCGGACAAGGTCCAGGAGGCCTGCGGTGTCGATGAGGCCACCTGCTACCAGGTGGCCAAGACCATGGCCGAGAACCGCCCCAGCACCATCGTCTGGTGCATGGGCCAGACCCAGCACACCATCGGCAACGCGATCGTGCGCGCCTCGTGCCTGCTGCAGCTGGCGCTGGGCAATGTGGGCAAGAGCGGCGGCGGCACCAACATCTTCCGCGGCCACGACAACGTGCAGGGCGCCACCGACGTGGGCCCCAACCCCGACTCGCTGCCCGGCTACTACGGCCTGGCCGAAGGCTCCTGGAAGCACTTCGCCAAGGCCTGGGGCGTCGATTTCGAGTGGATCAAGAAGCAGTACGCCTCGCCGGCGATGATGACCAAGTCGGGCATGACGGTCTCGCGCTGGGTGGACGGCGTGCTCGAGAAGAACGAGCTGATCGACCAGGACAGCAACCTGCGCGGCCTGTTCTTCTGGGGCCATGCGCCGAACTCGCAGACCCGCGGCCTGGAAATGAAGAAGGCGATGGACAAGCTCGACCTGCTGGTCGTGGTCGATCCCTTCCCCAGCGCCACCGCGGCGATGGCGGCCATGCCCGGCGCGGCCGAGGACCTCAACCCCAAGCGCGAGGTCTACCTGCTGCCCACCACCACGCAGTTCGAGACCAGCGGCTCCTGCACCGCGTCAAACCGCTCGATCCAGTGGCGCGAGAAGGTGATCGATCCGCTGTGGGAATCGCGCACCGACCACATGATCATGTACCAGCTGGCCGAGAAGCTGGGCTTCGGTGCCGAGCTGGTCAAGAACTACAAGATGGTCGACGGCAAGGGCGGCAAGGAGCCCGAGACCGAGTCCATCCTGCGCGAGATCAACAAGTGCGTCTGGACGATTGGCTACACCGGCCAGTCGCCCGAGCGCCTGAAGGCCCACATGCGCAACATGCATGTGTTCGACGTCAAGACGCTCAAGGCCAAGGGTGGCGTCGACAAGGAAAGCGGCTACAGCCTGGACGGCGACTACTTCGGTCTGCCCTGGCCCTGCTACGGCACGCCCGAGCTGAAGCACCCGGGCTCGCCCAACCTGTACGACACCTCCAAGCACGTGATGGAGGGCGGCGGCAACTTCCGCGCGAACTTCGGTGTCGAGCGTGACGGCACCTCGCTGCTGGCCGCCGACGGCTCGCACAGCGTGGGCTGCGACCTGACCACCGGCTACCCCGAGTTCGACCACGTGCTGCTGAAGAAGCTGGGCTGGTGGGGCGAGCTCTCCGAGGCCGAGCAGAAGGCCGCCGAGGGCAAGAACTGGAAGACCGATTCGTCGGGCGGCATCATCCGCGTGGCCATGAAGAACCACGGCTGCCACCCGTTCGGCAACGCCAAGGCCCGCGCCGTGGTCTGGAACTTCCCCGACCCGGTGCCCAAGCACCGCGAGCCGCTCTACAGCACCCGGCCCGACCTGGTTGCGAAGTACCCCACGCACGACGACAAGAAGGCCTTCTGGCGCCTGCCCACGCTCTACAAGACGGTGCAGGAGAAGAACAAGGACATCGGCAAGCAGTTCCCGCTGATCATGTCCAGCGGCCGCCTGGTCGAGTACGAGGGTGGCGGCGAGGAAACCCGCTCCAACCCCTGGCTGGCCGAACTGCAGCAGGAGATGTTCGTCGAGATCAACCCGAAGGCGGCCAACGACCGCGGCATCCGCAACGGCGACCTGGTCTGGCTGAAGACCCCGCCGATGGCTGCGGTGGCCAACTTCCCCGGCCTGAAGGTGCGCGCGCTGGTGACCGAGCGGGTGGACGCCGAGACCGTCTGGCTGCCCTTCCACTTCTCCGGCCGCTGGGGCGGTGTCGACATGGCGCCGTACTACCCCGAGGGCGCGATGCCGGTGATCCGCGGCGAAGCCATCAACACCGCCACCACCTACGGTTACGACAGCGTGACGATGATGCAAGAGACCAAGACCACGGTCTGCCAGGTCGAGCGCGTCGCCTAAGAACACACGGAAAGGCACACCATGGCCCGCATGAAGTTCATCTGCGACACCGAGCGTTGCATCGAGTGCAACGGGTGCGCAACCGCCTGCAAGGCGGAACACGACATCCCCTGGGGCGTGAACCGCCGCCGCGTGGTCACGCTCAATGACGGCGTGCCCGGCGAGCGGACCATCTCGGTCGCCTGCATGCACTGCTCCGACGCGCCCTGCATGGCCGTCTGCCCGGTCGACTGCTTCTACCGCACCGACGAGGGCGTGGTGCTGCACGACAAGGACGTCTGCATCGGCTGCGGCTACTGCAGCTACGCCTGCCCCTTCGGCGCGCCGCAGTTCCCCAGCAACGGCACCTTCGGCCTGCGCGGCAAGATGGACAAGTGCACCTTCTGCGCCGGCGGTCCCGAGGACAACGGCAGCCAGGCCGAGTTCGAGAAGTACGGCCGCAACCGCCTGGCCGAAGGCAAGCTGCCGGCCTGCGCCGAGATGTGCTCGACCAAGGCCCTGCTCGCCGGCGACGGCGACGTGGTGGCCGACATCTTCCGCCAGCGCGTGCTGGTGCGCGGCAAGGGCGCCGAGGTCTGGGGCTGGACCACCGCCTACGGCCAGCCCGGCCAGGCGGCCAAGAAGGAAGGAGCCTGAGATGCGCGCCACCCGCCTGATCGCGCTGAGCGCGCTGGCCCTGCTGGTCTCGGCCTGCGGCGAACGCCCGCAGACCGGTGAAGGCCCGCGCAAGAAGGCCGACACCAAGGCCGCCACCGGCACCGACAACGGCTACGCCGCCGCGGGCTGGACCAAGGGCGACGAGACCGGCTGGAACAACCAGCTCCGCGCCCGCGCCCAGCAGGGTCAGAACGAGTACACGCGCTCGCCGGCAGCGCCCAAGACGCCATGACCGCGCTGCTGAGAGCCCTGCTGCTGGGCGCGCTGCTGGCGGCCGGTGCCGCGCAGGCGCAGGCCCCGGCGGCGTCGGCGCCTGCCGTGGCCGGCACCCCGCAGCCCGACGACAGCAATGCCCGCCGCGCCCAGGTGCAGCCCGGCAACAACGCGCCGATGTGGCGCACCGTCAAGGACCAGGGCGGCCTGAGCACGCTGCCCGGTGCCGAGAAGGGGGTGCTGATCCAGCCCCAGGCCGACTACATCGTCGCCCAGGGCAACGCCGGCGAGGCCTGGCGCGAGGTGCGCAACCGCTGGATCATCCCCTACGGCGGCTCGCTGCTGCTGATCGTCGCGCTGGCGCTGGGCATCTTCTACTGGCGCAAGGGCGCGCTGGGCGGCCATGTGCCCGACACCGGCCGCAAGATCGAGCGCTTCACGCCGCTGGAGCGCGCCGCGCACTGGACCAATGCCGGCGCCTTCGTGGTGCTGGCCATCTCCGGCCTGACGATGGCCTTCGGCAAGTTCGTGCTGATGCCGGTGATCGGCTCGGCGCTGTTCGGCTACCTGACCTGGCTGCTCAAGACGCTGCACAACTTCGTCGGCCCGCTGTTCGCGGTGTCGCTGGTCATCGTCATCGTCACCTTCATCAAGGACAACATTGCCAGCGCGTCCGACTTCGTCTGGCTGTCGCGCCTGGGCGGCATGCTGGGCGACAAGGAAGTGCCCTCGCACCGCTTCAACGCCGGCGAGAAGGGCATGTTCTGGTGGGGCGTGACCGTCCCCGGCCTGGTGGTGGTGGCCTCGGGCCTGGTGCTCGATAAGCTGGTGCCCGGCTTCGGCGAGGTGCGCGGCCAGATGCAGATCGCGCACATGATCCATGCCGTCGCCGCGATCGGCATGATGGCGCTGATCGCCGGCCATATCTACATGGGCACGGTGGGCGTCAAGGGCGCGCTGGATGCGATGAAGACCGGCTACGTGGACGAAGGCTGGGCCAAGGAGCACCACGAGCTCTGGTACGACGACGTCAAGGCCGGCAAGATCCCGGCGCAGCGTTCGGCCCAACCCCTTCCCGGCGCCCCGCGCACCCAGTCCTGAGCGGCAGGAGACCGATCCCATGAGAACCCACACCCTGACTGCCCTGGCCGCCACGCTGCTGCTGGCCACCACCGCGATCGCCAAGCTGCCGCCGCCCAGCGACGAGGCCAAGGCCAAGGCCGCCGAGGCTGCCGCCAAGACCGCCTGGACCGGCAAGGTCGACGCCTACCTGCTGTGCAAGTCGCAGGACAAGGTGGCCGCCGGCTACCGCGCTGCGGCCAAGAAGAACGGCAAGGACGCCGGCACCGTGGTCGAGACGCCGGCCTGCGCCGACCCCGGCCCCTTTGTCTACACGCCGCCCGCCCCGGCCTCGGGGGCGGCGTCCACTGCGGTGGCCGCGCCCGCCCCGGCTTCGGCCCCGGCGAAGAAGGGCTGATCGCCGCTTCGCTACCATTGACGGCCATGCCTCCGTCCGTCCGACCGATCACCGACCCGGCCCTGTCGCCGCGCATGACCGATGCGCGCGCGCCGATGCTGCGCGAGATCGAGATCCTCGACGAGTACGGCGCGCGTCGGCGCATCCACATCCCGGCCGAGCGGCCGCTGACGGTGTTCGTCGACAAGCGCGAGCTGGTCACGCTGATGACGCTGGGCGCTTCGCCCGAGATGCTGGTGCTGGGCTACCTGCGCAACCAGCGCCTGGTGCCCGACCTGGCGGCGGTGGAGTCGATCACCGTGGATTGGGACGTGGGCGCCGCCGCCGTGCGCACCCGCGAGGGCATCGCCGACCTTGAGCAGCGCACCGCGCGCCGAGTGGTGACCACCGGCTGCGGCCAGGGCACGGTCTTCGGCGACCTGATGGACCAGGTGGGCGCGCTGCGCCTGCCCGGGCCCGAGCTGGCCCGCATCCGCCAGGGCACGCTGGCCGGCCTGCTGGAGGTCATCCGCCAGCAGGACAGCATCCACCGCAAGGCGGGCTCGGTGCACGGCTGTGCGCTGTTCCGCGGCACTGAACTGCTGTGCTTCGTCGAGGACGTGGGCCGACACAACGCGATCGACACCATCGCCGGCTGGATGTGGCTGCATGGCGTGGACGGCGCCGACAAGGTGTTCTACACCACCGGCCGCCTGACCAGCGAGATGGTCATGAAGGCCGCGCACATGGGCGTGCCCATCGTGGTGTCGCGCAACGGCGTCACCCACATGGGTCACGAGCTGGCCACGCGCCTGGGCATGACCCTGTTCGGCCGCGCTGCCAACAAGCACTTCCTGTGCTATTGCGGCGCCGAGCGCTTTGATTCGGAGCCCATCCCCGAGCCCGCGTCGGTGCGGGTGGTGGCGGGCGGCTGATCAGCCTGCGCTGCGGCGCGCGGCGTAGTCGACGAACCAGTCCACCGCGGCGGCATTGGCCATCGCGTCGCGGTTCATCACCTTCGCCGGGTCGGCGCCCAGCAGCAGCTTCTTGACCGGCAGCTCCATCTTCTTGCCCGACAGCGTGCGCGGGATGGCCGGCACCTGCAGCACCACATTGGGCACGTGGCGCGGCGACAGCGCCTCGCGGATCGTGGCCTTCAGGCGGGCCTGCAACGCGTCGTCCAGCACCGCGCCGTCGCGCAGCACCACGAAGAGGGGCATGAACGATTCGCGGCCCAGGTACTCCAGGTCGACCACCAGGCTGTCGAGCACCTCGGGCAGGGCTTCCACCGCGCGGTAGAGCTCGGCCGTGCCCATGCGCACGCCGTGGCGGTTGATGGTGGCGTCGCTGCGGCCGTAGATGATGGCGCCGGTGGCCCCGGCCTGCGGATGCGGCACCAGGCGGATCCAGTCGCCGTGGCGCCAGACGCCGGGGTACATGTCGAAGTAGCTGTCGTGCAGGCGCTGGCCGTCGGGGTCGTTCCACAGCCGCAGCGGCATTGAGGGCATCGGCGCGGTGCAGACCAGCTCGCCCACCTCGTCGACCAGCGCGCGGCCGCGGCCATCGGGGCCGGGTTCGCTCCAGGCTTCCACGCGGGCGCCCAGGCAGCGGCACTGCATCTCGCCGGCGGTGACCGGCAGCGTCGGCGCGCCGGCGATGAAGGCGCCGGCGAAATCGGTGCCGCCGCTGATGCAGGCGATCCAGATGTCGCGCCCGTCCACCTGCGGCAGCGCCTGCCAGATCCAGCGGTAGCCGTCTTCCGACAGCGGTGAGCCGGTCGAGCCCACCGCGCGCAGCGCCGACAGGTCGGCCTGCTGCTGCGGCTGCACGCCGGCCTTGGCGCAGCTGGCGTAGAAGGCCGCGCCGGCGCCGAAGAAGCTGCAGCGCGCCAGTGCCGCGAAGCGCCACAGCGTGGACCAGTCGGGCGCGCCCTGCGGCCCGCCGGGCGAACCATCGAACAGGCAGATCGTGGTGCCGCCCAGCAGGCCGGCCACCTGGCAGTTCCACATGATCCAGCCGGTGGAGCTGTACCAGTGGAAGCGGTCACCGGTGTCGGCGCTCGGGCCGATGTCGTTGTGCAGCACGCCCAGCTTCAGCGCCTCCAGCACGATGCCGCCGTGGCCGTGCACGATGGGCTTGGGCAGGCCGGTGGTGCCGCTGGAATACACCACCCACAGCGGGTGGTCGAAGGGCAGCCAGGCGGGCGCCAGGGTCTCGGTGCTGCTGGTCAGCGCAGCCCAGTCGTGCAGCGTGGCCGCGCTGCCGTCGGGCATCGCCAGCGCCTGGCCCAGCAGCGGCACCTGCACCACCTGGCGCAGCGTGGGCAGCGCCGCCACCAGCTCGGCCACCACCGCACGGCGGTCATGGGTGACGCCGCCGAAGGTGTAGCCGTCGGTGGCGATCAGCACCGCCGGCTCGATCTGCCGGAAGCGGTCGAGCACCGCCACCGGGCCCATGTCGGGCGAGCAGACCGACCAGATCGCGCCGATGCTGGCGCAGGCCAGGAAGGCGATGGCGGTCTCGGGCCGGTTGGGCAGGTAGGCCACGACCCGGTCGCCCGGGCCCACGCCCAGACGCGTCAGCGACGCGGCCACCGTGCCCACCTGGCGGCGCAGCTCGGGCCAGGACAGCGTGTGCACCGCGCCTGCCGCCAGCCCGGCTTCGTCGGTCCAGACGATCGCCGGGTGACCGGCGGCGTGGGCGGCATCGGCACGGCGCAGCGCCTGCTGCGCGTAGTTGACCTGCGCCCCCGGAAACCAGCGCGCACCGGGCATGCGGGCGTCGGCCAGCACCGCGGTGTGCGGTGTGGGCGACTGGATGTCGAAGTACGCCCAGATCGCCTGCCAGAAGCCGGGCAGGTCGTCGACCGACCACTGCCACAGCGCGTCGTAGCTGGGAAACGCCAGGCCGCGCGTGGTTTGCAGCCAGTGCTGGAAGCGGGTGAGTTGGGCGCTCGTCATCCCCTCAGGCTAGGGCCGCGGCCAGCAAGCCGCCATTGGGGCGAGCACGCGTCGCCAGTGCGACACTCGGTCCATGACCACCTGCCTGGTGCTGCTGCGCGGCGTGAATGTCGGCCCCGCCAAGCGGGTGCCGATGGCCGAGCTGCGCACGCTGCTGGGCGAACTGGGCGGCGAGCGGGTGGCCACGCTGCTCAACAGCGGCAACGCGGTGGCCGACTGGCCCCGCGCCCGGCCGGGCACGCTGGCGCCGCGGATCTCGGCGGCGCTGCGGCAGCGCTTCGGCTTCGACGTGCCCGTGGTGGTGAAGACGCTGGCCGAGGGCCAAGCCATCGCCGCCGGCATGCCCTGGCCCGAGCCGCCCGATCCCGCGCGCCTGGTGGTGGTGTTCACGGCCGATCAGGCCGACCTGGCCGCGCTGCACGCGGTCGACCCGCTGGTCGCGCCGGACGAGGCCTGGCACATCGGCGCGCAGGCCGCCTACCTGCACTGTGCCGGCGGCCTGCTGCAAAGCCGCGCGGCCGAAGCGCTGCTGGGCCGCGCCGGTGCGGCTGTGACCACGCGCAACTGGGCCACGGTGGGCAAGCTGCTGGCGCTGGCGCTGGCGCAGCGGAGCGATCGATGAGCCTGACGCTGCGGGATTGGCAGGCTCTGGACGACGCCGGCCTGGCTGCCTTGCACGCGCTGCAGATCGACCCGGCCCAGGTCGAGTTCGCTGGCACGCTGGAACGCGCGCTGGCCTCCTGCGCCAAAGGTCCGCCCGAGGACATCGTCGGGCTGGTGATCGAGCACGGTGGCACGGTCGTCGGCTTTGTCGTGCTGCAGCGCGCCAGTCGGCAACCGGAGTGGGCGCCAGAGGGCGCGGCGGCGGTGTCGGCGATGCGCATCGATCGCCACCGCCAGGGCCAGGGGCTGGGCCGCGCTGCGCTGGCGGCGGTGGACGACTGGCTGCGCCAGCACTGGCCGCAGGTGGCCCAGGTCGCGCTGAGTGTGGACGACGGCAACGCCGCGGGGCGACGGGCCTACGCGCTGGCCGGCTACACCGAGTGCGCGCCGGCCCGGCCGGGCCGCATCGGCCTGGTGAGGTTCCTGGCCAAGGCCCTGTGATCGGCCCCGGGTGCCTGGCGCCCCGGACTGCGCGTCATCCCGGATGGTCAGGCCGGGTGCTTGGCACCATGCTTGCATACAAGCAGTGTGAACATCACTCGCATGCACCAACACCCGGCATTCCACCCGCACCAGCGCCCCACCATGCACCAGGAACCCCACCATGGCACCGCGACAGGGCGCTGAAGCGCGCCGACCGGCACGCGCCGCCGCGCCAGCGGCCCCGGTTGCCAGCGCCGAGGCCAGCCGCCCGGACGCCAGCCGCCCAGATGCCATCGCCGACCGCATCGTCGACGCCATCCTGGCCGGCCGCCTGGCACCGGGCCAGCGCTTGGGCGAGCAGGCGCTGGCTGACCTGTTCGGCTGCAGCCGCACGCTGGTGCGCGAGGCCATGGCGCGGCTGTCGGCGCGCGGCATGGTCGAGGTCAATGCGCGGCGCGGCTGGTTCGTCGTGCAGCCCAGCCTGGACGAGGCGCGCGAGGCCTTCGGTGCCCGCCTGGCGCTGGAGACCGGCCTGCTGCACGGCCTGGAGGGTCCGCTGCCCAAGACCGCGCTGCGCCAGCTGAAGGACCACGTGGCGCGCGAGCGGGCGGCCATCCGTGCCGGCGACCCCGGCGAGCGCAGCTGGCTGCTGGGCGACTTCCATGTCTGCCTGGCCGAGTGTGCCGGCAATGGCCTGCTGGCCGACATCGTCAAGGACCTGACCGCCCGCACCACGCTGATTGCCACGCTCTACCAGAGCACCCACGCCGCCAGCGAGAGCTGCGCCGAGCATGCGCAGATCGTGGCGGCGCTGGAGGCCGGCGACCTGCCCGGCGCGATCGCGCTGCTGCGCGCCCACATCGGCAGCGTGGCCCGCCACCTGGGGCAGGACGCCGCCACCGACGACCCGCTGGCGCCGCTGCGCACCGCGCTGGCCCTGCAGCCTGACACACCGCCGCCGCCTGCGCGCCCGCGCCGCCGCCGCGCCCTGTTCACCGATCTTGTTCCCCCCGTCCCACCCCGTCCGGAGTCCTGACACCATGCAACGCCGCCACACCCTGATCGCCCTGGCCACCGCCCTGGCCTCCACCCTGGCCACTACGCTGCCGCTGAGCGCACAGGCCGACACGCTCGACGACATCCTCGCGCGCAAACAGATCAACATCGCCGTGCCCACCGACTTCCCGCCCTACGGCATGGTCGGCACCGACCTGAAGCCGCAGGGCCTGGACATCGACATGGCCAACCTGATCGGCGCCAGGCTGGGGGTCAAGGTGGAGCTGGTGCCGGTGACCAGCGCCAACCGCATTCCCTACCTGCAGACGCGCAAGGCCGACCTGGTGATCAGCACGCTGGGCAAGAACCCCGAGCGCGCCGCGGTGATCGACTTCACGGTCGCCTACTCGCCCTTCTTCCAGGCGGTGTTCGCGGCCAAGAGCGTCAGCATCAAGGGCGCGGCCGACCTGGCCGGCAAGACCGTGGCCGTCACCCGCGGCGCGATCGAGGACATGGAGCTGACCAAGATCGCCCCGGCCAGCGCCGACATCAAGCGCTTCGAGGACAACAACACCACGGTGTCGGCCTTCGTCTCGGGTCAGGTGCAGGTGATTGCCACCGGCGCCTCGGTGGCTGGCGCGCTGATCGCCCGCCACCCCGAGCTGGCCACCGAGTTCAAGTTCGTGCTGAAGGACTCGCCGAACTTCATCGGCGTGTCCAAGGGCGAGGACAAGCTGCGCCTGAAGGTCAACGAGATCATCGCCGCCGCCAAGGCCAGCGGCGAGCTCGACAAGATGGCCGTCAAGTGGCTGGGCCGCCCGGCCGGCGAGCTGCCGCAATGAGCGCCTGGCGGCGAGCAACGGGGCGGACGCGATGATCCAGCTCGACTTCATGGCCGTGCTGTCGCAGTGGCCGGCGCTGCTGCGCGGCGCCGCCTTCACGCTGGGCCTGAGCGCGGTGGCTGCGGTGCTGGGCGTGGCCCTGGGCGTGGCCTGCGGCTGGGTGCGCAGCCAGGGGCCGCGCGCCGGGGCGCTGCTGGTGTCGGCCTATGTGGAGCTGATCCGCAACACGCCCTTCATCGTGCAGCTGTTCTTCATCTTCTTCGGCCTGCCCAGCCTGGGCGTCAAGCTCAGCCCGGAATGGGCCAGCATCCTGGCGATGGTGATCAACCTGGGCGCCTACGCGGCCGAGATCGTGCGTGCCGGCATCGACACCACGCCGCGCGGCCAGATCGAGGCGGCACGCAGCCTGGCGCTGACCGAGTGGCAGGTCTTCACCCGCGTGGTGCTGCCGCCAGCGCTGGGCCGGGTGTGGCCGGCGCTGACCAGCCAGATCGTCATCGTGATGCTGGGCTCGGCGGTGTGCGGCCAGATCTCGGCGCAGGAGCTGAGCTACACCGCCAACCTGATCCAGAGCCGCAACTTCCGCGCCTTCGAGGCCTACATCGTCGCCACCGCCATCTACCTGGGCCTGTCGGTGGGTGTGCGGCAGCTGCTGAACTGGCTGGGCCCGCGGCTGATCTTCGGTCGCCTGCCCGCCGGGCATGGCGCTGCGCGCTGAAGGAGCCACCCGATGATCGACTTTTCCTTGTGGGACATCTTTCGCAACCTGCTGCTGGCGGCCCGCTGGACCGTGGGGCTGTCGCTGGTGGCCTTCGTCGGCGGCGGCCTGGTGGCGCTGGCGCTGCTGCTGGCGCGGCTGGCGCAGTGGCCGGGCGCGCCGCGCGCGGTGGCCGTGTACGTGCAGCTGTTCCAGGGCACGCCGCTGCTGATGCAGCTCTTCCTGGCCTACTTCGGGCTGGCGCTGGTGGGGCTGAACGTGTCGGCCTGGGTGGCGGCCAGCCTGGCGCTGACGCTCTACACCAGCGCCTTCCTGACCGAGATCTGGCGCGGCTGCGTCAACGCCGTGCCCAAGGGCCAGTGGGAGGCGGCCGACAGCCTGGCGCTGAGCTTCGGCGAGAAGATGCGCCACGTCATCGGCCCGCAGGCGCTGCGCATCGCGGTGCCGCCCACCGTGGGCTTTCTGGTGCAGGTGATCAAGGGCACGGCGCTGGCCTCGGTGATCGGCTTCATCGAGCTGACCAAGGCCGGCACGATGATCACCAACGCCACCTTCCGCCCCTTCACCGTCTACGCCTGCGTGGCGCTGCTGTATTTCGCGCTGTGCTGGCCAGTCTCGGCCGCCAGCCGCCGTCTGGAGAGGAGTTTCAAGCATGCCCACTGAGCCCATCGTCCGCATCGAGGCGCTGCGCAAGAGCTTTGGCAGCCACGAGGTGCTCAAGGGCATCGACCTGCAGGTGCAGCCCGGCGAGGTGATCGCCATCATCGGCAAGAGTGGCTCGGGCAAGAGCACCCTGCTGCGTTGCATCAACGGGCTGGAGGTGTTCCAGCAGGGCAGCCTGCTGGTCGACGGCCTGCCGCTGCGCCATGGCGATGCGCAGGCCATGCGCGCCTTGCGCCAGCACGTGGGCATGATCTTCCAGAACTTCAACCTCTTCCCGCACCTCAGCGTGGGCCGCAACGTGATGCTGGCGCCCACCCTGGTCAAGCAGACCGACGCCGCCGCCGCCGCCCAGCAGGCGCGCGCGCTGCTGGCCCGCGTGGGCCTGGCCGAGAAGTTCGACGCCTGGCCCGACCAGCTCTCGGGCGGCCAGCAGCAGCGCGTGGCCATCGCCCGCGCGCTGGCGATGGCGCCCAGCGTGATGCTGTGCGACGAGATCACCTCGGCGCTCGACCCCGAACTGGTGGGCGAGGTGCTGCGCGTGGTGGAGTCACTCGCCGACGAGGGCATGACGCTGCTGATGGTCACGCACGAGATGAACTTCGCCCGCAAGGTGGCCGACCGCGTGGTCTTCATGCACGCCGGCCGCATCCACGAGATGGGCCCGCCCGAGCAGCTGTTCGGCCAGCCGCAGACCGCCGAGCTGAAGCAGTTCCTGTCCGCGCTGCACTGAACCGGAAGCTTTCGGCGACCGGCCTGGCGCCGCCGTTCAACCGGCTCGCGTCAGGCGCACCGTGAACCAGAAGGTCGAGCCCTGGCCCGGCCGGCTGTCCAGCCCCATGCGGCCGCCCATCGCCTCGACCAGGCGCTTGCTGACAGCCAGGCCCAGGCCAGCGCCCTGGTGCGGCCGGGTCGAGCTGCCGTCGGCCTGCACGAAGGCGACGAACAGGCGGCGCTGGGTGGCCTCGTCGATGCCGGGGCCGGAATCGACCACGTCGCAGCGCAACTGCAGGGCCGCCGGGCCGTCGTCGCGCAGGCCCAGGCGCACCGAGACGCCCCCCTGGTCGGTGAACTTGACGGCGTTGCCGGCCAGGTTGCCCAGCACCTGCGCCAGGCGAGGGCCGTCGCCGACCACCGGGGTGTCGAGCAGGCCGGCGTCGGTGTCGACCGAAAAGCTCAGGTGCTTGTCGGCCGCGGCGGCCGCGGCCTGCTCCAGCACGTCGGACAGCACCTCGCCCAGGCGGAAGCGGCGCCGGTCCAGGGTCAGCTGGTCGTTCTGCAGCGCGGTGGCGTCCAGCAGGCTGGCGATCAGGTCGGCCAGGCGTTTCGACGAGACCTCGAGCATGCCCAGCAGGCGGGCCACCTCGGGCTCGGTGGTCTTCATCCGGGCCAGGGCGCCCATGCCCAGGATCCCGTTGAGCGGCGTGCGCAGCTCATGGCTCATGTTGGAGAGGAACTGCGACTTGGCGCGTGCCGCCGTCTCGGCCACCTCGTTGGCCTGCCGCAGCCGGGCCTCGCTGGCCCGCAGCGCCAACTCGGCCACCTTGCGGGCGGTGATGTCGATGTTCGACGCGCGGTGACCCAGGAAGCCCCCCTCGGCGTCAAACACCGGCTGGCAGACATGCGAGAGCCACAGGTCGTGGCCCTCGGCATGGCGGATGCGAAAGTCGAAGGCGGCGAAATCCCCGTCGGCCCGCGCGGTCGAGGCCATGTGCTGCTCGACGCGGGCCCGGTCCTCGGGGTGGACGATGCGCGTGAACAGCCCGCCGTCATGGATGAAGTCCTGGGCATCGCGGCCGGTGATGCGCTGGCACGACGGCGAGCAGTACAGCCAGCGGCCCTGCGGATCGTTCCAGGTCTCCCAGTTGGCGTTGTGGTCGGCCACGGTGCGGTACCGCAGTTCGGTCTCGGCCAGCTGGCGGGTGCGCTCCACCACGCGGTCCTCGAGGCTGCTGCGCTCGCGGGCCAGCGCCTGCATCGCTCGCAGGCGGCCACGCCGGTTCACCAGCAGGCCGCCGATCAGCACCGCCTGCAGGACCAGCAGCAGCAGCGCGCCGATGATCTCGAGCCGGTGTTCGCGCCACACCGAGAACGCCTGGAAGCGCAGGTCGGCGTCGGCTGGCAGGCGCTCAGCGCTCAGCCCCCAGCGGGCCAGCTGGCGCGCGTCAAAGGCCAGCGTGGCCTGAGCCGTCTGCTGGCGAGGCGACGGCGCAGCCGAGGCCACCGAGGACGGTGGCCGGGCGGCACGCACCGCCTCCTGCAGCAATTGCCGGCCCACCCCTTGCGGCACGGTGACATAGCCGCCCAAGGCGCCGCGTCCGATCATCGGGTCCCAGAACGAGTAGATCGGCACCTGACTGGTCTGGGCGATCCGGGACAGCGCCAAGGCCGGCGGCAGCGGCTCGCCCTTGTCATCGCTGAACACCAGGCCATAGAAGGCCACGGCCCGCTCCTGCGCCGGTACCGCGGCCAGGCGGTGAGCGATGGGGGTCAGGCCCGGACTGTCCAGGCGTTCGACCTGCAGGCCGGGCCGCGTGTGCAGCAGCGCCTGCATGGCGTCCAGCGTGGACTGCGATTCCGGCGCGGGGCCGCCGATCAGGTAGACCCGTGTCGGCTGGTGCAGGCGCAGGGCCAGGTCGATCGTCTCGGCCAGCCGGGTCTCGACCGTGACCTCGGCCGCCAGCTGGGTATCCAGCGGCCGGCCCTGGCCCTCGAGCATGGCCACCACCGGCACGCCGTCCAGGGCGGCGGCCAGGTGGCGCTGCTGGAACTGCACCGCGGGCAGGGACTCGGCGATGATGACATCGGGCCGGCGCGCCTGGTAGCGCGCCAGGATCAGGCGCGCACGGTCGGCGTTCAGTGCGGGCGAATCGGCGCGCTGCTGGTCCAGCAGTTGCAGATCCAGCGACACGGGCTGGCCGGCGGCCTCGTCGAGCAGGCCGTTCAGCACGGCGCGCGTCCAGGGCAGCTGGGCGTGGTAGGACAGCAGCACCAGCACCTGCAGGGGGGGTGCCTCCTGGGCGCGGGCCGCGCCGGCGGACAGGGTCCAGGCCAGACTGGCGAGCAGCCACGCGGCGAGCTGCGCCCGCCAGTGGCGGCGGGTCAGGGCGGGGCCAGGGCGGTGGCTCGGCATGGCGTCAGCCTAGCGCGCTGGCTGGCGAACGCAAGGGCGAAAAGGGCGGTGATCGCCGCCTGTCGGGCGTGCCTGCCTGGGGGTGGCGGGCGGTCTGCCACCGTCTGACGCCAGGAACCTTTCGAAGCGGCCGTGGTCATTCCGCCCGCAACATCGGTTTTCTCGAAGGGGGACCCTCATGCTCAACTACCGCCACCTCCACTATTTCTGGGTCGTCGCCAAGGAGGGCGGCTTTGCGCGCGCGGCCGCGCGCCTGGACATGGCGGTGCAGACCATCAGCGCCCAGGTGCGCGAGCTGGAGAAATCCCTGGGGCACCAGCTGCTCAAGCCCTCGGGCCGCGGCGTTGCGCTGACCGAGGCGGGCCAGGCGGCGTTCGCGCGGGCGGAGGAGATCTTCCAGCTCGGCCAGCAGCTGCCCGACGAGGTGCGCGAGGCGGTGGTCGGGCCGGTCGCGCGGCTGTCGGTGGGGCTGTCGGACGGGCTGTCCAAGCTGGCTGCGCACGCGCTGCTTGAACCCGTGCTGGATACGCCGCGCCTGCGCCTGGTCTGCCACGAGGGCGAGGTGGAGCAGCTGCTGGGCGAGCTCGCGCTGCACCACCTGGACCTGGTGCTGGCCGGCCAGGCCGCGCCGCGCAACCCCAATCTGCGCCTCAGCAGCGAGCTGCTGGTCGACGCGCCGGTGGAGTGGTACGGTCCGGCCCAGTGGGTGGGGCGCAGCCAGCGCGAGCACTTCCCGCAGTGTCTGGCCGATCTGCCGGTGCTGCTGCCGACCAGCCACTCCGCGCTGCGCCTGACGCTGGAGCTGTGGTTCGACACCCTGGGCCTGCGGCCCACCGTGGTCGGCGAGTTCGAGGACAGCGCGCTGCTGGCGGTGTTCGCCGCGCGCGGCCTGGGCGTGTTCCCGGTGAGCCGCCTGGGCGCCGATGACATCGGCCTGATGCGCGGCCTGCGCCTGCTGGGGCGCAGCGAAGGCGTGAAGGAAGAAATCCACGCAATCCGCTCGCGCCGCGGCCAGCACCATCCGCTGGTGCAGAAGGTCCTGGCGGCGGCGCGGGCGCGCTGAGGCCGGCGGCGGCTCAGGCCGCCATCAGCAGCGGCACCGGCTGCTCCGACAGCCGCCACTGGCGCCGCGCCGCGGACACCAGCATGGCTTCGGCGTCGGCCAGGTGCTGGTCGGCCTCGGCCGCGGCGGCGGCCAGGTGCAGGGTGGCGGACTGCAGTGTCGGATCGTCCACCTCGGCCAGCAGCGACGCCAGCGTGGGCTCATCCACGCTGCACATCATCGAGCCACCGGCGTAGGCGCCGGCCAGCAGGTCCTCGCACATCGTGTGCACCACCTGCGCGAACTGACCCGGCGCCAGGCCCAGCGTGGGCTCGATCTGCAGGCGCTGCAGGGTGTCGATCTCGGAGCGGCAGACGTGGCCGTCGGCGATCAGGACCAGCGCGACGATACGCGCGGCGGCTTCGGGGCTGTTGCGGGGATAGCTGCGCATGGTGTCACTCCAGAAGGGTCGCGGTGGGCGTCCGGCCCGGGATGGGCCGCAGAGCGCTCACCGCGATGAAGGGCAATGTGGGGGGTGACACCCATCGGTCAAAGCATTGTTTTGCAGACGTTCATTCAGAGAAAACCGAATCATGGCTGACCCGGAGGCGGCGCTTGAAATCCGCCAGCCGGCACTGATCTGCCCCGCCACTGACTGTTCACCACCGGGAGCCGACGACATGAGCAAGCACCTCGACGACCTGCTGGACCGCATCCGTGCGCTGCAGGAGGATGTGGAGGAGGAATACCGCCAGCAGCGCGAGGACTGGCAGGCCCGGCGCGCCCAGCTGGCCGGCGAGTGGGCGTCCCAGCAGCGACGCTACAAGGTGGGCCTGTGGCGCTTCCTGCGCCGCTCCAGCCTGCTGGCCATCCTGACCGCGCCGGTGATCTACCTGGGCTGGATCCCCTTCCTGCTGATGGACCTGTTCGTCACCGTCTACCAGGCGATCTGCTTTCCGGTCTACCGCATCCCCAAGGTGCGCCGCTCGGACTACCTGGTCTTCGACCGTGAGGACCTGCCCTACCTGAACGCGATCGAGAAGTTCAACTGCTTCTACTGCTCGTACGGCAACGGCGTGGCCGCCTACACCCGCGAGGTGGCGGCGCGCACCGAGCAGTACTGGTGCCCGATCAAGCATGCCCGCCGCATCCGCGCGGCCCATGAGCGCTACCCGCGCTTCTTCGAGCACGGCGACGCCGAGGCCTTCCGCCAGGGACTGGCGCGCCTGCGTCGCCAGTACGGCGACGACCCGCCCCGATCGCCGGACTGAGGCGGCTTCCTGCTTCGGTTTTCTCGAAGCTTCATTCACGCTGCTGCTGCTTTTTCAGACCATGACCCGGCATCAGACTGGGTCCACCTCAAGGAGACCTGCCATGCAAGTGCTGTTCAGAACCCGTCACCCCCAGGCCCAGGCGCTGCGCGAGCTGGCCGAGCGCCGGGTCCGCTTCGTGCTGCGCCGCCTGTCCTGGCTGGTGCCGCGCGCTGACGTGCAGCTGTCCGACCTCAACGGCCCGCGCGGCGGCGTCGACAAGCGCTGCCAGATCGAGCTGCGCACCGACGGCCAGGGCCCGGTGGTGGTGACCTCGGTCGCCCAGGACTGGCGCACCGCGCTGGACCTGGCCCTGGCCCGCGCCGCCCGATTCCTGCTGCGGCTGCGCAACCGCGGTGCGGCACCACGCCGCCTGCCGCGCGCCGCCGCCGAAGCTTCCCTGTGATCCACCCCACCCCCCAAGGAGCCGACACCATGGACTCGATGAGTTCCGCCACCACCTCCCGCCTGCCAATGGCCGGTGCGGGTGCCGCCGGCCTGCCTGCCGAGCGTCGCCGCGTGCTGCGCAACACCTATGCCCTGTTGTCGATGACGCTGCTGTTCAGCGCCGCGGTGGCCGGGATGGGCGTGGCCTTTCAGTGGCCCGCTCCGGGCGTGCTGCTGACGCTGGCGGGCTACTTCGGCCTGCTGTTCGCGGTCTACAAGCTGCGCAACAGCGGCTGGGCGCTGCCGGCGGTGTTCGCGCTGACCGGCTTCATGGGCTACACGCTGGGCCCCTTGCTGGCGCGCTCGCTGTCGCTGCCCGGTGGTGCCCAGACCGTGATGCTGGCGCTGGGTGCGACCGGCATCACCTTCCTGGCGATGTCGGCCTGGGCGCTGAGCAGCAAGCGTGATTTCAGCGCGATGGGCGGCTTCCTGTTCGCCGGCATGGTGATCGCGCTGCTGGCCGGTCTGGCGGCGTTCTTCCTGCAGATCCCGGCGCTGGCCCTGGCGGTGTCGGCGATGGTGGCGCTGCTGTCGGCCGGCCTGATCCTGGTCGAGACCAGCCGCATCGTGCACGGCGGCGAGACCAACTACGTGATGGCCACGGTGGGCCTGTACGTCTCGCTGTTCAACCTGTTCACCAGCCTGCTGAGCCTGTTCGGCTTCGGCGGCTCGCAGGAGTAAGTCTCACAGCGCTGCGGCGATCGCCTCGCCCAGCGCCGTGGTGCTGGCCGCGCCGCCCAGGTCGGGTGTGCGCGGCCCGTTGCGCAGCACCGCCTCGATCGCCGCCACGATGGCGTCATGGGCGGCGCGCTCGCCCAGGAAATCCAGCATCAGGGCCGCCGACCAGACCATCGCGATCGGGTTGGCGATGTTGCGGCCGAAGATGTCCGGCGCCGAGCCGTGCACCGGCTCGAACAGGCTGGGAAAACGCCGCTCGGGGTTCAGGTTGGCCGACGGCGCCAGGCCGATCGTGCCGGTGCAGGCCGGACCCAGGTCCGAGAGGATGTCGCCGAACAGGTTGGTGGCCACCACCACGTCGAAGCGCTGCGGTTGCAGCACGAAGCGGGCGCTGAGGATGTCGATGTGCTGCTTGTCCACCGTGACCTGCGGGTACTCGGCGCCAATGCGCTCGGCCAGCGCATCCCACCACGGCATGCTGATCGCGATGCCATTGCTCTTGGTGGCCACGGTCAGGTGGCGACGGGGCCGGTGCATGGCCTGCTCGAAGGCATAGCGCAGCACGCGCTCGGAGCCCACGCGGCTGAACACCGACTCCTGGATCACGATCTCGCGCTCGGTGCCCTCGAACATGATGCCGCCGAGCTTGGTGTACTCGCCCTCGGTGTTCTCGCGCACGATCAGCATGTCGATCTCGCCGGGGCGGCGGTTCGCCAGCGGGCAGGGCACGCCCTCGAACAAGCGCGCCGGGCGCAGGTTGATGTACTGGTCGAACTCGCGGCGGAACTTGAGCAGCGAGCCCCACAGCGAGATGTGGTCGGGCACCGTGGCCGGCCAGCCCACGGCGCCGAAGAGGATCGCGTCCACCCCCTGCAACTGCGCTTTCCAGTCGGCGGGCATCATCTCGCCATGGGCCTGGTACCAGTCGCAGCTGGCCCAGGGGATCTCCCGCAGATCAAGCGCAAAGCCGAAGCGCTGGGCGGCGCTGCGCAGCGTGCGCAGCGCCTCGGGCATCACTTCCTGGCCGATGCCGTCTCCGGGGATCACGGCGATGCGGTGGGTGCGGGTCATGGTCAGGTCCGAGCGTGGGGATGGAGGTGATTGTCGTCATACACGAATGGACTTCAATAGATTTCCTGTGGATTGATAATTCATGATTCGTGCATAGTGCGAATCACATGAACCTGCCGCTTCCGTCCCCAGCCACCGAGGACCTGCGCGTCTTCACCGTGGTCGCGCGCCGCGCCAGTTTCAGCGCCGCCGCGCACGAGCTGGGCGTTTCGCCCGCCTATGTCAGCAAGCGCATCCGGTTGCTGGAGCAGGCGCTGGGCACGCCGCTGCTGACGCGCACCACGCGGCGCGTGACCGTCACCGAGGCGGGCGAGGACGTCTACCGCCACGCACTGCAAGTGCTGGAGGCGATGGACCAGCTGGTGCAGGCCGCCGGCAGCAGCCGGCGCGAGCCGCGCGGTCTGTTGCGGGTGTGCTCGAGCCTGGGCTTTGGCCGGCGCGTGGTGGCGCCGGCGCTGTCGGCGCTGGTGCAGCAGCATCCCGGCCTATCGGTGCGCTTCGAGGTGCTGGACCGCCTGGTCGACCCGGCCGCCGAGGGTTTCGATCTGGATGTGCGCATCGGCGACGAGATCGCGCCGCACCTGGTGGCACATCGCCTGCAGGACAACCACCGCCTGCTGTGTGCCGCGCCCGCCTACCTGGCCCGCGCCGGCCAGCCGCGCACGCCGCAGGACCTGGCGCAGCACGACTGCCTGGTGATCAAGGAGCGCGACCATCCCTTCGGGGTCTGGCGCCTGCAGGGACCGGGTGGCGCCACCGCCAGCGTCAAGGTCACCGGTCCGCTGTCGACCAACCACGGCGAGGTGGCGCTGCAGTGGGCGTTGGAGGGCCGCGGCGTGGTGCTGCGCTCGCAATGGGACGTGGCCGAGGACCTGCGCGCCGGGCGCCTGCAGACGCTGCTGCCCGCCTGGCAGCAGCCGGCGGCGGTGTGGGCGGTGACGCCGCAGCGGCCGGCGCAATCGGCCAAGGTGCGGGTGGCGGTGCAGTTCCTGCGGCAGTGGCTGGCCGGCCCGCCGGCGCCCTGAGCGTTCAGCGCACCACGTCCACCATGTGCCACCACTCCTGCCAGAACGGTGGCGGGCGGTAGCCGATCACCGGCCGGTGCGCCAGCCAGGTCTGGAAGGTGTGAAAGCGCACCCGGTAGGGCATCCACACCGCGGCGATGCGGGCGGCTTCGGCAAAGCCGGCCAGTCGCTCGGGGCCATCGGGCTGGCGCGCCAGGCGGTCGAACAGCGCGTCCATCTCGGGGCGCTTGAAGCGGGCGAAATTCTGTGAGCCCAGCTGCCGGCTGTCGTAGCGGGTGAGCTGGCCTAGGCTGTCGGGGGTGGCCGCCTGGTTGCCGATGTGCCAGACCTGGAACTGGCCGGCCCGGGCGGCCTTGACCAGCTCGGGCCACTTGCCCACCTTGAACTCCAGGCGCAGGCCCAGGCGCGTCATGTCGCGCAGGTACTGCTCCGAGATCTGCCGCGCGCGCTGGTTGGACTCGATCGACCAGACCATGCGCAGCGGGCTGCCGTCGGGCTGCTCGCGCCAGCCGTCGCCGTCGCGGTCGACGTAGCCGTACAGGTCGAGCAGGGCCTGGGCGCGGGCGGGGTCGAAGTCACCCATCTCGCTCTTGTAGTCGGGGCGCCAGGCGGTGCTGTGGGGGCAGTAGGGCGACTGGCAGGCCAGGCCCTGGCCGCGGTGGACGATGCGGATCTCGCGCTCGATGTCCATGCCCAGCGCGATCGCCCGGCGCAGTGCCACCTTGTCGGGCGAATAACCGCCCACCAGCGGATCCTCCATGTTGAAGAAGGTGGCGAAGTAGTCGGCGCTGAGGGTGCGCCGGCCTTGCAGGCCGCGCTTGCGCAGATGCGGCGCCAGCTCGCTGCCCACCACCGCCTGGCTGATGAACTCGGCCGGCACGCGGTCGATCAGGTCGTGCTCGCCGTTCAGGAAGGCCAGCCAGCGCGGCTGCGCCTCCTCGACGATGTCGATCTCGACGCGGTCGACCATCGGCAGCCGCCGGCCCTTGAAGCGCGCCAGCAGGGCCTGGCCTTCGGCATCGGCGGCGGCGGGCTCGGCGTCGTAGACGCGCTCGCGGTACTGCGGGTTGCGCACCAGCACGATGCGCGAGGCGCGGCGCCACTGTGCCAGCATGAAGGGGCCGGTGCCCACCGGGTGTTCGGTGACGGTGTCGCCGTAGTGCTCCACCACCTCGCGCGCCACCGCGCCGTACAGGTCGGAGGCCGCCAGGAAGTCGAGGAAACGCGGCCGCGGCTCGCGCAGGCGGATCTGCAGCGTGCTGCGGTCCAGCGCGCGCAGGCCCTCGATCGGCGTGTCGTAGTCAAAGGGCCGCTTGCCATCGATCGCGCGCTGGCGCGCCTCGGCCAGGCCCAGCAGGCCGTAGCTGTCGGTGTAGCCCCACAGCGGGCTCTTCAGCTTCGGGTCGGCGTAGCGCTTGATCGCGAAGACGTAGTCCTCGGCCACCAGCTCTCGCCGCCGCCCGCCGAAGGCCGGGTCGTCGGCGAAGAAGATGCCCGGGCGCACGCGGAAGGTCCAGGTGCGGAAGTCGTCGGACACCTCGGGCATGCCCGCCGCGGTCAATGGCTTGATGCGCGCCGGCCGGGCCAGGTGGTCGAAGGCGTAGAGCGCCTCGAAGATGTGCGAGGTGACGCCGCGCGAGTAGATGTCGTTGACCTGCGTGGGGTCGAAGCCCGTCTCGGCATTGGCGAAGGCGATGCGCAGCACCTTCTCGCCTGGCGCGGCCTGGGCGCGCGCCGCCCAGGCCGGCGCCAGCGCCAGGCCGGCCGCGGTCTGCAGCCAGTGTCGGCGGTCGGTGCGGGGGCCGCCCATCGCCAGCTCAGGTGCCGGCGGGCGTGGGGTCGACATCGACCATGTGCCACCACTCCTGCCAGAACAGCGGCCGGCGGTAGCCATGCACCGGTGCGTGGGCCAGGTCGGTGATGTACGAATGCCAGCGCACCTTGTAGGGCATCCAGGCCACGGTCAGGCGCACCGCTTCGCGGAACAGCGCGTCGCGCTCGGGGCCGTCGGGCAGGGCCGACAGGCGCTGGTAGATCGCGTCGAACTCGGGGCGCTTGAAGCGCGCCATGTTCTGGCCGCCGACCTGGCTGCCGTCGTAGCGCTGCAGCGCGCCCTGGCTGTCGGGCGCGGCCGACATGCTGCCGACATGCCACATCTGGAAGCTGCCGGCACGCGCCGCCTTCAGCAGCTCGGGCCACTTGCCGATCTTGAACTCCACGCGCAGGCCCAGCGACTTCAGGTCACGCAGCCACAGCTCGGAGAGCTGGCGCGCGCGCTGGTTGTCCTCGATGCTCCAGACCAGGGTCAGCGGGCTGCCGTCGGGCCGCTCGCGCCAGCCGTCGCCATTGCGGTCGGTCCAGCCGTAGAGGTCCAGCAGCGCGCGCGCACGCGCCGGGTCGTACTGGCCCATCTCGGTGCTGAGGGCCGGGTCGAAGGCGCCGGTGTGCGGCGCGATCGGGGCGTGCGCCACCCGGGCCTGGCCGCGGTGCACGACGCGGATCTCGCGCCCGACATCCAGCCCCAGCCCGATGGCCCGCCGCAGGGCCACCCGCTCGGGCGTGTAGCCGCCGACCACCGGGTCCTCCAGGTTGAAGAAGACCATGCTCATGTCGGCGCGCAGGTTGCGCCAGGCCTTCACGCCCTGCTGCGCCAGGTAGGGCGCCAGCCGGCCGCCGGGCAGGGCCTGCTCGACGAAGTCCGCCGGCACCTGCTCGATGAAGTTGTGCTGGCCATTGAGAAAGGCCAGCCAGCGCGGCTGCGACTCCTCGACGATCGACACCTCGACCCGGTCGATCATCGGCAACCGGCGCCCCTTGAAGCGCGCCAGCAGGGCCTGGCCTTCGGCATCGTCCGGGGCGGGCTCGGCGTCGTAGACGCGCTCACGGTACTGCGGGTTGCGCACCAGCACCACGCGCGAGGCGCGGCGCCACTGCTGCAGCACGAAGGGGCCGGTGCCCACCGGGTGCTCGGGCAGGCGCTCGCCGTAGCGCTCGACCACCTCGCGGGCCAGCGCCCCCATCAGGTCGCTGACGGCCAGGAACTCGATGAAGCGCGGCCGCGGCTCGGCCAGGCGGAACTGCAGCGTGTAGCGGTCCAGCGCGCGCAGGCCCTCGATCGGGGTGTCGTAGTCGAAGGCCTGGCCGCCCTGGGCGCGCTGGCGCAGCGCGGCCAGGCCCAGCAGCTGGTAGCTGTCGACATAGCCCCAGTTGGGGCTCTTGAGCTGCGGATCGGCGTAGCGCTTGATCGAGTAGACATAGTCCTCGGCCACCAGCTCGCGGGGACGGCCGCCGAAGGCGGGATCGTCGGCGAACAGGATCCCCGGACGCAGCCGCACCGTCCAGCGGCGGAAATCGTCGGCCACCTCGGGCATGGCCGCCGCGGTCAGCGGGCGGAACTTCGCCGGCCGGGCCAGGTGGTCGTAGGCGTAGAGGCCCTCGAAGAGGTGGGCGGTGAGGGTGCGCGAGTAGATGTCGTTGACCCGCACCGGGTCCATGCCGGTCTCGGCGACCCGGAACGCGTAGCGCAGCACCCGCTCCGCCGTCGGGGCCGTGGCGGCCCGGGTGGCCGAGGGCAGCAGGCCCAGCGCGGCCCCGGCCTGCAGCAGTTCACGGCGTGATCGCATCCGCTCTCCTCAGTGACGGGCCGCCTGGCGCGCCGGGTCGACATCCAGGTAGCGCCAGAACTCGCGCATGAACGGGTGGCGCCGGTAGCCGTCCACCCAGGGCTGCAGCAGGTCGGTGTGCAGCCGGTGGTGGTTGATCTTGTAGGGCATGTAGGCCACGCCCAGGCGCTTGATGCGGTCGATCAGCGCCTGGCGCTCGGGCCCGTCGGGCAGCACCGCCTGGCGTTCGAACAGCTGGTTGACCTCGGGCAGGTTGAAGCGCGCATGGTTGGCCTGGCCCTTGCTGGGGCCGTACATCAGGTCGAGCATGTAGCTGGCGTCGGGGGTGGTGGCGCTCCAGGCCACGCCCCACATCATCAGCTTGCCGGCGCGCGAGGCCTTCAAGTTCTCGGGCCATTTGGCCGGCTTGAACTGCACGCGGATGCGCAGTGCATCAAAGGCCCGCTGCCAGATCTCGGTGAGCACGCGCGAGGCCTGGTCGGGCTGGGTGGCGTACTCGATCGTCAGCGGCTGGCCATCGGGGCGGTCGCGCCAGCCATCGCCGTTGCGGTCGATCCAGCCGTGCAGATCCAGCAGGGCCTGGGCGCGGGCCAGGTCCTGGTCGCTCATCTCGCTCTTGAAGGCGGGGTCGTAGCTGGTGGTGTGCGGCGGCACGATGGACTGCGCGGCCACCGCCTGGCCCTTGCGCACCTGGACGTTCTCGGCCTGGGTGTCGTAGGCCAGCGCGATCGCCCGGCGCAGCGCCACCTGGGCCGGCGCATAGCCGCCCACCACCGGGTTCTCCATGCCGAAGTAGCTGTAGCCGATGTCGGCCCCCAGCATGCGCTGCAGCTGCACGCCTTTCTTCGCCAGGTGCGGCGCCAGCTGTCCGCCGGGGGCGGCCATCGGCGAGAGCTCGGGCGGCAGACGGTCCAGGAAGTCGTGCTCGGCGTTCAGGAAGCCCAGCAGCCGCGGCTGCGATTCCTCGACGATCGAGATCTCCACCCGGTCGAGCATCGGCAGCCGCCGGCCGGCCAGGCGGCGGGCCATGGCCTCGCCCTCGGCGTCGCCGGGGCTGGCCTGTTCGTCATAGTGCTGCTCGCGAAAGCCGGGGTTGCGCTCGAGCACGATCTTCGAGGAGCGCTTCCAGGCGGCCAGGCGGAAGGGCCCGGTGCCCACCGGGTGGGCCATGATCTGGTCACCGTAGTGCTCGACCACCTCGCGCGCCACCGCGCCCAGCATCGCGCCGTCGGCCAGCACATAGGCAAAGCGCGGCGCCGGCGCGGCCAGGCGGAACTGCAGCGTGTAGCGGTCGAGCGCGCGCACACCCTCGACCTCCTGGTCGTAGGGGAAGGGCGTCTTGTCCTTCAGCGCCTGGCGCTTCAGCTCGGACAGGCCCAGCAGCCGGGCGTTCTCGAGCTGCGAGACCACCGGGCTCTTCAGCGCCGGGTCGTACAGCCGCTTGATGGTGTAGACATAGTCCTGGGCCACCAGCTCGCGCCGCTGGCCCTTGAACGCCGGGTCGTCGGCGAAGTAGATGCCCGGGCGGATGCGCAGCGTCCAGGTGCGGAAGTTGTCGCTGGGCACCGGCAGGGCCTCGGCGGTCTGCGGCTTCAGCCGGGCTGGCCGGGCCAGGAAGTCGTAGGTCAGCGGCGACTCGACGATGTTGGCCACCACGGTGCGCGAGTACAGGTCGGAGACCTGCGCCGGGTCGAAGCCGGTCTCGGCAATCGGGAAGGCGTAGTGCAGCACGCGCGCCGGCTCGGCGGCCCGGGCCGGGCCGGCCAGCGCGGCCAGCAGCACAAGCGGGAAGAGGGCGAGCAGGCGCAGCATCGGGCCCGATTGTGCCGATGCCCGCGCGGCGCGTCCGGTCGGGTTAGCCATGGCCTTGGCGACGGCCTGGGCGCCACTACACTGCGCCGATTCCCCGGCTGGCGCAAGAGGAGTTCATGGCCGCCTACCTGTTGAGACGACTGTGGCAGATGGTGCCCACGCTGCTGGGCGTGGTGACCCTGGTCTTCGTGCTGTTCAAGTTCTTCGGCGGCGACCCGGCCGAGATCCTGGGCGGCCTGAACGCCACGCCGGAGCAGGTCGAGGCGATCCGCGAGCAGCTGGGCCTGAACCAGCCCTGGTGGGTGCAGCTGGGCATCTTCCTGAAGCAGATCGCCACCTTCGACTGGGGGCGCAGCTGGGCCACGCAGGAATCGGTGGCGCACCTGTTCGCCACGCGGCTGCCGGCCACGCTGACGGTGATGGGCCCGATCCTGCTGCTCGACACCCTGCTGGCTGTGCCGATCGCGCTGGGCGTGGCCTATGTGCGCGGCTCGCTGACCGACCGCGCGCTGATGGTGATCACCACGGTGGCGCTGTCGATCTCCTTCCTGGTCTACGTGATCGTTGGCCAGTACGTCTTCGCCTTCCAGCTGGGCTGGTTCCCGGTGCAGGGCTGGAGCGACTCCACGCTGACCAACCTGCTGCGCTACGCGCCGCTGCCGGTGCTGCTGGCGGTGATGGTGGGTGTGGCGCCGCAGACCCGGCTGTACCGCAGCTTCTTCCTGGATGAGCTGGGCCAGGACTATGTGCGCACCGCGCGCGCCAAGGGCCTGGGCGAGCGCCGCGTGCTGTTCAAGCATGTGCTGCGCAACGCGATGATCCCGATCCTCACCAACGTGGGCCTGGCGCTGCCGGGCATCTTCGTGGGCTCCTTCCTGATCGAGGTCTTCTTCTCCATTCCCGGCCTGGGCCGCGAGGTGCTGCTGGCCGTCAACCGCAGCGATTACCCGGTGATCCAGGCGGCCACCGTCTACCTGGCGATGCTGACGATGCTGATCAACCTGGCCACCGACCTGCTCTACAAGGCGGTGGATCCGCGGGTGGTGCTGAAATGAGCGCGCACTCCGAAGGCGTCTGGCAGGCCGGCTGGCGGCGTTTCAAGGCCGACCGGGTGGGCCTGGTCTCGATGGTGGTGGTGCTGGCCTTCCTGGCGCTGATCGCCGCGGCGGCGCTGCGCCTGGTGGCCGCCGACTGGCAGACCGAGGTGGGCGTGCCCAATGCGCCGCCCGGCTTCCTGGGGCCACGTGCGGCGCAGGCCACGGGGGCCGTCGAGCAGCCCAAGGGACCCAATGTCGACTTGAGCGACATCGACCCGCTGGCGCCGCGCTACGCCGAATGGGCCGAGGCCGCCAAGCGCTACCGCAGCACCGAGACGCCGCGCGCCGAGACCCTGCCGCTGGGGGGTGATCGCCTGGGCCGCGACGTGCTGTCCAAGGCGATCAAGGGCACCGAGATCTCGGTCTTCGTGGGGGTGCTGGCGGCGCTGCTGGCCACGCTGATCGGCACGCTGCTGGGCGCGCTGTCGGGCTACTTCGGCGGCAAGATCGGCGACTTCCTGGAGTGGGTCTACAACGTCTTCACCGCCATCCCCGACATCCTGCTGATCTTCGCCTTCGCGGCGGTGTTCGGGCGCGGCATCGGCACGGTGGTGCTGATCCTGGGCCTGGTGGGCTGGACCGGGCTGTACCGCCAGGTGCGCGCCGAGTTCATGAAGCACCGCAGCCGCGAGTACGTGCGCGCCGCCGAGGCCATCGGCGCCGGCCACGGCGTGCGCATGTTCCGCCACATCCTGCCCAACGTCAGCCATGTGGTGCTGGTGCGCATGAGCCTGCTGGTCGTGGGCTTCATCAAGAGCGAGGTGATCCTGAGCTACCTGGGCCTGGGCGTGCCGGTGGACCAGGTCAGCTGGGGCACGATGCTGGCCGATGCGCAGAGCGAGCTGATCCTGGGCTACTGGTGGCAACTGGCGGCGGCCACCGCCTTCATGGCGGTCTTCGTCACCGCCTTCTCGCTGATGGCCGACGCCTGGCGCGACGCGCTGGATCCGAAGCTGAGGGGACTGGAATGAGTGACCTGCTGCTGAGCGTGCAGGACCTGGCGGTGCGCTTTCGCATGGGCCGCGAGGCTGGCGTGCAGCGCCATGCCCAGGCCGTGGGGCGCGACGGTCAGACGGTGAGCTTCGACGTGCCGGCCCACCGCACGGTGGCGCTGGTGGGCGAGTCGGGTTCGGGCAAGAGCGTCACGGCCATGTCCATCGTGCGCCTGCTGCCCGACAACGCCGAGTGCAGCGGCCGCATCCTGTGGCAGGGCGAGGACCTGCTGCAGGCGCCGCCGGCACGCCTGCGTGCGCTGCGCGGCCGCGAGGTGGCCTGCGTCTTCCAGGACCCGATGAGCTCGCTGAACCCGGTCTTCACGATCGGCGACCAGCTGGTCGAACCGCTGCGCCTGCACCTGGGCCTGTCGGCCCGCGCGGCACTGGCGCGCGCCGAGGAGCTGCTGGCCGAGGTGGGCATCCCCGAGCCGCGGCGACGCCTGTCGGCCTACCCGCATGAGCTCTCGGGCGGCCAGCAGCAGCGCGTGATGATCGCCATGGCGCTGGCCTGCGAGCCGCGCCTGCTGATCGCCGACGAGCCGACCACCGCGCTGGACGTGACGGTGCAGCGCCAGATCATCGAGTTGCTGGCCCGGCTGAAAGCCCAGCACGGTCTGGCGATGCTGTTCATCAGCCACGACCTGGGCCTGGTCGGCGAGATTGCCGACGAGGTGGTGGTGATGCGCCACGGCACGGTGCGCGAGCGCGGCTCGGCAGCCGAGTTGTTCGGCCAGCCCCGGGACCCGTACACCCGCGCCCTGCTGGCCTGCCGGCCCAGCCTGGAGGACAACGCCGCGCGCCTGCCGGTGATCGACGACCACATCGCCGGCCGGCTGCCGCGCCAGAGCGCCGCACCCAAGGACCCGACAGCGCCGGTGGTGCTGGAGGTCAAGGCGCTGGCCAAGAGCTTCTTCCTGCGCCAGGGCCTGTTCGGCCAGCGCGAGTTCAAGGCGGTGCAGGACGTCAACTTCCGTCTGCGCCGCGGCCACACGCTGGGCGTGGTGGGCGAGTCGGGCTCGGGCAAGACGACGATGGGCCTGACCCTGCTGCGGCTGCACGAGCCCACCGCCGGCGAGGTGATCTTCGACGGCCGCAACCTGCTGACCCTGGGCGATGCCGAGCGCCTGGCGATGCGCCGGCGCATCCAGATCGTCTTCCAGAACCCGTATGCGTCACTGAACCCGCGCTTCACCGTGGGTCAGGCGCTGGTCGAACCGATGGCCCTGCACGGCATCGGCGCCGACGCCACCGAGCGCGAAGCCCGCGCGCTGGCGCTGCTGACCAAGGTGGGGCTGGGCGCCGAGGCCTTCGGCAAGTACCCGCACGAGTTTTCGGGCGGCCAGCGCCAGCGCATCGCGATCGCCCGCTGCCTGACGCTCGATCCCGAGGTGCTGGTGCTCGACGAGGCGGTCAGCGCGCTGGATGTGTCGGTGCAGGCCCAGGTGCTGAACCTGCTGCGCGACCTGCAGGACGAGCTGGGCCTGGCCTATGTCTTCATCAGCCACGACCTGGCGGTGGTGCGCTTCATCAGCGACGAGGTGATGGTGATGAAGGACGGCCGCGTGGTCGAGCACGACCGCGTGGAGCAGATCCTGCACGCCCCGCGCGAGGACTACACGCGCCGGCTGATCGGCGCGGTGCCCCGGGGCTGGAGCGCTCAGACGGCGTAGCGCTTGAGTGCGCGCACCAATTCCTCGGTCTCGATCGGCTTGACCAGGAAGTCGGCCATGCCGTGCGCGCGGGCGCGCTCGCGCTCGGCGCTGAGCACGCTGGCCGACAGCGCCAGCACCGGCCAGGCCGGTGCGCCGGGCAGCGCTCGCAGCGCGTCGGTGGTCTCGAAGCCGTCCATGCCGGGCATGTGCAGGTCCATCAGCACTGCATGAATCGCCGCGCCGTGCTGGCGCGCCAGCGCCAGCGCCTGTTCGCCGTCGGCCGCCTCCAGCACCTCGGCACCCTGCTCGGCCAGCAGCGCCGAGGCGACCATCATGTTGACGGTGTTGTCCTCGACCAGCAGCACGCGCAGGCCGCGCAGAGGCTCGTGCGGGGCGGGCTCGGCCGGCACCGCGGGCAGCTGCGCCGGCAGCTCCAGCGGCAGCTCGACGATGAAGCGGCTGCCGCCGCCGTCGGCATCCTGGTGTTCGATGCGCCCGCCCATCAGCCGTGCGATCTCGGCGCAGATCGACAGGCCCAGGCCGCTGCCGCCGTGGCGCCGGCGGCGGGTGGCATCGGCCTGCTCGAAGGGCTGGAACAGCCGGGCACGCATCTCGGGGGCGACGCCGATGCCGCTGTCGCGCACCTCCATCGCCAGGCGGTCCGGCGCGGCCAGCCGCAGCGCCAGCACGATCTCGCCGCGGTCGGTGAACTTCAGCGCGTTGCCCAGCAGGTTGTCCAGGATCTGGCGCAGGCGCAGCGGGTCGGTGACCACATGGCGGGGCACGTCGGGTGCGATCTGCAGCGTCAGCGTCAGACCGCGCTCGCGGCCCAGCGTGGCCGGCGCGCGCAGGCAGGACTCGGCCAGGCGGTGCAGGTCAATCGTGGCCGGGCGCAGGCTGAGCTTGCCGGCTTCCAGCCGTGAAAGGTCCAGCACGTCGTTGACCAGGTCGGACAGCTCGGTGGCGGCGCCCGACAGCAGGTCCAGCAGTTCCTCGCGGCGCTCGGTCTGGTCGGCAGGCAGGCGGCGCACCAGGCGGGCCAGGCCCAGCACGCCGTTGATCGGCGTGCGGATCTCGTGGCTCATCGTCGCCAGGAAGGCGCTCTTGGCCTCGTTGGCCGCTTCGGCGCGGCTGCGCGCCTCGGCCAGGGCGAGTTCCACCTCGACCTGCGCGGTCACGTTGCGCGACGCGCCCCACCAGCCCAGGAAGCGGCCGTCTTCGTCATACAGCGGCTCGCCATTGCCCTGCACCGCCAGCCAGCCGCCGCCCGGCAGGTCGAAGATGAGGCGCTGGTTGCGAAACGCCCGCTGGGCCTGCAGCGCCTCGCGCAGCTGCCGGGCACCGACATCGTCGCGCAGGCGCGGGCGGCCCGGCTCGTCCAGATTCAGGAAGTCATCCACCCGCAGCCCGGTGTGCGACTCGAAGGAGGGCGAGATGTCGACCAGCCGGCCCTTGGCATTGAGCACATAGGTCCAGTCGGAGCTGATGCGCAGCAGCTCCGCGGTGCGGCGGTTCTCGGAGAGCGCACGGCCCAGTGTGCCTGCCACCAGCTTCGACGCGATGGCGGCGCCGGCCACGCTGGCGCCGGTCAGCAGCAGGTGCGACAGCAGCACGTCCGAGGGCGCGCGCGGCCCCAGGTCGAGCAGCCAGATGCCGTGGCTGTGCATCCAGGCCATGGTGCCCAGCGAGACCAGATGGATCCCCGCCAGCACCAGCGCGCTGCGCAGCGTCAGCACGGCGCCGATCAGCGTGATCAGCAGCGCCATGCCGGACACCGCCACGGCATTCAGCCCCAGGCGGGTGCCGAAGCCGGCGCCCTCCAGGGCCAGCGTGGCGCCCAGGGCCAGCACCCAGGCGGCCGCCCGCTGGTGCTGGCGCCGGCTGAGCCACTCGGACACGCCGACGAAGGCCAGCAGGACCAGCGACATCGCCAGCCGCGGCACCGCCAGGCCGAAGGGATTGCCCAGGACCAGCGTCAGCAGCACGCCCACGCCCACCACCAGCGCGATCGTCAGCAGCACGCTGCGCAGCACCCGCACGCCCAGCAGATCGGTCTGCGGACGCGACAGACGCTCGAACAGCGCAGTGGTGTTGACCGGAGCCGCTGTCGCCCCGGAATCCTGCGGGCGCTTGGTCATGAGGCCGCGATGGTCGCACACGGTGGCGCATCCGCACAGCCTCGAATCAGGGGTGTGCGCGCACGGCACTACACTGCGGCGGCCCGTCCGGCCGCACACCCCTGGCGCGGACGGTGCCCACAGAACATCCCTACCCGAGGAGTCCCGATGAGCCTGATCCCCACCTGGCGCGAAGTGCCGGCCGAAGCCGGTCGCGTCGTCGCCCCCGATGAACGCCTGCCCTGGCCAGCCACCGCCGCGATGGGCGTGCAGCACGTGATCGCGATGTTCGGTGCCACGGTGCTGGCGCCGCTGCTGATGGGCTTCAACCCGAACGTGGCGATCCTGATGTCGGGCATCGGCACGCTGATCTTCTTCGCCGTGGTGGGCGGCCGGGTGCCCAGCTACCTGGGCTCGAGCTTCGCCTTCATCGGCGTGGTGATTGCCGCCAGCGGCTACGGCGGCTCGGGCGCCAACGCCAACATCGGCGTGGCGCTGGGCGGCATCATCGCCTGCGGCGCGGTCTACGCATTGATTGGCCTGCTGGTGCAGGTGATCGGCACCCGGTGGATCGAGTCACTGATGCCGCCGGTGGTGACCGGTGCGGTGGTGGCGGTGATCGGCCTGAACCTGGCAGGCGTGCCGATCAAGAACATGGCGCCCACCGACTTCGACAAGTGGATGCAGGCCATCACCTTCCTGTGCGTGGGCCTGGTGGCGGTGCGCACCAGCGGCATGCTGCAGCGCCTGCTGATCCTGGTGGGCCTGATCATCGCCAGCGTGATCTACGCGGTCCTGACCAACGGCCTGGGCCTGGGCAAGCCGATGGACTTCAGCGCCGTCGCCAGCGCCGCCTGGTTTGGCGCCCCGGCTTTTGCCGCGCCGGTCTTCGACGCCGGTGCGATGCTGCTGATCGCCCCGGTGGCGATCATCCTGGTCGCCGAGAACCTGGGCCACGTGAAGGCGGTCAGCGCCATGACCGGCCAGGACCTGGACCGCTACATGGGCCGCGCCTTCCTGGGCGATGGCATCGCCACCATGGTCTCGGGCAGCGCCGGGGGCACCGGCGTGACCACCTATGCCGAGAACATCGGCGTGATGGCCGCCACCAAGATCTACTCCACCGCGATGTTCGTGGTGGCCGCGCTGATCGCCATCGTGCTGGGCTTCAGCCCCAAGTTCGGCGCGCTGATCCAGGCCATCCCGCTGGCGGTGATGGGCGGCGTGTCGATCGTCGTCTTCGGCCTGATCGCCGTGGCCGGCGCCAAGATCTGGGTCGACAACAAGGTCGACTTCTCCGACAACGCCAACCTGATCGTCGCCGCCGTCACGCTGGTGCTGGGCACCGGCGACTACACGCTGAAGTTCGGCGGCTTCGCGCTGGGTGGCATCGGTACCGCCACCTTCGGGGCGATCCTGCTGCACCTGCTGCTGAAGAAGCGGGGCTGAGCGCCGAGGGGCCGCAACCTGCCCACAGCGGCCGTTGGCCGCGATGGGCCATGCCTGCTGCAGTACGCCAACGGTGGATTCAGCCAAGGCCTGAGCGGCCTGGGGATGGTGGCGCTGTCGGGGGCGCCGAGGAGCGCAGACGCCCCGGGGCGCGCGCCGCAGGCGCGCCTCGTGCACTGACTTGGTCGACACTGTTTGACCGGAGCGAGCCGCAGGCGAGCG